>DATAEE010000277.1:0-59717 GCA_036258175.1 Vicinamibacterales bacterium
GGCCGACTTCACGCGTGACGGACTGCCCGACATCATCATCGCGACGACAGACGGGGCAGCCGAGGTGATCGTGAACCGCCGGAAGAGCGCCAACGGCGCGCCGACCGTCAGCCTTGGGGCCGATCGCACCCTGGAGTACGCGCACCAGTTTGCGGACGATCCGTCGGCGATCTTCGCCGCCAGCAACGATCCTGATCTTCACGCTCTGGTCTTCAAGTGGCGGGACGCGAATGGGATGCCGCTCGAGACGTTCGGCAGCCCGTTCCTGGAGATCACGGGCCGCCACCCCGGCACTTACACGTTCATCGTGACCGCGCGGGACGGCCGGGGAGGCACGGCGTCCGACTCGATCAACCTGACCATTACGCCCACGAGGGAGGTCGTGTTGTGGGCATCCAACGCCGCCCAAGGTCAACGCGCCCGTCCCGCAGCCGGCGAGCCGGTTCGCGCTTTCGTTCATCGCGGATCCGACGCAGACCTACAAGCTGTGGGTCCGGCTGAAGGCCGACGGCGATCGCTACTTCAACGACTCGGTCTGGGCGCAGTTCAGTGGCTCAACCGACGCTGCCGGCAACCCGGTCTATCGCATCGGGACCTCGTCCGGCCTGCCAATCAACCTCGAGGAGTGCGCGAGCTGTGGGCTCTCCGGCTGGGGATGGGAGGACGACGGGTGGGGCGCCGTCAACCGGAACGGCGTGACGCTCCGCTTCCCGGCCGGTGGATTACAGGTCATTCAGTTTCAGACCCGCGAGGACGGCGTGTCGATCGATCAGGTCGTGCTGTCGTCGGAGAAGTACCTGACCGCGCGCCCGGGCTCCGCGAAAAACGACGCGACGATTCTGATGTGGACGTTCCATCCGGGAGGGTGAGGTGGGCAGCCTTCTGCATTGGCGATTTTGGATTGACGATTGGAGATTAATTGAAGATTGAAGATTGTTGATTGGAGATTATTGCGGATTGATGATTCGAGCCGGGTCGGGGGTGGCACGTTCCGATCCATACTGAGGGTGCTTGCGGATTCTCCTTTCGATCCTCTTGAACGCGCTCGCGATCTACGTCGCCGCCTACCTCCTCGACGGCATCGTCCTGAGCGGTACGGCTGCCGCGCTCATCGCCGGCCTCGTACTCGGGATCGTCAACACCTTCGTGAAGCCGGTGCTGATCCTGCTCACGCTGCCGATCACGCTGGTCACGCTGGGTCTCTTCCTCTTCGTCGTCAACGCGATCTGCCTCGCGCTGACCGCGTGGGTCGTGCCTGGTTTCGAGATCGCGGGTTTCTGGAGCGCCGTTGGCGGCGCGCTAATCGTCAGCCTGGTGGGGTGGGCCGTGGGCGGTCTTCGCGAAGACCGACGAGGTCACCGCGGAGTCTGAGGCGCATTCCCGAGCGAAGGCTGGCCTGCCTAGCCGAAGCTCGCTCAGCGAAGAACGCGAGCGAAGGCTGGTGCCGGAGGTGGGAATCGAACCCACACGGGGGTAAACCCCACGGGATTTTGAGTCCCGCAAGGCCGGTTTGTGCAGGCCTTGACAGGACAACAACTTAGCGGAGTTCCTAGGAATTTCTCGACCTTTCGCCTTTACGCTTACGCAGTTTTAGCCCCTGATGGGGACAATTTAGGGACAGTCCCCCCGAGCGTGAGAGTCCGATGCAGCATTCAGCACAGCGCTGGTTCAGGGCCGTCATCGGTGGCGTGGCCGCGGCGGTGGCGGTGATCGCGGCGCGACAATATCTCCATTACAACGCGGCGCGACAAATCCAGTACAACCTGGAATATGAGCCGCTCATCGACTGAAAGAAACATCCGGAGCTGATCCCCGAGTACCATGCGTGGGAATCGGGCTTGCGCATGCTCGCATCGGCTTCACGCCATACGCCCAGCGGCATCCTCGACAGGGTGGGCCTGTCGGATGCGGACTTGAAGTTGGTGCTGCACGAGGCCAAAGAGCAAGCCACCCGGGACAAACAGTGCGAACAGCAGGCAGAGACGGTGAAACCCCTGCCTGATGTCGTACCTACACCGTACGCAGCACCGCCTCGAAGCGTTCCCCGCAGTGCCGACACCGGGCCGCGACACCGCGTTGTGGCGCACGATCGGGCGTCCGGCCGGTGTTGGGCACGGTCAGGAATTTCCGTCGCGTCTGGGCGGCGGTCGGCGCCCGCCCCAGGCGGCGACCGCGAGTGCGGCACGGGCGGCGGCCTCTTTCGCTTCCGCGATTTCGACCCGCCGCGCGTCATCCGCTCGCGTGCGTTTGAGCGCCGCGATTTCCTCCTCCGCGCGCGAGGTCTTGGAGCAGATCGGCCGCTGACGACGCCGTCATGGCGGCCGCCGCCGCCCGTTCGGCTTGTTTACCTGTAAACGGTTACGCTCTCCTCTGTGGATTCGTGTGCCCACGTCACCAGTCACGCGCGCAGGTCCTCGAGCGTGCGACGGCGCCACCCAGCGGGTACTCGTGGGCCCACTCCGAAAGATCGGCGAGATCCTGCAGCGGCAGGTGACTGTCGATGCAGGACTGCTCAAACTTGTGGTACTGGACTTCGAGGATGACGTCGAGTGCCCGCGCGGCGTGGGCGTGGACGTCGTCGAGGGTCGCCGGAGCACTTCTTCCAGCGGTTCAGCGGGTCTCGTTTTAGAAGGCCCATGCGCCACTGGCGAACATGCGGCCAAAGCCAATCAGACCCAGCGTGAATGCACCGAGGAATCCGCCGATCGCAGCAACGCTTCGCACCGACGCGAGGACCATGAAGACCGGGAAAAGGACCCAGACATGCCGGGGCGCGCTGATGTTCCAGGTGAGCGCTGACACGAAGAGTAGATAAGAGGCGGCATACGTTCTATACAACGGCGGCAGTCGTCGCATACCCCACAGCAACACGGCGGCAGCGAAAAAGATAAACAATGCGCCCCACCTGGTTGTCATCCAGGCGTGCTCGCTGAGCGCGGCATCCGGGCGTTGGACCAGTTCCACAACTGTTCGCACGGGCTCTGCAAATGGAAGCGACAACTTCGTTGCAGCGGTCGCCGGCTCCTCGGCTGTCAGATAACCAGGTTGTCGCATTAGAAATCGCACGGCCGCCAGGTGGGCCGCTAAGGCGACGAGCGGAAGCAGGAAATACGTCGCGCGTTTCACCACGCTCGCGTGCGTTCGGCGCCAGCCATAAAGTGCCGCGTGAAAGTGCACAACGAGGAGAACGGCTCCAACGCTTCTGGTGAGAACTGCTCCAACAGCAGCAGCAGTTGCGCCTCCGTAGCTCTCGTACCGAATCAGGCACCAGAAATAGAGCAGCGTCAGGAACAGAAACAACGCTTCACTGTAAACGGCAGAGGCGAAGTAGGAGGTTGGAAAGAAATCCATCAGGGTGACGGCGAGGAGCGCCTGACGCCTACTGGCCGTATGCGTCTGAACCAATGCGTACAGCAGCACCGAAGCGGCAAACAAGAAGAACAGCGACAGTGCGATGCCGGCGGCCACTGCTGATACACCGGGAATCTGATCAACGATCCAGATCAGCAGCGGATAGAGCGGGGGAAAGCGACTTTGAAATGCGACTTGGTGCGCGGGCAGCTCATTCGTGACGTACCCGAAGCTGGCGATATTGACGTACTGCTGCGCATCCCATCGCGACCACTGTTCAGGGAAACTCCCCGGCGTCGTGGCTGCGACTGTAAGATACAACACCGCTCGCGAGGCTGCGAAAACCAGGAAAATCCACAACAGCTCGCGCCGTCGGGGAAGGTGGGGTTCGGTGAGTCTTCGGAGAGGATCGAATCGAATGCCCGGATGATAGCACGCGTGAAGCGAGTGAAGTTGGCCAGTCGACCGCGGCGCCGCGAGATTGCACCGTCGTCGACCTCAAACGTGCCCACCGTGCCGTTTGCGCACGACTCGCGCGGCGTGATGATGAAACCCTTGGCCACTCGCAGGTCCCGCTGACGCTGAACACGTACGATTCCTCGACGGCCCGCTCGAGCGCCGCCACGCGGAGCTCCGTGGTTTGGCGGGCGACGGCTCAGCGAAATCGAGACGGACGTTCACGTGCGCCCATTCATCGCCGCGCGGCTCAAGGCCGGCGCGTCGGCCGCGGAAGTCAATCGCGAGTTGGCCGTCGTGAAACGCCTGTACTCGCTGGCCATCGAAGAGAACCGCTATGCGGGCCCGCGTCCGTACGTGCCGATGCTCAAGGAGCGAAGCGTACGCCGCGGATTCTTTGACCGATCACAGGTCGACGCGATCAAACACGCGCTCCCGGACGCACTTCGAAACGTCGTGGAGTTCGCCTATCTCACGGGCTGGCGGCTGGCCTCGGAGGTACTTCCGCACGAATGTCGGCACGTGGACTGGCACGCCCGGGAAGTCAGTCTGGATCCCGGAACCACTAAGAACGACGAGGGCCGCAGCTTTCCGTTTACCGCCGCGCTCGAGGCGCTGCTCCGCGACCAGTACCGCGATCAACAGCGGCTCGCCCGCGAGGGCCACATCGTGCCGTTCGTGTTCAACCGGAACGGCAAACGCATTCGCAACATGCGGAGCGCCTGGTTAGCCGCCTGCGCGGCGGCGGGATTGCCCGGTCGACTGGTCCACGACTTCCGGCGATCCGCCGTGCGCAACCTCGAACTCGCCGGCGTGTCGCGGTCTGCCGCCAAGGAAATGGTGGGGCACAAAACGGAGAGCATCTATGCGCGCTATGCCATCGTCGACGGCCGCGCCCTGCAGGACGCCGCCGCGCGGATTGATCAGGCCGCCAGCCGAATTTCCGCGGCTGTCCCTGCTGACGGGGACAAGTTCAGGGACAGTCGCGAGGCCTCGCCGCGCCACGCCGAGCGGAAGTCGCAAAATTGCTAAAGGGTTTAGTGCCGGAGGTGGGAATCGAACCCACACGGGGGGTAAACCCCACGGGATTTTGAGTCCCGCGCGTCTGCCAGTTTCACCACTCCGGCCGGCTGGCGATTCGTTGATTCTACTATTTCCGGATGAGGAGCAGCGACAACAGGAACCCCGCAACGCCCCACTGAAGGATCATTCCTGCCACGACACCGATCAGACTTGATTGATGAACGTTGCCGCTGAGTACGGCGCTCAGAAGCGCCGCCGGAAAATTCAGCATTCTCCAGGCGTTCGGAAGGGAGACGTGCCAGAGGAAGTAGTTTCGCAGTGGGGAGCTCTCAGCAAAGAGCACCCACGAGAAGATCGCCACGCCAGATACAACACAACCGGTGAACAGCAACCGTCGTTTGAGAAGCGTCAATGCATCAACGCGGTCGCTTGCGGAAGCGCGGGTCGCACGAGCGTGCGACCGTCTCGTCGAAGACTTCCGTGGTCAGCGCCGCGTAGAACGCTCGCCGCCGCGCGAGCTCGACGAGCTGACCGTAGGGCGTTGACGCATCGGAGAGCCGGGCGGGCCCGGGCGGTTCCTCCGTCGCCCGCCTGCTGGCCCCGCCCCGGATGAGAACGAGAGTCGGCCGCGCCATCTCACGCCGCCGTCGCTGACTCCGGCGCCAGCGAATCCGCCGGCTGATTCATCGCACGCGCCACGCGCTCACGCTGCAGCGCGGCCTCATACAGATCGATCCAGATGAGCGCCGCTTCCTGGAGTTCGGAATTGCCTTCCCGCAAGCGATCGATCACGCGGAGAAGTTCTCGACGGGTCATGCTCTTGAGTGCCTGGGCCGACGTGGTTTCGTTGTCCATGATGACTCTGACGACCTCACCTGTGACGGACGCGACGGCCCCAAACCCGCCGCCCCCCCAGCCCATTTCATGCGGCGGGGTTTAGGTCCCGTCGCGCCCCTCTCGGGAGGTCTTGCCCCTGCCTTTCAATCTGATTAACGACATTCGGCCGCCAGACCGAACAGGGGGGCTGGGCGGGGTCAGGATCGCCGGCTTGACAGGTAGGGGTTGGGCAGCGCCTCGAGGGTCCCGCTGGGAAGGGGGGCCCACGTGGCGCCCCTTGGACGGCATCCGGCGCCAGCCGCATAGAGGACCGACTCGGTTATTCCGTCTATCCCGAGGTCGCGCTCGATGGCCGAATCCGCCAGCCCCATGAGGCAGAACGGCGCCAGCCCCATCGAGGTCGCCGCGAGGCAGAAGGTCTGGGCCATGTGGCCGGTTTCGATGAGCGCCGCGCGATAGGCGCGCGCATACGGATATCGCCAGAGCTGACGCTCGAAGACCGCGGTAAAGAGGACGAGAAACGCCGCGCGGGCAAAGTACCCGCTCAAGGGCAGGTACTTTGCGACCTGCCGCGGCCGGACGCCCCGGCGCAGCCGCTCGAGCACGTGCGTGTCCGAGGCGTAGTGGTACAGACCGGGCGCAACGCCGTCGACCCCCCACGTCACGACATACAACTCGATTGGGTGCCGGGCGCCGCCGGACGGTGACGTCTTCAGCGGTACTTTTCCGTACACCGGCACGGTGACCCATTTCTGCACGCCCGCCGTCAACCCAAGCAAGGTCGACAGCGCGGCGAGCGGCAGCTTCCGGCCTGAGAAACGCCGCCACGTGCGACGCTCGAGCGCCACACGGGCGACCGGATCATCGATGACGGGTCGCGGAAGTCGAATGACGGGTGCGTGCCGGTACCGCTTGACCGCGGCCGGCACCGGCCAGAAGCGAGCCTGACGGCGCACGTTGGCACTCGCCGCGCGCGCGCTGATGAAGCGAACGTCTTTGGTGCTCGTGTGGAAAAAACCGGCCGGCGGATTCCAGCGCGAAAAAGTCGACATGGCGCGCTCCGCTGGATGCGGTGGCCGGTCGTCGCGTTGCAGAAGCGAGGAGCGCTCGAGGACGCGGACCAGGCGACCGAGCAACGCGCGGTCCGCGGACACCGCGGCCGAGAGATCGCCCGTCGATCGCCAGTCGTCGAAAAAGTTCAGGACATCGCACACGAACGGCGTCGCCGGGACGATGCGGCCGGTCGCGTAGTTGTGCAGGATGAAACGGCCGCTCGTCCAGTAGCACACGAGATGCGGCGAGCGGCGATACCGAAGTCCGTCCTGTGGGGGTGTGCCGGGTGGACGCGCGCGCGCCACGTGTCAGATAGGAAAGATCATGTGCTCGCCGCAGATGCTCGCCACGGCGGCCTTCACCTTCGTCATCTGCTTGAGGGCTCGCTTCACGTTGCGCGTTTGTTCGAGCTTCTTCAGCTCTTGGATTTTCCGGTCCGCGGCGCGACGCACTGGACTGAGCTCGACCTTCTTCTTGCGCCCCGTCCGCTTGAGAGCCTTCTTTGTCATCGTTCTCCTCGAGGTCCTCGGGAAGCGCCAGCAGTGTAGTGGCCAGCTGCGCGCGTCGTCAAGAAAGGGATCTCAGAGTCCGATCCGGCGGACGAGCTGCTGGAATTGCGGCTGATCGCGAAATTGATCGAGTCGGGGATCGACCTTGAGCCACAGAACGTTCTGGTCGCGCTCGGCCACGGCACGTTCCAGGAGCGCGAGCGCTTGAGCATCCTCTCCAAGCGCGGCGTGAATATATGCCAGGTATTCGGGCCCAAGGTGGGCTTGTCCGCTTCGGTCAAGCGCGATGAGTTCGTCGAGCTCGCGGCGCGCTCGTGCCTCGTCGCCTGACAACGCTCTGAGGCGGGTCAGGTGCGCCCGCCAGACGACCTCGGTTCCGCCTGCCAGGCTGAGCGCGCGCTCGGCGGACGCAATCGCGGGTTTCCAGGCGCCCTGGGCTTCGTAGATCCGGCTGAGCGTTAGATGCGTCCGCGGGAGGTTCGGGTTGAGGTCGAGCGCCCGCTGGAGCTGTTTGGTCGCGCCGTCGTAATTGCGATCGTAGTAGAGCAAGAGCCCGACCGTCTGCGCGACTTCGGCAGAGAGAGGATCCAGTGCTTCCGCGCGCCGCGCCTCCTCAATGGCCTCTTTCACGAGACCGCGCGCCGACAGCAGACGAGCCCGCTGCGTGCGCGCACGACTGAAACTGGGATTGAGCTCGATTGCGCGACGGTACGCCGCATCCGCGCCAGCGCTATCCCAGTCGTAATAGAACTTGATGTCACCGGCACCGCTGTGCGCCTCGGCAAGCGTGTCATCGAGCTCGAGTGCCCGCGACACGGCGGCGAGCGCAGACGCCCGCGCCTCTGGCTGCGAGATCGTCCCAGCCGAAGCCAGGCTGTAATAGGCGCGCGCGAGGCCGGAATACGCTGGCGCGTGGGATGGATCCAGTTGTGTCGCTCGTTCGAACGCCGCGATCGCCCTCTTGAAGTTGTCGGTCCCGAACTGGGCGAGATGATAGCGTCCCTGAAAGTAGGCCTCCGCGGCGGCCGGATTCGTCTGGTCCGTCGTCAGTTCGGACGCCTCGCCCGGCGTGAGCGCTACGTTGACGGCGCGCGCAACGGCCTTCGCGATGTCGGCTTCGAGCGCCAAGCCGTCGCCGAGGCGCCGCTCGAAGCTCTGCGCCCAGAGCTGCGTATCCGTACCCGCTTCGATCAACCGCGCGTTGACCGTGACCGTTCGCTCTCCTGAAGTCGACGGCTCGCTGACTTTGACCGATCCTTCGAGGACTGATCCGACACTGAGCGTTTTCGCGATGTCGCGAATCGGCGTCGACCCGCCCTTGAACTGCAGCACCGATGTCCGCGACGTCACGCGCAGAGCGCGCACGTGGCCGAGGGTTGCAATCAGCTGATCGGTGAGCGCATCGGCGAGGTAGGCCGGCGCCGATCCGCCCGACAAGTCGGCGAGGGGCAGGACGGCGATCTGCGTGACTGGTATTGCGGTCGCGCCGCGCGCCGCCGGAGGCGAGGCAGGTCCCCGCGCGACCGTGAAGGTCACGCCGATCGCTGCGACGACGGCAGCGGCTGCCAGCCACGGCCACGTGCGGCGCGTCTGCTGCAACGGCGGCGCGGCGGTTTCGGCGGGCGTCTTGTCGAGCGCCTGCCGCAGCGCCGCTTCCATGTCGCCGGCGCTCTCGTAGCGCAGCGCCGCATCGTAGCTGAGAGCCCGCTCGACGACGTGCACGTAGGCCTGCGGCAGTTCGGGCCGAAGATCACGGAGGCGCCGGCTCTCGCGCCGTTTATGCGCACCGGCGAGCTCTTCGAACGTCGAAGCGGCTACGGGAAACTTGCCGGTGACAAGATAGAAGAGAAGAACGCCGAGGCTGTAGAGATCGCTGACGACGGTCGCCGGCTTGCGCGCAAAGATTTCCGGGGCAAGGTACAGCGGCGTGCCCGCCAGCCGCTCCGTCCCCCCGTTCTTCAATTCCTTGCCGGTGCCGAAATCCATCAGGACGATCCGGCCGCCGGTCTCCCGCATCACGTTCTGCGCTTTGAGGTCTCTGTGCGCGAGTCCGGCCGCGTGGACGGCCGCGAGCGCCCCGCAGAGATCGAGGCCGACTAGCGTCGCTTCGCGCGCGCTCAAGGGTCCGTTCCGCCGCACGAGGTCGTCGAGCGTCGCCCCTTTGACGAGCTCCATCCACAGACCGACGCGATCGTCGCGGCGATCGGCGCCGAACACGATCACGACGTGCGGATGCCGGACGCGCGCCAGCCGCCGCGCCTCGCCGACGAGCCGCCAGCGCGACGCCTCCGCGTCGGAGCCATCGACCTTCAACAGCTTCAGCGCGACCTCTCGCTGTAGTTCCGGATCCCAGGCGCGATACACTTCGGACGACGTGCCTTCACCGACGCGATCGAGCAGGACCAGCCGGCCCCATTTCGGACCACTGTACGCGTCGGGTTCCGCGTCGCCGGAGTCGGCGACCGTCTCGGGCAGGCTTCGATAGAGCTCCGCGACGTCTGAGACGAGCCGGAGATGCCGAATCAGCCGGAGATCCCGATCGCCGGCATTCGACTCGGCCGTCCCCCAATCCACCGATGTGCCGTCGGCCACCGACGCGGCCAGATCGACCAGCCGCTCTTCAGCGCTCAACGTCCATCTCCTCCGCAAGGCGTACGAGTGCGCGCGCGACGCCCATCCGAGCCGCGTCAGCGCTGGGTTTTCCGTGCGCCGCCGCTATCTGTTCGTATCCGTTTCCCATTTCCACGCGTGCCACAATCAGTTCTCGTTCTTCCGGGCGCAGCCGCTGCAGCGCCGCTTCATACCGTGCCGCCGCTTCCTGTCCGATGGCCTCGTCGAGGGGCGACACACCTCGATCCATCATGTCGTCGTCAAGCGCCGCGGGCGCCGGCCGCCGGCCGACGCGACGCACTTCGTCGCGCACGCGGTTGACCACGGCCTGACGGAGATACGCCTGGAGCGCGCCCTCGTGCCGGGGCTCGAACGCATCCAGCCGGCCGAGCGTTTGTACGAGCGTCTCCTGCACGAGGTCGTCGGTGTCGCGGAGGTCTCGCGTCCACCGCGGCAGCCGACCTCTTGCCCAGCGCCGCAAAGAAGGGAGATAGCGCTCGAAGAGAGCGTTCAGCGCCTCTTGGTCGCCTTGCCGCGCGCGTTGCAGCAAATCGAGCGTCGAGGCGACATCTGGAGCCGGACCGGAGCCCGTAGTTCGAGCCGCCGGACGGTGGGGTACCCACTCATCCATTCGAAGGACGGCTGGAGCGGCGCGCCGTCGCTTCAAATCATAAGCCTATCCCGCCGCACACACGTATCCGGACGTGCCCTTCTAGGGAATAACGTCTTGCAAGAGGGAACCGAACAGCCGCCTTCGCGCTGGGCGCTTCGGCGCGCCAGGGGGGTTAAGCGCTACCTATAAGAATGCCGGTCAGGAACACCAGGACCCCGCCCACGACCACCTGGAACGCGGCCGATAAGAACGGGGTATCCATGTACTTGTAACGGATATAGCTGATTGCCCACAGTTCGAACGCGACGACGGCAACAGCGAGGATCGTCGCCAGGTGGAAGTCAGAGATCAGATAGGGCAGGGTGTGCCCCACGCCTCCGGCGGTCGTCATCGCGCCGCACACGACCCCCCGGAACCAGGGGCGCCCCCGTCCGGTCAGCGACCCGTCGTCCGAGGCGGCTTCGGCGAACCCCATAGAGATCCCGGCGCCGATTGACGCCGCCATCCCGACGAGGAAGGCGTCCCAGCTGTCGCGCGTGGCGAACGCCGCGGCGAACAGCGGCGCGAGCGTGGACACTGATCCGTCCATCAGGCCGGCCAGGCCCGGCTGGACGACTTGGAGCAGGAACAAACGGCGTCCGGCTTCTTCTTCTTGTTCGCGCACGTCGGGCGGGAGGTGCTCGCGCTCGAGCGTTTCGGCCGCGGCGACATGACTCCGCTCGGCTTCGGCCAGATCGCCAAGCAGCTTTCTGACGGCTGCATCGTTCGCGCGCTCCGCGGCGCGTTCGTAGAAGCGGCGTGCCTCGAGCTCCATGACGGCTGCCTGCCGCCGCACCTTCTCGAGACCGAGCGGGCGTACCGCCCAGACCGGCCGGTGCACGACGAATCCCTTGACGTCGCTTCGCCGGATGAGCGGGATGTGTTCACCGAACCGCTGGCGGAAGAGCTCGATCAGGCGGCCCCTGTGCTCCGACTCTTCGCGCTGCATCTCCTCGAAGACGCGGGCGGATGCCGCAAAATTCTCCCGCAGCCCATCGGCGAAATCGGCATAAATCCGCCCGTGCTCCTCCTCGAGCGTAATCGCCAGGGCCAGGATTTCCCGTTCGGACAGGTCTTCGAAGCGTCGTGCCATGGCGGCTAGTCTATCTCCCGCCCTCTGGCGTCTAATAGCCGACAGGAGACGACGTCATGAGACTGGGACGAGCGATGGGAGTAACGGTCACCTCCGTGCTGCTGGCAGGAGTAGTGCTGTCGGCTGCCGACTGGCCACAGTGGCGCGGTCCGCGTCGCGACGGGATTGCGGCAGAGACGGGTCTTCTGAAGACCTGGCCCGCCGAAGGACCGCCGCTCGTGTGGCGTGCGTCCGGCGCCGGCAACGGCTACTCCTCGTTTGCGATTGCCGGCGGCCGCCTCTACACGCTCGGTGCAAAAGGGCCGCAGGAGTACGTGATCGCGTACGACGTGGCAACCGGAAAATCGACGTGGGAGACGCCGATCGGCGAGCGGCTCTCGCAGGATCGCGGCGACGGTCCGCGGGGTACGCCGACGATCGACGGCAATCGGCTCTATGCAATCGGCGGACGCGGCGATCTCGCCTGTATCGACGTGGCGAGCGGCAAGAAGATATGGGGCGTCTCGTTCCCTGGCACGTTTTCGGCGTCGATTCCGAACTGGGGCTACAGCGAATCGCCGCTCGTCGTCGGCGATCGCGTGATTGTGAACGCCGGCGGTGCCGACGCGTCGATCGTTGCGTTCGACAAGACGAACGGCAAGGTGTTGTGGAAGAGCGGCAGCGACCGCGCCGCCTACTCGTCGGCCGTCGTGTCCGAAGCAGGTGGTCTCCGTCAGGCGATCTTCTTTACTGCTTCGAACGCACTCGGCGTCGACGTCGCGACCGGCCGCATTCTGTGGAACTACGACCGCGCGAACAACAGAACCGCCAACGTGTCGACGCCGGTGCTGGGAGGCGATCGCGTCTTCATCTCCTCCGACTACGGCACCGGCGGTGGCCTGCTGCAGCTCTCACCGAGCGGCGCAAAGGAGCTGTACTTCACCGCCGACATGCGCACGCATCACAACACCGGCGTTCTCGTCGGCGATCACTTGTACGGCTTTTCCAGCGCCATCCTCACCGCGATGAAGTTCGACGATGGGACGATCGCGTGGAGGAACCGATCGGTAGGGAAGGGATCGCTCGTCGCGGCCGAAGGCCAGTTGTATCTCTTCAGCGAGAACGGCGTCGTCGGTCTGGCGGACGCCGCGCCGGAAGAATACCGCGAGCGCGGCCGGTTTCAGATCAAGTCCGGCAGTCTGCCCACGTGGTCGCATCCTGTCGTGTCCAATGGGCGCCTGTATCTCAGGGATCAGGACACGATTTACACGTACGACGTGAAGGCGAAGTAAACCATTGTGGATTGTGGATTGCCGAACGCTGATTGCTTGAGTCAGCGTACGGGTTCGAGGCGAACGAGCAAGTCCTGGCCGGCACCCCATAGCTCCTGGTTAGCGGTCGTGAAGTAAAGCGTCGCGTCAGGAGCCTGTGCGACGGCGCCGATGCGGCCGAAGCGTCCGTGCAGGAGGCGTTCGCCGTGCGACGCCGGCCTTCCGTCTGCAAAACGCACCCGGAACAGGTCCTGCGCGCCCGGAGAGGCGACGAAGAGATCACCGTGCGGCACGGCGCGATCTGGTCCGCCGTGGAAGAAGAGGCCGCCGCCGAGCAGCGTCACATCCGGGAACAGCCAGGCGTAATCCGTGCCTGCAAGGACGTCGTGCGCGCCCCAGCGTTCGATTTCCCAGAAGCCGTTCGTATCCGGATGCCACGTGAGCGCGCGCGGCGCGCGATGGCCGGTCGAGAACACGGGAGACGTGCCGGGATTGTCGCGCGGTGTCGCGCCCTCCGGCGTCAGGCGCAGGATCTTTGCGAGCGGAGACGACAGGTCGCGCGCGAGCCGCGAATCGCCGCCGTCGCCGAGGCCCAGGAACAGCATGCGGTCGGGGCCGAATCTCGCCGCCGCGGCGGCGTCCGCTCGCGCGACCGGCTCTTCCAGCAGGAGCGCCGCCTGACCGAGCGAGCCATTCAGCTCCGTCATCCGCATCAACCGCATCGTAATGATGTCTTCGGATCGTGCGGTGTAGGCGACGAACACGCGGCGTGAGCGGACGAATTCCGGATCGATCGTGAGCGCGAGCGCTTCGCTGGCATCCCGCAGGCGCCCCGTGTCAGCCACCATGCCACGACCGGGATCGATCGTTCGTAGCAGTCCGCGGCGTTCGAGGAGAAACAACCGGCCATCAGGCGCGAACGCCATGTCCGTTGGATCGTCGAGGCCTCTCGCGACGATCCGCGCGCGGAAGTGGAGACCGTCCGGCGTCGTGACGCTCGCGCCGTCGCTCATCTCGGCCTCGCGCGCCGACGTCGTGACAGACACGACGTTCACGGACAGCGCTGGTGACCTCGCGCTCTCGAGGAGATCGGCGCCGGAGCCGGTGAATGTCGCGAGCTCCAGCACGTGGCCGCCCGGCCTCAGCTGCGCGCGCGGAAGCTCGGCGGAGCACTCGAAGCCGGCCGGGCCGGCCGTCGACGCGCACGTCACCCCGCTCAGCACGCTGCGGCTGTTATCGACGTAGATCGCGTACCCGAACGTAGCCAGCTCAACCGTGTCGGTGGCGGGCTGGACCCAGCCGATACGTTCCCGGCCGGTGATCGTCTCGCCGCCCGGCGCGGGCGGCGACGGGCTGTCCGGCGTGTCGTCACCGCAGGCGGCGAGGACAGCTAGCGCCAGCACGGGCACGAAACACCTGGAGCGCAGCATTGACGGCTCGACGGATCATACGGCAGATTCAGACTGCACCTGATGCGAACCTGGCTTGCAGCCATCCTGATCGCGGCGGCTCCGGCGACGGCGGGTGCTCAGCTTCGCACCGAGGTCTACGCCACTGGGTTCGGCCAGCCCGTCGCGTTCGTTCAGGATCCGACCAACCGATCCGTCTTCTTCGTGGTCGAGCAGGCGGGGCGCATCCGCGTCGTCCGCGACCGCGTCGTGTTGGCGCAGGATTTCCTGGATCTCACCGGCGCCGTCTTGTGCTGCGGCGAGCGAGGCCTGCTCGGCCTCGCGTTTCCACCGGACGCTGCAGCGAGCGGCCGGTTCTTCGTCAACTTCACCGACCGTCGCGGCGACACGGTCGTTGCGCGCTTCCGCCGCTCATCCTCGAATCCGCAGGTCGCCGATCCGGCGAGCCGTTTCGACCTGCGGTGGATGCCGACGGGTCAGCGCGTGATCGGTCAGCCCTTCTCGAATCACAACGGCGGGCATTTGGCATTTGGGCCGGATGGGTTTCTTTACATAGGCCTGGGCGACGGCGGAAGCGGAAACGATCCGCAAAACCACGCGCAAACGCCGGTCTCCCTCCTCGGGAAGATGCTGCGTATCGATGTGAACGTTCCCGACAGCGATGCGAACGGCTACCGTATCCCAACGGACAATCCGTTTCTCGACGGCGATCCCGTCAGCGCTCACGGCGAGATCTGGAGCTTTGGACTTCGCAATCCGTGGCGCTACACCTTCGACGATCCGGCGCTCGGCGGCACGGGCGCGCTCATCATCGGCGACGTGGGCCAGAACCGGCGCGAAGAAATCGACTTCGAGCCGAGAGGTCGCGGCGGGAGGAACTACGGGTGGCGGCTCCGCGAGGGGACGCTTGCGAACGTGCAGTCGCTGCCGCCTGCGTACACGCCGCTCATCGAGCCGATCCTCGACTACGGCCGTGGCGATGGCGCGTCGGTAACTGGGGGCTACGTGTACCGCGGACGGGCGCTGCCCTCACGGTACCGGGGGCGATACTTCTACGGGGACTATTTTGGCCGCGCGTGGTCGATCGCGCTCACGATCGATGGCGCGACCGGCGAGGCTCAAGCGTCCGACCGGCTTGAACACACCGCGGAGTTCGGGGGCGAAGCGCGGCTCGGCGGGGGGATCAGCTCGTTCGGCGTCGATGCCGTCGGTGAGCTGTACATCGTGAACCATCAGGATGGCTTCATCTTGCGGATTCTGGGGCCACCAGCTGCGCCGCCGACGCCGCTCTCGCCGCGGATTATTCGCTAGTCCACCTCAGCCGGCCAGCTTGGCCTTTATCTTGGATTAGCCGTTCGACGTGATGAGGCGTCTTTTCGATGCGCGTCTGGATGAGCTGCTCAAGACCGAACGACGTGCGCTGACCGACCTTCGAGTGGCGCTCGCGCGGCTCGGCGCCAGCGCAGAGGATCAGGCGACACTCGATCGCTCCGTCGAGCAGCTCGACGAGCTGTTCCTGCTCGTCATCGTCGGCGAGTTCAACGCCGGCAAGAGCGCCTTCATCAACGCGCTGGTCGGCCATCCCACCCTCGAGGAGGGTGTCACCCCGACGACGTCGCAGATCACCGTGTTGCGCTACGGCGAGCGCGAGCAGCGAATCGTCGCGGAACAGAACGTTCTTCACGTGACCGCTCCGGTCGACCTGCTCCGCGAAATCCACATCGTCGATACACCAGGCACGAACGCGATCATCCGGGAGCACGAAGCGCTGACGTCGGAGTTCGTGCCGCGAGCCGACCTCGTTCTGTTCCTGACGTCGGCGGATCGTCCGTTCACGGAGACCGAGCGCGCGTTCCTCGAGCGGATCCGCGACTGGGGTAAGAAGATCGTCTTCGTCATCAACAAGGTCGACATCTTCGAGCGTCCCGAAGAAGCGGCGGCCGTGCGCGCGTTCGTCGCGGGCCACGCCCGGAGGTTGATTGGCGTCGAGCCCGACGTGTTCGGGGTCAGCGCCAGGGCCGCGCTGCGAGCGAAGCGCGGCGAGCCCGCCCAGTGGGCGGCGAGTGGATTCGAGGCGCTCGAGCGCTACATCGAGGAACGACTCGACACCGAAGGCCGCATGCGGCTGAAGCTCGAGAACCCGCTCGGCGTAGGCCGGCATCTCGCGGAGCGCTATCTCAGGACTGTCGAGAGCCGCCGCACGCTGCTGGACGCCGATGTCGCCACGCTCGAAGACGTCGAACGTCAGGTGGCGCTCTACGAGGAGGACATGGCCCGCGGCTTCGTGCTGCGAATGGCCGAGATCGACAAGGTGCTGCTCGAAATGGAGCAGCGCGGCCACGACTTCTTCGACGAGATGCTGCGCATCGGCCGCGTCTTCGACCTCGTCAACCGGAGCCGCGTGCAGAAGATGTTCGAGGATCAGGTCGTCGGCGAGACGCCGCGCCTGGTCGAGCGGCGCGTCGACGAGCTGATCGACTGGATGGTCGACGCCGACTTCCGTCAGTGGCGCTCGGTGACGGTGACACTCGCCGCGCGCCGCCGAGAGCACGAAGGACTCCTGCCCGACGATGACATCGGGGTGTTCTCCAGCGATCGCGTCCGCCTGATTGATTCGGTCGGCCGTGAGGCACAGCGGGTCGTCGAGACCTTCGATCGCAAGCGTGAATCGGCCGCACTGGCCGAGGGGGCTCGCGGCGCCGTGGCCGCCGCCGCGGCTGCCGGCGCCGGCGCGCTGGGTTTGGGCGCGCTCGTTACGGCCGTCGCGACTACGGCTGCTGCTGATGTATCGGGACTGCTCATGGCCAGCGCGATGGCTGCGATCGGGTTCTTCATCCTTCCGGCGAAGCGCCGCCAGGGCAAGGCGGAGATGCGCGGAAAGATCACCGCGATGCGCGATCGCCTCGCCGCCGCGCTGCGATCGCAGTTCGAGGAGGAGATCAAGCGGAGCGCCAGCCGGATTCGCGCAAGTGTTGCGCCGTACAGCCGATTCATCCGCGCCGAACGCGAGAAGCTCGACGAGACGGCCGTCGCGTTTCGCGGTTCACTCGACACGCTTGAACGCGTGCGGGCGGAACTGGACCGCGCGCTGCCGCAGCCGGCCGGTGGCACGAGGCTTTAGCCTCGTCCGTAGCGCTTTCGAAGAACTTCGCAGCGTTGCGCGCAGGCCTTCAGGCCTGCTGATGCGAATTACTCCGGCAACGCCAACGCGATCAACTCGGCCGGAATACTCGCCCCACCAACGGGGACGACGATGAACTGGCGGCCGCCGGAGAGATAGGTCATTGGCGCGCCGGTCGCGTTGGTCGGCAACTCGATCTCGGCGATCAGATCTCCAGTCTTTTTGTCGAATACCGACAGCGCAGGGTCGCGCGTCTCGAAGTCGGTCTGCACGCCGTTGCCGCGCGGTGACGGCCGGTTGCGCTCGTTCATCCGCCGCGGCTCCTGGCCGAAGAACAGGAGCGTCTTGGTCACGAGCGGCGCCCCTCGCACCGGCCAGCCGAGGCGCGGGAGGTTGAGCCCTTTGAGCGCGGGATGATCGCGTGGTCCCTCACCGAGCGGCGACATCCAGGCGTGATCGCCGGTCGCCAGGTTGATAGCCGTCACGCGACCGTAGGGTGGCTTTGTGAGCGGAAGGCCGCGGGGGCCATCAGCTGCCTCGGGCGGCCGCGCCGCAAACCGCAGGTCCGATCGCGCCGGATCGGGTCGGGAGAGCGTGACGATGAACGGCGCCGTGACCGATTGGACATAGAGGAGCCCGGAATCCGGATCGAACCCGGCGCCCGCCCAGCTCGCCCCGCCAATCCAGCCGGGCAGCATGATCGTCGTGCCCTTGACCGGAGGTGTGAACAGGGGTCCGTGATGATGCTTGCCGAGGATTGCGCGCGCTTCCGCGCGCAGCTCCGGCGTGAAATCAATCAGATCGTTTTCGACGATTCCCTGTCGATCGAAGGGAGCAGGCCGGGAGGGAAAGGGCTGCGTCGGCCACGCGCGCTCACCTTCGAGCGTGGACGCGGGCACAGGCCGTTCCTCGATTGGCCAGACCGGCTCACCCGTTTCCCGATCGAACACGAAGCAGAAACCCTGCTTCGTGACCTGCGCGACGATCTTTCGCGGCCGTCCACCGATCGTGGCATCGGCCAGCACGGGGGCCGCCGGCAGGTCGTAATCCCACAATCCATGGTGCGTCGTCTGGAAATGCCAGACGCGCTGGCCGGTTTCCGCGCGGACGGCCACGAGGCTGTCGCCATACAGGTTCGCGCCGCGGCGATGACCGCCGTAAAAATCGGAGGTCGGCGTGCTGACCGGAAGATACACGTAGCCGAGCGATTCGTCGGCGCTCATGATCGTCCAGACGTTCGCGTTGCCCGTCCGCTCGGACGATCCGTCCTCCCATGTCTCCGCGCCCGGTTCGCCGCGCTGCGCGATCGTGTGAAACGTCCAGCGCAGCTTGCCGGTCCGCGCGTCGAAGCCGCGCACGTCACCCGGTGCGCCCGCCTGCCGGAGCACGGGATCGAGCACCGACGAACCGACGATGACGACGCCGCGGCTGACGATCGGGGGCGAGGTGACGGAGTATTCGGCGCGGTTGACGGGCCGCCGCAAACCGCTGGTGAGGTCGACGCGTCCGGCGTCCCCGAACGACGGCACTGGTCGGCCCGTGCCTGCGTCGAGCGCGATCAGATATCCGTCGCCCGTGCCGAAGTAGAGCCGTTCGGTGTCGGTGTCGAGGCGCCAATAGGCCAGCCCGCGGTTCACGAAACCGAGGTTGACCGGCTGGCCGGCATCGTAAGCCTTCGGATCGTAGCTCCAGATGGTGCGGCCCGTCGCGGGATCGATCGCCGCGATTTGGCTGAGCGACGTGACCGTGTACAAACGGCCGCCGGCCATCAGTGGCGTCGCCTCATTGAGAAACGTATGCAGATCGGGACGCGCGGCAAGCACGTCCTGGTCGATCGAGCGCCACCGCCACGCGATCCGAAGGCTGCGGATGTTGTCGCGCGAAATCTGATCGAGCGGCGCGTACTTCGTGTTCGCGAGATCGGCACCGTACACCCGCCATTCGCCGATCGGCCGGTTGTTCGGCGCGATCGCACCGAGCACCAGAACGAGAACAAGACCCGCAACCGGAACGAGAACCAGCACCGCGAACTTGGAACGCTGAACCATGAACCTTTATAATCACCCGAAATTGTGGCGAAACAGAAGATCGTTGTGCTTTACGACCGGTGGGATGAACCGGAAGACGAAGGCGCGGCGACCAACGCGAAAGCGCCGCTGACGCGCACGCTCGACAAGAAGGAGGTCGAGGACGAAGTCAAGGAGGCGCTCGAAAAACTGGGCCACGAGGCGGAGCTGCACTGCCTCGATGGGAGCATCAAGAGCCTGCACGCGGTTTCACGCCTCGAATGCGACCTCGTCTTCAACCTGTCCGAATCCTTCGGCGGGAACGACGGCGCTGACGTTCTGATTGCCGGCTATCTCGATCTCCTCAACCGTCCGTACACCGGCGCCGGCGTCCATGGGCTGATGCTCGCGCAGGACAAGGCGGTCGCCAAGAAAATCTTCGCCTTTCACGGCATCTACACGCCGGTGTTCGCGAAAGTGTTCCGCGGCCGTCTCGACTTTTCGCATCACCTCGAGTTCCCTGTCATCGTCAAGCCCGCGCGCGAGGATGGATCGATCGGGATCGAGTTCAACGCCGTCGTCAACTCGATCCGCGAGCTGATGGAACGGATCGACTGGCTGCACCAGAACTTCGACTCGCCGGTACTGATCGAGGAGTACGTCGAAGGACGCGAGATGTATGTCGGGGTGATCGGCAACGAGACGCCGGTGGCGCTGCCCATAGTTGAGCTCGATCTCTCGAAGCTTCCCGAAGGACGGCCGCGCATCGCCGGCGCTGAAGTGAAATGGGGGAAAGGGACGCGCGCGTATCGCGATACCAAGTCGGTCTTTCCGGAGGACCTCGCCGAGGACACGATTGCAAACCTGCAGCAGACCGCCGTGGCTGCCTACCAGGCGCTCGAGCTTCGCGACTACGGGCGCGTCGACATGCGGCTGCAGCCCGATGGGCGGGTGGCGGTGATCGAAGTGAACCCGAATCCCTGGCTCGCCTCGAAGTCCGAGTTTGCAATGGCCGCGCGGAAGGCTGGACGCACCTACAGCGAGCTCGTAGGTGAGATCGTTTCCCTCGCGATGGCCCGGTACGGGGCCACCTAGGCCCGGCCGGACCTCCGGGACTCCCCAGGTGAAACCTTAGCCGCCTCATATCAACCCCCGGCCCGTTTCCATCCAAACTGTTTAGCTTCCTTTGGTTAGCAAAGGGAGGAAGCGATCGCCCGCATCTGTCGAGCTTGCGCGGCGAGGTGCCGAAAGGTGCAAAAAGTCCCGCAAAATCAGGGGTTTTCTGTTGATAGACCGTGGACGACCCTGTATACTGAATGAACTGCTTGTCGGGCGCATTCCCAACCTACACGCTCCTATCCTAGTGGGGGATTTTGTGACATTCCAGGTCGGTGACAAGGTCATTTACCCGAACCACGGCCTCGGCGTCGTTGAGAGCATCGAGACGAAAACGATTCTCGGCACCACGTGCGGCTTCTATCACCTGCGCATGGTGGCGAGCGACACGACGGTGCTCGTGCCGGTGGATAACGTGGACGGCGTCGGTCTTCGGCGGGCAATCGCGGACCAGGAAGTCATCAAGCTCTTTTCGCTGCTCGGGGACGGCAAGATCGACAATCACCAGAACTGGAAGGGCCGCTTCAAGGACAACTCCGACAAGATGCGGACCGGATCGATCTACGACGTCGTGGACGTTCTCAAGAGCCTGACGTTTCTCGCGCGGTCGAAGAATCTCTCGTTCCGCGAGAAGCGGATGCTCGATCGCGCGAAATTCCTCGTGATCTCGGAGATTTCCGAGGTGTCGCGCGAGTCCGCACCGCTCGTCGAGGAGAAAGTCGATCGCGCGCTCGAGCGCTGCTTCGCGATGAAGACGCGCGCGATGGCCAAGGCCAAGACCACGAAGCCGCCGACGCGCGTGACCGCGCGCCGGACCGCTGCTCGCGCGTCCTAACCGGCACCAGGCACTAGGCACCAGCACCGCACCTGGCACCAGGCACTACGCACCAGGCACCCGAAGCGAGCCCGTCGGGCTAAAATCCCGGCGGGCTCTTTTCGTTTGATGCCGATTGCCGCGCTTCGATCGCTCGCCGCGTACGTGCTCGTTTCGCTCTACATCGTCTTTGCCGGTATTCCGGCGATCCTCATCGCGTTGATCACGCGGTCGCCGTCGGTGCTCTACATGACCGGCCTTGGCGGGATCCGTCTTGGGTTCTGGCTGAGCGGCATCCGCGCGGTCGTCGAGGGCACCGAGTATCTTCAGCGCGGACGCGCCGCAGTGTACTGCGTGAACCACAGCAGCAATATCGAGCCTCCGGTCGTGTTCGAGGCGCTGTCGCCATTGTTTCCGAGGCTGCGCATCCTCTATAAGGCCGAGCTGCGAAAGCTGCCAATCCTCGTTCAAGCTTTCGATATCGCCGGATTCGTGCCGCTCGAACGCGGCAATCCCGAGCAGAGCCTTCCGGCGATCGAGGGGGCCGCCGCGGCCCTGCGTGAGGGCGCATCGTTCATGATTTACCCGGAGGGGACACGAAGCCGGACGGGGCAGCTGTTGCCGTTCAAGAAAGGGGGGTTCATTATGGCAATCAAGGCTGGAGCCCCCGTGGTGCCGGTCGCCATCGACGGTGCACGCGCGGCAATGAAGAAGGGGAGTCCGATTATCCGGCCGGTCACGGTTCGTCTGCGGTTCGGCCCGCCGGTCGAGACCGCCGGCATGACGATGGACGATCGAGATGATCTTGTTGAAGCAGTACGCGGGCGCATTCAGACGATGTTGAAGGACTTGCGTTGAGAGGCCCATTGCTGATTGCTGAATGCTGAGTGATGGATGTGCTGACGACGCTCGGCCGCACGCTGGGGTTTTCGTTCTCGGCCGGCATCAATCTCTACGCGACGGTGGCGATCCTGGGCCTCGCGTCGCGCTACGGCTGGGTGAACCTGCCGCCGCAGTTCAAGGTCTTCGACCACGACGTCGTGATCGCGGCGGCGCTGATCATGTACGTGATCGAATTCATCGCGGACAAGGTGCCGTGGGTCGACTCGCTCTGGGACGCGGTCCACACCGCGATCCGGCCGCTTGGCGGCGCGCTCATCGCGGTTACGACTTTCGGCGAGACGTCGGCCCCGGTCACGGGGCTCATCGCGCTGCTCGGCGGCACGGTGGCGGCAAGCACGCACGCGACCAAAGCCGGCACGCGCGCGGTCGCCAACACCAGCCCTGAACCGTTCTCGAACTGGATCCTGAGCTTCACCGAGGACCTCTTCGTCGTGGGCCTCGGGTTCGTCGCGCTGAAGTACCCGCTCGTCGCGCTGGCCATCACGGCCGTTCTGCTGCTGCTGATTGCGGTGTTCGCGGCAACGATCTGGCGGCTGTTCAGGAAGCGCTTTCGCGAGCCGTCGCCGGTTATTGCGCGCCCGTCGTGAACGTGAGCTTCCAGGGCGTCACGAGCTTCGCGCTGTCGAACGCAGCGATGCCGTCCTGGAGCTCGATTTCCACTATCCGGAAGCGATCGAGACGACCTGAGAATTTGATCTCCAGAACCTTGGTGCCTTCCCGGTAGGCAGTGCTGAGCGGCGGCGGCGACGTGGGCCCCCCCTCGGCCGGCGGCGTGACGTACCGCACTCGGACACGATCCTTGAAGCTGGCGGCCTCCATGTCTCGCGAAAACTGAATCCGGACGAGGATGGATGTTTCGACGTCGATGTCTTCCGGCGTCGGAATGCTGAATGTGACGTCAGGCGCGGGTCCAACCTTCGGAACCTCGATCTGGACGACCGCCGCCGGTTCCGGCGCGGTGCCAAGGCCGATCTTCTCGCCGTCGATCCACACGAGGCCCGCGCTGCGCCCGACTGTACCAGTCACCTCGAGCCACCGGCCCGTATCCACGCGCGCGTTGCGATCGAGCGAGAAGCTCTTGCCTTTCGGCTGGAGACCCGTCACCCAGAGCGCCGCGTCGGCCGACTGCAGGACGAAATCGTAGCGGCTGCGGCCCGGCGCCTGCGGCAGGTCGCCGAACAGGTTCACGCCGCGGAAGCGTCCCGTCACCGTGACCTTGTGACCCTCGTACTTGTCGGGCTCGAGCGCGATCGCGCGGATCGTCGTCGCCTGCGTGGAGGGAGCCGCCGTGCCGGGGCCGGCGAGGTCGAGCGCCAGGATGAAGACCTGGTTCTGGCCCGGCCACCGTCCCTGGCTGACGCGTTCGATGAACCGGTCCATGTCGTAGCCGGCAAAGCGCGGGTCCTCCTGCTGGAGCCGGCCGAGGTCCCAGAACTCACCGCGCGCTTCGACCGCGCCGGGGTCCGGCCGCGTGCTCTTGGTCAACACATGGATGCGGCGTTCAGTGCCGGCGGAGGTGAGGGACCAGAAGCCGTCACGCTCGTCGAGCGTTCCGCGGACGACGACCGTCCGGCCGTGATAGAAGACCGGATAGGTCAGCAGCGCGTCGATCGTCGTGGCGATGCGCGCCTGCGGCTGGGCGATAAAGGGGACAGTCACCGTTTTCGCCGGGGCCATCGCAAGGAGAGCCGCAACGGCGAAAACGGTGACTGTCCCCATTAATTAAGTTTACGCTGCGCCGCTCGAGCCAGGATCACCGCCAGGGCCGCGAAGAGCAGGCCGCCTGCAACCATGCCCACCGTGCCCTCGTGGAGGTATGGAATGAGGCCCGTCGTCGTCGCGTCGTCGGCGGCCTCGATTTGGTTCCAGCCGTAGAGCACGGCGTACAGGATGCCCGCGAGCGAGCCACCTGCAATTAGACCCGAGCTGAAGAGGGTCCCGCTGCTGATTTCCGATTCGTCCTTTCGACCGGTCTTGCGTTCGACCCACCAGCGCACGACGCCGCCGGCGAAGATCGGCGCGGTCGTGGCGATCGGCAGATACGAACCGACGGCGAACGACAGCGATCGAATCCCGCAGAGCTCGAGCGTGACCGAAATGAACACGCCGACGAGCACAAGTCCCCACGGCAGGTTCTGAGCCAGCAACCCGCGAATGATCGTGGACATCAGCGTCGCCTGCGGCGCGGCGAGCGCGTCGGAGCCGATCTTCATCACCTGGTGGAGGTAGAGCGTGGTGATGCCGATCACGAATGCGGCGGTGAGCACGCCGATTATGAGGCCGACCTGCTGATAGAACGGTGTGGCGCCCACGATGAAGCCGGTCTTCAAATCCTGCGACGTCGCGCCGGCGATCGCCGCCGCGATGCAGACGACCGCGCCGACGCCCAGCGCAATCGGCGCGTAGTCGTTGCCAACCCAACCCACCGCGACGAAGATCGTGCAGGTCAGAATGAGTGTCGCAATGGTCATCCCCGAAATCGGATTCGACGAGTTGCCGATGAGGCCGGTGATCCGGGATGACACCGTCACGAAGAAGAAGCCGAACAGGATGATCAAGATCGCCGCCAGGACGTTGCCCTGAGTAGGCACGCCCGGAGCGATGATGAGAAACCCGGCGAGCGCGACCGATCCAATCAGTACAACGCTCAGCGGCATGTCGCGCTCGGTCCGGACGCGGCCGCCTTTGCCTCCAGCGGCTCCGAAGTCCTTCACGCTTTCGCGAAACGACGTCACGATCGTCGGGATCGTCCTGGCGAGCGTAATCAGCCCGGCCGCCAGCACCGCGCCGGCCCCCGTATAACGGATGTACGCGCTCCACATCTGCCCCGGAGACATCTGATCGAGGCGTAGACCGCTCGCGGGAACGGGCGGCAACGGCACTGTCATGAAGTTGCCGAGATACGACAGGAGCGGCAGCAGCACGAGCCACGACAAAACACCGCCCGCGAACATTACGCCCGCGATCCGCGGACCGATGACGTACCCAACACCCATGTACTCCGGCGACAGATCGAGGTTGATCGTCGCGTTCGGGAAGAAGCCGGTTCGAGGGAACGAATAGCCGATCGCCGTGCGGAAGATTTGAACGATCCAGGACAGCGCCTTCCACAGCGCGCCGATCCCGAGTCCCATGAAGACCGTTTTGGCAAGCGCTCCACCACGTTCGCCCGCGATGAGGACGTCGGCGCACGCGGTCCCTTCAGGGTAGGGCAGCACGCCGTGCTCTTTGACGATCAACGCACGACGCAGCGGGATCATCATCAGCACGCCGAGGATGCCGCCCGCGATCGCCAGCACCGTGATCTGGAAGTAATTGAAATACGCGGGGCCAAGGGGAAGCAGAAAAATCAGCGCCGGAATCGTGAAGACGACGCCGGCCGCGAGCGACTCGCCGGCCGAGCCAATCGTCTGCACGATGTTGTTCTCGAGGATCGTCGAGCCACCGAGCCGCTTGAGGACCGAAATCGCGAGGACCGCGATCGGGATCGACGCGCTCACCGTCAGCCCGGCGCGCAGCCCGAGGTAGACGGTCGAGGCGCCGAAGATCAGCCCGAAGAGCGCGCCGAGGACGACCGCTTTGGCGGTGAACTCGGCGGGCGACTGGCTGGCGGAAACGTACGGTTTGAAGGCGGCGGAAGAACGACTTTCGACGGTCTTCGCGGGCTGTGCCATGCGGCGGAGTCTACACAAAAACCGCCGAATGCCGAAGCCGGCGGCCCCTCACTCCGCTCTGAGGCTCCTGACAGGATCGAGATGCGTCGCGCGCCGCATCGGAACCCACGTGGCGAGCGCCGCCGACGCCACGATCGAGAGGACTACGCCCGCATACGTGACGGGATCCAGCGTCGTCACTCCAAACAGGACGCTGCGCATCGTCTGCGAGACGAGAACGGCGCCCGCGAGTCCGAGCACGCCGCCGATTGCGATCAGCCGCGCACCTTGCGTGATGACGAGCCGGCGGATATCGCTCGGCAAAGCACCGAGCGCCATGCGGACGCCAATCTCCTGCGTGCGTTGGCCAACTGTGTAAGAGATGACGCCGTACAGCCCGGTCGATGCGAGGACGAGGGCGAGCACGGCAAACGCTGCGAACATCCAGGCGAGGATGACGGTACTCGAGAGCTCGTCTTTGATCGCCTCGTCGAACGTCCGGAGCTGGAAAACGGGGACTTCGGCGTCGACCTCACGTACGCCGGCTCGAACCGCGGCCGCGAGATCGGCTGGACGCGGCGCCCGCACGACGAGTGCCATGGCCCGCGACGGCTTCTGGGTGAGCGGCAGGTACACGTGAGGGTCGGGCGGCAGCTCGATATCGGGATTGGACGTGTCGCCGGCAACGCCGACGACGCGAATCCACTGGGGTGCCTCGTTCGGGCCTGCCAGCGATAGGCGCGCGTCGAGCGCCGCGGCGGTCGACCCGAAGTATTTCTGCGCGGCGGTGGTGTTGATGATCGCAACCGGCTCCGTCTCGCTGCGATCGCCGTTCGTGAAGGCGCGTCCGGCGAGGACAGGGAGGCCGATGGTTCTGAAGAAGTCGGCGCTGACGACGAAGCGCCGTGCCCAGGGCCGATCGGCGTCGTTCGCCGGCGGCCGGCCGCTCACGACGAAGGTCTGGCGGGCGCCGACCGCGAGCGCAGGAAGCGCGCTCGTCGCGGCCGCGGCCTCGACCCCCGGTACGCGCTGGAGTCGTGCGAGCAGCGCCTCCTGCAGACGCGCGACCGCGTTATCGTCGCGGTGTTTCCATTCCGGTGTGACGATCTGCGCGGTCAGCAGAGGGTGCGGATCGAAGCCCATGTCGACGCGGTTGATCGCGATCATCGATCGCACGACCAGCGTCGCGACCACGAGAAGCGTCATCGCCAATGCGACCTGCGCGACAACGAGCGCGTGACGGCTGCGCCGCGCGCGGACCGCGCCAGAGGTGCGCCCACCCTCCTTGAGCGCCTCGCTGGCTTGATCGTCTGAGGTCAGAAGCGCCGGGATCAGGCTGAAGAGGATTGGGCAGAAGATCGAGACTCCGGCGGCGAAGAGGAGGACGTTTCGATCGATCCTGATCAACTCGAAGAACGGCTCGTACGCCGCCGCGCGAATCAGCCGAAGCCCCGCATCGCCGAGGACGAGGCCGAGTACGCCGCCCGCGGCGCCGAGGACGAGGCCTTCGACGAGCAGGAGACGCAGCGTCCGCCATCGGGAGGCCCCAAGCGCGGTCCGGACCGCCAGCTCGCGCCGGCGGCCCGACACGCGCGCCAGCGCGAGGTTGGTCACGTTGGCGCACGCGATGAGGAGCACGAACCCGACGACCAGCGACAGCAACGCGAGGATGACCCATGTGTCGCTGCCGGCGATCGCCTCCCTCGTCGGCGCAACGCGCGCGCTCCAGCCGGCGTTCGTCGCGGGAAACTCCCTGGCCAGACGCTCGGTAATCGTGCGAATTTCGGCGTCGGCCTGCTCGAGCGTCACGCCAGGCTTCAAACGGCCGACGACCGAGTAGCGGCGATCATCGCGGCGGCCGGCCGCCGGATCCGCCGCGATCGGCATCCAGACGTCGGTGAGCGACAGGTTTCCGAACTCGATTGACGGATCGAGCACGCCGACGATCGTGCACGCGCGGCCGTCCACGTTCACCGACTGCGTGAGCAGCCCCGGGTCGCGCTGAAAGTGCGACACCCAGAGCTTGTGGCTGAGGACAATCGAGCATGGCCCGCCCGGGACGTCCTCTTCCGGCCGGAGCACCCGGCCCGCCACCGTCCTGAGCTGCCAGGCGTCGAAGAGGTTCGGCGTCACGCGCTGCGCCTGGAGACGCTGCGGTTCCCCGCGTCCGGTCAGGGTGACGCTCTCAGTCGTGGCCGCCGCGAGCGTGACGAACGTGCGGCTCGCGTTACGCAGATCGTTGTAATCGGCATACGAGAACCGTCCCCGCGTCGTCTGGCTCTGCGGGTTGAGCATCCAGAGCCAGCCGAGCGTCTCCGGCTGGCCGATCGGCAGCGGCCGCAGCACGAGGACGCTGACGAAGCTGAAGATGACAGTGTTGGCGCCGATAGCCAGCGCCAGCGTCAGCACGACGATCGCGGCATAGGCCGGTTGCTTGATCAGCAGGCGGAAGACGAACCGAAGATCCATCAGTGAAGAGGACGGTCCGGGTCCGGATCTTGTTCCGATCAGGTAAGATCTGCCGCTTGTGAAGGAGCGGAACAAGCCGCGGGCCGCCGCCGATCAGATCTCCGAGCTCACCACCAACAGGCTTTCGGTCTATCTGCGATGTCTGAACACGCTCGAGGCGGCCGGTGTGCGAACCATCTCGTCGAAGGCGCTCGCCGAGCAGTTTCACCTGAACGCCGCGCAAATCCGGAAAGACCTGGCGTACTTCGGCGAGTTCGGGATTCGCGGCGTCGGCTACTACGTCAAGGAGCTGAAGCGGCACCTGCGGCAAATCCTCGGCCTCGAGCGCCGCGTGCGCGTCGCGATCATGGGCGCCGGCAACCTGGGCCTCGCGCTGGCGGACTACCCGGGCTTCCGCGTCGAAGGATTCGAGATCGCAGCGCTCTTCGACACCGAACGGACGAAGATCGGCCGGCGCTCGCGGACCGGCGTTCGGATCAACAACATCGACGACCTGCGGACGATCGTGAAGCGCGACAAGATCGGGATCGCCGTGATCGCGGTTCCGGCCGAATCGGCGCAGCCGGTCGTCGACGCGGTCGTCGACGCAGGCATCAAGGCGATCCTGAACTTCTCGCCGGGCGCGCTCACGGTGCCGCCGGACGTGAAACTGAAGAGCGTCGATCTAACCGTGTCGCTCGAGAGCCTGTCATTCTTTCTGGCGCAGGGAGAGTTGGATGAAACGCCGTAAGCCGCCGGCGCTGTCGCACCTCGACGCGCGTGGCCGGATCCGGATGGTAGATGTCGGAGCGAAGCCCGTGACCCGCCGCGAGGCCGTCGCACGCGGACGCATCACGATCGCGCCTGGAGCGTTGCGCCTCGTCCGGTCTGGACGCACGAAGAAAGGGGATCCGCTCGAGACCGCGCGGCTCGCCGGCATCATGGCGGCGAAGCGAACCGCCGGGTTGATCCCGCTCTGCCACCCGCTCCCGCTGTCGCACGTCTCAGTCGAGCTGACCCCGCGCCGCGATGGCTACGACATCGAAGCGCGCGTACGCACAGAAGCGCAGACCGGTGTCGAGATGGAAGCGCTGACCGCCGTCGCGGTCGCGGCGCTCACGATCTACGACATGGTGAAGGCCGCCGACCGGACGATGACGATTGGCGACATCAAGCTGATCGAGAAGCGGGGCGGGAGGTCGGGAGACATAAAGATATAGGGGCGGTTCGCGAACCGCCCCTACGAGCGCAAGGATGAAACTGCTGATCGCCAACTACAGCCGGTGGGTCGCGTGGGACACGCCGGACTGGGTCGTCGAACGGATGCGCGCCGCCGCGGGTGACATAGAGGTCGCCAATGCCCGCAACCAGGCGGAGGCGATCGCGCTCATCACTGACGCAGAGATCGCGTTCAGTTCGATCATCCGGCCCGAGATGCTGGCGGCGGCCCGGCGGCTCCGCTGGGTGCACAGCCCGGCGGCGGGCGTGGGCGGCATGCTCTTCCCGGCCATGCGGGCTTCGGACGTGGTCATCACCAACTCCCGGGGCATGCACGCCGAGACGATTGCGGAGCATGTCGTCGCGGTCGTCCTGTCGCTCTTTCGGCGGCTGACGGTCGCGCAGCGACGGCAGGCCGAACACGTCTGGGCGCAGAACGAACTCACGCTCGACCCGCCGCGACTGCTCGCCGGGAAGACAGTGGGGATCGTCGGTCTCGGTGGAATCGGGACGGCCGTCGCGCGGGTGATGGCGGCGTTCGGCGCGCGCGTCGAAGGCACGCGGCGCAGGGTGGAGGCGGGCCGTCCGGAAGGCGTTGCATCGGTACATCCATCCCGAGACCTTGCAGAGCTGTTGCCGCGCTGGGATGTCGTCGTGCTGGCCGCGCCGCACACCGGAGACACCGAACGCATGATCGGAGCGCGCGAGCTGGGCTTGATGAAACGCGAGGCGGTCCTCGTCAACGTCGCGCGCGGTGCCCTCGTCGACGAATCGGCGCTTGCCGACGCGTTGACCCGTGGCGCGATCGCCGGCGCGGCGCTGGATGTACTTGACGACGAGCCGCTCGAGGCCGGAAGTCCATTGTGGGACACGCCAAACCTGTTGATCACGCCGCACGTCGGCGGAAACCGGCCGGACTACTGGGACGCGGCGCTGGCGATCTTCTTCGAGAACTTCCGCCGATATCGAGCAGGGGAGCCGCTATTGAATGTCGTCGATAAGGAGGCAGGGTACTGACGGCTACTCGATGTGGAATGCTGAGTGCTGATTGCTGAATGGTGATGATGACTGACGCTTCGAACGAAGTTCGCACGATTGCCGATCTCCCGTTCTACGTCAGCGGCCGCTATCCGCGGGCCACGCTGGTGGGGCGCAGCCTCGCGAGCGGGGTCCAGTGGATCTCCGGCAAGGATTTCTTCGAGCGAATCCGCGACCTCAGCCTGGGCCTGTCAGCGATCGGCCTCAACCGCGGCGATCGCGTCGGCATCATCTCCGAGAGCCGGCCCGAGTGGCTGATCGCGGACCTTGCGATCCTGACCGCCGCGGGCGTTACGGTGCCGGTGTACCCCACGCTTGCTGCCCAGCAGGCGCGATACATCCTGCACGACGCTGGTGCCCGATGGGTCTTCGTCTCGAACGCCGTCCAGGCGGCGAAGGTGCAGGAGGTCCGCCACGAGCTGCCGGCGCTCGAGGCGATCATCACGATCGAAGCCGGCGCGGCGACTGGCGGATCGATGCTGACGTTCGAGGCGGTCGCGTCGCGGGGCCACGCCGCCATTACCGGATCGTGGGGCGTCGCGAAGGAATACAAGGATCGGGCGCGCGCGATCCCGCCGGGTGATCTTGCGACCCTGATCTACACGTCGGGAACGACCGGCGAGCCCAAAGGGGTCATGCTCACGCACGCCAACCTCGCGTCGAACATGCACGCGAGCGTTGATGCACTCCGAGTGAACGATGAAGACGTCGCGCTGTCGTTTCTCCCGCTCAGCCATGCCTTCGAACGGCTCGTCGCGTACGTCTATCTCTCGGCCGGGACGACGCTCGTGTTTGCGGAGTCCATCGAAACCATCGCACGCGACATTGCGGCGGTCAGGCCAACGGTCATGACCGCGGTTCCGCGTGTGTTCGAGAAGCTGCATACCCGCATCACCGAGAAAGCGGCCTCTGGTTCGGCCCTGAAGCGGATCCTATTCAACTGGGCTGTCAACCAGGGACGCCGCGGCGGACTGTTCAAGGGAATCGCCGACCGCCTCGTGCTGCGGAAGATTCGCGACGGCCTCGGTGGCCGGCTGAAGTACCTCGTGTCGGGCAGCGCCCCGCTGTCCAACGAGATTGCGGGGTTCTTCCAGAGCTGCGGGTTCAACATCATCGAGGGCTATGGGCTGACGGAATCGTCGCCCGTGCTGACGGTGAACCCGCCGGCGGCGCCGCGACTGGGTTCAGTTGGACGCGCCGTGAGCGGGGTCGAGCTCCGCATCGCGGAGGACGGCGAGATCCTCGCGCGCGGTCCGAACATCATGACGGGCTACTACAACAAGCCGGAGGCAACCGCTGCGGCGCTCGACAACGGCTGGCTGCGGACCGGCGATATTGGTGAGATCGACGCGGATGGCTACCTGAAGATCACAGATCGGAAGAAGGATCTCCTCGTGACGTCTGGCGGCAAGAAAATCGCACCGCAGCCGATCGAAGCGCGCCTCAAAGCGAACCCGCTCGTCGCCGAAGCGGTGCTGATCGGCGATCGCCGCAAGCACCCGGCCGTCCTCATCGTCCCGGACTTCGGCGTTCTCGAGCGTCGTCTGCGCGATCTCGGGCGCCCGCCGGGGTCGCGCGAGGAGTTCCCCGGCCGCGCCGACGTCCAGGGGCTCTACCAGGAGCTCGTCGACGCGCTCAACCGCGAGCTCTCTCAGTTCGAGCGCATCAAGCGGCTCGCGATCCTGCCGCGGGAATTCACGATCGACTCGGGCGAGCTCACGCCGACGCTGAAGGTTAAGCGGAAGGTCGTCGAAGAGCGTTACAAAGACACGATCGCGTCGCTCTACAGCGACGAAGGCGGTGGGGGTTCGATGTGAATGATCGCGTCGACGATCTGCGGATAGCGCTTCATCAATCGATCCTTCACGACATGCGACAGCCGGTGCGCCTCGTCTAGGCGCGAGTCGCCGCGGACCCACACGTGCATATCGAGGAACACGTGATCCGCGGTCCCACGAGTGCGGATCCGATGGCATCCGAGGACGCCCGGCACTGACATGACCACCGTCCGTAGATCCTCCTCGGCCATCACGATGCGGTCCGCCAGGATGTGCGACGCCTGCCGGCCGATCTGGAACCCGGTGTGGCCGATCACAAGCGCCACGACAAGGCCGCTCAGGGGATCGAGGACAGGGTAGCCGAGCCGCACACCGACCAGCGACGCCAGAACACCAAGCGACGTCAGCACGTCGCTGCGCGTGTGCATCGCATCGGCGAATAGCAGTTCGCTTGTCAGGCGTGCCGCCGCCCGGCGCTCGTAGGCGACGACGGCAAGGTTGACGGCGAGCGTCGCGAGCATCACCGCGAAGCTGACGCCGGTGACCCGCGGCGTCGTCGCACCCCCCAGGTGCTGCAACGAGGTGCGCACGACCTCCACGATCACCAGCACGAGGAGCGCAACGATTCCCCCAGCAGTCAGCGTCTCGAACTTGCGATGCCCGTAGGGATGATCGACGTCGGGCGGCTTCCCGGAAGCCCGCAAGCCGACGAGGGCGACGACGTTGGCGGCGGCATCTGTGAGCGAGTGAAAGCCGTCGGAGATGATGCTGACGGTCGCGGTGAAGTAGCCGAACGTAAGCTTCGCGATCGCAACAGCCAGGTTGGCGGCGAGAACCCGCGCGAGGACCCGCGTGACCTCGGCGGTGCGGGTCAGAACAATCGGGCCTTCGGCAGCGGCCACCAGCGGAGCTGAACCTTGCCGATGATGTACTTCTTCGGCACCATCCCCCAGTGACGGCTGTCGGAGCTGTTGTTCCGGTGATCCCCCATGACGAAGTAGTAGCCCGGCGGAATCACCTCGGGCCCCCAGTCTTCATGGCTCCGGAACTCCGCGGGCACGTAGTCGTCGTCCAGCGGCACCTCATTGCGGTAGACGCGCCCTTCAACGATGCGCACCTGATCGCCTTCCTCGGCGATGACGCGCTTGACGAAGGACTTGTCCGGGTTCAGCGGGTAGTAGAGCATCACGATGTCGCCGACGTGCGGCGCGCCGAACCGGTAGGCGATCTTGTTGACGATCAGCCGATCCTGATCAGCAAGCGTCGGCGCCATGCTCTGACCTTCGACGCGCGCGACCTGGAAGCCGAAGGTGACGATGAGCGTGGCATAGACGGCCGCCGAGATCAGGGTCTTGAACCACGCGACGAGTTCTTCGCCGACCCGTGCAAGCTGAGTGGGGCGCCGGTCGAGCATGATGCGGCCCGAGGGTTCCGCCGGCACGGCAATAGCCGTCTCAATCGCGCCCGGCGTCGTCTCCGGAGCAATGCCGAGCGCCGGTCCTTCCACCAGCGCCGGAGCGGGCTCGTCCGACAGAATCACTTCCTGCGCGAGAACGGGTGAGTCCTCCGGAGGCACCGGGTCGCTGACCGGCGCGGCCGCAGGTTCGCTGGCGATCTCGAGATCGCGCAACCCTTCGTCGTTGTCCATCCGCGGTGTTTCGTGGCTCATAGCCTCAGGTAGTCACGCAGCCGCCGCGTCTGCGAACGGCTGACGGGGATTTCGGACCCCTTCGCGTCCTTCATCTTCAGAATATAGTTTCGGCTGAACCACGGCACGATCTCCTTGATCTTCTGGATGTTCACCAGGTGCGACCGGTGCACCCGCCAGAAGACCGCCGGGTCCAGCTTCGTCTGCAGCTCGTCGAGCGTCCTGTAGTTAGACGTGCCGGAGACGGTTCCCGTTACGACCACGATCGCGTCGTTCTCAACCGACGCGTGGACGATTTCGTCCGCCGCTATCAGCAGGAACCGCTCGCCAACCTTTACCGCGAGCTGCTCCTGCCGGTCCTTGCGATCGGCGACGAGCTGCAGCAAACGCTCCAGCTCCTCGTGCCCGATCGGCCCTTTTGCCCGATCACCGGTCGGCGGCACCCGCCGCCGGACCTTCTCGATCGCCTGCTCGAGCCGCCGCGGCTCAACCGGCTTGAGCAGGTAGTCGACGGCATTGACTTCGAACGCTTCCAATGCGTACTGGTCGAACGCCGTCACGAACACGATGTGCGCATCGAGGTTGCCGTCGAGCAGCCGGCGCGCAACTTCGAAACCGGTGAGCCCTGGCATCTGCACGTCCAGTAGAACCAGGTCCGGCTCGCTATCCGTAATCACCCGAACCGCGTCGACACCATTGCCCGCCTGGCCGACGACCTCGACGCCCCCTACGCGGCCGAGCTGGAAGCACAACTCCTCACGCGCGAGTTGCTCGTCGTCAACGATGACGGCCCGTAGGTCGTCCATTTTAGGCGGTCACGCGCTCCGGTACGACCAGCTCGGGGATCTCGACCCGTGCGCAGGTGCCCTGCCCGGGCACACTGCTCAGCTGGAGCCTGTAGTTCGCACCGTAAATGACTTTCAGGCGCTCGTTGACGTTGTTAAGGCCGATGCCTCCGCCGAAAACGCCGTCGATCCGGGCGGCTTCGATGCCCAGACCGTTGTCGATGACCTCGATGACGCCATGCCCGTTCACGCGGGCCGATCGAATAGTGATACGCCCGCCGCCCACCTTTCGTGACAGCCCGTGCTTGATCGAGTTCTCGACCAGCGGCTGAAGGATCATGCTCGGGACGACGAGGTCTAGGCTCTCGGCGCTGACATCCTTTTCCACGTACAACGTCGGGCCGAAGCGCGCGCTCTCGATGTCGAGATACTCGTCGATCGCCTCGAGCTCCTCGCGCAGCGTGACGAAATGATCCTGGCTCCGCAGCAGGCGCCTCAACAGGCCCGACAGCTTGACGATGAGCGTGCGCGCCGTCTCCGGCTGAGACCGGATCAAAGACGAGATGGATGCCAGCGTGTTGAACAGGAAGTGCGGGTTGATCTGGCTCGCGAGCGCTTCGATCCGGGCCGCCATCAGCAGCTGCTCCTGCTCCTGCAGACGGTGCTCGATGCGAGCGTTGTTCCAGATCTTGATCGGGATTGCGACCGAAAGCACGGCGGCCAGAGCCGAGAGAACCCACAGCCACGCGTTCGTCGCAGGCAGATAGAACAACCGATGCGCGCCGAATCGGTAGCCGAGCGCCTGCCGCAGCACCTCGAGCGCGATCGGCGCAGCCAGCAGGATCACGTGCCAGTCGATCTGCAACCGCCGGACGATGCTCCACGCGTGCCGATGGAGGCCGGTGAAGAAGAGCGGCGAGAAGCCCCAGATCGCCTGCTTGGGGCAGACCTCGCGAAGACCGCCGCCCGCGAAGCCCGAGCCGATCATCATCGGAATAGCGATGAATTCGCCGGCGATGAACGCAGGCGTCGCGACGAGCGCGCCGACGAGCGCGCCGGCGTACGGTCCGGCGATCAATCCTGCGAGAAACGCGCCTTCGAGCGACAGATCGGCGGCGTCGTAGTTCAGCAGCAGGCGAGCCGTGACCCCGGCGGTCAGCGGCAGACCGAGGCAGGCGGTGAACACCAGCCGCTCGGGCCAGTCACGCTTCTCGGTCAGCAGGATCCGCCGGAACCAGGTGAACCGTACGAGCATCGTCGCGACCACCGCGGCGATGGCGAGCTTCACCATGAGGGTCACGAGCAGGAACTGCTCGGCCGACAGGAACTTCGGTTCGTGCAGCACAGGCGAGTTGTCCCTAAATGATAGCAGAAGTGGCTCTTGAGGCCGTGTTATCATCCGCGGATGCTCCGCACCGTCGCCGCGCTCGTCCAGGGCTTCGCGCTCACGTTCAAGCACCTCTTCAAGAAGCCGATCACGGTGAACTATCCGGACGAAAAGGTCCCGATGTTCCCGAAATACAGGGGGAAGCAGGTGCTGATGCGGGACGAGAACGGGCTGGAGAAGTGCGTGGCCTGCGGGCTGTGCGCAGTCGCCTGTCCGGCGGACGCGATCTACCTCGAAGCCACCGAGAACGATGGAACGGTCCAGGCCGGTCCGCGCTACGCGTCGATCTATCAGATTCACAAGACGCGCTGCATCTTCTGCGGCTACTGCGAAGAGGCGTGTCCGGTGTCCGCGATCTTCATGGGTAAGGACTACGAGCTCGCCGTGTATAGCAAAGACGACTTCATTTGGGACAAGAAAGACCTGCTGGTACCTGCCGCTGCATCGGGTGATGGGCGATCGGCGATCGGGTGATGTCATCGGGAGATCCGTTGATCGGTTATCGGGTTAGGTGAACCGGCCATCTCGTATCTGTCTATCGGGCGTGCCCTCCATTAGCTCGACATCCCGTTAGCCTGTCGCGTTCCAACTCCGGAGGCCGAACGATGAGATACGCCGCGCTTCTTCTCATGTGTTGGGTAGTTGGCGCGTCGTCTTCGGAGCATTCCACCCGGACTATTTCGTGCGCGGCTTCGCCGCTGACTCGCGAATCAGCGCCACCGGATTCGAGTGCAGACCCGATCCGTCACGCGAACTGGTATATCAACGCGGACCGGACAATTTGGGCTGGACCGGTTCCCGACGATGGGTGGCCATCCGGTGGGAAGCTCAGTGTGGGGGGCGTAGTGGTGGACGGTCAAAAGACGTACTGGGTGCGTCCGCAAGGCACGCGACTGGTCATCAGTGGCCGCCGCCTTGACGCCGTTGCTCCGCCGGTGGAGGCTCACATTTCGTGCTGCTACACGAGCGGATTTCAAATCGTCGGATTGTTCTTTCCGACGGAAGGCTGCTGGGAAGTGAAAGCCACGGCTGGCGAGAAAGAGCTTCAGTTCGTCACTCAGGCGAAGCCGCCGGCAGCGCGTCAGCCGTGAACGCCGCCCTCCGGCGGCCCGTCAAACTAGGCCGATAGTTCGATCGACCGGTCGACGGATTACATCACCCGATCGCTGATCATCCATCGCCAGATGCACTTCGGCGCCCTAGGCGACATCCACGCGGATTTCGAGTCAGTTCGCCGCATTATGCGGCGCCACGCGGAGATCCGCTTCTGGCTCTGCGTGGGTGACGTCGGCGACGACGCCGGCGTCTACGAGGATCCGCCGGCCCCGCTGTACTGGATAAAGGGCAATAACGAAGACTTTGATGTCGTGAGTGAGCTGTCTGCATCATCATTTTCGGCGCTCGCGGAGCCCCACCCCCGCTCACTCTCGCTCGCCGGTCCGGCTTCGCCGGACTCCGCTCCGCCGGCTCGCTCGGGCCGCAGGCGCTGGCCCAACCTCGTATACATCCCGAACGGAGTTGAAGTTGAGATCGATGATCTCCGCGTGGCCGGCGTCGGGGGCACGCACGCGCCGACGTGGTACGACAAAAAAGCCAGCGAGTTAATCAAGAAAGGGCAGGACGACAAACGCCGCCACTTCGTCCGGCAAGAGGTCGAGGCGGTGAAGAGCATGCGCGGGCTCGACATCCTCCTCACGCACGAAGCGCCGCGGCCATTCCGTGCCCCGGCCGGTCATGATGCCGGCAAGACGCCGATCAACGAGATGATCGCGTCGGCGAAACCGCGGCTCCATCTGTTCGGCCATCATCACAAGTTCGTGGAGATGACTGTCTCCGGCGTCAGATCGGTCTGCCTGGATCTCGTCTCGCGGTCGTACCTCCTGATCGATCGCGAGACGCTCGGGTACGAAAGACGCGAGACAGTGTAGGCCAGACCTTCTAGGTCGGGCGTGCCGAGATCATCCAAACGCCCAGCTTGCGCCACCACGCCCGACCTGAAGGTCGGGCCTACTCTGTTTTCAGCACGCGGATCGGATCGATGGCCGCTGCCCGGCGAGCAGGGAGGTAGGCGGCGACGAGGCTCGTCGCGAGCAGGACGAGGACCGAGGCGACGAGCGTGAACGGATCGCGCGGGGACAGACCGAACAAGAACGCCGACACGAGGTTTGTCGTGACGAGCGCGGCGATGAGTCCGATGATGATGCCGGCGGCCGAGACCGTAAGCGTTTCGCGAATGACCTGCCACTGCAGGGCCGCGCGCTGCGCGCCGAGTGCGATCCGGATTCCGATCTCTCGCGCCCTTCGCGTCACGCCGTAGGAGACGACTCCATAGAGGCCGACACACGCGAGCACCAGCGCGAGCACACCGAACCCGGTGGACAGCGCGGCCAGCACTCGTTCGCGCACGAGCGACGCATCAACCTGCTCCTCGAGCGTCCGCACGTAGCTGATAACGAGGTCAGGGCTCACGTGCCGCACCGTGTCCCTGACTGCAGCCTCGTGCGAGCGCGGATCCTGTGCGGTGCGCACGACCGCCGTCAGCAGGCCGGGCGGCTCTTCGGCCTGAGCGAGGGGGACGTATGCCATGCGAGGCGCCGGCTCGCGGAGGTTGCGATGGCGAGTGTCCTGGACGATGCCGACGATGGTGACCGGATCGTTCGGCGCGCTCATGAAGCTGAACGTCATCCCCAGCGGGTCGGAGTCGGGGAAGTACGCACGCGCCAGCGCCTCGTTGATGAGCGCCACTTTTGGACCTGCCGCGGAGTCCTGGGCCGTGACGCCTCTCCCTCGCAAAACTCTGATGCCCACTGTGAAGAGATAGTCCGGCGTGATCCGGTTGGTCACCGCCGTCCGGGCCCGAGCTTCCTCGGCAAGCCCCGGAATCCGGATGCCTCTCTCCTCGCTGTCGGTCGCAAGCGGGCTCGCGGTGGATACGGCAGCGGCTCGAACGCCGGGCAGCGCCTGCAGCCGGTCGAGGAGACCGCCATAAAGGGTGCAGACCTGCGCCTCGCTTCCTCTCGTATCGAGGTAAAAAAGCAGAACGCCGTCTTTCTGGAATCCTGCGTCGAGCGTTTTCAGGTTCTGGAACGTGCGCACGAGCAGGCCCGTCCAGGCAATCAGCAGGATGCACGACGCCACCTGGCACATCGCGAGCACTTTCCCCGCCGGGAGCAAGCGTCGCCCTGTGCCGGCCGACCCCGTGGAGTTTTCCTTCAGCGTCGGGGCGATGTCGACGCGCGTCGCCTTCAGCGAGGGCACCAGCCCGCAGACGATGCCGGTCAAGAGTGAGACGGCGCCAGTAAAGGCGAGCACGCGGGCGTTGATCTCTGCCTCGAGCACCACTGGCATCTGACCGGCGCGGAAGAGCGTGACGATCGCGGTCGTGGCCCACAGCGACACCAGCAGACCAACGGCACCTCCGACGATCGCAAGTAGCACGGTCTCGGTGAGAAACTGCCGCACGAGCCGCGCGCGTCCGGCGCCGACGCTGATGCGAACCGCAACCTCTTTCACGCGGGTCGAGGCTCTCGCGAGCATCAGGTTGGCAACGTTCGCGCACGCAATCAGCAGAAAGACCGCGACCATGCCCATGAGCGCGCGCAGCGCGAGGTCGTACTGCTGGCGAAGCGCGCCGGTGCCCTTGCCAGCGGGCATCAGCCGACCGATGCTGAGACCGTCCGGCAGCCGCCCATCGCGCTTGACCCAATCCTGCGCGGGATCCGACATGTAGCCGCGGAACACGGTGTCGACGGCTGCGACCGCCTGGCCATCTTCGACGCCTCGCTTCAGACGCCCGACGATATTCAAACCGGTCCACGTGTCGTGGCGGCCTGCGAACTCCGGGTCCTCCACCATCTTGAGCGCGATCGGCAGCGTGATGTCGAGCGGACGGCCGGGCCTGAGGCCATCGAACCCGGCGCCAGTGACGCCGATGACGGTGACCTGCTTGCCGTTGACCGCCAGCCGCTTCCCGATCACGTCTGGATCGCGTCCGAAGCGGCGCGTCCAAAAACCCTCGGTGATCACAACGACGTACGACGAATCGTTCGGCTGATCCGGCTCGGACGAGAATCCACGTCCGAGAACCAGGGGGACGCCGACGACGCTGTGGAAATTACCGGCGACGAATTGACCGTTGACAAGATCCGAGCCTTCCGCCGACGAGACCTTGAACTCCTGAATGTTGTAGGCCGTGATGCCGCTGAACACGTCGAGATCCCGGCGGTAGCGTTCGAACAACGGGTACGTCGAACTCAGCCCGGGGTTGTCACCTGTGCCGTGCGCCAGAAAGTGGAGCTGCTCCGGATGCTCGACCGGCAGCATCCTCAGCAACACGGCGTCCATGACGCTGAAGATCGCCGTGTTCGCGCCGATGCCCAGCGCGAGCGAGAGAATGGCAGCTGCCGTGAACACCGGCGTCCGCGCCATGACCCGTACGGCGTAGCGAACGTCCTGCCGCAACTCGTCGAGGAGCCGCAGCCCGCGCGCTTCGCGGCAATCCTCGCGGACGCTCTCGACACCGCCAAATTCCAACCGCGCTCGCCGGACGGCTTCCGCGCGCGGAATGCCCGATCGCTCGAGATCGTCGGCATACGTGTCGACATGTAAGCGCAGTTCCTCGGCGAGGTCCTCCTCGAATCGATGCCGGCGGAACAAGGGTTTCAGAAGGACGCGAAGGCGCGTAAGCACGTCAGACCTCGTCGGGCGTCGCGTCGAGCGCGGCGGCGATCGCCGCAGCGAGACGATTCCAGCCGGCCGCTTCCTCACGCAGGCGCTTACGCCCGGCCTGCGTCAGCGTGTAGTACTTCGCTTTCCGTTTGTTATCGCTCTCGCCCCACTCCGCGAGGATGAGGCCCTGGTGTTCGAGCCGATACAGGGCGGGGTAGAGCGAGCCCTGCGGGATATCCAACGCCTCCTTCGAGATCTGCCGGATCCTGAGCAGCACGCCGTAGCCGTGCAGCGGCTTGAGCGACACGGCTTTGAGGATGAGCATGTCGAGGGTTCCGGGCAGCAGGTCGGCGGTCTTGCCCATGCGGCTCTCCTAGACTGGCTGGGAATATAGGCCTGCTCTCCTAGTCTGTCAAGGTGAGCAGGTGATCGGCGATGGCCGGCTGCGCATGAGCCGATAACGTAGAATAGGAACTTCATGCCGTTGGCTCCCTTTCTCGACGCCCTGGACGCCCGCGTGCTCGTCTGCGACGGCGCGATGGGCACGATGTTGTACGCCAAGGGGATCTTCCTGAACCGATCGTTCGACGAGTTGAACCTCACGCAGCCGGATCTCGTCGCCGAGGTGCATCAGGCATACGTCCGCGCCGGCTCCGACATCATCGAGACGAACACGTTCGGCGCCAACCGCATCAAGCTCGGGGCGTTCAGCCTTGCGGACCGGGCGCATGCGATCAACGTGCAGGGCGCGCGCATCGCGCGCCACGCCGCGCGCGAGCAGGCGTACGTCGCCGGCGCCATCGGGCCGCTCGGGATTCGCATCGAGCCGTGGGGCAAGACCGGCGTCGACGAAGCGGAAGAGTACTTCTGCGAGCAGGCGAAAGCGCTCGTGGAAGGCGGCGTTCAGCTGTTCATCCTCGAGACCTTCCGCGACCTGAACGAGATCACCGCCGCGATCCGGGCCGTCCGCAGCGTCTGTCAGTTGCCGATCGTCGCGCAGATGACGACGGAAGATGACGGAAACAGTTTAGATGGCACGCCGCCGGAACAATTCGCACCCGCGTTGGAAGCAGCCGGAGCGGATGTCGTCGGCCTGAACTGCAGCGTCGGGCCGGCCGCGATGCTCGAAACGATCGAGCGGATGTCGCGCGCGACCAACGCGCGGTTATCCGCACAACCGAACGCCGGCAAGCCGAGGGATGTCGAAGGGCGCAACATCTATCTATGCTCGCCCGAATACATGGCGTCGTATGCGCGCCGGTTCATCCTGAACGGTGTGAAGATCGTCGGCGGTTGTTGCGGGACGACCCCGGATCACATCCGCCAGATCAAGGCGGCGGTGCGCGCGCTGACGCCGCCGCAGCCGCGCGTGGTCGCGGAGCGCGTGCAGGCGGAGGTCGCCGAAGCGCGGCCGGTCGATCGCGATTCCAAATCGCGGATGGCCAACGCGCTCGCGCGGCGCAATTTCGTCGTCTCGGTCGAGCTGCTCCCGCCGCGCGGGCACCGGACTGATGCACTCGTCGATCAGGCTCGCACGCTGAAGATTCACGGCGTGGACATCGTGAACGTCCCCGACGGGCCGCGCGCGAGCGCGCGGATGAGCGCCCTGGCGATGGCCGTGCTCGTCCAGCAACAGGCGGGGCTGGAGCCGATCCTGCACTACGCCTGTCGGGATCGGAATCTGCTCGGGATGCAGTCGGACCTGCTCGGCGCGCACGCAATGGGCGTTCGCAATTTGCTCATCGTGACCGGCGACCCGCCGAAAGCGGGCGACTACCCGGACGCGACCGCCGTCTTCGACGTCGACTCGATCGGTCTTACCAACGTCGTCTCGAGACTGAACCGCGGCCTCGACATCGGCGGGCAGGCGATCGGTGCGGCGACGGCATTCCACATCGGCGTCGCGCTCAACCCGGCGGCGCCGAACCTCGACGAGGAGATTCGGCGCTTCGAATACAAGGTCGAGGCTGGCGCGGAATTCGCCGTGACCCAGCCCATCTACGATGTCGCGGCGTTCGAGCGCGTATTGAAACGAATCGAGCACGTGCGGATTCCGATTGTGGCCGGACTGGCGCCGTTAGAGAGCGTCAGGCACGCCGAGTTCCTGGCGAATGAGGTACCCGGCGTGCATGTTCCAGACGCGCTGCTCGACCGGATGCGTCGCGCCGAGGCAGCGGGACGCGCACCGGCGGAAGGTCTCGCGATGGCGCGCGAGATCGCATCCGCGCTCCGCGGCGTCGTCGAAGGTCTGCAGATCACGACGGGCACCGCGACCGGCAATCCGCTCCCGGCCGTGCTTGGAGTACTCGAGGTCTGCACGCCCTAGCAAGGTGCACGCGGTGCACCCGTCGTGCTATAGTCCGGAACCTATGTCGTTATTGAAACTTGACGATCGAGAGGACTATCTCGCGGCCTCCGACGCGGCGACGCGTGCGCTGTCGGTCACGGAAGTCGAGAACGATTTCGTCGAGGGCGTTTACGACAAGCTCGCGAAGGTCTACGACCTCGTGTTCGGTCCCACGCTTCACCCCGGCCGGGTGCAGGCCATCAAGAAGATGGCACTCACGGCCGATGACCGTGTGCTCGAGGTCGGCGTCGGCACGGGCATCAACCTGTCGCTCTATCCGCGGCAGTGCCGCGTCACCGGCATTGATTTCTCGGCGTCGATGCTCGAGAAGGCGCGCGATCGCGTCAGCCGCGAAAACATTCCCGGCGTCCGCCTGGTGCAGATGGACGCCGTCGATCTCAAGTTTCCCGACGACAGCTTCGACATCGTCTACGCGCCGTATCTGATCAGCGTCGTTCCCGATCCGGTCACGGTGGCGCAGGAGATGCGCCGCGTGTGCCGCCGTGGCGGGCGCATCGTGTTCCTCAATCACTTCCTCAGCCCGAACGTCGTGCTGTCGCGTCTCGAGCGTCTGATCTCGCCGTTGACAATCCACATCGGCTTCAAGTCGGACCTCGATCTGCCGGCGTTCCTGGCGCAGGCGGACCTGAAGCCGGTCTCCATTGAGAAGGTCAACATTCCGAAGATCTGGTCGCTCGTTACTTGTATCAAGGACTAGGCTCCAAGGTTCCAAAAGTTCCATAGGTTCAAGGTTCTTCTGATCTTGCGCGGTCTTTTCCTCGCCGCGGCGGCCGCACTCCTCGCAGTTGAAACACTCGCCGGAACCGGTCAGCCGGCGCGGTCGACAGCCTACGCTCCGGCCCTGAGAGTCGAAGGGCTTCGCACCGAATACAAGGACAACCCGCTCGGCATCGACAGCCGTGCGCCGCGTTTGAGCTGGCGCATCGCTGCGGACGTGCGAAACGTCCGGCAGTCCGCCTACCAGATTCGCGTGGCACGGAGCGCTGGCGATCTGCGGACGGCCCGTCAGCTGGTGTGGGACTCCGGCCGCGTCGCGTCGAGCGAATCGATCCATCGCGTTTACGAAGGCAAGCCGCTCGCGTCCGGACAGCGATACGTCTGGGAGGTCCAGGTCTGGGACGAACAGGGACGCGCGTCCGGCTGGAGCGCCCCCGCCTGGTGGGAGATGGGCCTGCTTTCACCTGCCGATTGGCGGACGAAGTGGATCGAGCCTGCGTTGCCGGAGGACGTCACGAGCTCGCCGCCGGCGCCGATGCTGCGCCGGACGTTCCGTTTGAAACAGGCAATTCAGTCGGCGCGTGCCTACGTCACTAGCCAGGGCGTGTACGAATTGCACCTCAACGGGCGCCGTGTCGGTGACGAGGTGCTGACGCCAGGCTGGACGAGCTACACGACGCGGCTGCAATACCAGACCTACGACGTGACGGACCTGCTTCGACGTGGCGACAACGCCGCCGGCGTCCTGCTGGGCAACGGCTGGTTCAGGGGCAACATCGGATTCGCGAAGCGGCGCAACGTATACGGCGAGCGCCTCGCGCTGCTGCTGCAGATCGACGTGACCTACGCGGACGGGAGCCGCGAGACCATCGGCTCCGACGATCAATGGAAGGCGTCGACCGGTCCCATCCTGATGTCGGAGATCTACCACGGAGAAACCTACGACGCGCGCCTCGAGAAAAACGGGTGGACCGAAGCGGCGTTCGACGATCGCGACTGGAAACCGGTTCGGGCCGCCGAGCGATCGACTGACATTTTGACAGCGCCGGCAGGGCCGCCAATCAAGCGCATCAACGAGCTCAAGCCTCGTTCGATTCTCCGCACGGCGGCCGGGCAGCAGGTCGTCGACATGGGACAAAACATGGTCGGCTGGGTGCGCCTGCGCGTCCAGGGACCGCCGGGAACGGTCGTCACGCTCACACACGCCGAAGTGCTCGACAAGGAAGGAAACTTCTATACCCAAAACCTGCGCGCGGCGGCGCAGGCGATCAAGTACACGTTGAAAGGCGGCGGCGTCGAGACCTACGAGCCACGCTTCACGTTTCAGGGATTCCGTTACGTCGCGGTCGACGGTTACCCGGGCGAGCTGACGCTCGACAGCCTTACCGGGATCGTCGTCCATTCGGCGATGGCACCGACCGGCGATTTCTCCGCCTCGCAGGATCTCCTCAACCAGCTCCAGCACAACATCGTCTGGGGCCAGAAAGGAAATTTTCTCGACGTCCCGACCGACTGCCCGCAGCGGGACGAGCGTCTGGGGTGGACGGGCGATGCGCAGGCGTTCGCGCGCACGGCGGCGTTCAACATGGACGTCGCGGCGTTTTTTACCAAGTGGCTGAAGGACCTCGAGGCGGATCAGTACAAGTCGGGTGCCGTCCCCCACGTGATTCCGGATGTACTCACGACGCCTGACAGCTCTTCGTCATCCAATCAGGTCCTTCGACAGGCGGCGGGCGCCGCCGGCTGGGCGGATGCTGCCGTCATCATCCCGTGGACGATGTATCTGACTTACGGCGATACGCGCGTGCTGGAGCAGCAATTCGGCAGCATGACGCGATGGGTCGAATACATGCGTCAGCGGGCGGGCGACGATCACATCTGGGATGGCGACTTTCACTTCGGCGACTGGCTGTCGTTCGCAACGACGCGGCCGGACTATCCGGGCGCGACGACCGGCAAGGATCTCATTGCGACGGCGTTCTTTGCGCACTCGACGGATCTTCTCGCGCGCATCGCGCGCGTGCTTGGAAAAAACGAGGACGCCGCCCGCTATGACGCGCTCCTCGAACGCATCAAGACCGCCTTCGTCCGCGAGTTCGTCACGTCGGCCGCACGCGTCGGCGAGGGCACGCAGACGGCCTACGTGCTGGCATTGCATTTCGATCTACTCCCGCCGGACATGCGCGCGAAGGCGGCCGCGCTGCTCGTCCGCGATGTTCGCGAGCGCAAGCATCTGACGACCGGCTTCCTCGGCACGCCGTACCTGCTGCATGTGCTGGCGCGGTACGGGTACCTGGACGAGGCCTACATGCTGCTCGAGCGCGAGCAGTACCCGTCGTGGCTGTATCCGATCACGAAGGGTGCGACCACGATCTGGGAGCGATGGGACGGCATCAAACCGGACGGGTCGTTCCAGGATGCAGGGATGAACTCGTTCAACCACTACGCGTACGGCGCGGTCGGCGATTGGATGTACAGGGTGATGGCCGGCATCGAGATCGATGAAGCGGCGCCCGGCTACCGCCACATCCTCATTCAGCCGCGTCCCGGGGGAAAAACGACGAAGATCAGCGCGCGCCACGACACGCCGTATGGGACCGTTTTCTCGGCGTGGACGCTGGACGGTGAACGGTTCCAGTTGGTCGCGCAGATTCCAGCGAACACGCGCGCGACGATTCGGCTGCCGCGCGCAATGCTTGCGACGGCTACCGAAAGCGGGCAGCCACTCGACAGCGCGAAGGATCTGCTCGCACGCCGCCAGGACAAGGACGACGTCGTCGTCGAGGTGGGATCGGGCGAATACCGGTTCGCCTCGACATTCAAGAAGTAGTTGCGCTCAATGCTGGATGTGGATTGCTGATTGCTGAATTAGAAATCTGACAGAGCCCGAACGAAACCGTGTGCCGCCACAGGTCTTAAAGCCTGCCTCGCCGAAGCGGCTGACGACTTGATGCCGCGAAAGCGGGTGGCAGCAAGCGTGCTTGATCGAGTGCATCACGCGCCTGATGCTCGGTCTATCGTTCGGGCTGGCCACCGGCTCGCTCGCGTTCGCCGGACCCGCCATTCCGCCGTCTCCACTTCCGCCGCCGACGGGGATTGTCGTCAACGTCTCCAGCCTTTCGCAGCTGCAGAACGCGGTCGCCTCGATCGCCTCCAATACGACGATCGTGATCGCGCCCGGAACCTACAATCTCAACGGACCGCTGTACATCAACGGCTCGTTCACGAACGTCGGCATCCGCGGCGCCACGGGCAATCGGGACGATGCCGTGCTGGTCGGAAAGGGTATGACGGGCCCGAACGACGGGGGAGTGCCGTTCGGCATCTGGGTTGGAGGTGACGTCCGCGGCGTCACGATCGCGCACCTCACGATTCGCGACGTGTTCAACCATCCGATCATGCTGAACGCTGGTGCGCAGTCGCCGCTCATCCACAACGTCCGGCTGGTCAACGCCGGCCAGCAGTTCGTGAAGGCGAATCCGGACGGCGCCGGCGGCGGCGGCGACAACGGCATCGTCGAATACTCGGTCATCGAGTACGTGACGACGAGCCGCGACTACTACACGAACGGCGTCGACGTGCACACCGGTGACAACTGGATCATCCGCCACAACCTGTTCCGCAACATTCGCGCACCGATCGGCGAGCTCGCCGGTCCGGCCATCCTGATGTGGAATGGGTCGACGAATACGGTCGTCGACGGAAATACGTTCATCGATTGCCAGCGCGATATCGCGTTCGGATTGATTGAGAGAACTCCGAACGATCACACGGGCGGGATCATCCGCAATAACTTCATCTACCGCGGCGCCGGCATCGCGGGCGACACGGCCGTCTACATCGCGGACTCGCCTGGCACCCAGGTGCTTCACAATTCGATCCTCGTGTCGCGCACTTACGCCAGTCCGATTGAGTACCGATTCCCGCATACCACCGGCGTCGTCATCCAGAACAACGTGCTCGACGGGAACGTGCTCGCGCGAGATGGGGCGACCGCTGCGTCGGTCGCGGGGAACTACACCGCCGCGGCGGCGTCGCTGTTCGTGAATCCCGGCGCCGGCGACTTGCATCTGCGGCCGACCACCGCGGTCCTGCTGGACAAAATCGCGGCGCCGCCGGCGGCTGCAGGGGCCGATTGGGATGGTCAGCCGAGGCCCGCGGGCACGACGGACATCGGCGCCGACGAGGCAGGTGCGTTGGCGGTCAGCACACCGCGAAATCTGAGGGTTGTGCGATAGCAATGCGCAAGAATCAATGCACCCCGCTCATCAGCTTGCGGATCGGCTTGACGAGGAGCGCGAGCAACAACGCCGACGCACCGGTCGTGAGCGCGACCGCGCCAAAGAGTTTGGGCAGCGGGAACGTCTCAAATAATCCCGCGACGCGCCCGCCGAAGAAGTTCCCGAGCGAGATCGACAGAAACCAGACGCCCATCATCGTGCCGACGAGCCGTTGAGGCGCCAGCTTCGTCACGGTGCTGAGGCCCACTGGCGAGAGCGCCAGCTCGCCGAACGTGAAGAACAGGAACACCAGGGTCAGCCAGATCGGGCTGACGCGGGCGCCATCAGACTGCTGCGAGATCAGGGCCGCCGTCGCGACCGTCACAAAGCCGAGGCTCACGAAGGCGAGTCCCCATGCAAATTTTGCGGGGCTCGAGGGTTCGCGGCTGCTCAGCCGGATCCAGAGCCACGCGAACACCGGCGCGAACGCCACGATGAAGAACGAGTTCAGGGACTGGAAGTACGACGAGGGGAAGTCCCAGCCAAACGCCGAGTTGCGGGTCGCGCGATCTGCGAACAGATTCAGGCTCGATCCCACCTGCTCGAAGCCCGCCCAGAACAAGGTCGAGAACACGAAGAGGACGAGGATGGCGAGCATCCGTCGTCGTTCGACGCCTGGGTGTGACTGGCCCAGCAGCCACACGAACAGCGCAGCCGTGCCGGCAAGGAGCACCAGGTCGCGATAGTCCCAAAGGGCGTAGAACGCCGCCACGACCACGAGAGAGATCGCCGCGACCCCAGCCCAGAGCATCCCGGCATTCGTGGGTTGGCGCTCGAGCAGCCCGGCGGTGCCGAGGCGCGCAGATCCCATGACGTATTGAATGAGACCGAGGGTCATGCCGACGCCAGCCGCGCCGAACCCCCAGTGCCATCCGATCCGCTGGCCGAGATAGCCGCAGACGAGCGGCGCGATGAAGCCACCCAGGTTGATCCCCATGTAGAAGATCGAGAAGCCAGCGTCCCGGCGCCGATCGTCGGGCGCGTAGAGTTGGCCGACGATCGTGCTGACGTTCGTCTTCAACAGACCGGTGCCGAGCACGATCAGGACGAGACCGGCGTAGAACAACGGCGTCACGTTCAGCGCCAGGCTGAAGTGGCCGAGCGCGATCAGGATGCCGCCGTAGAGCACGGCATCGCGCTGGCCGAGCAGCCGGTCGGCAATCCACCCGCCAGGAATCGCGGTGAAGTAGACGGCCGCCGTGTACATGCCGTAGATGGCCGCCGCGCGGCTCGTCTCCAACCCGAGCCCGCCGTCGGCCACGCTCGCGGTCATGAACAGGATCAGGAGAGCGCGCATGCCGTAGTAGCTGAAGCGCTCCCACATTTCGGTGAAGAACAGCGTCGTCAGGCCGCGAGGGTGACCGGCGATTCCGCCTCGGTCGGCAATCTCGCCGGCCGGCGTCCGGTCGACAGCCGATGGCCGTTCAGCGGCAGGAGTGGACATGATGCGCGGGCCCTCTCAGAACTTGAAACGGTCGACGTTGTCCTTCGTGAACGTGAACGGCGTGCCGAGGATAACCTGATCGCCCTCGACCTTCAGCGTGCCTAGCCGGCCCGCCGACAGCGAGGAGACACCCGGCTTCAGCGCGCCGGTCGCGGCCGCGTGCGACGCATACACTGTCAGCCAGCCGAGGTCCTCGGTGTTCCACAACACCGCCGAGTCCAGCACGCCGTCCTTCAGATACGGCCGCGCATCGCCCGGCAGACCGAGGCCCGTCACGCGCACGTCCGTACGGCCCGACTGTTTCACGGCTTCCGCCGCGCCCGGCACCGCTGGTGACGCAATCGCCATGATGACGCGCACGTCCGGATGGACCTTCAACATCGTCTGCGTCTCTTCGAACGCACGCCGCCGATCGTCGTCACTCGGCCGCACGTCGACCAGCGTCAGATCCGGATATTTTTCAGCGAGCACCAGCCGCAGCTGACGCAGCCATTCGTTCTGGTTGGCGGCGGTCAACGACGCCGTGATGACCCCGAACGCGCCGCGGCCGCCGAGAATCCTCGCGGTGTGCTCGGCGAGCGTCTCAGCGATCCCGCGCGGCGTGGCCTGGTTCACGAAGTAGTCGCGCGCGTCCGGCTCGGCGTCCGCGTCCCACGTCAGGACCTTGATGCCGCGGCCTCGTGCCTTTCGCAGCACCGTGGAGAGCGCTTCCTTGTTCTCGACGCTCACCGCGATGACGTCGACGCCCCGCGTGATCCACGACTCGACCACTTCGTTCTGCTTTGCAGGATCAGTCTCCGTGGGCCCGTCCCACAGCAATCGAACGTCGAGCGCCTTTGCCGCCTCTTCGGCGCCGACACGACAGCTGGCGAAGTAAGGATTGCCCTTGTTCTTCGGCATCATCGCGACCGTGACGCGGGCGTCGTCACCACCGCGGCAGCCAGCGAGCGAAACGATTGCAAGTCCAAGGCCGAGTGCTGTAAAGGATCGAGTCATGCCACTCCGTCCATCGGAATCCACTCGCTCAGGTCTGCGGCAGTCGGCGTGCGCTTACCCAGAGCGCCGTCAGCAGCAAGACAGCCGTGACGACGCCCGCGAGCTCGGCGGGGAGGTCCGCCAGCCGCAACCCATTCTGCAATACGGCGAGCGTTGCTAGCCCAAGGACCGTTCCAACGACGCTGCCGCGGCCGCCGAAGATCGACGTGCCGCCCAGGACCACGGCCGTGATCGCCATCAGCTCGAATCCGGTGCCCGCATCTGCCTTCGCCTGACCGAGACGCGCCGCGTACAGCAGCGAAGCGATCCCCGCGCTGACGCCGGACAGGATGTATACGGCGGCGAGCCGCCGTCCGACCGGGATGCCGGCAAACCGCGCGCCCTCCGCTGAATAGCCTATCGCGCGCAGCGTCCGGCCCAGCGTCATGCGATGCACGAGAAGCCAGGCGCCGATGGCTGCCAGCGCCACGACGAGCAGCTGAACGGGAACGACGCCAAGCGCACCCTGTCCGAGAAACAGAAACGGTTCGGGAAAGTTCGAGTAGTTCCTGATGCCCGCGGTAGCTCCCTCGGCGAGGCCTCTGAAGAGCGAGTAGGTTCCAAGGGTGACGATGAGCGGCGGGATGCCGAGTCGCGAGACGAGCAGCGCGTTCAACCCGCCGCCCGCCGCGCCTGCGCCGATTGCCGCCCCTGCGGCCAGCCAGATTGGCCACCCGGCTTCGCGCCACGTCATGCCGAGGACGACCGCGGACAGACCGAGGAGCGATCCCAACGACAGATCGATCCCGCCAGTGAGAATGACGGGTGTCAGCGCGAGCGCGAGCAGACTCACCTCGGCGCTCGCCCGCGCGATCTCCGCGGCGTTCTCGATCGAAAAGAAGTTTGAGCCGAGCGCCGCAAAGAGTCCGATTTCGATCGCCAGGCAACCCGCGAGCACGCGCTCGTGCCGTCCGAGGCTCACAAGCGCGCGCCTCGTCGCGCCGCCGGCCCGAATGCATCCGCCGCGACCGCTGCGAGGATGATGAGCCCTTGCAGGGCGCGATCCCAGTACGCCTGAGTGCCGAGAAACACGAGCGCGGGCCCTGCGGTCGCGAGGAGCAGGACGCCGAGCAGCGTTCCAACCAGCGAACCGCGCCCGCCGGCGATGGCCGTTCCCCCGACGACGACCGCGGCGATCACCCTCAGCTCGAAGCCGACGCCCGAATTGGTCTGGACGTCGATGAACTGGATCGCAGACACGAGCGCGGCGAGTCCGGTCAGCGCGCCCATCGCGACGAAGACCCAGAACACGACCCGCCGCGGACGCATGCCGGCAAGCCGGGCGACCTCGGGATCTGATCCGGTCGCGTAAATTGCGCGGCCTGCGGCGACGTGACGCATTGCAAAAGTCGCGACGACCCACACGGCGAGCGCGAGCGCCGGAATCGCGATGCGTCCCGCATCTTGGCCGACGCCCATCCATTGAAAGCCCTCCGGCAGTTCGCGGACCCAGACGCCCTCGGTCGTCCAGCGCAGCGCTTCGCGCAGGCCAACCATCATCGCCAGCGTCACCACGATTGCGGGTAGGCCGAGGCCGGCCACCAGCGCGCCGTTGATAGCGCCGAGGAGCCCGCCGGCGGCGATCGCCCCGGCGCCCGCGAGCGGCATCGGCAGCCCCTGCTTCGCCAGCAGTCCAGCGACCACGGCGCAGATCGCGAACTGCGAGCCGATCGAGATGTCTATCTGACGGGCGAGGATGACCAGCGTCATCCCGATCGCGGCGAGGAGAAGCGGTGCCGCGCCGACCAGCAGATCCCGGAGGTGCGCTGGATCGAAGAAGCCTGGCGCCGCCGCTCCGAGCACGAGGAGCAGAAGCGCGTACACAACACTGATCGCCACCTCGCGCCGGTGGGTCAACGCGACGTCCCCAGGGCAAGCGCCATGACCGTTTCCTGCGTCGCGTCCGCGCGGTCGAACGTTCCGACGATGGTGCCTCCACGCATGACAGCGATCCGGTCGCTGATGCCGAGAATTTCCGGAAGCTCAGAGGAGATGAGCAGAATGGCGAGCCCGTCGGCGGCCAGGTCGACGATGTGCGCGTGAATCTCGACCTTTGCGCCGACGTCGACGCCCTGCGTCGGCTCGTCGAGGATAAGGACGCGCGGCCCGGTCGCAAGCCAGCGGGCGAGCGCGACTTTCTGCTGGTTGCCTCCCGAGAGCTCCGACACGGGCGCGTCGATCGATCGCGCCTTGATTGCGAGCCGCGTCGCATACGTGGTGGCGACGGCTCTCTCGCGCTGTCGATCGAGGAAGCCGGCGCGCGTAATGGCACGGAGGCTCGCGAGCGTCGTGTTCGCCCCGATGGACATCTCCGGGATCACGCCGTGCTGGCGGCGATCCTCGGGGAGATACGCGAGCCCGAGGCGCGTGCCTTGTGCCGGCGACCATACCTTGACGGCCCGTCCTCCGATCCGGATGACGCCTTGATCGGCGGCGTTGATGCCGAACAGCACGCGCGCCAGTTCCGTCCGGCCGGCGCCGACCAGCCCGGCGAGGCCGAGAATTTCGCCGGTGCGAACCTGAACGTTGACATCTCGTAGGCCGAGCGCTCGGCAACCGAGCTGTTCCGTCTCGAGCGCGACGTCACCGATTGGAACAGTTCGTTTGGGGAACACCGCCTGGAGATCCCGGCCGACCATCAACCGGATCAGCTCTCCGCGACTCGTCTCGGCGACGGGGCGGGTGGCGACGAGCTCGCCGTCGCGAAGAACGGATACGCGATCGGCGAGCGCGGCAATCTCCTCGAGTCGATGAGAGATGTAGACGATCCCGATTCCGCGCGAACGCAGGCCGCGCGCCAGTGTGAACAGCCGGTCCGCTTCGCGATCGGTGAGCGCGGCGGTCGGCTCGTCCATCAGGATGACCCGCGCATCGGCACCGAGTGCGCGCGCGATTTCGACGAGCTGCTGTTCGGCCATCCGCAGCGTATCGGCAGAGGCGTCGACGTCGATGTCCGCGCCGACACGCGTGAGCAGGGCCTGCGCCCGCTCACGGCGGCCGCGCCAGTCCACGCGGCGCCAGGGTCGCGCCGGTTCGTGACCGACGGCTAGGTTCTCCGCAACGGTCAGATGCGGGAAAAGGGCGGGCTGCTGGTAGATCGGCGCGATGCCGCGCGCGCGCATCGTAACGGGATCAGCATGGCCGACCGGCTGGCCGTCGATCTCGATGGTTCCCGCGTCAGGCGCGTGCGCGCCGGTGAGGATCCGCACCAGCGTGCTCTTGCCGGCGCCGTTCTCACCGACGAGCGCATGGATCTCGCCCGGCTCGAGGTCGAACGACACGGCGCGAAGCGCCTGCACGCCGCCGAACGCCTTGCTCACGCCTTTGAGCCGGACGAGGGACATCGGATGCGGGAGAGTAATCCATTCATTGCTGATTGGGGAATGCTGATTGCTGAATGACTAGAATGGTCCCCGATGTTTCAGAGGCTGGCGGCACTCGCGGCGCTCGCGTTCGTTGCGTGGGGACAGCCTTCGACGTCACAGGTGGCCGACTGGCCGCCGATCACCCTTGAGACGCGGCCGTGGACGCGCTGGTGGTGGCTTGGCAGCGCCGTGGACGAAGCTGGCCTGGCGGCGGAGTTGGAAGCGCTGCGCGCGGCGGGTCTCGGCGGTGTCGAGATCACGCCTATCTACGGCGCAGCGGGTGCCGAATCACGCTTCGTGCCGTACCTGTCGGCCCAGTGGATGCGCCTCCTGGAATACACGCTCAGGGAAGCGCAGCGCGTGGGACTCGGTGTCGACATGGCGACCGGCACCGGGTGGCCGTTCGGCGGCCCGTGGGTCGGCGAAGCGGGCGCGTGCCGGGCGTTGATGTTCAAGACGTGGACCGTCGAAGGCGGGACGCAGCTGGCGGAGGCGATCCGTCTCACGCAGACGCCGCTCGTGCGCGCGATCGGCAATCAGGTCTACGAGGTACGCGAGATCACGCAGGGCGAGGCTCCGCCCGCAGGTACAGCGCAGGAGCCGCTGCTCAGATCGGGCGGGCGCGCGTTCCAGATCGGCGATCTCAAGGACCCGGTCGAGTCGAACGCGAATCTTCAAGCGCTCGCGCTCGAGCAGGTCCGCTTTCCGAAACCCGCGCCTCTCCTTGCGCTCGTCGCGTACCCGCGATCGGGCGAGTCCGTCAACCTCACGCCACTCGTCGATGCCCAGGGTTCGCTCCAATGGGCCGCTCCGCCGGGCACGTGGACGTTGCAGGCGGTCTTCCTTGGCTGGCATGGCAAGCTCGTCGAGCGCGCCGCGCCCGGCGGCGAAGGCAACGTCATCGATCACTTCTCGAGTGCTGCGATTCGGAAGTACCTCGCGTTCTTCGACGAGCGCTTCGGCAACTTGCAGCTCTCCGGCCTGCGTGCGTTCTTCAACGACTCCTACGAGGTCGACGATGCGACGGGGCAGGCGGATGGAACGCCGGCGCTCTTCGAGGAATTCCAGCGACGGCGTGGATACGATCTCCGCGCGCATCTCCCGGCCCTGCTCGGGAACGACGAACGCGTCCGTGGGGATTACCGCGAAACGCTGTCGGATTTGCTGCTCGAAACGTTCACCGCGGAGTGGAGCGCGTGGGCGAGAAAACGCGACCGCATCGTGCGCAACCAGGCGCACGGATCGCCCGCGAACCTGCTCGATCTTTACGCTGCAAGTGATATTCCCGAGACGGAAGGCAACGAGCTGACGCGCTTCAAATGGGCGACGTCCGCGGCGCACGTCGCGGGGCGGCGACTCGTCGCAGCGGAAGCGGCCACCTGGCTCGGGGAGCATTTCCGCTCGACGCTCGCCGACGTCCGCGCCGCGGTCGACAAGTTCTTCGTCGCCGGCGTCAACCACATCGTCTATCACGGCACGGCGTACTCGCCCCGCGAAGAGCCGTGGCCTGGCTGGCAATTCTACGCGTCGGTCGAGTTCAACCCGCGCAGCTCCTGGTGGACGGATTTCGGCGCGCTGAACGCTTACGTCACGCGCGTGCAGTCGTTCCTGCAGGCGGGAGAACCGGACCAGGACGTACTGCTGTACTACCCGTTTCACGACGCGCTGAGCGCGGGCGCGACCCGTTTGACCCACTTCGGCGGCGCCAACGTACCGACGACGGGCACACCGTTTGATGAAGCTGCTGCAGCGCTTCAGCGCCGCGGATATACGTACGATTACATCTCCGATCGCCAACTCGCGGCGACTCGCGTGGCGGATGGACGGCTCCAGACACCGGGTGGCGCCTCGTACCCCGCGCTCGTCGTTCCGGCGAGTCGTTACATTCCCCTCGAGACGTTCGAGCGCGTGCTGGCTCTGGCCCGCGACGGCGCCGTCGTCATCGCGTTCCGGGGCCTGCCAGCGGATGTCGCCGGTTTCGCGAACCTGGATCAACGCCGGACAAGGTTCAAACAGCTCCGCGACCGGGCGTCGAGCCTATTGAGCGGCGACGATCTCGACGGTCTCCTCAATCGAGCTGGTCTGCGGCGCGAGCCTCTGGTCGATCGAGGGCTCGAATTCGTTCGTCGCCGCCTTCGCGCCAATGGCGCTCGAGCGGGCACAGGGCGTTACTACTTCATCGTCAACTCGAGCGACCGCGAGCTCCGGGACTGGATTCCGCTCGACGACCGCGCGATGTCGGCCGTCATTTTCGATCCGATGAGCGGCGGCCGCGGCGACGCGAGAGTCCGGGCCTCGAGCGGCGGGACGCTCGACGTATTCCTCACGCTCCCGCCAGGCGACTCGCTTGTCGTGCAGACCGCGGCGCAATCGGGCGAAGCGTTTACGATGCGCGAACCTGCCGGCGCGGCCATCGAGGTTCGTAGACCGTGGACGGTGCGGTTCGAGTCGGGTGGACCCGAGCTGCCCGCGGCGCGAACGGTCGACCGGCTCGGATCGTGGACGCGCTTCGAGGGCGATGACGTGAAGCGATTCTCGGGCACGGCCCTCTACACAGCCCGTTTTCCGCATCCGGCCGGCGCCGGCGACGCATGGCGCCTCGATCTGGGCAGCGTCCACGACAGCGCCCGCGTCAGCTTGAACGGACGAGAGGTCGCCACGCTCGTCGGCCCGTCATTCCAGCTGACGCTCGATGCCGCGTTGCTTGCCGCCGAGAACCGGCTCGACGTGCACGTCACCAATCTGCCGGCGAACCGTATCGCGGCGCTCGACAGGGCGGGCGTCAGGTGGAAGAAGTTCTACAACGTGAACTTTCCGGCACGCTTTCCGCAGAATCGCGGCGCCGATGGCCTCTTTACGGCGGCGAAGTGGGAGCTGCTCGATTCCGGACTCATAGGACCAGTCACACTGACGCCGCTTCGCGTTAGCATAGGCGCACCGTGACGACCGACTCGAAAAACATGCCTGCCACCGGTGCGGGCCGCATCACCGATCGCTGGAACGACGACGAGGCGCGAGGACTCTCGGAGCAGGAGCAGCTGCGGTACCGATCCAACCTGCTCGGGTCGGATCTCCGCATCACGAACTATGGCGGCGGCAACACGTCAGCCAAGGTTCCGATGCTCGATCCACTGACAGGGGAGTCCGTGGACGTGCTGTGGGTGAAGGGCTCCGGCGGCGATCTCGGCAGCGCGACGCTCGACGGGTTCGCGTCACTCTACCTCGAAAAACTACGGAACCTGACCAGCAACTATGCGGGTCCGGAGCGCGAAGATGACATCCCGCCGTACTTTCCGCATTGCACGTTCAACCTGAATCCTCGCGCCGCCAGCATCGACACGCCGCTCCACGGCTTCATCGATCATCGTCACATCGACCATATGCACGCCGACGCGATCATTGCGATCGCCGCGGCGCGGCACGGCGAGCGTTTGACGCAAGACATCTTCGGTGGCGATCTCGCGTGGGTCCCGTGGCAGCGCCCCGGCTTCGATCTCGGGCTGACGGTCGGCCGGGTCGCGCGCGAGCGCCCGAATTCGGTCGGGCTGATCCTCGGCGGCCACGGTCTGATGACCTGGGCGGCGAACTCGCGGGCCTGTTATCACACGACGCTTGGCACGATTCAGAAGGCCGCGGACTGGCTTCACGCCCACGGGAAAGCGGAGCCATTCGGGCCGATCGTGGCGCCGGCGCTCTCAGCGGCGGACCGCCGGCGGCTGCTCGAGGCGGTGGCGCCGATTCTGCGTGGGTTGCTGAGCACGCTCGGCCCTAAGGTCATGCACTACGTCGACTCGCCGGGCGTCCTCGAGTTCGTCGGCTCGGCCCGCTGCGAGACGCTGGCCCGACTGGGAACGACGTGTCCCGACCATTTCCTGCGGACGCGAGTCCGCCCGCTATTCGTGCCGTTCGCACCGGGCCGGGAAGAGGCAACGGATCTCGTCAAGCGGCTTCCCGCCGAGATCGATCGCTACCGCGCGGAGTACACCGCGTACTACGAGCGGTGCAAGCGCGCAGACTCGCCGGCGATGCGCGATCCGTCGCCCGTGATCGTGCTGGTGCCGGGGCTCGGCCTGCTGGCGTTCCAGAGCGACAAGCAGACCGCTCGCATCGCCGCGGAGTTCTACGAAAGCACCGTCCGCATCGTGCGATGGGCCGAGGCAGTCGACGAATACGTTCCGATCCTGGAACAGGAAGCGTTCGACATCGAGTACTGGTCGCTCGAAGAAGCCAAGCTCCGCCGGCTGCCACCGAGGAAGAGCCTGGACGGCCGCGTCGCGCTGGTGACGGGCGGGGCAGGTGGCATCGGCGGCGCAACCGCCAGGCGGCTCGCTGCCGAAGGCGCGTCGATCGTGCTCCTCGACATCGACGAGCAGGCGCTCGCGGACGCTCGCGCGGCCCTCGCACGCTCCGCGGGCGAGGACCGGGTGCGCGCGATCCAATGCGACGTAACCAGCGAGGCGTCGGTCGCAGGCGCGTTTGCGCATGCCATCCGCGAGTACGCCGGCATCGACATCCTGGTCTCCAACGCAGGCATTGCATCAGCATCGCCGATCGAGGAGACGTCACTCGAGTTGTGGGATCGGAACGTGGCGATCCTCGCCACGGGTTACTTCCTCGTGTCGCGCGAAGCGTTCCGGTTGATGAAAGCGCAGGGGCGCGGCGGGTCGATTGTGTTCATCGGCAGCAAGAACGCGCTGGTGGCGTCGCCTGGCGCGGCCGCGTATTCGACGGCGAAGGCGGCGGCGCTCCACCTCGCCCGTTCGCTGGCGGTCGAAGGCGCCCCGATCGGCATTCGAGCCAACGTCGTGAATCCCGACGCGGTGATCCGCGGCTCGCGGATCTGGGCGGGCTCGTGGCGGGCGGCTCGCGCCGCGAGCAACAAGATCGATGACGAGCAGGTCGAGGAGTTTTACCGGCAGCGGAGCCTGCTGAAACGCAGCGTCTTTCCGGAGGACGTGGCGGAGGCCGTGTACTTCTTCGCCTCCGACGCGTCGGGGAAGTCGACCGGCAACGTGCTGAACGTGGACGCCGGCAACCCGGCATCCTTTACCCGCTGAGGGTCCTGTGGGATTCGAGCTGTCCGACGCGCAGATAGGCGACGCGAACCGTCCGCTGACGGCGGCGCTGACGGAAGACTACGACCACCTCGGGGCGCAGCTCGCGCGCCGCGGCATCGCGATTGAGGAGGTGGTCACGCACGCGATGGCGTTCCGCGTAGCGGTGCCGTCCTGGGCGGTCGGCACCGGCGGCACCCGCTTCGCGCGCTTCCCGGGGCCTGGCGAGCCGCGCGACGTGTTCGAGAAGATCGAAGACTGCGAGACGATCCATCGGCTCGTCCGGGTCACGCCGGGGATTTCGCTGCACGTGCCATGGGATCGGCCCGACCGGCCGTCGGAGCTCGTCTCTTTTCTCGCGGCGCGCGGGCTCCACGTCGATTCAACGAACTCGAACACGTTCCAGGACCATCCCGGTCAGACGCACTCGTACAAGTTCGGCAGCCTGAGTCATACCGACGCCGGCGTCCGGCGCCAGGCGGTGGACCACAATCGCGAGTGCCTGGAGCTCGGCGCGGCGCTGGGATCGAAAGCGCATACCGTCTGGATCGGCGACGGCGGCAACTTTCCGGGCCAGGTGCACGCGCGCCGGGCGCTCGACCGGTACCTCGACAGCCTGCATCACATC
>DATAEE010000278.1:0-8556 GCA_036258175.1 Vicinamibacterales bacterium
AGATCTCGGCGATGCGGTGCGCTACATCCCAATCGGCTGTGCCGGTCGCCTTGCGCGAGAACTTCCCGCCTAGCGTGCCCGATGCGAAGATCACACAGGCACAGCGCTTCCAGCCCTTCTTGCGTTCGTCGAATTCGCCGGAGCGCGACTCTTCCTGGTAGCCGGCCTCGCAACCCTGCCGGTGCCGACGATAGAGGTTCAGCGGCACTCGGGCATTCTAGCAGGATTGCCCGCTATTGCCCGCAGGAGTGCCGCATGTTCTGTAAGTTATTGATTTTATTGTGGCGGAGAGAGTGGGATTCGAACCCACGGTAGAGTTTCCCCTACACACGCTTTCCAAGCGTGCCTGATCGACCACTCCAGCATCTCTCCGTCTTTAGAATCATACACTTGCGGGCGCCCATTTGACTGATTGTGATAGAACTGTGATACGTCAGGCCAAAAACCTCGAAGAATGTCGAGGTCCACGGACGCACACCGAGTGATCCTTCTAGTGGTCAAATTCTGCTGAACGCGTGTGCGTTGACGTGCGTCGGAATTGCTTCGTGTTGCTCGCCGCACACGCTTGCAGGACGGTCACCACAACAAGACGCGCGCCGCGAAGATGCTCGGCCTGACCCGGAAGCAGCTGTACGTCCGCCTTCGCCAGCACGGGCTCGAGTAACGTCGCCGGGACGCCACCGAACTCGGTACCTCCCCACGGGCAGACTGTTCCTCGGCAGTTGGGAAGGTCGAAGCAGGCGTTCACAACAGCTGCTGGAGACCACCGATCTTGTTGAAAGCAGGCAGCCGCGGACGCATTTCCTCCTTGGACGATGCTCTCAGCTCGCGACGGTTGCTGCCTGCTTGCCGAAGAACTGCTGCTTGATCATCCTGCGGAAGGCTTCATCGCCCAGCTGCAAGCGCATCGCATACGTGGCTTTGGCGTCTGGGCCGGCTACGTACCGAAGTTGATCCTTCCCGTCCGTTGCGGCTTCGTACACAACTTCGGCGATCTGCTCGGGAGCCGAGTACGTCTCCATCTGCTTCGGATCGGTGATCGCGCCCATGACGCTGTCGAGCAGCGCGTCGTAGGCCGGATGTCGGCCGACATCGAGCGAGCGCGTGAAGAAGTCGGTTTTCATTCCGCCCGGCTCCACGATCTTCATGCCGATGCCAAGCTGGTTGAGTTCGAACGCCATGCTCTCGCTCCAGCCCTCGAGCGCCCATTTCGTGGCGTGGTACAACGAGTTGAACGGGACGGTAATCAACCCACCAATCGAGGTGGTGTTGATGAACAGTCCTCCTTTCCTTTCTCTGAAATGCGGGATGAACGCTTTCGTCGTCCGGATCGTGCCCAGCAGGTTGGTGTTGACCATCCGGAGCATTTGCTCGTCCGTCAACCCTTCCAGCGGACCGGACATGCCATAGCCAGCGTTGCTGAAGACAACATCAACCCCTCCAGCGGTTACGGCTCGTGTCGCCGCCTGCTCGATCTGAGAACGGTCCGTGATGTCCAGCGGGAGCAGCGCAACTCCCGGGAGGGTCGCGAGTTCTGCTTCCCTTTCCGGATTTCGCATCGTGGCGATGACCTTCCATCCGTGCGACGCGAACAGCCTGGCCGCCGCTCTGCCGAGCCCCGAAGAACTGCCAGTGATGAAGATGGTCTTCGGACGTTGATCGGTCATAGCGTCATCCCTCCATCGACCGGCAACACCGCTCCCGTCACGTACGACGCCGCGTCGGAGCACAGCCAAGTCGCTGCGGCAGCCACTTCCTCGCCTTTCGCGATCCGCCCCATTGGCGTTTGTTTCTCATAATCGGCCCTGGAGGTCGGCGTGCTGTTCACGACGTTGTTGAACAGCGGCGTATCAATCGAGCCGGGAGCGATCGCGTTCACGCGGATGCCCTGGGACGCGAACTCCCTCGCAGCGACCTTCGTGACGCCAACCACGCCCCATTTGCTCGCAGAGTAGGCGGGATAGCCTTCGAAGACTTGCAGGGCGGCGACCGACGTCATGTTCACGATGGCTCCGCCGCGGCCGTTCTTCAAGATGGCGGGGATCTGGTGCTTCATGCCCAACCAGGTCCCGGTCAAGTTGACGCCGATCACTCGTTGCCAGGTCTCGAGCGTGCACTCCACGGTGTTGCCCGTCCATGGCGAGACGCCGGCGTTGTTGACGGCGAAATCGAGGCGGCCGAACTCCTTCAACGCGACTGACACCGCCTGTTGCGCGGCGTCTTCGGTCGCAACATCGCCGACAATCGCGGAGCCCTTTCCCCCGCATTCCTCGATGCGCGCCAGCGTCTCCATGAGCGGTTCTTTGCTTTGGCCACTCAACACGACGTGAGCGCCCCGCTTGGCGAAGGCGAGGGCCGTTGCCTGACCGATACCCTTACCGGCGCCGGTCACGATGACGACACGGCCGGCGAACTCCTGAGACATGCCGTGACGCTAGCCCGGACGCCGAGCCTCGTCTTGTAGAAACTTGCTCAATCGACTGGCTAGCAGCGACGGAGATACATGGCTGGCGTTGTCCGAAATACGCTGTGAAACGCTCGCGTGAAGTGCGGTTGATCGTGGAAGCCGCATTCCACGGCGATGTGTGCCAGCGTCAACTTACCGGCCTTCATGAGACTCACCGCTCTTTCAACGCGCAGCCGCGACACGAATTGGTGCGGGGGCACACCAACGGTGGCGCGGAAGAGACGGGCAAAATGGAACGGACTAATGCGAGCCCGTTCTGCCAGGGTCATCAGCGACACATCGTCCTCGAGCTGTGATGCGATGCAATCGAGGACGGAGCGAAGCTGAAATGCATTCAACTTGCCACGGGGCGAGGGCACCTTCGGCTTCGCGACGCCATGGTTCGCGAGCAAGTGCAGCACCAGACCAACGGTCAGAGTTTCCGCGTACAGCACACCGTTTGGTGCACCCAGGGCAAGTTCCGCGTGCAGCGTGGTGGCGAAATCAACGATGACCGAATCGGTGACCGAGCGACGGCTGACAAACTCAATGCGATGGGGTGGCAGCCCGTCCTCCACCACATCAGCCACAAATTGTGGAGCGATGACCAGCGCGATCTCATCGTAGGTCTCCAGCCAACGCGTAGGATGGGATTCACCATGCGTCAACAAGCGGCAGTGACCAGGATCGGACGGTTGATCATCCCAACCGTTGCGCCCTCTCGTCCATGCGAACGAGGTTGGCTGCGCACCGACGTTGACCGAGACGCCGTGGCCGATCACGCAGTGCTCGGGCATTTCCGCTGGCGGAAGGCGGTGGCGCTCCACGACGATGCCGCGCCATCCCAAAGGAGCACTGGTGAGCAACAGCGAGCCGGCCGGCGCGGCCGGGCACCGTTTCCCTGTCTTCTTGTCGACGAGCAGGTTCTCGCCGGGTCGCGGGAGCGGGTTCACGGGCGGGCAGTCCGGGCTGACCAGATGCATCCGGCTGACTCGATCGAACGGAGTATAAGGTCCAATGCCATCAGGAAGCGATCACTTCGACGGCCGACGATTCTTTAACCCGACCGGCCCGCCGATGCAGCCGTTCACTTCGGTACCACGCATGCTCCTGGCGCGCCGAAGCCGGTGGCCGGCGCGCGTCGATGACGCGCCGAAGCCGCCGCCGGATCGTGAGACCGCAACGGCGGTGGTGACGTTCATTGGCCACGCGACATTCCTGATTCAAGCGGAGGCGGGAAACATCCTGACAGACCCCATGTTTTCGGAGCGTGCTGGACCGTGGAATGTCTTCGGTCCTCGGCGTGTCCGCCCGCCCGCCATCGCACTCGACGCGCTGCCGCCGATCTCAATCGTTCTGTTGAGTCACAACCATTATGACCATTGCGACGTGCGAACGCTCCGACTGCTCGCGCGGCGATTTGACCCGATTGTGATTACGCCGTTGGGCAATGCACGGCTGCTACGGTCGATGGGAGTGCAACGCGTCGAAGAGCTTGATTGGTGGCAGTCGACAGCCTCGACGGCGTTGCCGATCACGTTGGCGCCAGCACATCACTTTTCGGCGCGGGGGCCGCTGGATCGTAATCGTGCGCTGTGGGGAGGATTCGTCATAACTGCAGTCACGCATCGTATCTACTTTGCTGGTGACACGGCGTACGCGCCGTTCTTCACCGACATTCGCCATCGTCTCGGGCCTATCGATCTCGCGTTACTACCGATTGGCGCCTATGAGCCGCGCTGGTTCATGAAGGCGGTCCATATGAATCCAGCAGAGGCCGTGCAGGCGCACCTCGATCTTCAGGCGACGGCAAGCGTTGGGATGCACTTCGGGACGTTTCAAATGACAACGGAAGGCATCGATGAACCCTTGCACGCCTTGAAGCAAGCGCGCGAAGCGCATGGTGTCAGCGACGCATTGTTCCGCACGATCGGCTTCGGAGAGGCGGTGTTCCTGCGCTGACCTCGGGTCTTTGAGTGCCGCTAAACATGTTGGCCGCCCAAGTCGGGGGTTCAAATCGCGTCCCGCTCAGACGACACCTACAAGCGTTTTATTTTCAGTGGTTTAGAAAGTGGGATTTGCGGGGGCTCGCAACCAACATTGTCCGATCAGCATTTCGGCCGCCGTTTTCCTCGCAAATCCTTGCGATTCAAATCACTTCCGCCGGCACAACACGGCGGACTTCCGAGATCACCTCAGGAGGCCCGATCATCCTCTGAGGCTGACGATCAACGGGAAGGCCGAGCCGGTGGTGAAGGTACCACGTCTGGCTCGCAGCCTGCGGCCGTCAATGCGGCTGAACCGAATCCATGGTTGTCTTAACGGTTGACGACCGCCGTGAAGCTGATCTCGACCAGTTGCTGTGGAAACGCAAGCCGAGTGATGGCCGCGATCGTGCTCGCGCACGCGGGTTCATCGGTCCCGTAGGCGGCCTTGCGCACCTGACCCGCGACCGCAAATGCGGCGTCCATATCGGTGACATAGATCACTTCGTCGACGACGTCATCGAGCGAAGCGCCGAACTTCGCCAGAAGCTTCGCCGCATTGGCGTATGTCGTGCGCATCTGGATCTCCATATTTGCGCTGTCGGTGATCCGGCCGTCCATATCTACTGGGGCCGCAGCGACGATGTTGCCCTCGTCGTCGTGACTGAGTTGGCCCGAGACGTAGATCACGTCTCGTACTTGCACGGCCTGTGCGTAGCCGAACGTGCGCTCCCACGGCATACCGAGCGATTCCAATCTCTTGCCCGTAGCGTTGACGGTTGTCATGATGTCCCTCCGGAGTAGAGAAGGCGTGTCAGCGTGCTGAGAATCGATCGACGTCGATGACCGCCTCGGCAAATGCTTGAGGAGCCTCTTGCGGCAGGTTGTGGCCGATGCCGCCCGTCAGGTTCCTGTGCACGTACTTGCCAGAGAACTTCGCGGCATACACTGCCGGAGCCGGATGTGGCGCCCCGTTGGCATCGCCTTCGAGAGTGACAGTCGGCACCGTGATCACAGGACCGGCGGCAAGCCGCTCCTCATAGACGTCATAGGCGGGCTCGCCTTCGGCAAGGCTGAGGCGCCACCGATAGTTGTGGATGACGATGCTGACGTGATCCGGGTTGTCAAAGGCGGCGGCACTGCGCTCGAAAGTGGCATCGTCGAAGTTCCATTTCGGCGAAGCAATCCGCCAGATCAATTTCGCGAAGTCGCGCCTGTACAGCTCATAGCCCGCGCGGCCGCGTTCCGTCGAGAAGTAGAACTGATACCACCACTCGAGCTCGTTCTGCGGCGGCAGCGGCTTTTTGTTTGCCTCACGGCTGCCAATCAGGTAGCCGCTCACCGACACCAGCGCCTTGCAGCGTGCCGGCCAAAGCGCCGCGGCGATGTTGGCGGTCCTGGCACCCCAGTCGCAGCCGGCGACAATCGCTCTCCCGATCTTGAGGGCATCCATCAATGCGATGACATCGAGAGCCAGCACCGCCTGCTGACCATTTCGAGCCGTGCCGGGTGAGAGAAACCGCGTCGCGCCATAGCCGCGGAGAGAGGGCACGATCACGCGGTACCCCTTGTCTGCGAGCAGCGGCGCAACGTCGACATAGGTGTGGATGTCGTACGGCCATCCGTGCAACAGAATGACTGCGGGACCGTTAGACGGTCCGGCTTCCGCGTAGCTGACGCTGAGGACGCCGGCGTCAATCTGTTTCAACGGCCCGAATGAAACGGCCTGAGCCGACGCGATGACGGCGTTGGTCCCGGATTGCTCACTGTCCAACGGTGCGGCTGTTGTGGGAGTCGCGGCGCCAAACGGAGCCCCACGATCGTCATAGCAGCTGCACCAAGGAAGCGACGGCGGTCGTGGTCGATCCCCTCTGAGCCACGTCGTTTTACCGGTGGCCGTAGCCGGTGAAGACGAAGTCGCGCGCCTTCACGCGCGTATGGCAGGCATGGCAGGTGTTTGCGAACGCCGGGTCGTCGCCGAACGGCTTCCAGGTCCCGGACTCAGCATCGTGCCTGAACGTGGCATATCCCCATCCATTGGTGCCGGGGAATCGCTTCGAATCCTTCACCATGAACGACACCTCGATGAGCGGACCGGGCACCGTCACGGCGTAAGGCGGCCCGGGTTCGCGTCTCTTGGCCCATTCGACCTTGGCCATCAGCGCGCCGTCGGGAACGGCTTTGCCATTCGCTGGAATGCCCTCGCTGTACGCCCTGATCATCGTTGGATTCCCGAGGACTGCTTTGATGCACCCCGGAGCTGGGGCTGAGCCGCATCCGCCCTCGTTGTCGGGTTGGCTCGGCGCAATTACCTGCCACGTTTCGTAGCCTTTGAATTCCGAAAACGAGATGCCGTTCGGCGTTTTCAGCGTGAATCGATCTTGCGCCGACGGAGCGACCACAGCGAAGGCCGACGCCGCGGCGATTGCCAGCAGGATGATGCGATGACGCCCGGTCCGATGCTTCATAGGAAAGCTCCTCGAACCGATCAAACCAGACGAACGGGCGCCGGATCCATCAGACGAAGGTATCGACTACACGTTTGTATCGGTCCAGGGCGAAAGCGATACCAAAGTCTGATAGACGAGTGCGCTGCGGGCGAGCATCCTCTGTGGCGCCGCTTTCGATGCTGGGTCACGGAGGGGAACGTGCCGCAGGAGTTTGACGTCGTGTGTCTGGGTGGTGGCGTCGCCGGCGAAGCGATTGCCGCAGGCCTTCAGGATAGCGGGCTGACGCTGGCGGTCGTCGAGCGGGAGCTCGTCGGCGGCGAGTGCCCGTACTGGGGCTGCGTGCCTTCCAAGACGTTGCTCCGCTCAGGGGAAACGCTGACCGAGGCCGATCGCGCGCGTGTGCTCGCCGCGTCACGGGTGGAATGGAGTGTCGACTTCCCCAAGGTGTCCACACGCGTGCTGTGGATGGCGCGCCACCTCGACGACAGCCGACCAGCCGCCGCGATGGAGGCGACCGGGGCCAAGCTCTTTCGAGGTGAAGGGACACTGACGGCCTTGCGTACGATCGTTGTCGGAAACGAGCAGCTCATCGCGCGTCGGGCCGTGGTGATCGCGAATGGCAGTACCGCGACGATTCCACCGATCCACGGCCTGGACTCCGTGGACTTCTGGACCAATCGCCAGGCGGCGATTCCGACGGAGCTGCCGGTGTCGCTCGCGATTCTCGGCGGGGGCGCCATCGGCGTCGAGCTCGGACAAGCGTTTGCCCGTCTTGGCTGCAGAGTGCACATCATCGAAGCCGGACCAACGTTCCTTGGCCTCGAGGAGCCGGAGGCCGGCGCTGCGCTGCGGCCGCACCTGGAGGCGGACGGCATCATGCTGACGATCGGAGATCCATGTGTCGCGGTCGAACAGCCAATGATGGGGCCCTCGCGCGAGCGTTCGGGCGTGGTCGTCCATTTGAAGTCCGGCGCCACGGTGCGCGCCGACCGATTGCTCGTGGCCACTGGCCGCCGTCCCAACGTGGAGGCGTGGCGCGGAGCCGGACTCGCACAGACGGAGCGCGGCTGGCTGAAGGTGGATCCGTCGACGCTCGAAGCGCAGCCCGGTGTCTACGGCGCCGGTGACGTGACGGGACTCGGCGGGTTCACGCACCTCGCCTACTACCACGGAGAGATCGTGGCGCGCCGACTGAGAGGGATGGACGCGAGGGCCGATCACACGGCGGTTCCTCGTGTCACGTACACCGATCCGGAGGTCGCGTCCGTCGGGCTGTCAGAAGCTGCGGCGCGGGCTCGGGGCATCCACGTCGTCGTCGCCAGCGCCGATCCGGCCGAGACCGCGCGCGGTTACATTCACGACTTCCACAGAGGCGCGCTGAAGCTGGTCGGCGATCGCGAGCGCGGCGTGTTGATCGGCGCGACGATGGTCACACCGCGCGCAGGTGAGATCGTCGGAGAACTCGTACTCGCAATCAAGCTGGGGACGCCGCTGGCGACTCTCGCCGACGTCATCCATCCGTTCCCGGCGTTTAACCGGATGCTTGGGGAGAGCCTCACCCAGCTCGCGGCGAAGGTCGCAGGCAAAGGAGAACATCATGAGCAGTACGCCAGTCAGCACTGAACGGCACCCCGAGCCCGGAGTTCGTACCACGGCGGCTGTCGACCTGAAACTC
>DATAEE010000279.1:0-124436 GCA_036258175.1 Vicinamibacterales bacterium
CACCGCAACGTCGCGAACAGGCAGTATCGCTTTAACCACATGCCGGTGCGTGAAGGGCGCATGCTGTGCTCGTCCTGTCACAACGTGCACGGCAGCACGAACGTCAAGCTGCTGAAAGCGGGCACCACAGTCGACGAAAGCTGCACGAGCTGCCACGCGGAGAAGCGCGGACCCTACCTCTGGGAGCACGCTCCTGTGGCCGAAAGCTGCGTGACGTGTCACGACCCGCACGGCTCGAACAACGACCGGATGCTTGTCGCCAAACAGCCGTTCCTCTGCCAGCGGTGCCACGTCACGTCGCGGCACCCTCCCACGGTCTACGAGGGGTACCTGCTGCAGAACTCTCAGAACGCCAACAAGATCTACGGGCGAGCCTGCACCCACTGTCACCAGCTCGTGCACGGATCGAATGCCCCATCCGGCAAAGCGCTGTTGCGCTAGGTGAGGAGGAATGTGATGCGCTACAAACCCATCCTGCTCGCCGCTGCGCTCCTCGCGATCGGCCACCCCGGACTGGCGCAGACGCCGCAACCGTCGCAGGCGCCCAAACCGGCCCAACCGACCTCTCAGCTCGGCGGCGGAACCGTGGACATCGGTGGGCGCTTTACGACCACCGATGGCGACGAGGCGCGCTACGAGCGGTATCGCGACGAGCGCGACGGCGTCTATTCGAGCTTCAGCTTCGGACGCCAGTCCGGTTCCTATCTGTTCGACGCAACAGCGTCGCACGTCGGCTATCGCGACCAGCGGTACGCCGTGGACTTTTACAGCCGCGCGGTGAAGTTCTCGTTCCGGTGGGATTCGCTGCCGCTCAACTTCAGCTACTTGACGAGGACGCCTTTCGTGACCAGCGGCAACACGCTGACGCTCGACGACGCCGCGCAGCGCGCCGTACAAGGGCCGACCAACTCGACCACCGACGGCAGCGCAGTCGGCGTGCCATGCGCGCCCGGCGCGCCGCCTGCCGCCTGCGGGAACCCGACGCAGGCCACACAGGCGAAAGCAAACCGATCGATCTACAACAATCTAGCGACGCAATTCGACCTGCGGCAGCAGCGCGACACGGCGGCGTTCGGCCTGACCTACGCGGCCTCGAAGGCGTTCGACATCGACGTGAAGTTCGCGTCGGCGATGAAGGACGGCCAGCAGCCCTGGGGCGCGTCGTTCGCGTTCAACACCGCCGACGAGCTGCCGATGCCGCTCGACACCCGGACGAACGATCTGACGCTCGGGGCGTCCTGGACGAACCCGAAAGGGATGTTCCGCGTCGGATGGGACGGGTCGTGGTTCACGAACGAATTCCACAGCCTTGTATGGGACAACCCGATTCGAGTCTCGGACTTCAACAATGGCATCACCCTCTACCGTTGTCCGAATCCGCCGGCCGTCGGAGGGCCATGGGACTGCAGCGGCTACAGCAACGGCAACGGCCCCGCGCAGGGGCGTATGGCGCTGGCGCCGAACAACACGATGAACGTCATCAGCGCGACGGGTCTGTACAAGCTGGCGCGTCGATCGACCCTAAACGGCACGCTCCAGTTCACGTCCCAGAAGCAGGACGAGGATCTGATCCCTTGGACGATCAATCCCGTCATCGCAACCGCGGCGACGTATGTCAACTTCCCGCATCTTGCGGCGCTGCCGCGCTCCACGGCCCAGGCCGAGGCCCAGGGCGTGAACGCGCTCCTCAATTTCAGCTCGAGGCCGTTCCGGCGGACGAACGTCACGGTGCGATATCGCTTCAACGAGCGCGACGTCCAGACGCCGGCCTTCGACGCCACGGAGTACGTGCGCTTCGACGCCGTGCCCGAGGAGATCGAGGAGGGGCTGTCGCACCAGTTCGACTCGACGCGTCACATCTTCGACGCCAACGCGTCGTTCGCAGTAGCGACCTGGGCGGCACTTCGCGCGGGCTACGGCCACGAAAGCGTCGAGCGCCACGGCCGTGGCTTCAGCAACACCGGTGAGAACATTTTCCGCGTTTCGTTTGACACGTTTGCGAACCAACGCGTCTCGCTCCGCGCCGGCTTCGACGTCTCGCAGCGCCGCGGAGAAGGCTTCGTCGAGACCGGGATCGACTACGAGACGGGGCCGGGCGGCACGCAGCCGACGCTGCGCTACTTCGACGAGGCGGATCGCGACCGGGTGCGCGGATCGCTCCTCGTCAGCGTGATGCCCCGCGACAACGTCGACTTCTATGTGGTGTTCTCCGGAGGCAGCGACGAGTACATGGCCGACGATTCGGTGCCCGTCGACCGCCCCGGCGAATTGTTCGGGCTGCAGGACGCCGACGTGACGAGCTGGAACATCGGGGTCAACTTCCATCCCGCCGACCGTGTGACGCTGGGCGCCAACTATGGCCGTGAGACCTACAGCGCGCTGCAGCTGTCGCGTAACGCGAACCCGCCGCCGGACCCGACCTGGACCGATCCGAACCGGAACTGGACGCTTGACAACGACGAGACGGTAAACACGTTCAACGTCTACCTCGACCTGCTCCGCGCCGTCCAGAACACGGACATCCGCTTCGGCTACGACTACAACGACTCGGACAATGCACTGGTGCACGGTGGGCCGCGCATCGCCTCGCTGACGTCGGCCAACCAGTTCATTCCGCTTCCCAACGTCGAGAACACGTGGCACCGGTTGAGGGCCGACGTCCAGTACTTCTTCTCGAATCGCACCGGCTTCGGGTTCGGCTACTACTTCGAAAAGCTCGACGTCGTCGACTTCAACACGCTCGACACGAACGGTCCGGTGGGCTTCACAGCGGAGACCGGCGATCCGCGAATCGACTGGCTCGGCGGGCTGGTCACCGGGTACGGGAACCGGCCGTATACCGGCCACAGCGTGTATTTGCGGGCGCTATACCGCTTCTAGCCAGAGGTGCTCGGGTGCTCACGGTGCTCACGGTGCTCAAGGTGCTCTAGGTGCTCAAGGTGCTGAGCACCAAGCACCGAGCACCCAGAGCACTCAGAACGCCGTATCGAGCGCCATCATGATGGTGAATCCGCTGAGGAACCCGACGGTCGCCACATCCGTGGTCCCGCTGCGGACCGTCTCGGGGATTAACTCTTCAACAACCACGTAGAGCATCGCACCGGCGGCGAACGCCATCGCGTACGGCAACACTGGCCGCGCGGCGAGAACGAGTGCCGCGCCGAGCACGCCGGCGACGGGCTCGACGGCCGCTGAGAGCTGCCCATACCAGAGCGCTCGCCATCGGTTCATGCCCCCGCGGCGGAGCGGGAGCGCGATCGCCAGCCCCTCGGGGATGTTCTGCAGCCCGATGCCGATCGCCAGCGCGGTTGCTGCGCTTTCGTCGCCGCCGCCGAAGCTCACGCCGACGGCGAGCCCCTCCGGGAAATTGTGCAGCGTAATCGCGAGCATCAGCAGCGCGGATCGCCGCCACTGGGTATGCGGTCCTTCCGCTTGCGCCTCGTCCGGGAACTCGGGGTGCAGATGGGGCAGGAGCTGGTCGGCAGAGTACAGGAATGCGCCGCCGAGCAGCAGTCCCGCCACCGCCGGGAACGTGCCGCCGAGCTCGATTGCCGGAACGAGCAGCGACCAGCACGACGCAGCCACCATGATGCCGGCCGCCGCGCCCATGATCGCATCCATCACCCGGCGGGGCGCGGATCGAAAGAAGAGGACGGGCAGCGTCCCGATCGCGGTGAGCAGCCAGGTGCCCGTGGTGGCGACGAGCGCCTGGACAATCGGGCTCAATGCCACCTTGCGCGGCCAAACAGATTCGACCTACGATCCGGCGCCTCAACCGAATTCGCGGTCATTCCGTTCCGGAGCACATGGAGGTACATATGGTGCCCATCCTGTCGCTATCGGTCCCTATCCTGCTCTCCGCGGTGCTCGTCTTCGTGGCCAGTTTCATCATATATACGGTGCTGCCAATCCATCGGAACGACTTCCGCCAAGTTCCAAAGGAGGACGAGCTGATGGATGCGCTTCGGCGGCTCGGCATCTCCCCGGGCGACTATCTCGTTCCGCACCCCGGCTCGCGGGAAGGAATGAAGAGCCCGGAGTTCGTCGACAAGATGACGAGAGGTCCGGCCGCCGTGTTGACCGTATTTCCTCCGGGACCGCCATCCATGGGAACGAGTCTGTCGCTCTGGTTCGTCTACTGCATCGTCGTCAGCGTGATCGCCGCGTACATCGCGGGGCGCGCGCTCGGGGCCGGCGCTGAGTACCTCTCGGTATTCCGATTCGCCGGCACGACGGCGTTCGTCGGCTATGCGCTCGCGCTGCCGCAGAACTCGATCTGGTACAAGCGCAACTGGGGCGCCACTACGAGGTCGATGGCTGACGGTCTCGTGTACGGTCTGCTGACGGCTGGCGCGTTCGGCTGGCTCTGGCCGCGCTAACGACAGCCGATTCGCGCAGCCGTTCGAGCACGCGGTCCGCCAGCGGCCCCGCTTCGGCAATGCACGAATTGATCGCCGGCCCGCGATAGGAATTGCCGGTCAGGTAGAGGCCCGGAATCCTCGACAGCCGATCCTCGATCCGCGCCAGCCGATCGAGGTGCCCGACCGTGTACTGCGGAATCCCAACCCGGTGCCGGATGATCTTGACGAAATCAGGCGGCCGCGCGAGTCCCATCGTCTGCTGCAGGTCTGTCCGCACGACGTTGAGCACTTCGGCGTCCGACAGATTCAGGGCGCCACGGTCTCGCGCGCCTCCCAGCATGACCCGCATCAGCACCGCACCGTCGGGTGCGCGGTTCGGATAGATGCTCGAATCCCACAATACGCCGAGCGCGCGAGGGCCCTCGCCGCGGGGGATCAGGAAACCGAAGCCGTCGAGCGCGCCCCGCTCACGCTCGACGCCGGCCGCATCGTAACCAAGGCAGACGACGACGATTGGAGCGGTTTCGATGTCCGCGAGGTGGCGCGCCAGGTACTCGTCGAGCGACGCCACGAGGACGGCGCTCTGGAGTGCAGGACCGGCGAGCACGACGGCATCGGCCGGGCCGCCGCCCCGCTCGCGGACCGAGAGCTGCAGCCGGCCGTTCGCGAAGTCGAGCCGAGTGGCCGGAGCCTCCAGGCACACGGAATCAGCCAGCGACGCCACGAGCGCGCGAGGGAGCTCCTCGATGCCCTCGCGGAAGGATGTCAGCGTGCCCACCGGCGAGCCGATCGGGACACTCGCGCTGCGCCGCTCGCGCCGCCTGCTCCATTGCTTGGCTACGAGCGCTCTGACGAGGCCGCCGTACTCCGTCTCCATGTCCCACATCTTGGGGAAGCAAGCCCTGAGCGACAGCCGCCGCGCGTCGCCGGCGAAGATCCCCGAAACCATCGAGTCAATCATGATGTCGGCCGCCTCGCGTCCGATGCGCCGGGATGCAAACTCGTGGATGGTCTCATCGATGGGCCGTCGCGGCCGTGCGAACGGCTCACCCATGACCCGCAGTTTGCCCGACCACGACAGCATGCCCGAACTGGCGAACGCGAACGGATCGCCCGGGATGGCGTGGAGGCGTCGGCCGCGGAAAATGAACCGGCGCCGGGCCGCGTCATTGCTGCGGAGGACATTCGAATCGAGCCCGACGGTCCGAACCAGTTCGAGCGTCGGCGGCGAATTGTCGAGGAACCCGTTGGCCGCCCACTCGCAGAGGAAGGCATTCGTCCGCTCGGACCGCAGGTTTCCCCCGCAGCGATCGCTTTTCTCGTAGAGCGTGAGATCGATCTCATCCGGGGCGCTGCGCGATCGCAGCGCGTACGCAACCGCGAGCCCGGCGATGCCGCCACCGACGATTGCGACGCGCTTCATGCGGCAGTCCCCCAGACCCTGCCCTGATGCTCGAGCGCGCGGAGCGTCTCGAGGTGACGGACCACGAGGCGCCGCAGCGCTTCGATGAACAGCGGATGGGTGTTCAAGGCGCGGGGGCGGTGGTACTCGACGATTCCGGCCCGGCGTGCCGCCTCGGCAAAGAGCAGGTCGACCTCGTAAAGCGTTTCGATGTGCTCCGATACGAACGACAGCGGCACGATGAGCAGATCTCGGACTCCGCGGGTACCCAGCTCCCGGATGACCTCCTCGGTGCCGGGACCGATCCACTTCACGGGCCCGGTCCGCGACTGGTACGCCAGAACGTGACGGTTGGGGAGGGCGAGCCTGTCGAGGAGGCCGCGGCGGGTCATCTCGATCTGCCACACGTACGGGTCGCCCCGGTCGACGAACCGCTGCGGCAGTCCGTGCGCGCTGAAGAGAATCACCGCCCGAGCGCGACTGGGCGCAGGCATCGCCTGGAGCGCTTCCCGGATCGTGTCGGCGAAGGCGTCCAGATAGAGGCGATTGTCGGGATAGCTCGTGATGTGCGTGACGTCAAAGGCGCTGCCGTAGCGGGTGAGCGCCCGGTCGAAGTCGGCACGGGACGATCCGGTGGTCGCCTGTGACCAGTGCGGATAGAGCGGCAAGGTCACGATTCGCCGGATGTCATGGGCCGCGAGATCGGCAAGCGCGTCGGCTGCGAATGGAGGCGTGTACCGCATCGCGACGGTGACGTGAAACGGTCCGTGGACCGAGGTGCCGGCGTTCAACGCTCTCTCGAGCGCGGCGGCCTGCTTCAATGTGAGGCGGCGCTGCGGCGAACCGCCGCCGATCGCTTCATAGTTGCGGCGCACAGCCGGCAGGCGCGCGCGGGTGAGCGCGCGCGCGAACAGCGGCTGGACCAGCCGTCCCAGCGGCAGTTCGATGATGCTGCGATCGGAGAAGAGGTTCACGAGAAATGGCTGAATGTCCTCCAGTCGCTCCGGGCCGCCCATGTTGAAGAGGACTACACCGGTCACGCTACACCGTCCTTGAGAAAACCGGCGCCACATCGTGGCTCCGCAGGTATCGATCGAAAGCCATGCAGACGTTGCGAACGAACCGACGACCCGGCGGGAGCACGTCGACGCGATCGTGGGCGAGGCGGACGAAGCCGAAGCCGAGGGGTCCGTCAGGGGCCGCGAGCTCCTTCAATTCCGCTGCGAAGTACTGGTCGAACGACACGCCGAATCGACCCTCGAGATCCGCCTTGCGGACCGTGAAGTTGCACATCAGCTGTGTGATCACATGCCGGCGGACGAGATCGTCGGCGCCGAGCGCCAGGCCGCGCTCGATTGGAAACCACCCGGCGTCGAGCGCCGCGTAGTACGTGCTCAGCTTTTTCGTGTTCTGGGCGAATGCGTGGCGGACTTCGCCGATCGCCGAGATGCCGGCGCCGAGCATGTCGGCAGCCGGCCGGGTCGTATAACCCATGAAATTTCGGTACAACGTCCCACTCGCGGCTGCGCGCGCCAGCTCGTCGGACGGCACCGCGAAGTGGTCCATGCCGATCTGCGTGTACCCGGCCGCGTGGAGCATCTCGAGCGCCACCGAAAAGAGTTCGAACTTGAGCGGGGCCGCCGGAAGGTCCCGTGGATCGATGCGCTTCTGGTTTCCGCGAATCCAGGGGACGTGGGCGTATGAATACACGGCCAGCCGCTCCGGACGCATGTCGATGACCGCCTCAACGGTGCGCCCGAACGTGTCCAGCGTCTGGAACGGCAGGCCGTAGATCAAGTCGACGTTGATCGATTCGAACCCGGCCTCGCGCGCGTACGAGAACAGGCCGCGCGTATGCGCTTCCGGCTGACGCCTGTTGATCGCTTCCTGGACCCGTTCGGTGAAGTCCTGCACGCCGAGCGACAGCCGATTGAACCCGAGGCTGCGCAGCGTATCGACATGTTCCAGCGTCGTCGCGCGGGGATCGACCTCGATCGCGATTTCGCCGCGTGGATCGAGGTCGAAGTGGCGGCTGATGGCCGCGAAAAGATCGGCAAGCTGTGCCGGTTCAAAATACGTCGGCGTGCCGCCGCCCCAGTGGTGCTGCACGACGTGACGGCGGCCTTTCAGTCGGCTGCCAAGCAGCTCGATTTCCCGTTTCAGGTACTCGAGATAACGGGCGGCCACCCACCGCTTCTCCGTGACGATGACCGAGCAGCCACAGAACGAGCAGCGCGCCTCGCAGAAGGGCAGGTGCACGTACAGCGACAGCGGCTCGTGTTCGAGCGCGGCCGCCTGGTCGAGCCGTTCCAGGTAAGCGCGCTGGCCAAACTGCTCGGTGAACTCCACGGCCGTCGGGTACGACGTGTAGCGCGGGCCGGGCCGATCGAAGGTGCGCACGAGGTCCGGCGTTGCCAGCATGCCGGGTGGCTGCGCAAGGCTCATGCCTCGCGGAGTACGGGCGGATTTCGGGCTGGCGGAGCAGGCAAGGGCGCCGGGTGCCGGAAGTCCGGCAGTCGCGAGAATCACCCCTGAAAACCGTGGGCAGAAGTGGCTGGCATCAAGGTTGCGCATGGGGCGGACGTGACTTCATCGCTCTTCTCGCTCGATGACGTCGTCATCGGCCGCAGCCCCAGGATGCGCGCGGTCTTCGACTTCGTGCGGGTGATCGCGGCCGGGGAGAGCAACGTCCTGATCGCCGGCGAGACGGGCACGGGCAAGGAGCTCGTCGCGAACCTGATTCACTGGTCCGGCCGGCGACGGGGACGGCCGTTCGTCGCGGTGAGCTGCGCGATTCTCACCGAGACCCTCATCGAGGCGGAGCTGTTCGGGCATGAGCGTGGGGCGTTCACCGGCGCGATCAAGGATCGCCCCGGCCGGTTCGAGGTGGCCGAGGGCGGCACCATCTTCCTCGACGACATCGACGACGTGCCTCCCTCGATGCAGGTCAAGCTGCTGCGCGTGCTGCAGAACCGGACGGTCGAGCGCGTCGGGAGCACGCACCCCATCGACGTCGACGTGCGTGTCATCACCGGGGCGAAGAAGGACCTCCGACAGCTCGTCGCGGAGGGCAAGTTCCGCGAGGATTTGTACTATCGTCTGAACGTCGTCCCGATCCTGTTGCCGCCGCTGCGGGAGCGCCGGGAAGACATCCTGCTGCTCGCCGACCACTTCCTGCGGCGGGCGTTTCGCGCGCGCGGAATGGAGCCGCGCCCGCTGTCGGCGCTCGCACGCCATGCACTCCTGAGCTACGACTGGCCGGGCAACGTTCGCGAGCTCGAGAACGCGTGCGAGCGCATCGCGCAGACGTGCCGATGCGGTGAGATCAAGTTCGGCTGCGTGCCGACCGCCATCCTGCTGCAATCGCAGCCACGCGCCGGCGCGCCGCTCGGCATCCCGTCGACTCCGACCACGCTGGAGCCGCTGTCGCTCGACGAGCGACTGCACGAAGTGGAGTCGCGTCTGATCACGTGGGCGCTCACGGCGAGCCACGGCAACAAGTCGCGCGCGGCGGAACTGCTCCACATCAAGCGGTCCACGCTCGGCGATCGGATCCGGAAACTGGGCCTCGCGGCGCACACCGAACCCGTCCACGAATCCCTCGACGCCTGACGGAATCCCGGCGGCGCCGGGACGCCCGGCGCCCGCCTCCTGCCGAATAATCGCAGCATCTCTCGAAAGTTCAGTGACTTGCGGGGTGTGTGGCCGGCACGGCCGTTGCCTCACCGCACTCCGACTCCGCCGTGCGCGTGCCCGGTCCGGAGTTCAAGGAGGTCAGCATGAGTCGATTCAGGCCACACCTGGGCCCCGCCGGCTGGATGGTGGGTGCCGTGGCGATCTGGCTCGTGGCTGTCGCGAGCGCGTCGGGCACGAGCGCCGCATCGACGGATGCCACGCCCGTCAAGGCACAACCCGCGGCCGTCCAGTCCAGTGGGGCGGCTCCATCGACCGATCAGTACGCCGGCGAGGAGACCTGCCTCACGTGTCATGAGGATCAGAAGAAGGGCTACGAGGGGAGCGCGCACGCGCGCGCGAACCATCCACGTTCGCCTGCGGCGGCGCAGGGCTGCGAGTCCTGCCACGGGCCCGGCAAGGCCCACGCCGAAGCGGGCGGCGACAAGACGAAGATCAAAAAGCTCAGCGCGCTGCCGCCTCGGGAGCAGAGCGACGGCTGTCTCACGTGTCATGACCGCGGCGACCACGCCGAGTGGCAGGGAAGCCCGCACGACGCGCGCAACGTGTCATGCCTGAGCTGCCACAGCGTGCACTCGCCGAAGTCGGAGAAGGCGCAGCTCACGAAGGTGACACAAGTCGAGACCTGCGTGCAGTGCCATAAGCAGGAAGTCAACAAGCTCCGGCGCTCGGCGCACATGCCGGTGCGCGAGGGCAAGATGGAGTGCTCGTCCTGCCACAACCCGCACGGCTCGACCAACGTCCGGATGCTCCGCGAGGGGAACTCCGTCAACGAAAGTTGTGTCAGCTGTCACGCCGAGAAGCGCGGGCCGTTCCTGTACGAGCACGCGGTCGGCCGGGAGAACTGCACCACCTGCCACGATCCGCACGGCTCGAACAACGAGCGGATGCTGGTCGCGAAGCAGCCGATGCTCTGCCAGCGGTGCCACGTGCACAGCCGGCACCCGGCGACGGTGTACGACTCGACGCAGGTTTTGACGAACAAGTCGAACCGCGCGGTGAGCCGCAGCTGCATGAACTGTCATGTGGCGATCCACGGCTCGAATCACCCGTCCGGCAAGGCGTTCACACGTTGAGGCTCGAGGAGAACTGAGATGCGCACCAAAACCATCGTCTTAATGGGAGCGCTCCTGCTGACCTTCGCGAGCCTCGCGCAGGCACAGTCGAGTACGCTCACGCCGCTCACCCCGAAGGTCGGCCAGGTCGACGTCGGCGCGCGGCTCACCGACACGACGGGCGATCCCGCCCGGTATCAGCGGTTCCGCGACCTGAGCGACGGCGCGACGCTCAACCTGTTCAAGATCGAGCGGGAGCGCGCGACGTGGCTGTTTTCGGCGACCGCGTTCGACGTCGGGTACAACGACCAGCGGTACACCGCCGGGTTCGAGCGGTTCGGCACCCTCAAAGCGTCGTTCGAGTGGGACCAGGTGCCGACCTATTACAGCGTCGATACGCGGGTGCTGCACACCTACGAAGGGGGAGGGGTGTTCCGGGTCGATGACTCTATCCAGCAGAACATCCAGGCGCAGAGGATGACGCTTTCGCAGGCGGTCAGCGGGCTGCCGACGTTCGATCTGAAAAACCAGCGGGACATCGCCGCGTTCGACCTCGTGTACAGCGCCAACCGCGCCCTCGACCTGAAGCTGGATTTCCAGACGACGAGGCGTGACGGCGCGATGATGTACCAGGGCATGCTCTCGTCTCCGGGGTCTGGCAGCGTCTTCGAACTGAACGCGCCGCTGGATGACCGGACCACGGACATCAGCACGACGCTCGAATGGTCCAACCACCGCGGGCTCATCGGCGTGGGGTACGACGGTTCCTGGTTCGACAACAACATCCCGAGCATCCGCTGGGACAGCATCGTCCGGTTCACCGATGCGGTTGGCAGCCCGTCGCAGGGACAGATGGGCTGGTGGCCGACGAACATGGCCCACACGGTGAACGCCAAGGGGGCGCTCAAGCTCCCGGGCAGGAGCCGCGCGACTGCCATGATCTCGTTCGGCGCCTGGTCGCAGGACGCCGCGTTGCTGCCCGCGACCGTGAACACCGCGCTCGTGGCGCCTGTTGTAGAGCGCGCGACGGCCGAGGCCGAGGCGCAGATCGTGACGATGAACTACTCGTTCACATCGAGGCCGAGCAAGTTCATCTGGCTCGATACCCGGTACCGTTACTACGACTACGACAACCGCACGCCGCACTTCGCCATCGCGAACCTGGTCGTGTCGGACCAGTCGCTCGGAGCGGCGGCCGAGAACGAGCCCGGCGGCTACCAGAAGCACGACTTCAGCGCCGACGCGGCGTTCTCGCCGTTCAACCAGGCGTCCTTCAAGTTCGGGTACGCGCGCAACGTCTCGCACCGGACGTTCCGGATCTTCGAGACGACGACCGAGGATGTCTTCCGGGCGTCCATCGACGCCGTGGGGAACCAGTACGTGACGCTGCGGGGCATCTACGAGTTCTCGACGCGCGAAGGGGAGGGGTTCCAGGAGCACCTGCTGGAAGAGGTTGGTGAACAGCCGGACATGCGGCACTACGACCTCGCGAATCGTGATCGCAACCGCGTGACGGCGCTCGTAACGGTCACGCCGATCTCGGCGCTCGGGTTCAACTTCTCGGTCGGCTCGGGGAACGACAACTACACCGACACCGGCTTCGGGCTCCGGGACAACGATCACCGGGTGTACAACGTCGGCCTCGACGTCGTGCCAGGCGACAAGGTGGACTTCGGCGCCAACTACGGCTACGAGAAGTACAGCGCGTTCCAGTACTCCCGGACGTCGAACCCGCTGTCGGCGACCGACAAGACGTTCCTGGATCCGAGAAGGGACTGGACCGACGACACGACCGACGAGCTTCGCATCGTGACCACGACGCTCGGGTTGAACAAGCTCCTGCCGAAGACGGACCTCCGGTTCACCTACGACTGGAGCAAGGGGGAGGCAACCTACGTCTACGGGATCATGCCGAACGCGACGATTCCCGCACCGGCGCAACTGCCGCCCGTGAACAACGAGCTGCAGACAGCGCGCGGCGAGGTGCGGTACTTCCTGCGGCCCGACGTGGCTCTCGGGGCAGTCTACATGTATGAGGACTACAACGTGGACGACTTCGCGCTCAGTCCCTCCACACTCAACCAGACCGCCTTGGGCACGACGACTTACCTCGGATACGTGTATCGGCCATACACCGCCCACACGGCCTGGCTGAAGCTCACGTATCTCTGGTAAAGGAGGACCAGGGGACGTGAAGGGGCGCGGACGGCGACGTCCGCGCCCTCTTTGTTTTGCGTACTCGTTCGCGCCGAGGTGGGTCATGAACAAGATAGTGATGGCGGGCGGTCTGGCCGCGGCAGTGTTGGTGCTCACGTCCGAGGCGGCGGCGCACTGCGACACGCTGGACGGCCCGGTGGTCAAGGCGGCGCGCGCCGCGCTCGATCAGCGCAATGTCGCCCTCGTGCTGCGTTGGGTCCCGGTTGCCGACGAGCCGGAGATCACCCGGGCGTTCGACCAGACCGTGACGGTGCGAGCGCTCGGTCCCGCTGCACAGGAGCTGGCCGACCGTTTCTTCTTCGAAACCGTCGTGCGCGTCCATCGGGCCGGCGAGGGGGTGCCATACACCGGGCTGAAGCCGGCAGGCACACCGATCGATCCGGCGCTGTCGATTGCGGACCGCGCGGTCGAGACCGGGAATCTGAACCCGGTGCTCGAGCGGCTGACCGCTGACGTCCAGCACGGCGTGCGCCGCGCGTTTACCGAGATGATGGTAAGGAGGGAGGCGGCGCCGCCGGCGGACGTCGTGGCGGGCCGCGCGTTTGTAAGCGCGTACGTCACCTTCCTCCACCTGGTCGAGACAATCGGGCAGGCGGCGCGTGGCGGGCCCGGCGGCCACGACCGCCCGTCACCCGACGCGCACACGGTGAAGTAGTTTCGGGGACCGCTCGATAGAGAGCCGTTATGGACGACCTTCGCCAGGCGTTCCGTACCTTGCTCAAGCAGCGCGGCTTTACCGCGGTTACGGTCGCCACGCTCGCGCTTGGCATCGGTGCGACTATCACGCTCTTCGCGCTGCTGAGCGCGTTCTTCCTGCAGCCGTTGCCTGTGAAGGACGCGGACCGGCTCGTGCTCGTCATGCAGCGCGGTGACGCGATCAACGTCCCCTACGGTCATTCGTATCCCGATTACCTGGACTACAGACGGTCCACGACGGCGCTGACGGATCTCGTGGCCTTCTTTCCCGCACCCGCCCATATCGGCGCGCCGGGCCAGCCGCCGGAGCGCACGTGGGTGGAGATCGTGTCGCCGAATTACTTCGACCTGGCGGCCGTGGCGCCCGCGTTTGGCACGTTTCCGCGGGCCGGCGAGAACGAAACCAGGGGCGGCCCGCCGATCGTCGTTCTCAGCCATCGGTACTGGCAGCGCCGCTTCGCGGGGAACCCGGCGCTCGTCGGACAGGCGATCACGCTGAACGGCAAGACATTCACCGTGATCGGGATCGCGCCTGCGACCTTCACCGGCCTCTCGTGGGCGATGGCCGTGAGCGCGTGGGTGCCGTCGGGAGCGATGGGCGCGCTCATGCCGGATGGCGACGCATTCCGCGAAAACAGAGCCGCACCCGCGTTCCGGTTGATGGGACGGCTCGCGCCGGGCAGAACGCTGCAGGAGGCGCGCGCCGAGATCGACGTCATCGCGAAGCGGATTGCGGACGCCTATCCTGCCGAACACAAGAACACGCGAGCTTTGCTCATCCCGGAGAATCGCGCGCGGCCGGATCCAAGCATCGCCGGCATTCTGCCGATCTTTGCGGTGGTGTTCGCCGCGATGGCCGGGCTCGTCCTGCTGATCGCGTGCGCGAACGTCGCGAATCTGATGCTCTCGCGGGCGCTCGCCCGGCAGCGGGACCTCGTGATCCGCGCCGCGCTCGGCGCGAGCCGCTTCCGGCTCGTTCGGTTCCAGTTGAGCGAGAGCTTCGTGCTTGCGGCGCTCGCCGGCGTCGCCGGTCTGCTGCTCGCGCGATGGATCGGTGAAGGGCTGGCCGCCTTTACGCCCGCAGGCGACATTCCGATCAACGACACGCATGCATGGGACTGGCGCGTCTACGCCTTCGCGGTCGCCGTCTCCGCCGCCACGGGCGTGGTCGCCGGCCTCTGGCCCGCCCGCAACGCCACGCGCTTCAACGTCGTCGAGTCGCTGAAAGAGGGCGCACCCGGCGCCGGCCGATCGCGCCACCGGCTTCGCGGCCTGCTGGTGATCGGACAGGTCACGATGTCCCTCGTCGTCCTCGCGAGCGCGGGGCTGTTCCTGCAGAGCCTGCGGCGGATGCAGACGCTCTCCCTCGGGTTCGACCCCCGTGGTCTCCTGATGATGTCGATGGATCTCGGGCTGCAGCAATACGACGAAGGGCGCGGCCTGCGTTTTCTCGAAGATCTTGTAACGCGCGCCGAGGCGCTCCCTGGCGTCCGGTCGGCCACGGTCACGGTGCACGTTCCATTCGACTACGGCATGCAGTTGATCGACGTCAGCACCGGGACAAGGATCGCTGGGTCCAAGGACGATCAGATCGCCGCCGCGTACACCATCGTGGGCCCCCGCTTCTTCGAGACCACGGGCGTCGCCGTGACGCGCGGCCGACCACTCGACGCAACCGATGACGAGCGCTCCAAACGGGTGGCTGTCGTCAACGAGACGATGGCGCGGACGCTATGGCCGACCGACGATGCGATCGGACGCCGGTTCCGCTTCGGCCGTGACGGCGAGTGGACGGAGGTCGTCGGCGTCGCGCGCGACGGCAAGTATCTGATGCTCGCCGAGCAGCCGCGGCCCTATTTCTACCTGCCGATGCGGCAGGAGTACCGGTCGCCGGCGACGATCGTCGTTCGATGCGCAGCGGACCCCGGGTCCCTCGCAGGACCTCTGCAGCATCTCATCGCCGGCATCGATCCCAATCTGCCCGTGTTCAACGTGCGCACCATGGAACGGCACATCCAGGAGAGCATCTTCGGATTGATGCCACTGCGACTGGGGGCGACGATGGCGGGTGCGCTGGGCTTGATCGGATTGTTCCTCGCCGTGATGGGGCTCTACGCGGTGGTCTCGTACGCGGTCACGCGTCGGACGCGCGAGATTGGGGTCCGGATGGCGCTCGGCGCCGCATCGGGCGACGTGCTGCGACTGGTGGTGCGCGAAGGCATGTGGCTCTCGGGCGTGGGAATTGCGATTGGCCTGGTCCTGGCGCTCGCTCTGGGATTCATCCTGTCGCGAGTGCTGTACGGCGTCGCGGCGATGGACACGGCCGTGATCGGGGGCGTAACTGTCGTCCTCGCGGGGGTTTCGGCGGTCGCGTGTTACGTCCCCGCCCGCCGGGCGACCCGGGTCCAGCCGATCGTCGCGCTGCGCGCTGAGTGAGTCTCTGAACAACCGGGGGCCGCCGGATTTCCGGCAGTCGCAGGGATCGCCTCCCGCGATCGACGGGTTTCCGCCGGTTTCAGCCCGGCATCCGGCTTGCGCTTCCCCCGACAGCATGTCCTGTCCCTATGCCGCCGGCCGCGAGCCCGAGGAGCAACCGCTCCTGAAGCTGCGCGCGAGGCCCCTGCGCATCGCGCTGGTCGGTAATCCGAACGTCGGCAAGAGCGTGGTCTTCGGCCGTCTCACCGGACGCTACGCGACCGTGTCGAACTACCCAGGGACGACGGTAGCGGTCACTCGCGGCCGGGCGCTCGTCGGCGCGGAAGTGTGCGACGTCATTGACACGCCAGGCGTCAACACGTTCGAAGGCGCCATCAGCGAAGACGAGCACATCACGCGGGTGATCGTCGCCAACGGCCAGTCCGATCTGATCGTCCAGCTCGCAGACGCACGGAACCTGCGGCGCGCGCTCGTGATCACGTCGCAGCTCGCGGCGTTCCAGAAACCGGTCGTCCTCGTGCTCAACATGATGGACGAGGCGCGGTCGCGCGGGGTCCACGTGAACGCCGCGGGATTAGCGCGCGAGCTTGGCATCCCTGTTGTCGAGATGGTCGCGACCGAAGGGCGCGGCCTGCCCGAACTGCGCGCCGCGCTATCCGCGGCGACGGTGCCGGCCGTGGATACCACGCAGCCCGCGACACGGTGGGCGCACGAGACCACGCAGCGGTTCCGGAGCATCCGCCGCCGATCGTTAGGGCGGTTCCAGGAGTGGATCGGCCGGGCGGTGCGCGAGCCGGCGACCGGCCTGCCGCTCCTCGCTCTGGTGCTCTATGTGAGCTACCTCTTCGTCGGAGTCCTGGGGGCGCAAACGCTCGTCGGGCTGATCGAGGACGGACTGTTCGGCGGGCTGATCAATCCCTGGGCGACCTCTCTCGCGTCGCATCTGCCATGGGCGCCAGTGCGTGACTTCTTCGTCGGCGAGTACGGCCTCGTCACGATGGGTCTGACCTACGCGCTCGCCATCGTTCTCCCGGTCGTGACGACGTTTTTCCTCGTGTTCGGATTTCTCGAGGACAGTGGGTACCTGCCGCGACTGGCGATTTTCAGCGATCGTCTGTTCCGCGCGATGGGGCTGAACGGCAAGGCGGTGCTGCCGATGGTCCTCGGCCTCGGCTGCGACACGATGGCGACCATGACGACGCGGATCCTGCATACGCCGAAGGAACGGCTGATCGCGGTCCTGTTGTTGGCGCTGGGCGTGCCCTGCTCGGCTCAGCTCGCAACGATCATGGGGATCCTCGGTGGCATCTCGTTCGCCGCGCTCGCCACACTGTTCGGCGTGGTGTTGACGCAGATGCTCGTCGTCGGTTTCCTCGCGGCGCGCGTCCTCCCCGGCGATCGGTCCGAGTTCGCGCTGGAGCTTCCCCCGATGCGCCTTCCCCAATGGCGCAACCTGCTGACGAAAACCGTGCTGCGCATCCGGTGGTACCTCGGGGAAGCGGTGCCGCTGTTCCTGATCGGCACGGCGTTGCTCTTCGCGCTCGATCGCGTCGGCGCGCTGGTCGTGTTCGCGCGGACCGCTGAGCCGGTCGTGAGCGGCTGGCTCGGGCTGCCGGCGACGGCGGCGGACGTATTCGTCATGGGATTCCTGCGGCGGGACTACGGCGCCGCGGGGCTCTTCGAGATGGCGCGATCGGGCGCGCTCACCGGCGTGCAGTCGGTCGTCGCCTTGACGGTCATGACGCTGTTCGTGCCATGTATCGCCAACCTGCTGATGATCGTGAAGGAGCGCGGCGCCCGGACCGCGCTGTGGATTCTCGGATTCGTCACGGCCATAGCCGTGCTGACAGGGACGGTGCTCAATCATGCGTTCAGAATCCTCGGCGTCACGTTTTAGCGAGAACACCCCGTTGTCGCACCTGCATGCGGGGGACGAAGGGATCGTTGCGCACGTCGTCCCGGACGGACGGGGCAGGGCGGACCGCCTCGCGGCGCTCGGGGTCACGCCCGGCGCACGCATCGTGGTCCGGCAGACATTCCCGGGTCTGGTCTTCGAGTGCGACCAGACTGAGCTGGCGGTCGAGCGGATGGTCGCGTGCGCGATCCTCGTCGATACGACCATTCACTACGAGCAGATCATCCAGACAAGGAGCGAGCCATGACAGGCCTGACTGCGTTGGGCGCGCGTATACTCGGACACACGGTCGCGATCCTGGTCGGCTTTGTCCTCATGGTCATCGGGCTCGCTCTTGGCGTGACGATGGTGCTCCTGCCGATCGGGCTCGTGGTGGGGCTCATCGGAGTGCTGGTGTTCGTGTGGGGGCTGTTCGAGTGGAAACAGAAACGATAGGAGCTGCCGATGCTGTGGCGTCTCAAACTCGTAGCTATCGGCGCGGTGCTGGCGCTCGGCACGGGCGGGCCTTCGGCCCAGTCTGCCGGACTCAAGCCGGTCATGCTCGACAAGCTCGAGCACACTCAGCGGCTGCTCGAGGCGGTCGTCACGGCCGACTACGCGGCGATGGCGCGACGTGCGGATCGGCTGGGCCGGTTCACCGAAACCGAGATCGCATCCTGGTACACCGAGGCTCAGGCCGAGTACACGAAGCAGGCGACGCTTTTCGTCCTGTCAGTCAGTGGGCTGCGCGATGCCGCGGCGGCCAAGAACCTGGACGCAGCCGCGCTCGAGTACACCACGCTCGTGTCGAGCTGTATTGGATGCCACAGATACGTCGAGCGGACGAAGGCCTCCCGTCGACAGAGACCCTGAGCCGCCGGTCACGTCACGAGTGCGCACGCCTGCCCAGAAGCCGGTGCAGGGCAGCCAGGGCGTTCCGGAAATGTGCCGCGAGATCGCGGTGACAGCCAAGCTCCAGCATCAGACAGCCGTCGTACTCCACTCGACGGAGGCCATCGAAGACCAGGCGCCAATCGATTCGGCCTTCACCTGGCGGGAGATGATCGTCGTACTCTCCGCGGTTGTCGTGGACGTGCACGTGAATCAGACGGGGTCCCGTTACTTCGAGGAACGCGTCGAAATGACGTCCCAGATTCACGTGACCGACGTCGAGGCACACGCCCGTTGTTGACGGCAGTCGTGTCAGGAGCCAGTCGAATTCGGACGGCTGCCCGCCGACCAGGTGCGGCAGCGGCGTTTCGAGCGCCATCCGGATTCCTGTTTCCGCGCAGGCGCGATCGACGCGCAGCAGCGAGTCCAGCGCGTCGCGCAGCCGTGCCTCGCTGTCGGCGCCGCGGGACCGATCGGAGGCGTGCACCACGACGATGGCCCCGCCGAGATCGCGCAGCGCACGCGCGACCTCAGCGAGCCCGTTGACGGCCGCGTCTCGATGATCCGGATTGGGGTGCGCGAGGTCCAGCGTGCCGCCGAACGGCGCGTGGATGGAGAGCGGGTGCAGGCGCAGCTCTGTCAGCAGGGCCTTCGCCCGATTCAGATGGTCGAGATCGACCGGATCGAAATGTCCCGGCGGCGTCGCGAGCTCGACCACCTCCACGCCGGCGTGATGCATCGCGGGGAGAACGTCGGCGAGCGCCAGGTCCGCACAACACCCGGTGGAGATGCCGAGGGTCCAGGCGTCACTCATGCGTGCTCCAGAAGCTGGTGCCGGGCGTCGAGCAGATTGAGGCGGCAGTCGGCGCCCGGACAGAGCCCCTTCTCCTGCGCCGAGACGCAGTTGAAGTCGACCGCCTCGTCGAGCCCTGCGCGCACGAGCCCTGCGAAGATCCGCACGTCGAATTCCGCCCGTGCCCACCGGTCGCGAAGGCTCCAATGGTGGCCCCATGCGGCGTCGCTGGCGTATCGCGAGAATACGAGCCTGGCTATATCGGCCGGATCCCAGCCCGTCGACATCAGGCCGCGCGTGACATGTTGAATGAACGCTGGCTGAAGCAGGCGGTCGTTCGGCTGCTGAAGGGGCCACGCGACGCAGGGCGGGACGCCGCGCGGGTCGACGCGGCCGCTCGCGGCCCAGGCGTCGCGACCGCGCACGATCGAGTCATCGAACGACCGATGGAACGCGGCGAGACTCGAAGAAGAGTACTCCGTAACCAACCGATCGACGCCGGCGCTGACCTCCGGCAGCGCGACCTGTGTCCGTCCAGCAAGGCCGGCGGCGCGATCCAGGTCGCGCAAGCGCAGCGTGCCCAGCAGTCCGCGACCCGCTCGGGGAACGGCCGCCATTGGCGCGACGGTGCGGGCAAGCCGTGGGCCGACGATATCCTCTCTCAGCCGGTGGGTCTGGTATCCGCCGAACGCCACGCGAATGTGGCGCGCGTCGAGCGGGTCGCCGAAATATGAAAAGTCGATGGAGACGGCTGCGCGGCCACGGACGCCGCTGCCGACAACGGTTCCGTTGAATACGACGGGGATCGAGGTGAGCGCCTCCGCGCGGCGCAGCACGCGGTGCGCGAGGTATTCCACGACCCGGCCCAGGCCGAGGTACGCCTTCGCGTGTGTTTCCGTCATCACCTCGGGGCATCCGGGCGGTCGCCTAGCCGCCACCGAGCCGTGCCAGGCCGGCGCCCCGAGAGGGAGAGCCGCCAGCCTCGAGAGAACCGGGCTGGCAAGCGCTACTCGACCCGTGAAGTGATAGCCGCACCCGGTCATGAGGCAGTAGAGCGGCAGGCCGAACTTGCCGCACTCCTGGCGAATGACGCGGTACACCGGCTCGAGCCGGAAGAACGCCTCGGCCGGATGCGAGAAGGCTTCCCCTTCGTAGTCGGTATTCTGGTAGTCGAGATCGAGATGGACGAGGAGGTTCTCCCGATCCCACAGCGATCGCGCGATGTCCGCACCTCGTTCGAACAGCTCCCCGATACGCGAGGCCGGCACACGCATGCCGACCTCCCACCGGGCATCGGCGCCGCGCCACGACGGATCGATCCCTGCGACGTAGATGGCCGTCGGCGCCGCATCCTCGAGCGCGCCGCAATACTCGAGAATCCGGCGCCGGACGGCCAGTGCCGTGTAGTAAGCAGCGACGTCCCGTCTCTCAGCATTCGACATCGACGGTTTCCCTGACCGTCGGCGCGATCATCGCCGGAACGTGCGGATAGATCGCGACTTTCAACACTCCGTCACGCTGGTGGCTGAACAGCTCGTAGGCGTCGCGCAGGTCGTCGAGCGCGAAGCGGTGGGTGATGAGCGGAGTCAGATCAATCCGTTCGTGTTCCACCATTGCCATCAGCCGGCGCATCCGCTCTTTTCCGCCGGGGCACAGCGTGGTCACGATCCGTTGATCGCCAAGGCCCGCGTAGATCGCCTCGTAGGGCGCGACGAGCTTGCCCGAGTACACGCCCAGGCTGGACAACATGCCGCCAGGACGCACGGCTCGGAGCGCGGTTTCGAACGTCTCCTGGCGTCCGAGTGCCTCTATGGCGACGTCCACGCCACGGCCGTCGGTCATCTTCCTGATTTCGGCGACGACGTCTGCCTGACGTGAATCGAGCGTCACCGTCGCGCCGAAGCGTCGCGCCATCGCACGCCGTTCCGGAACCGGATCCACGCCGACGATCAGGCTGGCGCCGCGCAGCCGCGCCCCCAGGGTCGCGCACAAACCGATCGGACCCTGCGCGAAAACCGCGACCGCGTCGCCAATCCGGATGTTGCCGCTCTCCGCGCCGGAGATCCCGGTCGACGCGATGTCGGGCAGCATCAGCACCTGCTCGTCGGTTAGACCATCCGGGATTATCGCGAGGTTGGCGCGTGCGTCCGGCACGAGCAGGCACTCGGCCCACGCGCCGTTGATGGTGTTGCCGAAGCGCCACCCGCCCAGCGGGCCGTGGCACTGCGAGTGGGCACCGTTGAGGCAGTAGAAGCACTGACCACACGGCGTAATCGCGCCGACGATCACCCGCTGCCCGATGGCGTACTCCTGTAGCCCCTCGCCGAGGGCCTCGATCACGCCGACCGGCTCGTGGCCGAGAATCAATCCCGGGCGAACCGGGTACTCGCCCTTCACGATGTGCACGTCGGTGCCGCAGATGGTCGTCGCCGTGATGCGAATCACGGCCTCTCCCGACTTTGGTTTGGGCTTCGGGACTTCTTCTATCCGCAGGTCATTGACTCCGCGGAACACGACCGCTTTCATTGTCTCCATGATTCACCTCACGATGCGTGGCACGAGGAAGGTCGTGCCACGCGCGCCAAGCTTTCTCGAACTCCATGCCGGCGAGCGGCAGCGCGCCGGTCAGCGCCGCCAGCCCCCAGTCGTGCAGCGTCAGTGGCACGACGCCAAGCCCCCGCGCCAGAAAGGGCACCGCGGTGACCGTCCACTGCAGCGCCACCCCCGACAGAACAGCGGCGAAGAGCAGGCCGTTGCCTCGCACGCCCAGCGATGCGAGCGACTGGGATTCGCTTCGGCTGTTGAGCGCGTGCGCGAGCTGCGAGAAGACGAGCGCCGTGAAAATCAGCGTGCGGGCGCGCGTCAGATCGGCGCCGAGCGCTCGCTCGGCGCCGACGAACAGGGCGAATGCCCCGAGGGCCATGAAGAGGCCGTGGCGACCGATTGTGATGAGGCGACTGCCGTCCAGTACTTCCGCCCGAGGCGGACGGGGCGGCCGGCGCATCAGATCCGACTCCGCGGGCTCGAGGGTCAGCGCGAGGGCAGGCAGGCCGTCGGTCAGAAGGTTGAGCCAGAGAATCTGGACCGGCAGCAGCGGAAGCGGCAGACCGCCCGCGATCGCGATCGCCATGACGAGCAGCTCGCTGACGTTGCACGAGAGCAGATAGGTCGTGGCCTTGCGTATGTTCTCGTAGATCCGCCGCCCTTCGGCCGTGGCCGCCACGATGGACGCGAAGTTGTCGTCGGTCACGACGAGATCGGCCGCTTCGCGCGCCACCGCGGTGCCGGTCCGGCCCATGGCGACGCCGATGTCCGCTTCCCGCAGGGCGGGCGCGTCGTTGACGCCGTCGCCGGTCATCGCCACGACGGCGCCGAGGCGCCGCCAGGCGCGCACGATGCGGAGCTTGTGCTCGGCGGAGACGCGCGCGTAGACGGCGACGCGCTCGACGCGTCCACACAATTCCTCGTCGGAGACGCGGTCCATCTCGGCGCCCGTCATCACCGCGCCGGGACCGGTCTCCAGCCCGATTTCCTCGGCAATCGCGACGCCGGTCTCGCGATGGTCGCCCGTAATCATGACGGGACGGATCCCGGCGCTCATGCACGAGGCGATTGCCGGCGCCGCTTCGGGGCGAGGCCGGTCGGACATCGCCACGAGGCCCAGCCAGGTCAGCGCCGTTTCGAGCTGCTCGGGGTCGGCGGCCCCCGCCGAGTCACCGACCTCCCGTCGCGCGACTGCGAGCACGCGGAGCGCTTCCCGGGCAAAGTCCGCGTTGGCTCGCTCGACATGGCGCTTCCAGGCCTGGTCGAGTGGCTCGACCAGCCCGCCGGGTCCGAGGACGAACGAGCAGCGTTCGAGCAGAACCTCGGGCGCTCCTTTGACGAAGGCCGTCAGGCCGAGCCGTCCCCGCCGGACGACCGTCATCCGCTTCCGATCACCATCGAACGGGACGTCGACGACGCGCGGCCACTCCGTTTCGAGGACGTCGGTGCTCAGCCCAGCCTTGCCGGCTGCGGCGACGAGTGCCCCTTCCGTCGGATCGCCAACGACCATCCAGGCGTCACCGTCGCGCACGAGGGTGGCATCGCTGGCGAGCACCGCCGCTGACAGGAGGGAACGAATCGCCGCCGGATTGTGGGGATCGGGCGGCAGCGTCGAGAACTCGCCGTGCGGCGCATACCCCTCTCCCGTGACGCGGACGCGTGCGCGACCAGCCAGCAATCGCGTGACGACCATCTCGCCGCGGGTCAGCGTCCCGGTCTTGTCCGTACAGATCACGGTCGCAGCGCCGAGGGTCTCGACAGCGGGCAACCGCCGGACGATCGCGTGGCGGCGCGCCATGCGGGTCACACCCATCGCGAGCGCAATCGTGACGATGGCGGGAAGACCCTCGGGGATCGCCGCGACCGCGAGGCTGACGGCGGTCAGAATCATTGTTCCCGGCGCTTCTCCACGCGCGAGGCCCAGGACGAGCAGCGCGCCCACCGCCGCGAGCGCCACGCGTAGCAGCACCATGCCCAGCCGCTCGAGCCGACGTTCGAGCGGTGTTTCGTCACGGTCGGCAGCGCCGAGCAGCACAGCGACGCGTCCGAGCTCGGTTCCCGCTCCCGTGCTCACCACGATGCCGTGGCCTTTTCCCGCCGAGACGTGGGTGCCAAGGAACGCCATGTTGTGGCGATCCGCGAGTGCCTCGGCGGTGATCGGTTCGGTCGTTTTCGTAACCGGGACCGATTCCCCAGTCAGAGCCGCTTCCTCGATGCGAAGGCCCGAGGTCCACACGAGCCGGGCGTCCGCCGCAACGGCATCCCCGGGATCGAAAACCAGGAGATCGCCCGGCACGATGTCTTCCGTGCCGACGTTGAGCCGCTCACCGTCGCGGATCACCGTGGCGCGACCGACCGCCATCCGGCGTAGCGCAGCCAACGCGCGGTCCGCGCGGTGCTCCTGAACAAACCCCAACGTGGCGTTCAGCACGACGATGGCGCCGATCGCGGCGGCGTCGATCGATTCGCCGACCGCCGCGGCGACGGGGAGCGCCGCCAGGAGAACCACGACGAGCGGGCTCCGGAACTGGCGCGCAAACAGCGTCCACGCGGAAGGCGATGGTCGTTCGGGGAGGCTATTTGGTCCGACAACCCGGAGCCGGCTGGCAGCAACGGCCGCGGTGAGCCCGCGCGTCGCATCGGTTCCCAGCCGCCCCAGGAGGTCCTGCGCCGTCAGCCGATGCCAGCGAGGTTCAGCCTCGGCGGGGGAACCTGCGGCGAGGTCGTCGACGGTGGCCGCAGGAGAGGAGCGCATCGGCGCGCGCCTTTCTTCACAGATCGGCGGGCGTGAGCTCGGTCACCGACGGGCGGCGCGCGATGATCGCCTTCAACGTCTCGACGATGTCGGACGAGCTGATGCCATTGCCATCGGCGCCCCATTGCACGATGTCGTCGATCGACAACAGGCCAATCAGGTGGCCGTCGAGATCCACGACGGGCAACCGCCGGAGGCCGCGAGATCGCATCGTGCCAAGCGCCTGGGCCAGGTCCTCGTTCGCGCCGCACGTAATCACCGAGGCGGTCATGGCCTCGCGCACGCTCACGTTCGACAAGCTGCGCCGCGTGCCTGCCGTCGCGAGTAATAGATCGCGATCCGTAACGACGCCGACGAGTTTGCCGCGGGGGTCGATGACCGGAAGGACGCCGCACAGGCCCTCCTGCATACGCTGGCCGGCCACCGCGACGCTCGTGTCGGCCGTGCAGGTCCGTGCCGGCTGCGTCATGACGTCTCTCACTCTCATAGCTCGATCCTCCCAGATATGAGAACCTGTGCAAGCCCCGCTCCGGCTCACACCGTCCGGCATCCCGTGCAAGCCGGCCTCTCGCAGCTCCTGTTCGCGCGGAGCTTTCCGCGGCTGCGCGGAATTCTCCGCACCGCTGACGGTTAACCGGCGCCCGATTCGTCGGACAGCCGCCAAATGAGCCATCGGCCGGTTGGCACGCCCGTTGCGGCAGCGCAGCGGTTATGACTCCACTGCCTCACCGGTATTTCGTTACGGCGACCGGCTCGCACGACGGCGATGTGGCCCTGGATACCCCCCAGGTTGCGACGCTTCGGTCCGCATCGCCAGCAGAGTTCGGCGGACCCGGCAACCGCTGGTCGCCCGAAACGCTGCTCGTCGCCGCCGTGGCCGACTGCTTCCTGCTGACATTTCGCGCGGTCGCTGAGGCATCCGGGCTTCCATGGGCGAGCCTGCAATGCGAGGTCGAGGGCACGTTGGACCGGATCGAACGCGCGCTGCAATTCACCCGGTTCGATCTCCGCGCGCACCTCGAGGTACCGGCCGGCGTCGATGTCGAGCTCGCGCGTCGCGTCCTCGAGAAATCTGAACGCGCCTGCCTCGTCTCGAATTCCCTCAAAGCGGCGAGCCATCTGCAGTCATCCATCCGCGTCGGCTCGACCGACTCGCAACTGGCGTTGAGTTGCTCGTAGACACGCAAGCATGCCGTTTTCAGACACCATGAACGAGCGAGGCGCGCTCGAGACGTCGGTTCGTCGTCTAGAAGAGATGCGTTATGCGCTCGATCAGGCGGCGATCGTCGCGACGACCGATCATCGCGGCCTCATCACCTACGCCAACGACAAGTTCTGCGAGATCTCGAAGTACTCCCGCGACGAGCTGCTCGGCCAGGATCACCGAATCATCAACTCCGGCTATCACTCGAAGGAATTCATCCGGGACCTCTGGCGGACGATCGCGCAGGGGCGCGTCTGGCGCGGGGAGCTCCGGAACCGGGCGAAGGACGGATCGATCTACTGGGTCGACACGACGATCGTCCCGTTCCTGGATGAGCGCGGGAAGCCCTGGCAGTACCTCTCGATCCGGAGCGACATCACTCAGCGCAAGGCGGCCGAGGATCAGTTGCGCTCGCAGGCTGCGCTCACACAGCTCGGGCAGCTGGCCGCGGTGGTGGCGCACGAAGTTCGCAATCCGCTCGCCGGCATCCGAGGGTCACTGCAGGTTCTCGAGTCTCGCCTGCCGGAGGAGATGCGCGAGCGGGCCATCATCGGCGCGATGATCGATCGCATCGACCACCTGAACGCGAAGGTCGATGATCTGCTGGTCTTCGCCAGGCCCACGAGGCCGAAGCTCCAGGCCGTAGACCTGCGCGCCGTCCTTGCGGACGCGGCTGCGGGAGCGCGCGCGGCCGCCGGCTGGGGCTGCCCGGCGATCGAAGTCAGAAGTCCACAGACAACCATCCGGGCCGATCCGGAGATGCTGCGGGCCGTCGTGCTGAACTTGCTCTTGAACGCCTGTCAGGCGTCCGGCAGTGCGATGGTCGAGATCGTGACGACGACGGAAGCGCGCCTCTGCTACATCGCGATCCTGGATCGCGGACCGGGCATAGCTCCTGATATGCGAGATCGCGTCTTCGAGCCCTTTTTCACGACCAAGCGGGGTGGCACCGGCCTGGGTCTCGCCATCGTCAAACGCCTGATGGAACTGCAGGGCGGAAACGTCACTCTCGGCCCACGCGCGGACGGCGGGACGACCGCGACGGTCACTTTGCCGGTTGCGTGACGGTGGCGAGTGCCGCCGTGAGCTTGTGTGGCTTGGCCTCCTCGGCGGGCGGCAGCGCGAGCACTAACGTCGTCGGGGTGAGGCACAGCACGCGATACGTCACCGATCCCATGCGCGGCCCGGCGAGCGGGGACGCGTGAAGGCCGATCACGATCAGCCCTGCGACTCGATCGCGCGCGACCTTCGCGATCTCCTCGGCTGGATCGCCATACGTCACGAGCGCCTCCGACTTGATGCGGGGCGGAATCGTGGCCGTCAGCTCGCCGAGCGCCTTGTCGGCGCGCGCCCGACGTTCGACGTCGATGTTCGGCAGCCGCCTCAGGACGCCCGGCCGCAGTCGCGACGGTTCAACGACGTGCGCCAGGACCAGCGGCACGTCGAGCGCCTCGGCCAGTCCCCAGGCGACACGCACTTGTCGCGCGGTCGCGGCGGTCAGATCGATTGGCGCGAGGATCCGCCGGACGAATGGCTTGATGTCCTCCAGCGTCCGCGGCCCCGGATCGCTCGCCGGCGCGACGAGCACTGGAACGGTCGTCTCGCGCAGGACTCGTTCGGTAATGGAGCCAAAAAACAACTTCCGGACGCCGGTCAGCCCATGCGAGCTCATCACGATGAGGTCGCAGCCCGGCTCGGTCGCGAGACGCAGGATCTCCTGCGCGGGCTTCCCCTTGATGACGTCCAGCTTCATCTCCACGAAGCCGTGTGGACGATGCTCGAACGTGTGCGCAACGAAGCGCTCCAGCTCCTTCCGGCTATCCTCGGTGAGCCAGGCCGGACCGAGCGCGATATCGGCCGCCTCGTGCAGCAGCGGATCGTCGATCGTCACCACGGTCAGCTGCGCCTGGAAATGTTCGGCGATGGAGGCGGCGTACCGCAGCGCGGCGCGGGACGGTTCCGAAAAATCAATGGGGCACAGGATGGACGGGCGCACCATGACAGCCTCCTGAGGTCTACGCCTGGGTCGGTGCAACAGTCGTACCCCCCAGTGCTTGGGGTGGCCCGCGTCAATCGGGGCGGGCCGACGACTGGGTCGGCGCGGGTGGAATGGGAACAAACCCGCGGCGTGTGTGAAATCTCACGCGGTGGTCCACGAAGGCAGCGGCAGACAGCGCGGTGGCGATGGCCGCGAGCGACCGCGCCGCCCGCCGTCGGATATGAAGCGAGCGGCAGGTGTCATGACGACACCGAGAGGCCGAACTTCTCGATGCGGTACCGAATCTGATCGCGGTTGAGCCCCAGGAGCGCGGCCGCCCTGGTCTGGTTGCCTCCGCTCCGTCGCAGGGCCTGGACGACGAAGCTCCGCTCGAGCTCCTCCAGGTCGATCCCCGTGGCTGGCAGCTCGAGACCGTCCACCGTCCCGGGTCCCATCGTCAGCGCCACGAAGTCGGCGGGTCCCAGGCGATCCCCCTCGACCAACAGCATGGCCCGCTCGATGACGTTCCGAAGCTCCCGGACGTTGCCAGGCCACCCGTAGGATTGGAGAAACGTCATCGCCGCCGCCGTCGCGCCCAGGATGTTCTTCCGGAACTCGCGGTTGAAACCGTCGACGAAGAAATCGACGAGCACGGGAATGTCTTCGGGGTGCGACCGCAGGGGAGGCATGACGATGGGCAGCACGTTCAGCCGGTAGAACAGATCGCTGCGGAATCGTCCCTTGGCGACTTCGTCCTCGAGCTTGCGGTTCGTCGCCGCGACGACGCGGACGTCGACCTTGATGTCGTTCGCGGCGCCGACGCGCTTGAAGGTCTTCTCTTCGAGAAACCGGAGCAGCTTGGCCTGCAGCGCCGGCACCATCTCTGAGATCTCGTCGAGAAAGACCGTTCCGCCTTCGGCAGTCTCGAGAAGGCCGCGCTTCTGCAGGCGCGCGTCGGTGAACGCGCCGCGCTCGTGCCCGAAAAGCTCGCTTTCCAAGAGCTGTTCGGGAAGCGCCGAGCAGGTGATGTTCATGAACGGCCGCGACGCCCGATCGCTCGTGTAGTGGAGCACCTTGGCCACGAGGTCTTTGCCGGTGCCGCTTTCACCCGTGAGCAGCACGGTCGACGCCGGGCTGGCCGCCACCTTGGCGACGAGATTCCGCAGCGCGGACATGGCGTCCGACACGCCGACGATGCGGTTCAGGCTGTAGGGGCGCGCCTCGTTCGCGCGAAGCTGCCGAACCTCGCGCCGAAGCCGCGTCGTCTCGAGCGCCCGCTCGACCGTGGCCATCACGTCGTCGAGGTTGAACGGCTTGTTGGCGAAGTGGTACGCGCCGATCTTCATCGCTTCGACCGCAGTCTCGACGGTCGCGTATGCGGTCAGCAGGATGACGAGGATGTCCGGGTCGAATTCCTTGATCTTGCGGAGCACCGTGACGCCGTCGGTGTCCGGCAGCCTGTAGTCGAGGAGAACCAGGTCCACGCCTTCGCGCACCGATTCGAGCGCCTCGTGGCCGGTGCCCGCTTCGAGCACGTCGTAGCCGTCGGCCTTCAATCGCTCTGTCAGCGACCAGCGAATGAGGGCCTCGTCATCGACAACGAGAACGGTTGGACGAGGCATGTCGAAATTATAGCGGTTGGTCGAGGCGGCTCGCGCGTGCACGCCGCGGCCGGGTGAGGGAGATTCCGGACCGGGCGGGGGATTTTCCGCAGCGGAGTGCCGAAAAACCGGCATTTTCGCGGAAAACGACGCGGCACGAAACCTGCCTTCGGGAGAGCGAACCCCGGAACCGTGGAGGTCATCATGAAGCGCTATCCGACTCTGCACGCCGTCCTCGTCGGCGCAGCACACGTTGCCGTCCGTGCAGGGGCGATCGCGATCGGCGTCCCGATGATGGTCCTGGGCCTCGCGATGGGCGTGTCCCTCGTGATGCTGCCTGCCGGGCTGGTCATCGGCCTGCTCGGGCTGCTGATTGCGCTCTGGGCCATGTTCGGGGATCTGACGATGCCGGCGCGCGTCTGACCGCCGAGCGAGCAGACTTTGGGGCCAGCATGAGCGAACACTGCCGCCACCTGACCGTCGATCGTCCTGTCGATCGGACGCTGTGGCTCGTGATCGAGACCTTCGTCCGCGAGGGCTTCCGGCTGAAGGCCCTCGACGTCTCGAGACGTCCAAGGCAGACGGACGGCCGGAGCCAGGATCGGTATTTCCTGATAAAGGCAACCTATCCGGACGTGATCGCGAGACGTCTCAGGCTCGAGTCGGATGCCGCCGTTCTAATCGCCTGTGATGAACTTGCAGGTAATCGGACGCGGCTGACGCTCACCACCGTTACGACCTGGCGAGAGCCTCATCCAGCGCTGATCGCCATCGAGGACGCGCTCGAAGGCCGGGTCACCGGGCTGCTCGATGGATTCTGCCGGAGCAGCGCCCAACGCGTCGCGGCCTGAGGCGCTCGAACTCCCGAAAGAGCGGTCATCATGGTCAGTCGAGAAAAATTGCTGCCAATCCTGAGAAACTGGTTCCCGGACGCGCCCCAGGACGACGTCGAGGGTGCGGCGACGGCGATTTCGGGCCTCGACGAGGAATGGGAAGAAGTGACGTCGAAGGAAGAAGAGCTCGGCTATCACTATTCGCCGAAGTGCGTTGAGATCTGCTACCTGGCAGACCAGGTCGATACGGGCGCAGAATTCCGCCTCTTCCGAAAGCGCCGGGCGAGGACCTGGTAAGCCATTGGCAGCTCGAAGGGCGGGTGACAGCGCTCTTTCCGCTAGGCAACCGACGGTGCTATCATCCCGCCGATCAATCCACTGCCGCGTAGTGCATGACGCGACGACGCCAGTCTGGGCTTGGCTCGCCTCGAAAGGTGAGTGTCCGTGGATCTCAGAACAGGCGGCTCAACACCCCTCAACCGAAGAGACTGGCTGAAGGCGGCCCTCGGCAGCAGCGTTGGACTCGCCCTCGACGGCGTTCTCGATGTGCCTGCGGTGAGAGCTGCCGCGCCGCAATTCAAGCTGTCGAACGTCAGCGAGTTCACGACATCGTGCAACTTCTGCTCGTGCGGCTGCGGGATGATCGCAGCGGTCCGCGACGGCAAGCTGATCACGCTCGAGGGCGACTTCGATCACGTCGTGAATCGCGGGTCGCTGTGCGTCAAGGGCATGTCGATGTTTCCGACGCACACGTCGCCGCAGCGGCTGCAGACGCCGCGGTATCGCGCGGCGGGCAGCGACCACTGGACCGATATCACCTGGGACGAGGCGGTGGACCGGATTGCCAAGAAAATCCGGACGATCCGCGACACGACCTGGATCGCAACGGAAAAAGTCGGCGACACGGACGTTCCGGTCAACCGCAGCGATGCGTGGGCGTTCATGGGCGGCGCGCAAAACACGAACGAGGAGTGTTACCTCTTCCAAAAGGCCGCGCGCCTTCTCGGGACCGTCTACGTCGAACATCAGGCCCGGCTTTGACATAGCCCCACGGTCCCCGGTCTGGGGGCCTCGTTCGGTAGAGGGGCGATGACCAATCACTGGTCAGACCTCCAGCACTGCAGGACGATCCTCGTCGAAGGCAGCAACGTGGCCGAGAACCATCCGATGGCCTTCAAGTGGATCCGGAAGGCGCAGGAGGATGGCGCGATCATCATCCACGTGGATCCGCGCTTCTCGCGCACGTCGGCGGCCGCCGACATCTATGCGCGCATCCGGCCCGGCGCCGATGCGGCCTTTCTCAACGCGATGATCAACCACGTCCTCGTGCACAAGCTGTACGACGAGGATTACGTCGTCACGCATACGAACGCGCTGTTCCTCGGCGACGACGCATTCGACTTCAAGGACGGCGTGTTCAGCGGCTACGACGCGGAGCGGCACACGTACGACACCACGAGTTGGGGTTATGAGCTCGACGGCACCGGCAAACCACGCGTCGCGTCGAACCTCGACGATCCGCGGTGCATCTTCGCCCGGCTCCGGACGTTCTTTTCCCGATACACGCTGGAGGTCGGAGAGCAGATCTCGGGCGTTCCCGCAGCTCAGATTCAGCAGATCGCCGAGACGATGGCCAGAAATCGTCCCGGCAGCATCCTCTACGCGCTTGGGATGACGCAGCACACGACGGGCGTGCAGGGGATCCGCGCGTTCACGATCCTGCAGCTTCTGCTCGGAAACGTCGGCAAGCCGGGCGGCGGCGTCAACGCGCTTCGGGGCGAACCGAACGTGCAGGGTTCGTGCGACATGGGAGTGCTCAATAACTATCTACCTGGGTACATCGACTACCCGGTCAACAGCGAACCCACGCTGGCCGCGTGGACCAAGAAACACGGCACGGCGAGACGGCCGCTCGTCGTAAACACGCTGAAAGCCTTCTACGGTGACGCCGCGACGCCGGAAAACGAGTTCTGCTACGCCTGGCTGCCCAAACGCGACCCGGTGAAAGACCACGGCACGTTCGGCATCTTCGACAGCGCACTCGCCGGAACGATGAAGCTGTTGTGGATCGTCGGCCAGAACCCGGCCGTAACCATGCCCAACCTGAAGGTCACGTTCGATGCGATGGCGAAGCTCGAACTGCTGGTCGTCCAGGAGCTGTGGGAAACGGAGACCGCCGGGTTCTGGCAGCGACCCGACGTCGATCCGAAATCGATCAAGACCGAAGTCATCCTGCTTCCGGCGGCGTTCTTCATGGAGAAGGCGGGCAGCGTCACCAATTCCGGCGCCATGGTGCAGTGGCGGTATCAGACGGTCAAGCCGCCGGGGCAGGCAAAGGCCGACGGCGAGATCGTCGATCTCGTGTTCCGGCGAATCCGTGAGCTCGTGAAGGATTCGACCGATCCGAAGGACGACATCATCAGGAAAGCGGCGTGGACGTACACCACTGCCGAGGACGTTCTTCGGGAGATCAGCGGCCGTGTGCTTCGCGATGTGCCCGCCGCCGGCCTGAAATCGGGCGCGACGGTCAACGGCGTCGGCGATCTTTTTCACGCCGAGGGCTCAACTTCGGCGGGCACATGGATCTATGCCGGAGTGTTCGCCGGTGGCGAGAACCTCGCGAAACGGCGCGACGGGCGAACCGATCCCGGAAACCTGGGGCTGTTTCCGAATTTCGGATGGACGTGGCCGAACAACAAACGAATCCTGTACAACCGCGCGTCGTGCGATCGCAACGGCAGGCCGTATCCGGGATCGAAGCCGGTCGTGTGGTGGGACGAGAAAGCGAAACGTTGGACCGGGTACGACGTGCCCGACGTCATGTACGACACCGAGGGTCCTGACACGCCCCGCGGCCGGCGCGCCTTCCACATGAACGCCGAAGGTGTGGGCCGGCTGTTCGCCGCCGTCTACAACGATCCGGATCCGCAGCATCCGGGGCTCCCGCGCGACTGGAGCTACGTCCCGAAAGACGGCCCGCTTCCGGAGATGTACGAGCCAGTCGAGAGCCCGGTGAAGAACCTGTTGCACCCCGAGGTGCGTCACAACCCGACGCTGAAGTATCCGCGCCTCCCCGGCCGCCAGCCAATCGGCGACGCGCGCGACTTCCCGTACGTCCTCATGACCTCGACCGTCGCCGAGCATTGGTGCGCGGGGTCGACAACGCGCAACATTCCCTGGCTGAACGAGCTGGTGCCCGAACCGATGCTCGAGATGCCCGAGGTTCTCGCGCGCAAGCTCACGGTGAAGTCCGGAGACGTCGTGAAGGTGTCGTCCGCACGCGGTGAGCTCGAGGTGAAGGCGGTCGTCACGCCGCGAATGCAAACGATCAAGGTCGACGGGCAGGAAGTCGTGATCGTGTGGATGCCGTACTGCTGGGGCTACAAGGGGCTGTCGACCGGCCCGAGCGTGAACCACCTGACGATCGATGCCGTCGACCCGGTCGCCGGGACCCAGGAGACCAAAGCCTGCCTCGTCAACGTCGTGAAGGTGCGTGACGCGGCCGTCACGCCGCCCGAACCGCGCGGGAGAAAAACATGATCCCACTGCCGATGGCGACGCCGATCAAGACCAGGACGACCCTGGTCGACATCACGAAGTGCATCGGCTGCCGCGCCTGCCAGGTGGCGTGCAAGCAGTGGAACGATCGCGACGGCGAGGAGACGGAGCTGCAGCCGGACCTCGGGTTTCAGAACCCGGCCGTCCTCAGCGCGAAGACGCTCACGCTCATCTCCTTCCACGAAATCCCGGACGAAAAGGCGCCGGGCGGCCTGCATCTCGTCAACACGATGTGGCGATGTCTGCACTGCCTGGAGCCGGCCTGCGTCTCGTCCTGTCCCACGACCGCGCTCGTTCGGCAGTCCGACGGGCCCGTCACGTACAACGGCGACAAGTGCATCGGCTGCCGGTACTGCATGTGGGCGTGCCCGTGGGGTGTTCCGTCAACCGACTGGGATACGCGCAGTCCCAAGATTCACAAGTGCACGCACTGCGCGGACCGCTGCGACCAGCCGCTTCCGGCCGCGCGCAATGGCGAGGCGCTCACCGCGCAGGAAAGCCAGGCGTTCCGCGACACGATCCAGGTGCCGGCCTGCGTCAAAGCGTGCCCTGCGGACGCCCTCCGCTACGGCGACCGTGAAGAGATGCTTCAGGAAGCGCGCAAGCGCATCGCGGCGCGCCCCGAGAAATACGTGGACCACATCTACGGAGAAAAGGAAGCGGGCGGCACGGCCGTGTTGTACCTGTCGGCTGTGCCGTTCGAGAAGCTGGGATTCCCGAAGGTGGCAGAGAAATCGTACCCGGGATTCTCCCGTTTCGCGCTGCACGCCGTTCCGCCGGCGGTGATGGCGATCGGAGCGCTTCTCGGTGGGACGCACGCGTTCCTGAAACGGCGTGCGGTCGGCATGGCGAAGCAGCGGCTACGTGCCGCCCACGGCGAGGATCACCATCCCGAGTTCGAACCGCTTCGGGAAAAACTCTGGACGCCGTTCAATTTCCTGATGCTGGCGCTGATGATCTTCGGCGCGCTCTCGTTTGTCGCCAGGTTCATCGTGGGCCTGGGCGCCAGCACGCAGTTGTCCGACACTTACGCGTGGGGCCTCTGGATCGTCTTCGACCTGGTCTGGATCGCCGTCGCCGCCGGTGCGTTCGCCACAGCGGGACTGATTTACATCTTCCAACGCAAGGATTTGTATTCGATCGGGCGCGGCGCCGTGCTCATGGGCCTGCTGAGTTATTCGTTCGTGACGGTCACGCTCCTTGCGGATCTCGGCTTGCCGCTGCATGCGTACCAGCTCGCGCTACAGGCGCCCGAGCAGTCGGCGATGTTCGAGGTGTCGTGGTGCGTCGGCCTCTACGTCACCATCCTGCTCTTCGAGTTCCTTCCGGTCGCGTTCGAACGGTGGGGCCTCACGAAGGCGATGGCAGTCTGGCGGCAATGGTCGGGTGTTTACGTCGCATTCGCCGCGACTCTGTTCGTCTACCTGCTCTCGCGCAATCTGATGTACGTCGCGATCACCGCGGCGATCTTTTCGTTCCTCGCGTGGACGTTCCGTGCCAGAGACCACCATGCAGAGCCCATCATGCTGGCCATCGCCGCCGTGACGCTCTCGACCATGCATCAGAGCTCTCTGGGGTCCCTCTTTCTGCTCATGCCGGACAGACTCGCGCCGCAGTGGTGGTCGCCGGTGCTTCCCGTTTCTTTCTTCCTGTCATCGATCGCGGCCGGACTCGGGCTCATCGTCCTGGTCGAGATGTGGATCGCGAGAGCCTGGAACCGGCCGCTCCGAATCACGCAGCTGGCAGCCATGGGCCAGATCACGTTCTGGTCGCTTCTGGTTTACCTCCTGTTCCGGCTGGGCGATTTAGCCGTTCGAGGTCAGCTCGGGGGCGCATTCTCCGGAAGCCACGGCGCGCTCTTCGCAACAGAGCTGCTCTTGGGAGGCGCGCTTCCACTCGTGCTGCTCGCCCGTGCGTCCTGGCGGACGCGCCAATCCGTCCTGTTCCTCGGCGCGCTCCTCACGACGCTCGGCGTCGTGTTCAACCGTATCAACGTCGTCCTGTTCGCGATGACGCTGAAGGGGTCGATGCCGCAGATCTCGCCGGAAACGTACTCGCCGACGATCATCGAATGGGGCCTTTCGATCGGTCTCATCGCCGCGACGATCTTCCTGTTCGGATTGGCCGCTCGATTGATGCCGGTCCTTCCAAAAGAACGCACGACGCAGCCCGCTGGAGGCGCGTGACTCGAGACGGCTGGCTGGCGAAGCATCCTTACCTCCAGCCGGTTGGGGAGCTGCACGCGCTCGTCGACGCCACGGCTGACGCGATCTCCATTCCGACCGCGCGCACCCCACATTGGGCCGAGTACACAGAGGACTTTCACGCAGGCGTGCCGCTGCTACAGAGCTCGAAGGTGGTGATCGGCGTTTCTCATTTGGAGAAAACTGTTCTGTCGTTGATAGAGGCCCTGCCGGCATCGGCGCTGCCGGGCACGTTGGCGGAACAGTGCCGGGCTTTGAAAGCCAGGCTACACGCAGATCGCGACTTCCGCGGGCTGACCGTCGCCGAAGTCCTCCACGAGGATGTACACGTGCCGGCGTATTCGGGTTTGCTTCGGTATCTCGGATGGGCGGTCATGGTTCGGTATCTGGCCCCGGTCGTGGAGTCGTTCGAACAGTGGCGCAATGAGGAGCGTTGGCTCCGGAACTACTGTCCTGCGTGCGGAGCCCCGCCGGCAATGGCGCAGCTCGTCGGCATCGATCCCGGGCGACTTCGCCTCCTGTCGTGCGGCCGCTGCAGGACTCGCTGGCGTTACCGGCGAACCGGGTGCCCCTTCTGCGAAAACCGCGACGATCACCGGCTGGCGGTCCTGGACGTCGAGGGTGAAGGCGGGCTGCGAATCGACTATTGCGAGTCCTGCCGCGGCTATCTCAAGACCTACAACGGCGTGGGACACGAAACTATTCTGCTCGCAGACTGGACGTCCCTTCATCTCGACGTCATCGCCCGCGATCGCGGACTGAAACGGCTGGCGGGATCGCTCTACGAGCTGTGATGCGTCGCGCGTGGCGCCGGTACGCGGTCAGCTCCTCGTCGGCCGGGCGGGTAAGATCTGTGCTGCGATAGACTACGGGACGCTGATTCCGACGGGGGAACGAAGCTCATGGAGTCGGGGCGCCGTTTCCGCCTGGTCAGAGCGGCGCCTCAGGACCTGGTAATTGGAGTGGCATCTAACGTAGCCCCCGCGATAGATTGATCGGACGGAGGCCGACGGCTTATGAAGCGCGAGCTGCCCCGAGCGCTCTCAGTTCCGGCGCTGTCGAACGTTAGTACACCCCAACAATCCACAAACCTAGACCGATGGGCGCTCGAGCGAATCCAGCGCACCGTCCGGACCGCTCCCATTCGATTCCTGTTGTGGGACGGGTTCGAGCTCCCGTCCAGCCTGGCCGGCCCGGCCGTCGGGAGCATCCTGTTCAGGACGCGAGAGGCGCTACTCGGCTGGATGTGGAATCCCGAGCTCTATTTCGGCGAGACGTACATGTCCGGTGCCGTCGAGGTTCGCGGCGAACTGTCGCGGGTGCTCGACGAGATTTATCTGGCGTGGTCGTCATCGAGCAGTCGTGTGTGGTCCTGGTGGCAGAAAGCCAACGACGCGCTCACCGCGAGAGAAAACGTTCATCACCATTACGACCTCGGGAATGAGTTCTATCGTCTCTGGCTCGATGCAGAATTGGTGTACACGTGCGCGTATTTCCCGACGCCGGACGCGACGCTCGAAGAGGCGCAAATCGCGAAGATGGATCTCGTCTGCCGCAAGCTCCGGCTTGCGCCGGGCGAGAAAGTGCTCGAGGCCGGATGCGGCTGGGGCTCCTTTGCATTGTTTATGGCGAAGCACTACGGCGTCACCGTCCGTGCGTTCAATATCTCCGCCGAGCAGATGGAATACGCAAGAAGGCGGGCGCATGACGAAGGCCTCGCCGATCGCGTCGAATTCGTCGAAGACGATTATCGCAACGTGACCGGCCGGTACGACGCGTTCGTGTCGATTGGCATGCTCGAACACGTCGGACTTCCGGACTATCCCACGCTCGGGCGCGTGATGAACCGATCGCTCCTGCCCAACGGACGCGGCCTGCTGCATTTCATCGGCCGCAACCGCCCGGCGCTGCTCAACGCCTGGATCCGGAAACGGATTTTCCCGGGCGCTTATCCCCCGACTCTACGCGAGGTCTTCGAACGCGTGCTCGAACCGCACACGTTATCGGTGCTCGATGTGGAGAACCTGCGGCTCCACTACGCCAGGACGCTCGAACACTGGCTCCGGCGGTTCGACGACGCGTCGGAAGAGGTCGACCGGATGTTCGACCAGAGCTTCACACGCGCTTGGCGCCTCTATCTGGCAGGCTCGCGCGCCGCGTTCGTCACGGGCTGGATGCAGCTGTTTCAGGTGGTCTTTGCACGCGGCGGCAGCAACGCCATCCCGTGGACGCGGGTGAGCGGCTAGCGGGAAGAACGAGCCGCCGAACAGCTTATGGAAGCGTGTCACGTCCTGATCGCGGGCGGGGGACCGGCAGGTTCGGCCTGCGCCTGGAAGCTCCAGCAGGCAGGGCTCGACGTCGTCGTCGTCGACGGAGCAACCTTCCCACGTGACAAGGTGTGCGCCGGCTGGATTACGCCGCAGGTGATCGACGATCTGCGTATCGATACAGATGAATATCGCCGCGGCCGGACGTTTCAGCCGATTACCGGGTTTCGAACCGGGATCATCGGCCGCAGCCGCGATCTCGAAACGACCTACACGCGTGCGGTCAGCTTCGGCATCAGGCGCTGTGAGTTCGATTTTTATTTGCTCCAGAGATCCGGCGCACGCCTCTGCCTCGGCACCAGGATTTCGAGCGTCCGCCGCGACGGGGAACAGTGGGTCGTCAACGAGCGCTTCAGGACCGCGGTCCTGGTGGGAGCTGGCGGGCATTTCTGCCCCGTTGCGCGAACGCTGAACCCCACGTTCGACGGAGCGCCGCTCGTCGTGGCGCAGGAGGCCGAGTTCGAGATCCCGCCGGAGGGAGCCGGCGCGTTCACCACCGCGCCTGAAACACCCGAGCTCTATTTTTCGCAGGACCTCAAAGGCTACGGCTGGTGCTTCCGGAAGGAGGGCTATCTGAACGTCGGCTTCGGCCGGCTGGAGAGCGGCCAGCTTCCGCGGGCGAGCGCCGAGTTCGTCGACTTTCTGAAAGCAGCGGGGAAGATCCCTGCCGATACGCGCTGGCGCTGGCGCGGCCACGCGTATCTCCTCTCGACGCCGCCGCGTCGGCGGATCGTCGATGACGGCGTGATCCTCGTCGGGGACGCAGCCGGCCTCGCCTATCCGCAGAGCGGGGAAGGGATTCGGCCGGCCATCGAATCCGGTTTGATCGCGGCGGCAACTATCGCCGGCGCCACTGGCCGCTACACGCGGGCACAGCTTGCGCGACACGAGGAGCGTCTGCGGGCGCGGTTCAGCGACCAGCCGCTCACCCGGATGATCGCGCGCACCATTCCGTCATCCCTGACTGCTTCCATCGCGACCTGGCTCTTCGATAGTCCGGCGTTCGTCCGGCACGTGCTGCTCGATCGCTGGTTCCTGCACGCCGACGAGCCGGCGCTGAGCGCCGCGTAGCGGCCCGCTTGCGCATCGCCGCTCGTTTTGCTATACGATATCGGTTACCGATATCATGGCCAAACGCAATCTGGAAGTGCTGAAAGGAACGCTCCACCTCCTCGTGCTCAGGACCGTGGAACTGCAGCCGCTCCACGGGGTCGGCATCGCTGGGCGCATCCGCCAGGTCACGCGCGGGACGTTCGAAGTGGGCGCCGGCTCGCTCTTTCCCGCCCTCCATCGTCTCGAACAGGAGGGCCTGATCGAAGGCAGCTGGGGCGAGACCGATGAGGGACGCCGCGCGCGCTTTTACCGCCTCACGCCTGCAGGCGCCCGCCGGCTCGAGACCGAGAAAAAGAACTGGAACCGGATCGTGTTTGCGATCAGCCAGGTACTGGAAAACTCGTAACGGAGATATTTCGCATGCCGCTGACCGCTCGCATCCGCAGCTTCTGGCGCACGTTGTTCCGCAAGACGGAACTCGACCGGAATCTGGACGACGAGCTGCGAAGCTACGTTGACGAGCTGTACGACCGTTACGTCGGCGACGGCATGCGGCCGCTGGATGCGCGGAGGCGTGTGCTGGCCGAGATGGGCGGGGTGGAACAGGTCAAGGAGCAGGTCCGCGCCATCCGAATCGGCAGCGGAGCAGACGCGGTGGCGACGGACGTCCGGGGCGCGTGGCGGCAACTCTGGAAGCAACCGGGCTTCGCCGCGATCGTCGTGCTGACGCTCGCGCTTGGCATCGGTGCGAACAGCGCGATTTTCAGCGTGGTCCACGCGCTGCTCGTCGAACCTTTGCCGTATCGCGACGCGAACCGGCTCGTGTTCGTCTGGTCGAACCTCACCGACGGGAGCTATCCGCGCGCGCCGCTCTCAGGTCCCGAGCTGAACGATCTTCGTGAACGGACCACCACGCTTGCGGCGGTCGGCGCGATCTGGCCGAATACGGCCGCGCTGACCGGTGAGGGCGATCCAGAACAACTCCGCATAGGACTGGTTACCGCCAACTTCTTTTCCGTGCTGGGCGCGGATGCGCTCTACGGCCGGACGTTCTCGACGGAGGACGAGCAGCCCGGCGCGACCCCGTCGGTCGTCTTGAGCTGGGGCCTCTGGCAGCGCCGCTTCGGCGCGGATCCGTCCATCGTCGGGCGGCGGATACGGATCAATGGAACGCCGGTATCGGTCGTGGGCGTCATGCCGGAAGCGTTCCGGTTGCTGTTCCACGCAGACGCGAGCGTGCCCGATCACCTTCAAGCCTGGTTGCCGTTTCCTGCCGCCATCATTCACGAACCGCGGGCACAGTACTATCTGCGGACGATCGCCCGGCTGGCCGAGGGTGCGACCTTCGAGGATGCGAATCAGGAAGTCGTCGCGCTCGGAGACCGCATCGCCAAAGAGTTCACCGATTACAGCTCCTCTGGACGCAGTCTCTACACGGTAGCGCTCCAGGAAGACGCGCTGAGCGACCTGAAGCCGGCCGTGCTGACGCTCTTCGCCGGTGTCGCGATTCTCCTGCTCATTGCCTGTGTCAACGTCGCCAGCCTGCTGGTCGCGCGGGCCGCCGCGCGACGGAAGGAAACCGCGCTTCGCGTCGCGCTCGGAGCGGGCCGACGACGGTTGGCGCTTCAGTGCCTCGTCGAGGGCCTGATCCTCGCTTTCTTTGGCGGCGCCGCGGGAATCGTGGTCGGCCGCGTGGGGCTGGCCTTCCTCATCGCCGTGCGTCCCGAGAGCGTCAGCAGGATCGAGGCGGCGCGCTTCGAGTGGAGCGTGCTGGCGTTTACGGCAGGGATCGCGCTCGCATGGGGGCTCCTGTTTTCACTGGCGCCGCTGGCAGAGGTCTTCCGGACACGGCCAGCCGAGGCGCTTCAGCGCGACGGCCGACGCTCCTCGCTCGCCGTGCAGTATCGAGTACGCGCCACGCTCGTCGCGATCCAGATTGCGTTGAGCGTCGTTCTCCTCGTCGGCGCGGGGCTGCTGGGTCGCGGCTTCATCCGGCTGATGTACGTCGATCCGGGGTTCGACTCCGCCGCGCAGGCACTGACATTCAGGCTCGCGCTGCCGCGTGAGCGCTACCGGTCCCACGAAGAAGCCAACGTTTTCTCCGAGCTGCTGCGGCGAAAGCTCGCGGCCAGGCCATTCGTCACAGGAGTCGGCGCCATCAGCCACCTGCCGTTCGATTACGTTCCGAACTGGTCGAGCCCATACGCCCGGGAAGGGGCGCCTGCCACCGACGCGATGCGAGAGGCGGATGCGCGCGCCGTAACCCCCGGAGCCCTGGAAGCGCTCGGGGCACGGCTCGTCGAAGGGCGTTTCTTCACCGAGGCGGATGATCTCGATGCCATGCGGGTAGCGATCGTGGACGAGTGGCTCGCAACGCGAACGTGGCCTGGGCAAACCGCGGTCGGCAAGCGCGTCAGGGTCCCCGACCTTCTGGAAGCTCCTGCGACGGTCGTCGGCGTCGTTCGCCACCTTCGCCATCGCACGCTTACGGCGGAAGTGCGCGAGCAGGTGTATGTCTCGGTCCGGCAGTCACGGCGCAACCCCATGGTGTATGTCGTCCGGACGAGCGGCGATCCCTCCGCCGCCCTCGCGCCAATCCGCGCCCTGGTTCGCGACCTTGACGCGCAACTACCCATCTACGACGAACGGCCGCTGACGGCCTACGTCATGGAGGCGCGCGCCGCGCGCCGGTTCACACTCACGCTCGTCGCGGTGTTTGCGGCCGTCGCACTGGCGCTCGCCGCAGTCGGCGTCTACGGGGTCATTGCGTACTCAGTCGGGCAGCGCCGGCACGAGTTCGGTGTCCGCCTGGCGCTCGGCGCCCGGCCGGCCCGGCTCGTCCGAGATGTTCTTGGCGAAGGGATGCGTCTTGCGGCGATCGGGTTGGCCGCCGGGCTGGCGGTCGCGTTTGCGGTGGCGCGGGCGCTCGAGGGTCAGCTTTTCGGCGTGACGCCGCACGATCTCCCGACCTATCTGGCCGGGGCGGGAGTGCTCATGGTTGCCGCGATCGGTGCGTGCGTCTGGCCCGCGCTCAGCACGACACGGGTCAGTCCTGCCGAGGCGCTGCGGGCGGAGTAGCAGGGGTCGTTACGGCGGGTACGTCTATGGAGCGAGCCGGCAGCGGTTCAGAGGCCGCGGCCTCGCGCCTCCGGAACAGCCGGTTCACCAGACCGGGTTCGCTCGCCTGCGGGTTCCAGCCTAGCCGCAGAACCGTCAGCAGGATCGACCGGCGCCCGAAGTCGAGCGCCTCGTAGCAACTCCACATGTACACGTCGATCTTGCGGCCCTGGACCGCCGGGCCGGTATCCATGATCGTGTACACGCCGTTGTACTTCGCGGGCAGATTGTCGATCTGGACGACGGACCCGACCGGCAGGAGGTCGGGGTCGGCGGCCGCAATGCCGGTCCTCACCTGAACGCCGGACGCGGTCGTCGTTCCCTTGCAATAGGCAGTGGCGGTGAAGCGGAGGCGTGCGCCCGGCGCCGGCATCGCCGTCGCCTCGCGCATTTCGGCCTGGCGCGCGGCGTACCGCGAGTCGAGTGTCGTGACCTCGTAGAGGAAGGCGAACCCGAGAACCGCGCCGGCGGTCACCAGAAGCTTCCGCCGCAGGTGGTGCCTCAGGAACATCTAATTCCTTCCGGCTGGGGAACGGAGCAGTATACCGCGCCGGGCGGGGCACTGGCGACCCTGCAGTTGGTCACATAACCGAAGTCGTTGTGTCTGAGTGTTTTGCTCGCTCGACCCGGTGGCGGTGGGCGAGGATGAAGAAGAGCGCGGCCCCGTAGGCGGCCAGCGCGAGGATGAGGGCCCCGAGCGTGGTCCCGACAACATAGCTCCAGAACAGCGGGGCCAGCCGTCCCCAGAACCTTCCGGCTTCGCGGACCGTGAAGTGCTCGAGCAGGTTTCTGAACTCGGCCATCAGGTCCGCAGGCAGCTGGACGCCGAGGATCGCCGCCCCTGCGACCGTCGCCAGCATGTAGTAGGGGACGATGATCCACGGCAGGTTTGAGTAGATACCGAGCAGGGCTGCGACCCGGTTGAGCCTGAGCGCGAACGCGGAGGCCAGGCCCAGGATCGTGTGGAGCCCGAGCGGCGCCGAGAAGCCCCAGAACACGCCGAGCGCGTAGGCCGCGGCGGTCCGGCGCGGAGTGTCGTGCGTATGCAGCAGGATTTCCAGTCGGCGCTTGACGGCTTCTCTCATCAGAAATGCTGGAAGCCCTCGGGAAGCGGCTCGTCCCGGCCGTCGCGGCGGAGCCGGACGTCCGGCTCCTTTGTGACGACGCCGATTCGAGTCACCGCGAGACCGGGCGAGCGGCGAACCGCCGCCGCGAGCGCGCCGCGCCGCCTCGGCGCTGACGTGAACAGCAGCTCGTAGTCGTCGCCGCCGGCCAGCGCCGCGGTGACGGGATCGAGCCCTCTCTCTGAGAAGTACCGCCGGGCGGCCGGGTGGACGGGAATCGCATCCGCCTCGAGCAGCACGCCCGCACCGCTGGCCTCGGCGACGCGTCTGGCCCCGTCGGCCAGGCCGTCGCTCAAGTCGATGCATGCGGTCGCGGCGCGGGTCCGGCCGAGGAGCAGACCCAGTCGCACCCGGGCCACGGGCGCGCGGTATCGCCCGATGCACTGCGCTTCGTCCTCGCCGGCCGGTGTCCGGCCCTCGCGCAGCATCCCGAGTCCGGCCGCCGCGGCGCCGATCGCGGCGCTGACGTAGATCGCATCGGCGGGCCGCGCGCCGGATCGCAGGAGCGCCCGGCGCGGCCGCACGCTGCCGGTCGCGGTGATCGTCACGACGAGCGGACCAGGAGAAGACGTGATGTTGCCGCCGGCGACGGTGAGGCAATACTTCGTAGCGGTGCTAACGAGCGCATCGATCAACTCTTCGAGCGCTTCCCGCGTCATCCGCTGCGGCACGCTGAGCGACACGAGCGCGGCGCGCGGCTCCGCCCCCATCGCGGCGAGATCGCTGAGGTTGACGGCCACCGCTTTGACGCCGACGTCAGCAGGGCTGCAGAACGAAAAGTCGAAGTGGATGCTCTCGACGAGTGTGTCGGTGGTGAGCACTTCCAGCGTCCCGCGCACCGGCTCGACGACGGCCGCATCGTCGCCGGCGGGGACGCGCAGCCACGCGGGCGGAGGTGGCAGCCGGCGCTGGATGAAGTCGATGAGGCCGGCTTCGGTCAGATCGGAGGCCAGGGAGCGGGGATCGGCGGTCAGGGATGCCTACCGCGCGTACTCAACAGCCCGCGTCTCGCGAATGACCGTGACCTTGATCTGGCCCGGGTATTCGAGCTCGTTCTCGATCCGCTTGGCGATGTCCTTGGAGAGCCAGACGGTCTCCTCGTCCGAGATCTTCTCGCTTTCGACCATGATGCGGATCTCGCGTCCCGCCTGGAGCGCAAAGGCCTTTGACACCCCGGGGAACGAGTCGGCGATCCCTTCGAGCTTTTCCAGGCGCTTGACGTAGGACTCGAGGATGTCGCGGCGCGCGCCCGGCCGCGCGGCGGAAATCGCGTCCGCCGCCTGGACGATCATCGCCTCGAGCGACGGCCAGTCGATGTCCATGTGGTGCGCCGCGACGGCCATCACGACCGCCTCGTTCTCGCCGTGCTTGCGGAGGAAGTCGATGCCCAGCTCCAGGTGCGTGCCCTGGAGATCGCGGTCGATCGCCTTGCCGATGTCGTGCACGAAGGCGGCGCGGGCGGCGACGTGACCGTTGATGCCGAGCTCCTTGGCCATGATGCCCGCGAGAAACGCGACTTCCTTCGAATGATTCAGCACGTTCTGGCCATAGCTCGTCCGGAACTTGAGCTTGCCCATCAGCCGGAGGATCTCGGGATGGAGGTCGAAGAGCCCGAGCTCGAACGCGGCCGCCTCGCCGTCCTTCCGGACAGTGTCCTCCATGTCCGTTTTCACTTTTTCGACGACTTCTTCGATGCGGGCCGGATGGATGCGGCCGTCCGCGACGAGCCGCTCGATCGTCTGGCGCGCGACCTCGCGGCGGAAGGGATCGAAGCTCGACAAGATGATGGCGCCGGGCGTGTCATCCACGATCAGCTCGACGCCCGTCGCGAGCTCGAGCGCGCGGATGTTGCGACCCTCGCGCCCGATGATTCGGCCCTTCAAATCGTCGCTGGGCAGGTCGACCACCGAGACGGTCGTTTCGATCGCGTGCTCGGCGGCGCTCCGCTGGATAGCGTCGGCGATGATCTGTTGCGCGCGGGCGCCGGCCATCTCGCGCGCCTCGGCCTCGATGCGCTTGACGAGGTTGGCCGCATCGCGGCGGGCTTCCGATTCGATCTGCCGGAGGAGGAGCTCTTTGGCTTCGTCGTGCGTCAGCCCCGCGACGCGCTGCAGCTCGCGCTGCCGCTCGGCGGCGAGCTGCTCGGCGCGGGCGACGGCCGCCTCGGCCGCCTTCTCGCGATCCCCGATCGCCCGTTCTTTGCTGCGCAGCTCCTGGTCGAGTTTGTCGGACGCGGTGATCCGCTCGGCGAGCGCGCGCGTCTTGTCGGCGAGCGTCTGTTCGAGGGTCGAGATTTCCTGCCGGCGGGCGCGGACTTCGCGCTCGGCGCCGGCGGCCAGCTCGTGGGCTTTTTCCTTCGCCTCGAGGAGCGCTTCCTTCTTCTTCGTTTCCGAATCGCGCTCCGCGTCGCGGAGTACTCTGAGGGCCTGCTCTTCAGCGCGACCTATGGTTTCGGCCGCGATCCGCTTGCGGTTGGCTACCCACCACGCGAAGACCAACCCCGCGGCGAGCAGCGTGACGAGGACATTGATGGCGATCCCGAGCTGGAAGGGCATTGAGAGCGCCTGTATGAAAAAGGCCCCGCTTTGCCGTGTGGGGGGGTCGGATGAACCTGCAAAAGCAGGTGGAACCGCTGTATCAGCCGCGCTTCAGGCTTCCTCGCGCCGAGGCATGCACACCGCGCGACGTCGCGATCCTCTTGGGGTTATAGCATCGGCTCAAACGAGCCCCCGAACCATCACGCGCAAAGCAGGGAACCCGATAACAGTCTGACCGGGGATCTTATCACGCCCGACCGTAAGGTCGGGCGGCGGCGGGAGGCTATCCAGTGACGATTCGGGCAGAATCGACGGTCCCGATGGCTTCGTCGAGCAGCTGTTCGAGCGCGGCGGCCCGCTCGGCCCATTGCTCGCGCTCCCCGTCGCCCGACTGGCGCGCGCGGAACAGTTCGTCGGCGATGTTGAGCGCTGCGAGGACCGCCACCTTCAACGAGTCGCCGGTCGCGGTCTCCCTGACCGCCAGCCGCATCTTCGCGTCGACATACGCCGCCAGCTCGGCGACGTAGGCCCGATCGAGCGCGCTGCGGATGGGATACCGCTGACCGCCGATCTCGACCGTGACGACGCGGGTCTCTGCTTTGGTGGTGTCTGGCTTCATTGCCAAGAACTCTGTAGGGACTAGGGACTAGGGACTAGCGACGCCCGCTCGCGTGTCAGTCCCTAGTCCCAAGTCCCTTCAGAGTCACAGATTGAGCGCCTCGATCCGGTGCAGCATCTCTGCGACTCGCGCGCGAATCAGTTCGCGCTCCTCGCGCAGCGTTCCGACCTCGCTCGACGCCCCTTCGACGTCGGAGAGCCGCGCCCGGGCTGCCTCGAGCTCGCGGCCCAGACGCTGGTTGTCCGCCTCGAGCCGCGAATGCTCCGCCGCCTGGCGCGCGTTGTCGGAGCGCAACCGATCGACCATGCTCACCAGCAGCTTGATCTTCTCCTCGAGCCGATCGATCGCCTCGAGGTCCATCGACTGCCGCGACACGGCTGCTGTTGCTGATCTCGCCACAAGTCCTCCGCCGGGTATGGTTGTCTCTGTTCTATCTGCGTTTATCTGCGGTTCGGTTCTATCTGCGGCTGGCGCCGTGCTCGCGCGCGAGCGCAGCGACGATCGCGTCCATGCTGCGATCCACCTCCGCATCCGTCAGCGTGCGATCCGGTGCGCGGAACGTGAGGTGGAACGACAGACTTATCTGGCCCTCCGGAATCCCTTTGCCTTGATACCGATCGAACTCTGCGATCGACTCGAGCTCGTTCGGCGCCGCCGCACGGATAGTGCCACGAACAGCCGCCGCAGGCAAGGTATCTGACACGAGCACGGAGAGATCGCGCACGATCGATGGATAGCGGGGAAGCGGCGTTACTCGCAAATCGTCACGTCCGGTTGCCGCGGCCGCGAGCCGGTCGAGGTCGATCTCGGCGACATACACGGCATCGGCCCCCGGCACGCCGCGCGCTGCGGCGATCGAGGGCTGAAGCTGACCGGCGACGCCGAGCGCGAGGCCCGGGTTGGGGCCCCCTGCCGCGATCGATACCATTGCGCTGCGTCCGGGCACGAGCCAGTCGACGGTCCCCGGCGAGAACTCGACTGCCGTCCCCGTCGCTTCGGCAAGGCGCTCGACGGCGCCACGCAGGTCGAAGAAGTCCACCTCGCGTCCGGTTCCGCTCCAATGCTCCGGGGATCCGGCGCCCGTCCAGGCGAGCCCGACTTTCCGCGCCTCACCGTCGGTGGCCGAGAACGCCGTGCCGATCTCGAACAGTCGCACGTCGCGCCGTTCGCGCCGACGGTTGTGGGCGACGGCATCGACGAGACAGGGGACGAGCGACGGCCGCAGCACGGCGAACGACTCCGACAGCGGATTCGCGATTGGGACGAGCGAAGTCGAGGTGCCATTCCCGGCAAAGGGCGTCGCCGCCTCCTGTTCGATGAACGTGAACGTCACCGCTTCGGCAAATCCGGCGCCGGCCAGCGTTTCGCGGACGAGCGCCGCGCGCGCGATCCGCGGATCGTGAGGAGGGGAAATCGCATCGAGCGCCGGGAACGTCGTCGGAAGCCGGTCGTAGCCGTAGTGCCGGCCGACATCCTCGATGAGATCCGCCTCACGCGCGACGTCGACGCGCCAGGACGGCACCGACACGAGCCAGCCTTCTTCCCCCTTGCTCGACCGCACCGGCGTCGACGTGAAGCCGAGGCCCATGAGGATCCGTTCGACGTCACTCGAGGGGACATCGGCGCCGAGCAGGCGCGCGATCTGAGGGCGGCGGAGCGCCAGCCGCAGAGACGGCCGGGGCGCGGGATATCGATCGATGATCGGACCCTTGGGCTCGCCCGCGCCGATCTTCGCAAACAGCTCGGCGACCCGGCGAATGGCGGCCAGCGGGCCGTTGATGTCCGCCCCACGCTCGAACCGCGTGGACGCTTCCGTCTTCAGCCCGAGCCGTTTCGCCGTTCGCCGCACGCTGGCCGGCTGGAACCACGCGCTTTCGAGCGCCACGAGCGTCGTGTGCGGCGTGACCTCGGATTCGGCTCCGCCCATAACTCCGCCGATCGCCTGCGGGCGTTCGCTGTCGGCGATCACCAGCATGTCCGCCTCGAGCTTGCGGTCGACACCGTCGAGCGTGCGAATGGTCTCGCCGGCGCGCGCGCGCCTGATACGCAGCGCGCGGCCGCCGAGACGCTCGAGATCGAACGCATGCGTCGGATGGCCGCGCTCGATCATCGTGTAGTTGGTCGCGTCGACGATGTTGTTGATCGGACGGACCCCGGCGGCGTGGAGACGGTCCTGCATCCACGACGGCGAGTCGCCGACTTTCACCTGGAAGACCTGGGCCGCGTATCGCGGACACAGGTCGGCATTCTCGATGACGACGTCGAGATCCGGTTGGGTCTCGTGTTCAGACTCCTCGAGGGGCCGGTCTTTAGACCGGCCCGATCCCAACGGATCTTCGAACGCAACTCCGTACGCGGTCGCCACCTCACGCGCAAACCCAATCACGCTCAGGCAATCCGGGCGGTTAGCCGTGACCTCGAGGTCGATAACCGGCAACGGCTTGTGCTCGATCGTCGCCACCTCGAATCCGCGCAGGCCCAGCGTCTCGGCGAGCCGCTCCGGTTCGTCAGACACCTTCACGAAGTCCTGGAGCCACGGGTAGACGAGCTTCACAGCGGAAACTGCTCCAGAAAACGGAGATCGTTCTCGTAGAACAGACGGATGTCGCCCACGTCGTAGGTCAGCATCGCGACGCGCTCGATCCCCATGCCGAACGCGAAGCCCGTGTAGCGCTCGGGATCGTAGCCGACCGCCTCGAACACCGCCGGGTGCACCATCCCGCTGCCGAGGATCTCCAGCCATCCAGACTGTTTGCAGACCGCGCAGCCGCGGCCGCCGCACCGGATGCAGGAGATGTCGAGCTCGGCGCTCGGCTCGGTGTACGGGAAGAAGCTCGGACGGAAGCGCACGCGCGTATTGGCGCCGAACATCTCGCGCGCGAAGGTGAAGAGCGTCCCTTTCAGATCGGCGAGCGAGATCCGTTTGCCGACGACGAGCGCTTCGAACTGCGAGAACATCGGCGTGTGCGTGAGATCGAGATTGTCGCGGCGATACACGCGCCCGGGCGACAGGATGCGCACCGGCGGCTGGTGCGTCTCCATGTACCGGATCTGCATGCCCGAGGTATGCGTTCGCAGCAGCGTCGCGGGCCGGCCGAGGCCCGGCAGCTCCGACGCGAGATACAGGGTGTCCTGCATGTCGCGCGCCGGGTGCTCCGGCGGCATGTTGAGCGCCTCGAAGTTGTGGTAGTCGTCTTCGAGCTCGGGCCCCTCGACGATCTCGAACCCCATGCGCGTGAAGATCGCCTCCACGCGATCGCGCACGATGGTCAGCGGGTGCCGGCGGCCGAGCGGCAGACGGCGGCCGGGCAGCGTCACATCGACCGCGCCGGCCGGGGCGCGCGCCGCCTCGATCGCCAGCTCGCGCTCGGCGAGCCGCTGTTCGATGTCGACTTTCAGGGAGTTGGCCTGCTGTCCAAGCGCTGGACGCTCCGCCGCCGGCGCTGTCGCGACGCCTTTCAGGAGCGCCGAGACGAGTCCACCCTTGCGCGCAAGGTAGCGGTCGCGCACCGCGCGCAGATCGGCCTCGCTCGCGACCGTCGCAAGGTCGCGGTCGAACTGGGCGCGCAGGTCGTCGATAGTGGGAGCGCTGGACATCGATGCGGGCTGTCGGCTTCTTTTGGTGCTCGCGGGACCCCACCCCCGCTCGCTCGCGCTCGCGGGTCCGGGCCTCCAGCCCGGACTTCCCTCCGGCCGCTCGCGCGGGCCGCAGGCGCTAGCGCGCTCTTGCTTCCTTCACCTGCTCGGCAATCTTCGCAAATGCGGCCGGCTCGGTCACGGCCAGGTCGGCGAGCATCTTCCGATCGAGCGGCACGTTGGCGGTCTTCAGGCCGCTGATCAGCTGTCCGTAGGTCAGACCGTGCTCGCGGGCCGCGGCGTTGATCCGGACGACCCACAGCCGGCGGAAGTCGCGCTTCTTGCGGCGGCGTCCGACGAACGCGTACTTGAGCGCCGTGTCAACGGATTCTTTCGCCGAACGATAGAGCTTGCTCTTCGTCTGATAGAAGCCTTTGGCGCGTGACAGGAGCTTCTTCCGCTTCGCGCGCCGGACGTTTCCACGTTTTACTCTCGGCATTTCCACATCTCCGTAGGGACTAGGGATCAGGGACTTGGAACTAGCGTTGTCCCATGACCCATCGTCGCAATGCCTAGTCCCTCGTTCCTAGTCCCCAGTCCCTGCCAGCGTCAGTCGTACGGCAGCATCATCCGCAGCTTGGCCGCGTCCACCGGGGCGACCGTGTCGGTGCCCTTCAGCTTGCGCTTCCGCGACCGCGCCTTGCTCGTGAGGATGTGCTGCTTGAACGCCTTGCTCCGCTTGAACTTGCCACGCGCGGTCCGCTTGAACCGCTTCGAAGCGCCTTTGTGTGTTTTCAGTTTTGGCATAGGTCTCATCAGCAGCCCTGAAGGGCTGCGCTACGTCATTTTCTCTTCGCCGACAGGATCGTGTGCATCTGGTTGCCTTCCTTCTGCGGCTCGGACTCGGCAACCGCCACCTGCGACAGTTCCTCGATCAAGCGCTCCAGCACGCGGCGGCCGATCTCCGGGTGCGCGTTTTCACGGCCGCGGAAGAAGATGGTCGCCTTCACTTTGTCCCCTTCGGCGAGGAACCGCTCGATGTGCTTCTTCTTGAACTGATAGTCGTGCTCGTCGACCTTCGGGCGGAACTTGATCTCCTTGACCTCGATGACCTTCTGGTGCTTCCGCGCCTGACGGGCCCGCTTCTGTTCCGTGTACTGGTACTTCCCGAAGTCCATAATCCGGCAGACGGGCGGGTTGGCCGTCGGCGAGATCTCGACGAGATCCAGCCCTTTCTGCCGCGCGATGGCCAGCCCCTGCGCCGGCGCCATGATACCGAGCTGCTGCCCGGTGTCGTCGATCACCCGGACTTCCCGGACCCGGATCCGCTCGTTCACCCGCGCTCGGTCATCCCTGCGCGGCGATCTGTCGAATGCGATATGGCCTCCTACGCGCTAGGCGCAAGGGCTTCTGCGCGGCCCTTGTTCGCCACTTCCTCTTTCGCCCGCTCGACGAACCGATCGAGAGGCTGTGGTCCCTCATCTTTCATCCCGTGTCGGCGAACGGCCACCTTACCCTCGGCCGCCTCTCGATCCCCCACGACCAGCATGAAGGGAACCTTCTGAAGCTCCGCCTCACGAATCTTCAAGTTTATCTTTTCCTGCCGCTCGTCAACCTCGGTGCGAAGCCCGGCGGTCTGGAGCCTGGCCGCGACCGACCGCGCGTAGTCGACGTGCCGGTCGGCGATCGGCAACACCACAATCTGCACTGGCGCGATCCACAAGGGAAACGCGCCCGCGTAGTGCTCGATGAGGAGCGCAATGAACCGCTCGAAGCTGCCAAAGATCGCGCGATGGATCACCACTGGCCGATGCTCGGCGTTGTCGGCCCCGATGTACTTCAGCTGAAACTGTTGCGGCAGCTGATAGTCGAGCTGAATCGTGGCGCACTGCCATCGTCGGCCGAGCGCATCGGTGACCGCAAAATCGATCTTCGGTCCGTAGAACGCGCCGTCCCCCGCGGCGATCGTATAAGGTTGGCCGGCCGCCTCGAGCCCCTTCTTGAGCTCCGCCTCGGCGTAATCCCACGTCGCCACCGCCCCGAGATACTCTGCGGGCCGCGTGGAAAGCAGCATCTCCGGCGTGAGCTGGAAGTCGTCGTACACACGTCGCACGAGGCGGAGTAGCCGCTCCACTTCTTCGCCGATCTGGTCCTCCCGCAGAAAGATGTGCGCGTCGTCCATGATGAACTCGCGCACGCGGGTCAGCCCGCTCAGCACGCCGGATGCCTCCATGCGATGGAGGACGCTCTGTTCGTGAATGCGCAGGGGTAGGTCGCGGTAACTCCGGACCTCACTTGCGAACAGCAGCATGTGGCCGGGACAGTTCATGGGCTTCAGCCCCGACTTCTCCTCCTCGCTCGGCGACTCGATGAGGAACATGTTCTGGCGGTAGTGCGTCCAGTGCCCGGACGTTTCCCACAGCGCCTTGTTGAAGACGAGCGGCGCGCGGACTTCCACGTAGCCGGCGGGAAACAGGATCGACCGCATGTAGTTGCCGAGCAGGTTCACGAGCGTCGTTCCCTTCGGCAGCCAGAACGGCTCGCCTGGCGCCCACGGATGAAACCAGAACAGTCCCAGCTCGCGTCCGAGCTTCCGATGGTCGCGCTTCTTCGCTTCCTCGATCCGCTGCAGGTGGGCCTTGAGCTCCGCGTCCTTGAAAAACGCGGTCCCGTAAATCCGCTGCATGCCCTGGTTCCGCGCGTCCCCCTTCCAGTAGGCGTTGGACGTGTTCAGCAGCTTGAACGCCTTCAGCCTGCCGGTGGACGGCACGTGCGGGCCGACGCAGAAGTCGATGAAGGTGTCCTTGTCCCCGATGGTGTAGCAGGACACGTGCGACTGGCCTTCGGTCTTCTCTTGGATCAGCTGGACCTTCAGCGGCTCTCCACGCGACGCGAAAAACGCCTTCGCTTCCTCGCGCGGCCACATCTGCCGCTCGAAGGGAAGGTCCGCGTCGGCGAGCTCCTTCATCCGGCGTTCGATCGCTTCGAGATCCTCCGGGACGAACGGGCGCTCGACGACGAAATCGTAGAAGAAGCCCTCGTCGGTCGGAGGACCAATCCCGCACTGCGTGCCTGGAAAGAGCGCCGTCACAGCTGCGGCGAGGAGATGCGCCGTGCTATGGCGGTAGAGCGACAGCGCCTCCGGGTCATCGGGGTTGCCGGTGACGATCCGGACCGCCGCGTCGCGCTCGAGCGGGAACGAGAGATCGACCAGGCGGTCGTCGGCCTTCGCGGCGAGCGCCGCGCGCGCGAGGCCGGCCGAGATCGACGAAGCGATCTCGCCGACCGGCGTCCCCGAAGGCACGCTCCGGGTCGAGCCGTCCGGTAGAGTGATCGTCACGTTCATTCGTGATTTTTCGAAGCGCAGGTTTTCAACGAAGCCCTTCGACGCGCCCTGAAAGGTGGGTCGAAGCCGCACCTGTCGGCCCTTCGACTCGCCGTGGACAGTTCGGCTCGCTCAGGGCCTTCGACTCGGCCGCGCTGCAGCCGAGTCGAATGGTAGGCACGGGTGGACTCGAACCACCGACCTCCTGCGTGTCAAGCAGGCGCTCTAACCTCTGAGCTACGCGCCTATGTCTTGAAAACACTGGCCTTACAGGAACGATCAGTATACCTGCGGGGTTTCGGGGGCGTCAATGGAAGCGGCGAGGGCGCTGAGGAGGCAGAGCGCGCAGAAAAAGAGCGAGGACGTTGAGACGCCGAGACGCCGAGAAAGCGTTGCGTTTCCTCTGTGTCTCTGCGTCTCTTCGTCCCCGGTCTTCTCTGTGATCTCTGATCGCTCGGTGAGCTCGACTCAGTTCACCGCCGACTTCAACGCCTTGCCGGCGCTGAAGCGGACGACGCGGCGCTTCGGCACCTTGATCTCGGCACCGGTCTGCGGATTGCGCGCGGTGCGCGCCTTGCGGTTCGCAGTCTTGAACGTGCCGAAGCCGACAAACGTGATCGGCTGTCCCTTCTTCAGCGTCTTCACGACGCCGTCGAAGAACGAGTCGATGGCAGCGGTCGCGTTCGTCTTGCTGATGCCGGTCTCCTGCGCGATCTTCGCAACGAGTTCCTGTTTGTTCATGAATGCCCTCCGCGTGAAGCTGTGTGACCGATGGCGCACCTCGTGCGAGATGCAATGAGGAAAAAAAATTTCCGGAGAGGTTTATACGTGACCGATTCCACCGAGTCAAGAAAAAGTCAGGCGGCTTTTCGCACGCCGAGCTTCTCGAGCGCCTTGTCGAGGATCGGATCGCCCTTCGACGGATCCGGACGCGCGCCGAACTCGACGTCCGGTTCCTCGACGTCGACCGCCGGCTTCAGTCCTTTCTCGTGAATGGCCTCTCCGCCAGGTGTCAGGTAGGACGCGTGCGTCAGCCAGAGTCCGTGGCCTTCGGGCAAACGCACGAGTTTCTGGATTCCCGCGCGGCCGTGCGTCGGTTCGCCGATCAGTTCCGCCCGCTTGTTGCCGGCGAGCGCCGCGGCGAACAGTTCGGCGGCGCCGGAGGTCCCGGAATTGACGAGCAGAGCGACCGGCATCGTCAGCGCGCCGTCTCCGGTCGCGGCCTTGATCTCTTCGCGGGCGCCGTTGCGGGCGGCGCGAATCGCGAGCGTCCCGCTCGGGACGAACCGGCGCGCGAGTTCGATGCCTGATTCGAGCGGTCCTTCGGCGGTCTGCCTCAAGTCGATGACGAGCTTGGCTGCGCCCTGCTTCGCGAGCGCAGTCGCCGCGGCAGCCACTGCGGAGGCGGTCGTCGTGGTAAACGCCGGGATCCGAACGTAGCCGACGTCCGAAGCGGCCATGCGCGAGCCGAGCGCCCCGAGATCTTTCGGCAGCGGCTCGCGGACCAGATCGATGGTGTGCGGCTCCGCGGCATTCCCGCGGATCACGACGATCGACACCTTGGTGCCGGGCGCGCCGGCGAGCAGGCGCGCGCCATCGAAAACCGACAGGTCGCGCGTCGCCCGGCCATCGATCATCCGGACGTAGTCTCCGCTGCGCAGGCCCGCGCGATCCGCAGGCGAGCCGTCACGAGCCGCCACGACCCGCAAGTAGTATTGCCGCGTGAGCGTCAGCCCGATGTCGCCGCCGGGCGGCGTCAGCTTCGCCTCCATCGCGCGCACGTCGGACGGCTCGAGGAACGTACTGTCGGCGTCGAGGCCATCGGCGAGCCCCTTGAGCGCGCCGGTCATCACTTTGTCGACGTTCACATCCTCGACGTAGTTGTTGAGGATGAGCGACACGACGTCCTTGAAGACCAGAAGGTGCTGGTAGGAATCCTGCCCGGAGGCGGTGCCACCCATCACGCCGCCGACGACGACGAACGCGAGAATCGGCGTGGAAAGGAGAAGGACGAGAATTCTGCTTCGGTTGCTCATCGGCGCTTCAGCCATTGTAAGGGGTCCACGGCCTGGCCGTCGATGCGAAGCTCAAAATAAAGACCTGGGACGCCTGCTGGGGTGAGTCCCGTCTCGCCGAGTACCGCCTGGCGCTCGACCGTATCTCCGCGCGCAACCGCAAGCGAGCGCAAATGCCCGTACAACGAAAAATCCCCCTCGCCATGTTCGACGATGACGAGGTTGCCGAAGCCGGTGAATGGACCTGCGAACGCGACGCGCCCTTCGTGCACGGCGCGCGCCCGGTCGCCCTCCGCGACGCCGATGAGAATGCCGTTCCGCTGGATGGCAGTGGAGAAGCGGTTGGTACGGCTGCGTCCGAACGCCGATCGTGCAACGCCCGACGCGGGCCAGGGCAGATCGCCGCGAAACGGAGCGACCGGCAACATCGCGAGCACAGGCCGATCGGCCGAGAGGCCGCCCACCGACGCCTGCAGCCGCCGCGCGGCCTCTTGCAGTTCGCCCGTCAGCTGCGCATTGAGATCGCGGCGGGCGTCGATCTCCGCCATCCGCGCAGACTGTGCGGCGACCGCACGATCGAGTGCCGCGCGCGCCGTTTGCGCCTCCGCGCGCGTTCCGGCGGCCGCTTCGGCGCGCTTCGCAAGCGTGGATTTCGTGTCTGCCAGCGCCGCGAGCGTCCGCGTGTACCTGTCGACCCGCGCGCGATCCTGTTGCACGATGGCCGAGACCGTCCGGAACGTCCGCCCGACGGACTGCAGATCGTCGACGCTGAGCAGCATCCGCCAGTAACCGGGCCGCCCCAGCTTGTAGAGATCCACCAGCCGCGACGCGACGATCGGTCGCAAGGTCTTGACGGCTGCCTCGAGGCGCTTCGCCTGGGCCTCGGCCGACGCCAGCTCCGCTGCCGAGAGCTCCACTTCTGCCTGTGCGCGCGCGACTTCCTCGGCGCGTATCTGGCGATCGAGCTCGAGTTTGCGCAGTTCGGCAATGAGTGTGCGCGCCTGGGCGGTGAGGGCATCCGCCTCGCGCTGCAGGATCTTCAGCCGTTCCGTCGCGCGGCTGACCTGCGCCTGCGCCGCCGTCTTGCCAGGTGCCTGACCTTGAAGCGCCGCGGCTAACAGCAGGCTAAAAAAGACTTTTCCCATCAATCTCTTTTGGAACCGTCAGCCCGAAGTATTTCAGGACCGTGGGCGCGATATCGATGATCCGCGCCTCTGACTGACTTATCGGCTTGGTCGATATCAGGACTCCAGCGGTCATCTTGTAGTCGTAGCCGCCGTGGTCGCCGCTCCACTTCTTCATGTTGGGATAGACGATCCCCTGCGGCGAGCCGCCCAGCGTGGTCTGCCAGGACACCCGGTAGCCGTCCTCCATGCCCACCTGCAGATCGGCGGCGTTATGAAGAAACTCCCCGGCGTAGACGTCGTCGCGTTTGTAGACGGCGCGGACGATCGACGAACCGTCTTCCGGGTCCTTCATGGTCAGGAGCGCGGCGGAGAGCTCGTCGGCGAGCTGCTTGTACTCGGCGCCCGCGCCGACGATTCCCTTCGCCTCACGGCCGCGCAGGTTGAAATAGATCTGCCCGAGGCCCATGGCATAGGCCTTCGTGCGGCTCCAGTCGACGTTCTCCCAGAATTCGCCGCCGCCGAACAGATCGTCGAGCTTCTTCTCGCCCGGCACCTGACCTTGCAGCGCCATATAACCCTGCTGCACGAGCCAGGTATTGAGGTTGACCGCCTTGCGCCACGAGTGGAAGCCGTGGTCCGAAACGATCAGGACGGGGATGCCCGGCTCGAGCCGCTCGAGCACCTCGGCGATGAACGTGTCGCACTGCCGGTAGATGCGCTCGATCGAATCCCCGAACCGCGCCGCCAGCTTGGCGTCGTACATCGGATGCTTCGGGTCGGTCAGCCGCCACATCATGTGCTGCACGCGATCGGTGGACTCGATGACGCCGACGAGCAGGTCCCAGTCGCGCGAGTCGAGACGGCTGAGGATCACCTGCGCGCGGTCTTCGAACGCGCGGTGGAGGTCCTCCATGAACGTCGCTTCGTCCATTCGGCCTTCATTGAGCGGCCATGTCGCTTCCGCCCATCCAAGCGTGCGATATGGGCCGATGCGCTCGTAGAGTTGTTCCGAGAAGGATGCGGGTGACGAGATCGGGAGCGGCGGCGCGTCAGGTTTCCAGTTGACCGGCGAGATATAGAGCTGGAGCTCCGGCCCGGCGGCCATCAAGTACATCTGCGCCATGCCGTGGAGGCGAACGAACAGATTCACGCGGAAGTCGAGGTTGATCCAGCGGCTCCACTCTCCCTGCTTCAGGCGGATGGATTGGCCGGCGATCTCGATCGTCGCCCCGCGCTCCGGGCCTTCGCGGCCGCTGCGGTTCCAGCGAATTGTGAATGGAACGCGGACGTCTTCCTTCGCTTCGAGCTCGGCGATCCGCGCACGGTCCGCATCAGTGACACTCTGACCCTTCGCGCGGATCGTCTGCAGCTCACGGCGCACGATCGGGTTCGGCGGTCCGATGAGCTCGGTCTGCGCGACCGTGTCGTTGAACACCAGCCGTTTGAGGACTCCGCCGAATTCGGTGTTGCCCTCCTCGTAGCGACTCAGGTCCGTTGCGAAGTAGTAGAACGTCCCCATCGTCCCGCGGATGTCGGGGAGCGGCAGCCCGGCGAGTAGCTCGCCGTTTGGTACTTCCTCCGGAGGAAAGGTGACCGGAACGGTCAGGATGCTGGATCTGACACCGGCCGTGCCGGCAGTGACCCAAAAGGATGTTCCACCGCGGATCGAGATAATCTTCGGCTTCTGAATCGGAATCCAGTCGAGCAGAAACTTTGCCGGTTCCCGGCGAACCATGCCGAGATCGGGCAGGTAAGTCGCGGTATCCCGGACGAGGAAGTCATAGATGTTGTGTTTGCCGGCGTTGACGCCGGTCGCGAACGACGCCCACGCCGTGGGCGACTCGGGCGAGTGCGTCGTCTCGAGCGGGTAGAGGCCGCCCTGCTCGATGAGACGCGCGATGTTCGGCAGCTTGCGCTCTGCGACGAAGCGCCGAACCAGATCCGGATCCATCCCGTCGAAGCCGAGGATTACGAGTTTCTGGCTGAAGACGCCGGGACGGGACGAACCGCACGACGTGGTGAAGCCGACGGCGAGCGCGCACAACAGGACGGGAACTCCGACGACCTTCATCGTGTGAGCTCTGTAAGCGATTATACCCACGTGCGAGTCCTTGCCATCGACCCCGGCGCACGGCGTCTCGGGCTGGCGCTGTCAGACGCTAGCGGCACGCTGGCGACGCCCTGGCAGGTCATCGAAACCGCCGGCTCGCTCGAAGCGGATGTCGAGAGGCTGGCTGCGATCGTCACCGAGTTGAAGGCGGAGGACGATGGTCTGAAGACGATCGTGGTCGGACTGCCTCTGCGGCTCGACGGCACGCCGACCGACCAGACGGGACGCGCGCGCGAGCTTGCCGCCCGGCTCGAAAGCGTCACCGGACTCCAAATCGTGTTACAGGACGAACGATTGACCAGCCGCGAGGCGGAGCAGCGCCTCGCGCTGCGCATGACGGACTGGCGCAGGCGGAAAGAGAAACTGGATGCCGCGGCCGCGGCAATCATCTTGCAGGATTATCTCGATCGCCGAGGACGCTGAGGGGGCAGAGGACGCCGAGAAAACACACCGCTGATGCGCCGGCTTTTTAAACTCTTCCTCCTTATCGTCGTCCTCTTCACCGCGGGTGTTGTCTATCTCGCCGTCCGGTTCGGGCAGCCGTACAAGGGCTACAACGGCCCTGAGCAGTTCGTCGAGATTCCTCCTGGTGCCCCAATCTCGGTAATTGGTCAGCGCCTGGTCGACGCTGGCGTGATTAGCAGTCGGCCGGCGTTTCGCTACGCGCTCTGGGTGACGGGGCAGAGCCGGCGGCTGCAGGCGGGGGAGTATCGCTTCGATCGCCCCATGCGGCCGGTTGAAGTGATCCGGAAGATCGCGCAGGGCGACGTCTTCCTCCAACCGATCACGTTTCCTGAAGGACTCACGATTCGCGAGATGGCTGCGCTGTTCGAGAAGGCCGGCCTCGGCGAGGCGTCGGCGTTCATCCGCGCTGCTGGAAAGAAAGATCTCATCGCGCACCTCGATCCGCGTGCATCCGATCTCGAGGGCTACCTCTTTCCGGCGACCTACACGCTTCCGCGCCGCGCGACGGCTGACCGGCTGATCGAGTTGATGGTCGCCGGCTTCGAGCAGGCATTCGATGAAACGCTGCGCGCTCAAGCGGCCGCGCGCGGTCTCGACGCGCGTCAGGTCGTCACGCTGGCATCACTCGTCGAAAAGGAAACCGCGAAGGCGGAGGAGCGGCCGCTCGTCGCGGCGGTCTATGCCAACCGGCTGAAAATCGGCATGGGCCTGCAGTGCGATCCGACCGTCATCTACGCCCTGCAGCGCGCGGGACGGTTTACCGGTAACTTGCGACGCGAAGACCTGCTCTTCGATTCGCCGTACAACACCTATCGTTACGCCGGCCTGCCGCCCGGGCCGATCGCGTCACCGGGCCGCGCGTCGATCGAGGCATCCGTGCGCCCGGCCGATGTGCCCTACATCTATTTCGTCAGTCGCAACGACGGATCGCACGCGTTCGCCGCGACGCTGGCCGAGCACAACGCCAATGTCGAGAAGTGGCAGAGACAGTACTTCCGTGAGCTCAGGCAGAGACAGTAACTCTGCGGTCAAGCATCAATAGTCAGCAATCGCCAATCGCCAATCAATCGACAATCCCCAATCCACAATCCACAATTCGCGAATCGCCTAAGGCTCCCCCCACTTCAACTTCTCTCTCAAAATCTCGAAGTACGTCCGTGACGCCCCTCGTATCAGCCGCAGCGACTTTTTCGCCCTTGAGACGACGACCGCGTCCCCTTTCTCGAGCGGCACACCGAACTGGCCGTCGAAGGTGACGACGATCTCCGACTGCCCGTTTGCGACTGGTTCGACGCGGACTTCCGCGCCGGCTGGGATGACGACGGGCCGGTTGGTGAGCATGTGCGGAGCGATGGGGGTCAAGACGAGCGCGTCCACGGCGGGGTGAACGATCGGTCCGCCCGCCGCGAGGTTGTACGCCGTCGAGCCGGTCGGGCTCGCGATGATTAGGCCGTCTGCCCGTACGCGCGTGACGAACTCGTCGCCAACTGACACCGACAGCGCGATGATGCGTGACAGCGCGCCGCGGGTGATGACGATGTCGTTGAGCGCGACGCGGCTCACCCGCGGCTCCTTGCCGCGCACGATCTCGCCGTGCAGCATCAGCCGCTCGTCGACGGGAGCGTCGCCGTTGAGCGCGGCTTCGAGCGCGGGCGTGATGTCGGCGAGCGTCACCTCGGTGAGGAACCCGAGGCTGCCGAAGTTCACGCCGAGGATCGGGACGTCCACATCCGCCTGCGCGATCCGGTCGGCCATGCCGAGCAGCGTCCCGTCGCCGCCGAGGACAACAATCAGATCGACTTCCGAGGGGAGCCGATCGCGAGAGACAGTCGGCCGTCCGGCGGGGACTCCGGCGAGGACCGCAGTGTCGGTCTCGAAGACCGTGCGGATGCCGCGCGAGTCGAGCCAGCCGGCGACTTCCGCGAGCACACCCGAGGCGGCGCGCAGATTGTGCTTCGCGACCAGGCCGATCCGTTCAATCGCCACGCGTCACCACTGATGTCTACACGGATGTTCGCAGGTGAAGAAAGAACTCTTTGTTTCCTTCCGCACCCTCGATAGGGGACGGAGTCTGACCGACGCGTCCCAATCCTACCTTATCGGCCGCAGCGGTCACGGCCTCGACGGCCAGCGCGTGGATCGCCGGATCGCGGACGATGCCGCCCGGGCCGACCTGGTCGCGTCCCGCCTCGAACTGCGGCTTGACGAGCGCGACGATGTCGGCGCCCGGATCGAGGAGGGGCGGTACGACCGGCAAAATGGACGCGAGCGAGATGAACGAGACATCGATCACGACGAGGCCGAACTGGCGTGCGCCTTCTGGCAGCGCGTCCGGGGTCAGCGTGCGTGCGTTGACGCGCTCGAGCACTGTCACGCGTGGATCCTGTCGAAGCGACCAGTCGAGCTGGCCGTGGCCGACGTCCAGGGCGACGACCCGAGTCGCGCCGCGCCGCAGCAGCACGTCGGTGAATCCGCCGGTGGAGGCGCCGATGTCGAGCGCGACGCGGCCTTCCACGGCGATGCCGAACGTGTCGAGCGCATGCGCGAGCTTGACGCCGCCGCGGCCGACGTATGGATGATCCGGCGTCTCGAGCTCGACGGGATCGTCCGGCGTGACCAGATCGCCCGCCTTTCGCGCTGGCACGCCGCGGACGCGCACGCGGCCGGCGAGAATCAGCGCGCGTGCCCGCTCGCGGCTTGCGGCCAGCCCGCGTTCGACGAGCAACTGGTCGAGGCGAGTTCTTTTCACGAGGATCGCGTCACGACCCATCGCGCGATGTCGGCGAGCTGTCCGCGGATGCCTACGGTGTCGAGCGCCTGGGTCGCCCGCGAGAGGCACGCGTCGGCCATGCGGCGCGATTCGTCCAGCCCGAACAACGCGGGATACGTAGGCTTTCCGGCGGCCGCGTCCTTGCCGGCTGTCTTGCCGAGCGCGGCCGCTTCTCCCTCGACGTCCAGAATGTCGTCGACGATCTGGAAGGCGAGCCCGAGCTCGACCGCGTACTTCCGGATCGCGCCAACGAGCGCGTCCGGCGCACCCGCCAGGATCGCGCCGGATACGGCTGCGGCGGTGATGAGCGCCCCGGTTTTTCGCGCGTGCATCGCGCGCAGCGAGTCGGCATCGAGCTGGCCCGCCCGGCCGACCGCCTGTAAGTCGATCGCCTGTCCTCCCACCATGCCGGTCGCGCCGGCGGCGCGCGCGATGACGCCGATCGCGCGAAGCCGCCGCGCGGGGTCTGAACCGGTTTGTTCCGAATCTGAGCCCATGATTTCAAAGGCCAGTGTCAAGAGCCCGTCACCCGCCAGGATCGCCATGCCCTCGCCGAAGACGACGTGGGATGTTGGCCGCCCACGGCGCAGCGTGTCGTTGTCCATTGCCGGCAGGTCGTCGTGGACGAGCGAGTAGGTGTGAATGAGCTCGATCGCGCACGCCGCCGGCAGGGCGCGATCGCGCGCGGCGGCTTCGTCGATCTCTGCCGCCGCCGCGACCGCTTCGGCTGACGCGAGCGTGAGGACTGGCCGGAACCGCTTGCCGCCCGCCATGACACTGTAGCGCATCGACTCGATCACGCTCGGCGGGCAGCCGGCGCGCGCGGTCGAATCGAGGATGCGCTCGAGCGCCGCGTCGATCTCGCCGCGGCGTCGGTCGAGGTACGCGGAAAGATCCGTCACCGGTTCTTGGGGGGATCGTCGGCGCCGAGCGAGGCGGGCGCCGGCTTCAGCTCGCCGCGCTCGGTCAACAGTTCGATCCGGCGCTCAGCCTGGTCGAGGCGCGTATGGCAGAACCGTGCGAGTTCGACGCCGCGCTCGAACAGCTCGAGCGATCGTTCCAGCTGGAGATCGCCCTGCTCCAGCGTCTTGACCACGGTCTCGAGCTCCGCGAGCGCCGTCTCGAAGTCCTTGATGTCGCTCATGAACGGGCCTCGGGCTTCGGAGTTCGGGCGTCGTGCGTGCCGCGGTCCTCGGGCCTCGTTCGGTTCACGGTGCAGTCGAGCTCACCCTCGTGCAGTTTCACGCGGACCGCGTCGCCCGTCGCGACTTCGGAGGCGCGCCGGAGCACGCGCGTCCTGGCTGCATCCCAGCAGACGGCATAGCCTCGCGCGAGAACCGCCAGCGGACTGAGATTCTCGAGGCGGCCGGCGAGCGCACGGAAGCGGCCATCGGCACGATGGCGCGCCGCTGCCGCTTCGAGGGACAACCGGCGCTCGGCGCGCGCGAGCCGTCCGCGCACCTCGGCCAGCGTGCGGCGCACGTCGCGCGCTTCGAGGCGCCGTTCGAGCGCGCCGACCCCGCGCATGCGCCGTTGCAGCCCGGCGCCTGCGGCGCGGCCGAGCGCATGGGTCAGCTCCGCCACGTGGCGTCCAGCCAGCGCGACTCTCGACGGCACGCGCTGCAGACCGCGGCTGCCTTCCAACGTGTGCAGCCGCGACCGCCGGGCGTCGAGCGCCCTGCCGATCGCTTGATCCAGCCGGCCGCGCAGCCGGTCGATGCCGGCACAGAACTCATCCCGGCGCGCGACGACCATCTCGGCCGCGGCTGACGGCGTGGGCGCGCGGAGGTCGGCGACGAAGTCGGCAATCGTAACGTCGATCTCGTGTCCGACGGCGGAGATGATCGGCACCGGCGACGCCGCAATCGCCCGCGCCACGCGCTCGTCGTTGAACGCCCAGAGATCTTCAGCCGAACCGCCGCCTCGGCCGACGATGATGACGTCGACGCCGGGGACCCGCCCGATGTCCGCGATTGCATACTTGATGTCGACCGCGGCGCCGTCGCCCTGCACGCGCGTCGGGCGGATCACGAGATGGGCGTTCGGATACCGCCGCCGGAGCACCTTCACGATGTCGCGAAGCGCGGCGCCGTCGATCGAGGTCACGATCCCGATCCGCCGCGGAAGCAGCGGCAGCGGCCGCTTCCGTGACGTCTCGAACAACCCTTCTGCCGCGAGCCGTTTCTTGAGCTGCTCGAATGCGAGCTGCCGCGCACCGTAGCCCTGCGGCTCCAGGTGCTCGGTGACGAACTGGTACTCGCCCTTGGCGTCGTACACACTGATGCGGCCGCGCGCCACGACCTTCAGGCCGTCCTCCGGTTTGAACTTCAAGTACCGGAGCGCGGATCGATACATGAACCCGCGAATCTGCGCGGACGAGTCTTTCAAGGTGAAGTAGAGATGTCCCGAGCTCGCCCAGATTTTGCAGTTGGAGAGCTCGCCTTCGACGTACACCTCGACGAACCGCGTCTCGAGCGCCTGCCGGATCGCCAGCGTGAGCTCGCTGACGGTGAGAATCTCGCGTGAGCTGGCCGCCTCGTCTTCGACAGCCCTCTGCGCCTCTGCGCCCCTCTGCGTCTCTCCGTCCTCGAAGGGGATGTCGAACAGATCGCTCATCGCGACCCCACGGCGCCCCGCGACGCCATCGTCTCCAGCTCCTCGGCCGAGAGACTGAGGCGATCGATCGCGCTGGCGCGGCCAGTGGCCGGATCCGCCGTGATGACGACACCGTTCAGCCGTGGATTGCCTGTGGCGACCTCGAACTTCGACGGCATGCCGGTGACGAACTTGCGGAGCGCGGCCTCGGTTTCAATCCCGATGATGGAATCGTGCGGTCCCGTCATGCCGACGTCGGTGATGTATGCGGTGCCGTGCGGTAGTACGCGCGCGTCGGCGGTCTGCACGTGGGTGTGCGTGCCGAGAACGGCCGTGGCGCGACCGTCGAGATGCCAGCCCATCGCGATTTTCTCGGAGGTCGCCTCGGCGTGCATGTCGACGATGACGACGCGCGTCTCGGCGCGAAGCGCTTCGATCTCCTTCAGCACGACGGCGAACGGATCGTCGAGCGGCGCCATGAAGACGCGCCCCATGACGTTGACCACGCCAACCGCCTGCCCGCGACGGGTCCGATAGAGGCCGCGGCCGCGGCCGGGCGTCCCAGCGGGGAAGTTGGCTGGACGCAGGAGTCGAGGTTCGGTGCCGATGTACTCCAGGACCTCTTTCTTGTCCCAGATGTGGTTGCCCGAGGTCATCGCGTCGATCCCGTATTCGAAGAGCGTCTTCGCGATGTCGGGCGTGACGCCGAATCCGGCGGCGGAATTTTCCGCGTTCGCGAGTACCAGGTCGATGTCGTGGGCGTCGACGATCGCCGCCAGGCCGCGCCGAAGCAACTCACGACCCGGCTTGCCTATGATGTCCCCGATGAAGAGGATTCGCGTCATTTCGCGACGACTGGGATGCGAACCGGCGCGCCGCGCCGGTCGTCGAGGCGCGGGATGCGGACGCGGAGCACGCCGGCAGTAAGCGTCGCGTCGGCGCGTGTGGCGTCGATCGGGACCGTCAACCGGACCGCGCGCGCGAAGCGCCCGAATCCGCGCTCGGCCAGATGAAACCGCGCAGCATCCTTGGCGGCGGCGCAGGTCGGCGCCGGCTTCTCTCCGGCGACCACGAGCACGCCCTCCTTGAAGAGCGCCTGGACCGCATCGGCGGGCACCCCGGGCAGATCGATGACCACCAGGATGGCGTCGTCCAACTCATAGAGATCGAGAGGCGGAACGCATTCGCCAGCGGGCGCCGTGTCGACGCGATCGAGCTCGTCGAAGACGCGACGAATCGCAGCCGAGAGACCGGAAGGGTGCGCAAACATGCGTACTGCAGGTATCTTACGGTATCCTGTCGGGCATGGCGAACGCCGACGAAACCCCATCCGACGCGCCCGCCGCGCGGCAGGGCCGCGCGATCCCTCTTGAGAGCCGCTTTCTTTTCGTCGACGTTGCCGCGCAGCGCGCGAAGCAGCTTCGCCGCGGCGCGCTGCCCCGACTGCCCGGCTTGCCGCTGCCGCCACCGGGAGCGCCGCGGCCGGATTACGGACACAAGCTCGAACGGCTCGCGATGGACGAGGTGCGTCAAGGCTTCATCGACTACACGCTTCCACCGACACCAACTCCTCGCGGCAGGGCGGTATGACGCTGGCCGATTTGCAGGCACTCGGCCTCGGGTTCGTCAAGGGTTTCCTCGGATCGACGGTGTTCCTGCTGGCGCTCTTCATCGGCTTCTGCGTCGTGCTGGGCTTTCCCAAGCTTCGCCCCGGCAGCCGCCAATCGCGTGTCGTCCGGAGCCTGGACGAGGTGGTCGGCGGACAGCCGACCCAGTACCTGCCGCCCGACACCCCGCGCGGTCCTGTCGATCAGCTTCACACACCGGAACTCGCCGAGGCCGCCGCGCGTAAATCCCGATAAGGAGTTCACATGCTCGAAATCGGGGCGCTCGTGTTTCTCCTCATGATGGTGACGGCGGCGGTGGTGGTGCTGGCGTGCCTGGCATTTGTCGTACGCGCAGTCGTCTGGCTCGTGCTGCTTCCGATCAAGCTGCTGTTCTGGTTCCTGTTCCTGCCGTTCCTGCTCCTCAAACTGATCCTCGGCGCCATTCTCGGCATCGTCTTGGCGCCTGTCTTTGCGGTGTTCGGTCTCCTCGTTGCGTTCACGGCAGGCATCGCGCTCCTTATCCCGATGGCGCCGCTGCTCGTGATCGTGGCGGCGATTTTCTGGCTGATCAAGAAGGATCGGCCCACGACCACGCTCCCCGCGCGCACGGTTTGACGTGCTAGGATGCGGCGCTATGCGCCGTATGCTGCTGTCGGTCGTTGCCGCCGCGTTCGTTGTCCTCACTCCATCCGCGCAGACGTATCGCATCCTCGTTACGAACGACGACGGCATTCGTGCGCCGGGGATCCTGGCGCTTGCGCGTGCCCTGACGACGCTCGGTGAGGTGACGGTTGTTGCGCCCGCGGACAATCAGAGTGGCAAGGCTCATTCGCTCACGATCCTGGAACCGATCTTTGTCGACAAGATCACGCTCGAAGGGATTTCGACGGCCTACGCGGTGACCGCGACGCCGGCCTCCTCCGTCAAGATTGCCCTTGGCGCGCTGATGACGGATAAGCCCAACCTGGTCGTGTCCGGCATCAACCGCGGGCAGAACCTCGGGCGCGTCGCATACGTGTCAGGAACGGTCGGCGCGGCGCGCGAGGCGGCACTGCAAGGTATTCCGGCGATCGCCGTCTCGTTGAAGCTTGCGGAAGGGACGACGGATGTCTCGTATGCGGCGGCGGCGGCGGCGTCTCGCCAGATAGCGGAGTTGGTGAAGACGTCAGGTTTGCCGCCCGGCGTGTTCCTCAACGTCAACGTGCCGCCCGGCGCACCCGAAGCCATCAAAGGTTTACGGCTCGCGATGCAGAGCCCACAAAACGGCACCGAGCGGTTCATAGAGCATCAGCGGCCGCCCTCCAATCGCCGGTATTTCTGGAACGTCTACGAAGATCCGAAGGGTGGCGCCGAGACCGATGATGTCGGTGTGGTCGAACAGGGTTACGTCGCGGTGGTGCCGCTGCGGGCGAGCGAGTTCGATCGTGATGCCTTCAATCAGCTCGGGAAGATCATCCGCTGACGGGCGGCCTCGCCTTCCACCAGTCCGTGTCGCGCTCGTACGCGTGCGCGACGCCGAAGATCGTGGCTTCGTCGAACGGACGGCCGACGAACTGCAGGCCGACCGGCAGTCCGTCTGCAAACCCGCATGGGATGCTGATCGCCGGCAGACCGGCCAGCGGCGCGCTCACCGTGAAGACGTCTGCCAGATACATCTTCAGCGGGTCCGCCGTGCGCTCTCCGGACCGAAAGGCCGGTGTGGGACTCGTCGGCAGTGCGACGACGTCGGCGGATGCGAGGGCCCGCTCGAAATCCTGGCGGATCAGCGTACGCACCTGCTGCGCCTTCAGATAGTACGCGTCGTAGTAGCCGGCGCTGAGGACGTACGTGCCGAGCATGATGCGCCGCTTCACTTCGGGGCCGAACCCCGCCTCCCGCGTCCGCCCATACATTGCGATGAGCGTGTCCCCGGGATCGAGCGGCGCGCGCACCCCGTATCTGACGCCGTCATAGCGGGCGAGGTTCGAACTCGCCTCCGCGGTTGCTATCAAGTAATAGATAGCGATCGCGTGGCGGTTGTGGGGGAGTTCGACGTCAATGATCTTTGCCCCGCGTGCTTTCAACGCTTCCACCGCGTCGTCGAACGCCTGACGGACACCGGCGTCGAGACCCTCTTCCAGCAGCCGGCGCGGGACCGCGATCGTCCGGCCCCGGAGGCCTTTCGCCGGCTCGAGCGCAGCGGCATAGTCGGCGACGGGCGCCAGCGCTGCCGTCGCATCACACGGATCGGGGCCCGCTATCGCCTGAAGGACGAGCGCGGCATCCTCGACGGTGCGCGCAATCGGACCAATCTGATCGAGCGACGAGGCGAATGCGATCAGGCCGTAGCGTGAAACGCGGCCCCAGGTGGGCTTCAATCCGGTGACACCGCACAGCGCGGCGGGCTGTCGGACCGAACCGCCTGTATCCGATCCAAGCGCCACAGGAACCATTGTCGCGGCAACCGCCGCCGCAGAGCCGCCGCTCGATCCGCCGGGAATGCGATCGAGCGCCCACGGATTCTTCACCGGGCCGTAGGCGCAGTTTTCGGTGGACGAACCCATTGCGAACTCGTCGCATCGCGTCTTGCCGACGATGACGGCGCCGGCACGCTCCAGGCGCGAGACGACCGTCGCGTCGTATGGCGGCCTGTACCCGTCGAGAATCCGCGAGCCCGCGGTCGTCGTGAGACCACGCGTGCAGAGATTGTCCTTCAGCGCAATTGGTACGCCCGCAAGCGGCAGGCTTGCCAATGCGGCGTGGTCACGGTCGAGCGTCCGCGCCCGGTCGAGAGCGCGCTCCGCCGCGACAGTCTGGAATGCGTTGAGCGATGGGTCAATATGGGCGATCCGCTCGAGGGCTGCCTCACACGCCTCCGTCGCGCTCGACCGGCCGGCTGCAACGTCGTCCCGGATTTGTCGTGCCGTACGCGGTTCGCTCACCCGATCACCTTTGGAACCCGAAAGAACCCGGCCTCCTGCGCCGGATCGGGTGCAGCGGCGAGCGCTTCCTCGCGGGGCAGCGACGGACGGCGTTCGTCCTCCCGGAGCGGCGGAGGGGCGGCGAGCGGCTGAGCTGTCGGCGGAACGCCAGCCGTGTCGATGGCCAGCACCTCGTCGGCGTAATGAAGGATGTCGGCGAGCTGACGCGCAAACAGCTCTTTTTCTTCAGATGTCAGCGCGAGGCGGGCGAGCAACGCGATGCGCTCGACATCCTCTTTAGTAAAGGCCACGGGCGTATATTACCCGCATGCCCGCGCCTCCCATCCGGCCGCCGGCGGTGGCCGGCACCTGGTATCCGGGCAGTCGTGGCGCGCTCGAGCGGGAGGTGGACTCGCTCCTCGGGGCGGCTGAAGTGGCGGCTGTGCCGGCCGGCGCGCTGGTCGGCGTCATCGCGCCGCATGCCGGCATGATGTTCTCCGGCGGCGTCGCAGCGCACGCGTACAAAGTCGCGTCTGGCGCTGCAGTGGACGTGATCGCACTCGTCGGACCGTCGCACTTCGTTGGTTTCGAGGGCATCGCCATCTTCGAGCGTGGGGCATTCGAGACTCCGCTGGGTCTCGCGCAGGTGGATGAGACGGTAGGCGCCGCGCTGATGTCCGCGTCGCCACTCATCCGGCCACATCTATCCGCGCACACGCGCGAGCACTCGCTCGAGATGCAGCTGCCGTTTCTGCAGCGCGTGCTGCCGGGCGTGCCGATCGTCCCGCTCGCGATCGGGTTTCAGACGCGCGAAACGATTGGCGCGCTCGCCGAGGCGCTCGCGGCCGCGCTCGATGGGCGGCGTGCGCTCCTCGTTGCCAGCACCGACTTGTCTCACTACTTCGACGCGCAGACCGCCACCGCCCTCGACGCGCGGGTTGTCGAGTGCGTGGATCGGTTCGACGCCGACGCGCTGCTCAGCGAGTTCGAACGGTATCCGGAGGGCGAGCGCGGCCGATACGTCGCCTGCGGCGGGGGCGCCGCGATTGCGGTGATGCGCGCGGCGCGGGCACTCGGCGCCGGCGCCGCGCGTGTGCTCAAGTACGCGCATTCCGGCGAGATTTCCGGCGACCATGCCACGGTCGTCGGCTATCTCGCGGCCGGGCTGTGGAAAGCCTGATCCTCGACGGGGACGATCGCCGCACGCTGCTCGACATCGCGCGCGAGGCGATTCGCTCGCGCCTGGCGCCAGGCACCAGGCACCCGGCACCCGGCACGGAGGGAGCGCTCTCCCGTCGGTGTCCGGCCTTTGTCACGTTGCGCCGGGGCGATCAGCTGCGGGGCTGCATCGGCCACGTGGAAGCTGACCGGCCCCTTGTGGACGTCATCGCGCGCGCGGCAGTCGCTGCGGCGTTCGAGGATCCCCGTTTCCCGCCAGTCACCGCGGCCGAACTGGACGAGATTTCGATCGAGATCTCCGTGCTGGGTCCGATGCAGCAGGTCCCTGATCTTTCAACCATCGAGGTCGGACGCCACGGGCTGGTCGTCCAGTCCGGCGCCAAGCGCGGCTTGCTGCTGCCCCAGGTTCCGACCGAGTGGGGCTGGGATCGCGACACGTTTCTCGATCAGCTCTGCCTCAAGGCGGGTCTCCCGCGCGGCGCATGGCGCACCGGCGCCGAGATCCTGTGCTTCGAGGCGGATGTCTTCGGCGACAGCGACCTGCCGCGCAGGATTCGCTGAATCACCGCCTCAGGCTCCTGAGCAGCGCCAGATTCATCTCGTCCAGCGGATCCACCTGCCCGCGCAGCGTCGCGTCCTTCTCCTTCGGCGTCTCAATCACCATCGGCAGGTCCCCAAAGCGCGGGTCGTTGAGGATCCGCTCGAACGTCGCGTTGCCGAGGCAGCCTTTCCCGATGTGCTCGTGGCGATCGACGCGGCTGCCGCACGGCCGCTTCGAGTCGTTCAGGTGAAACAGCTTGAGCCGGTCGAGGCCGACGATGCGATCGAACGCGTCGAAGGTGTCGCGGTGGCCGTCGGGCGTGGTGATGTCGTAGCCGGCCGAAATGAGGTGACAGGTATCGAGACAGACCCCGACGCGCCGGGTTCGACCGACGGCCCGGATGATCGTGGCCAGATGCTCGAAGCGGTGGCCGAGGTTGGTACCTTGTCCCGCGGTGTGTTCGATCAGAATCCGGAGGCGCGACCGCTTCCGCGCGCCGAGAAGCCCGCGAAGCGCGTCGGCGATGAGGTTCAGGCCAGCCTCCTCTGACGCGTGCGACCCCGGATGCATGACGATCGCATCCAGGCCGAGCGCGTCGGCGCGATCGAGCTCTTCGCCGAGGGCGGCGATCGACTTCGCGCGCAGCGCGGCGTCGGCCGACGCGACATTTATCAGGTAGCTGTTATGGGCGACGATGGGCGCGACGCACGTTTCGCGGGCGCGCCGGCGGAACACGTCGCGCTCCTCAGGCGGGATCGGCCGCGCGCGCCACTGTCCGACCGACTTCGTGAAGATCTGAAGCGTCTCGCATCCTGAGGCCACCGCCCGATCGATCGCGCGCGGCAGCCCGCCGGCAATGGAGAGGTGCGCGCCCAGTCTGGGCATCGGGTACCATGCTGGCATGGTTCGAGCGGGTTCGAGAAGGTTCTTCGCCGCCGCGATCGGCTGCGCGCTTGTGCTTGTGACCGTGTCCGCCGGCGCCTGGGGCTTCGACGTTCATCGCATGCTCACCGGTCGCGCGATTGAATTGCTGCCATCGGAGCTCCGGCCGTTCTTCGAGAAGCATCGCGCGATGATCGTCGAACACTCGATCGATCCGGATCTCTGGCGCAACGCCGGCTTTCTCGAGGAACCGCCGCGGCACTTCCTGGACATGGACGGCTACGGACCGTACCCCTTCGCGCATCTGCCGCGCGACTACGATGCGGCGGTCAAGAAGTACGGGAAGGACATGGTCGTCAAGAACGGACTGCTGCCGTGGAGGGCGGCGGAGATCTACGACAAGCTGGTGAAGGCGTTTCGTGACTACGGTGACGGATCGACGCCGTTCGCCGGGGACGACATCAAGTTCTTCAGCGCTATTCTCGCGCACTACACAGGAGACGCGCACGTGCCGTTTCACGCGGCGCTCAACTATGACGGTCAGCTGACGAACCAGCACGGGATCCATGCGCGCTTCGAAGCGGAGTTGATGCGCCGGTACGCCGATCGTGTGACGCTCGCGCCGAAACCGCCCGCTCCAGTGCGCCAGCCGCGTGATTTCATCTTCGATACGCTCATCTCCGGCTTTCCGCTCGTCGAGACAGTGCTGAGCGTCGATCGCCAGGCAGTCGTCGGGCGCGACGAGTACGACAATGCCTACTTCGATCAGCTCTTCGCGGGTTCGAAGGAGATTCTCGAGCGACGGCTCGCCGAAGCGTCAAGCGGAATCGCCGGGATGATCGCCGGCGCCTGGGAAACGGCCGGCCGCCCGCCCGTGCCGCTCGACCCGCCGCGCGCGAATCGGAAGATTCGCAAACCGGTGTAGGCGCGACCTTCCGCCTTCGCTGAAGCGACGGCGGACCGCCGCAGCCTTGGCGTAGGCGGTCAGGTCGGGCGTGTCCGAGTTATCCCCGCCGATCGTTCAACCAGCGCTCGACCGGCACCAGCAGGACCAGCGTGAGGAGCGTGGTCGCCGTCGCGACGATCGCCAGCGAGTAACGTCCCGCTCCCGCCGCGACGCCGGTCGCGGCGTTCATCCAGATGGTTGCGGCGGTCGTCAGACCCTGGATCGTCCCCTTGGTATGGAGAATCGCGCCGCCTCCCAGGAACCCGATGCCAGTCACGATCTGCGCGGCAATCCGGCCCGGGTCGCCGGTCGGTCCCGGGATCTCGATGGACAGGATCGTGAAGAGCGCCGAGCCCATCGTGATCAGAATGTTCGTGCGAAGCCCGGCCTCTTTCTGACGGAGTTCGCGTTCCAGGCCGATGACCGCTCCCAGCGCTGCGGCAAGGAACATCCGGCCGAGGAGGTCGGTGAACAGCACGTGCACCGGGGTCGGAACGTCAGGTACTGTCACGGCTGAATCTTCAAGCGGGTCCGGTCGGCTGTGATCTCGATGTCAGCCACTTCGTGGCGCAGGTCCTCGCCCGCGACGAGATCGTATCGGCCCGCCGGTACGACGAACAGCATCCATGCGGCGGTCCGCGCCGCGGGCGTCACGCGGCTCGCCGCATCGCGCGATCCCGACGGGTAGAGCATCGCTTCGCCCTGAACCGGCCCGCCGTCCTTCGCGCGCACCTGCAACGCGCCGAACCCGTTCCGGACGTTGATCACTTCGAGATGGTCGCCCGCCTCATCGGGGTACGCCATGACGGCGAGTCGCTCGGCCCAGCGGATCCCGACCACGCGACCCTCGTGTTCGACAATCGCCTGCACGTCGTACAACCCGGTTGCGACCTCGACGACGTGCCGCTCGCCGCGCGAAACCGCCGCGACCGGCGTCGTCCGCGTCCCGGAAGGGTGAATCTGGACGCGCGAGCGCGTCGAGACATCCTCGGTGCCGGCGAACACCCGGATTTCGAGCCGGACCGTCTCGCCGCTGGTCTGGCCAGGGCTCCATCGAAGCGTGGACGGCTCAGGTCCCGCGGCAATGCAGGCGAGAAGAACGCCTCCCAGCACCGACCGTATTATGTATCAGTGGATGTTTTCCTTATCCCCGCCGGCGGGTCTCGACACGAGCTCTACTGCGAGGTCGCCGATGCGGAGCCGCCAGTCGATGAGGCCGAATCGCGCGCGGGCATCTTCAAACGGATCGTGAGGCGGTTCCGGGAGCTTCTCGCGACCGCCGAACGGGAACATCGCGAGCGCCACTCCGGCGCCGCACACGATCCGCAGGAACCGAAGTCTTTCATGCGGCGCGTGCGCGACCGGACGATGCGCTGGATCGCCGAGTCGATCGCCGAACAGCGGCTCCTGTGGCATCTGCGAGGATGCAAGGAAGCGACGCTCGTGTACCCGCACGACCTCACGGAACGGGATGCGATGGCCGCGCTGATGTCGCAGCTGACCGTCGACTACGAGCGGCACCGTCGCTGGTTCGTCATCGATCTGCTCGGGTTCATGGCCTCGGGGCTGGTCATGCTCGTCCCGGGTCCGAACGTGCTGGCCTACTACTTTCTTTTCCGCTTCGTCGGTCACTTCCTCTCGATGCGCGGCGCGCGGCAGGGATTGCAGGTCGTGCACTGGCATACGCAGCCGAGCCCGGCGCTCAGCGAGCTGCGTGCGACGCTCGCACTCCAGCCCGAGGCGCGCGAGCGGCGCCTGCACGACATCGCGGCGCGGTTGAATCTGGAGCACCTCGCGTCGTTCGTCCAGCGCATTGCGACCGTGTAGAATTTCACACCGTGACACTCAGTGAGCTCGCGAAACGGCTCGACTGCCGCCTCGAAGGAGATGGCGCGCTCGACATCACGGGCGTGGCCGGGCTGGAGCAGGCGAAGCCGGGCGACTTGACGTTCTTCTCGAACGCGAAGTACGCGGCGGCGCTCGCCGCCACCCGGGCCTCCGCGGTCATCGCCAGCGACGACGTCCCCAAGCCCTCCTGCGCCGTGCTGCGCAGCCCGCATCCATACCTGGCATTCGCGAAAGCGGTCGAGATTCTCGCGCCGCAGGTCCGGCCCGGCCCCGGCGTGCACCCGCTGGCGTCGATCGCAGATGGGGTCACGCTCGGCGACGGCGTCTCGATCGGTCCGTTTGTCGCTGTAGCCGAAGGCGCGTCGATCGGTGCGCGCACGATCGTGTATCCGCACGTGACGATCGGACGCGGCGCGGTCATCGGTGACGACTGCGTCGTTCACGCGCGCGCGTCGATTCGCGAGCAGGTGCGGATCGGGCGGCGCGTGATCCTCCAGGACGGCGTCGTAGTCGGCAGCGACGGCTACGGTTTTGCGCGGCGCCCCGACGGGACGCACCACAAGATCCCGCAGACCGGCGGCGTTGTGATCGAAGATGACGTCGAGATCGGGGCGAACTCGACGATCGATCGGCCGGCGGTAGGGGAGACGCGCATCGGCCCCGGGGCAAAGCTCGACAACCTCGTCCACATCGCGCACGGCGTGCAAATCGGCCGTGATGTGCTGCTTGCGGCACAGGTGGGAATCGCCGGCAGCACCGTGGTCGAGGACGGCGTGATCATGGGCGGGCAGGCCGGAGTTGTCGGTCACATTACGATTGGCCGCGGAGCAGTGCTGGCCGCTCAGTCCGGCGTGACGAACTCCGTGGACGCCGGGACGTTCGTCACCGGGTACCCGGCCATTCCGAACCGTGAGTGGCTCAAGGCGTCGACGGTTTTCAAGAAGCTGCCGGAATTACGAAAAACGGTCGCCGATCTCGAACGGAGGATCGAGGAACTCGAAGCCGCCCTGGCGCGCCGCCCTATGCCATAATCTTTGGATGAAACAGTTCCGGGCCGCGGCCGGCGCGGTGGTTCTCGCCTCGCTCGCGCTCGCGACCGCATCCTCCCCGACGGCGGCGACTCGCCCACCGAAGCTTGATTACAAGATCTCGACGCTCGCCAACGGCCTCACGGTCGTGCTGCTCGAGGACCACTCGACGCCGATCGTCCACCTCCAGCTCTGGTATCACGTCGGCTCGAAGGACGAGCGCCCGGGACGGACCGGCTTCGCGCATCTCTTCGAGCACATGATGTTCAAGGGATCGAAGAACGTCGAGAACGAGCAGCACCCCTCGGCGATTTCGAGCATCGGCGGCCAGAGCAACGCCTATACGAACGAGGATGCGACGGTCTACTGGGAAACCGTCCCGGCGCACTATCTGCCGCTCATCCTCTGGCTGGAAGCGGATCGCATGGCGTCGCTGCGCATCGACGAAAACATCTTCCGGACCGAGCGCGAGGTGGTCAAGGAAGAGCGCCGGATGCGCGTCGAGAATCAACCATACGGCCGCCTGTCCGAACTGATCTACGGCGAGGCGTTCACGGTGCACCCGTACAAGCACCCGACGATCGGCAGCATGGTGGATCTCGAGGCGGCGTCGATCGAAGACGTGCGCGAGTTCTACCGCACGTACTACGTGCCGAACAACGCGACGCTCGTGCTGGTGGGCGACTTCGACAGCGCTGAAGCCCTCCAGCTCGTCGAGCGGTATCTCGGGCGTGTCCCGAAGTCGACGAAGCCCGTGCCGCGTGACATTCCCCAGGAGCCGGCGCCGAAGCAGGAGCGCCGGGTCACGCTGACCGAACCATGGCCGCTGCCCGCCGTCGTCGTCGCGCACCCGATCACGTTCGATGGGCATCCGGATTCCTATCCGCTGCACATCGTCTCGAAGATCCTGTCCGACGGACAGAGCTCGCGCATCTACCGGAAGCTGGTCTACGAGCAGCAGGTCGCCCTCGCCGCGTTCGGGCAGGGCAACATCATCGAGGATCCGAACCTGTTCTTTGCCGTCGCGATCGTCCAGCCGGGCCGATCCCCGGCGGAGGCGGAGAAGGCGCTCATCGGCGCGCTCGAGCGGATGAAGAACGACGGTGTGACGACGGCGGAGCTCGAGCGCGCGAAGAACCAGTTCGCGCGCGACTACATTCTCGGCCGGGAGTCGAACCAGCAGAAGGCGACGCATCTCGGCCATGCCGCGGTGATCCACGACGACATCAAAACCGCGGATGGCGAGTTCGACATCTTCATGAACACGACAGCCGCCGACATCCAGCGCGTGGCGAAGACCTATTTCACGCCGCAGTCCCGGCTGATTATTCATGTGATGCCCAAGGGCGCCAGCAGCCCCGACGCCGGAGGCCAGGGGCCAGAGGTCGGAGGCCGAGAGCGATGAGACACGGCGCATTCGGCTTTCGGCATTCGGCATTCGGCATGGCGGTGGCGCTGTTGACTGGATTGCCCGTCCGCGCCCCGGCCCAGACCTGGCCGTCCGAGCGGCCGCCGCGCTCGCTCGCCGCGCGCGACGTCAAGTTCCCGCCGTACGCGATCAAGACGCTGGAGAACGGGCTGCAGGTGATTGCGGTGTCGCATCACGAGCAGCCGGCGGTCTCGCTCCGGCTGCTCGTCCGCGCCGGCGCAGCGCAGGATCCGACCGATAAGCCGGGTGTCGCGTCGCTGGCGGCCATGCTGCTCGATCAGGGGACGCAGGGGACGCCCGCGCGCAGCGCGCAGGACATTGCGCAGTCGATCGATCAGATCGGCGGCGCGCTCGGCACGGGCGCTGGCACCGACCTGACCTTCGTCAACGCCGTCGTGATGAAGGACAGCTTTGATTTCGCGCTGTCGCTGGTATCGGACGTCGCGCGCAACCCGGCGTTCGCTCCAGAGGAAATCGATCGCCAGCGGCAGCAGATCCTGTCGAGCCTCAAGGTCAGCTACGAGGATCCGGAGTATCTGGCGAACGTCGTGTTCGATCGGCTGGTGTACGGCTTCCATCCGTACGGCAAACCGAACTCGGGGACGCCCGAATCAATCAGCCGGCTCACGCGCGACGATCTCGTCGCGTTCCACAAGGCGTACTTCGCGCCAAACAACGCGATCCTCGCGATCGTCGGCGACATCACGCCCGAAGAAGCGTTCAAGGGAGCGCAGCGCGCGTTCGGCAACTGGGAGCGTCGGCCCGACGCCACGCCGCTGACGCCGCCCGCACCCCCGGAACCCACGCGCCGCGTCGTCATCGTCGATCGGCCGGGCGCCGTCCAGACCGAGATTCGCGTGGGCCATCTTGCGGTCCCGCGCAAACACCCGGATTATCTCGCCGTCGACCTGGCGACCAAGATCCTCGGCGGTGAGGGCAGCAACCGCCTGCACCGCGTGCTGCGGTCGGAGCGCGGCCTGACCTACGGCGCGTCCGCCGATCTCGAGACGATGCGGCAGGCGGGGGACATCGTGGCCGAGACGGACACTCGATCCGAGTCGACGGGTGAAGCGCTGCGGCTCGTCGTCGACGAGTACTGGAAGCTTCAGCGAGAGCGGGTTGGCGTCGGCGAGCTCGAAGGCGCGAAAGACTACCTCTCCGGGAGCTTCCCGCTCACGATCGAGACCCCGAGCGACATCGCGCTGCAGGTTCTCAACGCGGTGTTTTACGGTCTCGATCTCGAGGAATTGCAGACGTTCCGCGACCGTGTCATGGCGGTAACGGTCGACGACATTCAGCGCGTCGCGAAGACCTACTTCAAGCCTGATCGGCTGTCGATCGTCCTGGTCGGCGATGCCTCGGTTTTTGCTAAGCAGCTCGCCGGCGCCGGATTCGCGGAGTTCGAGCGCATCTCGCTGTCCGATCTCGATCTGTCGGCAGCCGACCTACGACGGATTCCGCGGCCCGCCCCGGCGGCGAAGGATCAGGAGCAGGTGCGCGCCGCCGATGCGCCGGCCTCACGCCTGATCCAGCGCGCGATCGACGCGAAGGGAGGTCTCGAACGGCTTCGCGCCGTGCGCACCGCCCGCGCCGACACGCAGACCACGCTCGTCACGTCCGACGGCCGCGTGCAGACCGCGTCCTCGACGTACATCGCCTATCCCGACAGATATCGCGTCGAAGCATTGCTGCCCTCAGGCCGTCTCGTGCAGGTCTACGCGGGAGGCGACGCGTGGGTACGCGGTCCCAACGGTCTGGCGGAAGCTTCGCCGGCAGAGCGCGAACGCTTTCGCGCCGGCGCAGGACGAGACATCATCTCGTTGCTCCTGCGCGCCGAGCGTGGCGAGATCGCTGCTTGCGCGCTCCCGGAGGTTCGTGACGGCGCGCAGCGGCTGCAGGTGCTCGAACTGGCGCCAGGCACTCCCGACGCCGTGACTCTCTTCCTCGATCCCGCGACGGCGCTCGTCGTCAAGCAGCGCTACACGAGCAACGGCCCGGCCGGTCCCGCCGAATCCGAGGAAGTGTTCTCGGATTACCGGGTCGTGGACGGCATCCAGGTCGCGTTCCGCGCGGTCGTCCGGCAGGCGGGCGCGACGGTCGTCGAGCGCGAGGTCACGCGCTTCGCCATCAATGTCCCGCTGGACGACGCCCTTTTCCGGAAGCCCCTCTGAGGCGAGTTCTGATCTCGTGCGGCGAGCCGTCGGGCGATCTGTACGCCGGCGCGCTGGCACGCGAGATGCGCGCGCTCGATCCGTCGGTCGAGATCGCTGGGATCGGCGGCGATCGATTGCGCGCCGGCGGCGCGTCGCTCCTTGCGGATTACCACGGCATCGCCGTGACCGGCCTGGTCGAAGCGGTGCGCGTGTTGCCGCGGGCGCGGGCGATGTACCGTCAGATCGTGGACGATGCGGCGCGCACCCGTCCTGACGTGTTCGTCGCGATCGATTTTCCCGACTTCAACTTCCGCGTCGCCGAGGCGATGCGCCGGCGCGGCGTGCCGGTCGTCTATTACATCGGCCCGCAGCTCTGGGCCTGGCGTCCCGGGCGGATGAAAGCCATGCGCCGGTTCGCCCGGCTCGTGCTCGTCATCTTTCCCTTCGAGGAGGCGATCTACCGCGAAGCGGGCGTGCCTGTGGAATTCGTGGGCCATCCGCTCGTCGAGCTCGCGCGTGCCCCTGGACCGCGCGCAGATATTCGCCGATCGCTCGGACTCGAGGCGGACAAGCCAGTCGTCGCCTTGCTGCCCGGCAGCCGCCCGAACGAGCTTCGCGCGATTCTCCCCGGCCTTGCCGACGCCGCACGGCTCATTGCGACTCGCATACCGGCCGCGCAGTTCGTCGTCGCGCGCGCGCCCGGCCTCTCCGATGCGCTCTTCGCGGATCTGGGTGGACCCGCGATCATCGAGCAGCGGGCCGACGAGGTCCTCGCCGCTGCCGACGTCGCGCTGACCGCATCTGGAACCGCCACGGTGCAGGCCGCGATTCACGGAACGCCAATGGTGATCGTGTACCGCGTCTCGCCGCTGACCTACGCGATCGGGAAACCGTTCGTGCAGGTTGACACGTTCGGGATGGTGAACCTCGTCGCCGGCCGCCGGATCGTCCCGGAGCTGGTGCAGGCGGACTTCACGCCGGAGGCGGTGGCGGATGCAGCGGTCTCGCTCCTGACCGACCGCGCGCGCGCCGATCAGGTGAGGGCCGCGCTCGCCGAGGTGCGCGCGAAGCTCGGGGGACCGGGAGCGACGCGGCGCGCGGCTCAGGCCATTCTCCGCGTTGTAAACTGAGGAGCCATGATACGTCCCACCGTCGCGTGCCTGCTCGTGGCCGCGTTGCCGATCGTCGTCAATGCGACCGTTCTCGTCCCCACCGACCTGACCGAGCTGACGAAGGACGCGAGTGCGATCGTGCACGGCCGCGTCGTTGACGTTCGCGCGGCGTGGCTCGAAGGCCGCCGCGCCATCGAGACGTACGTCACCGTCGCGGCGGCAACGTATTTGAAGGGTGACCTCGGCGCATCCGTAACGCTGCGCGTCCCCGGCGGCCGAATGGGCGCCTACCGCAGCTTCATCGTCGGCGCACCCGTATTCAACGTGGGTGACGAGGTCGTCCTGTTCCTCGGCAGCCAGGGTCCCTCGGTGCCGTATGTGCTGGGGTTGAGCCAGGGCGTCTACCGCGTGCGGACTGATCGCGAGTCGGGCCGCCGGACCGTGATTCCTCCGGCGCTCATTTCGCCTGACGTAGACGCCGTCCGCCTCGTGCGCGGCGATCCGAATCGTCCGGCGCCGACCCTCGAGCGGTTCGCAGCCGACGTTCGCGCCATCCTCGCGCGCAAGACGGGTGCGCGGTGAGACGCGTTCGCCCGCTGGTCGCGAGTCTTCTCGTCGGATGCGTTGCCGCCGGCTCGCCGGCCCCCGCCTCCGCGTATCTGAAACTCGGTGGACGCGCAAACGGCCGCACCGTGCAGTTGAAATGGGAACGGCTGCCGATGCGGTACTTCATCAGCAATACGGGCGTCCCCGGAGTGACGCCCGCGCAGTTCGAGGCGGCGGTCGGCCGCGCGTTTCAGACCTGGGCGAACGTCTCGACCTCGACCTTCAGTGGCACATTCGCCGGGTTCACGACGGCGAGCGCGAGGGACGACGACGGGATGACGGCGATCGGGTTTCTGCCGCGACCGGATCAGGATCGAGTTCTTGCGGCCACTCGCATCCTCACCAACGAGCTGACCGGCGAGATCGTCGAGGCCGACATCTTCTTCAACTCCAGTTTTCCGTGGTCCGTTTCGGCGTCCGGTGAGTCGGGGCGATTCGACGTCGAGTCGATCGCGCTCCACGAAGTGGGCCATCTTCTCGGGCTGGGCCACTCCGCTATCGGCGAGACCGAGCTCCAGCCCGGCGGCCGCCGCCGCGTCATCGCGTCTGCCGCCGTGATGTTTCCCATCGCCTTCACGGCCGGCAATATCGAGGAGCGCACGCTGCACGCGGACGACATCGCTGGCGCCTCCGACATCTATCCCGACGGAGACTACCGCTCCCTTACCGGGTCGATTAGCGGACGCGTCACGGAGAACGGGCAAGGGGTCTTCGGTGCGCACGTCGTCGCATGGAACCAGCGGACCGGCGCGCTCGTGTCCGGGTTTTCGCTCGGCTCCGACGGCTCGTTCGTTGTCGCGGGCCTTTCGCCGGGACCGCACGTGCTCCGCGTCGAGCCGATCGACGACGGCGACGTCATGAGCTTTTTCTCGGACGAGGCGGACGTGGACATCGATTTCCGCGCCGCGTTTCACGATCGGCTTGGTGTCGCGCCGCGGGGGGGCGGAGGCGATCGCGTCGAGATTCGGGTCGTCCCGAAGTGAGGGCGCTGTGGATCGCTCTCTGTGTGATCGTGGCGGCTGTCCCGGAAGCAAGAGCGCAGGCACGGCCGCGATCGTTCGAGCTCTCGCTTGGCGGCCTCTGGGCCAGCGGATCCTCGCTCGGACGAGACGACGCAACGGAGACTCGCAACCAGCCGGGCGGTGGGCCTTTCACGCTCTTCGTGGGGTCGAGCGAGCTGACCGCGGGTGCGGGAGTTGAAGGCCGGCTTGCCTTCTATCTGACGCCGCGGCTCGCGATCGAAGCGGGCGGCCTCTTCGCCCGTCATCAGGTCTCCACGCGCCTCACGAGCGATGCCGAAGACATCCCGGATACGACGGCGGTCGAGGATCTCGACGAGTACGCGATCGACGGCGCCGTCACCTATCACTTCGGCCCGCACGGGAAGATCGTGCCGTTCATTCGCGGCGGCGTGGGCTATCTCCGTCAGCTTCACGAGGGCCAGTCGCTGGTCGACACCGGCATCGCGTACCACGCGGGCGGCGGGGTGACGTATTGGTTGTCGTCGGGCGGCCAGGGTTTCTTCAAGGGCTGGGGGCTTCGCGGCGATGCGCGCGTGCTCGTCCGCGACGGCGGCTTCAGTTTCGACGACGAGATGCGTACGGGTGTGGTTGTCGCCGGTGCGCTGGTCATGGCGTTCTAATCGGTCGTACCGACGCCTTCGTTCCTGCGCTCACCCAGGAGTGGGATCCTCGTTCGGCCGCCTCCGCGGTGGATCTCGCAAAGCGCGAGCCCGATAGCCCGATAGAACGATGATCTGCGTTGATCTGCGTCCATCTGCGGTTGAAGAATGGATGCGCTCGTGATTGGTTTCGACAATGTAACCATCGCGCGCGGCGGCCGGCAGGTCCTCCGCGCCTTCTCACTGACCGTTCAACCAGGCGAGACGGTCGCGCTCGTCGGCGCCAGCGGGGAAGGGAAGACGACGGCGTTGCGGCTCGTGAACCGCATGCTCGAGCCAGATGCGGGCCGCGTCTTGGTTGAAGGCCGGGACACGCGCGAGTGGGACCCGATCGCGCTCCGCCGTCGCTGCGGCTACGTCCTTCAGGAAATCGCGCTGTTTCCGCACATGACGATCGCCGAGAACGTCGCGCTCGTCCCACGGCTCGACGATCGCCCGTTCGGAGCTGGCGAGATCGCGGCGCTGCTCGAGCTCGTCGGGCTGGAGCCGGTTCGCTTTGCCGACAGGTGGCCGGCGGAGCTGTCGGGCGGACAGCGCCAGCGGGCAGGCGTCGCGCGCGCGCTCGCCGCTGATCCACCCGTGCTGCTGATGGACGAGCCCTTCGGCGCCCTCGATCCTGTCACGCGGGTCGAGCTGCACGACGAGCTGCGCCGCATTCAGTCGCGCGTCCGCAAGACGATACTGCTCGTCACGCATGACATCGGCGAGGCGTTCGCGCTCGCCGATCGCGTCGGCATCCTCGTGGACGGTGCCCTCGCGGTGTGCGACACCCCGGCGGCCGTTTCGCGCTCGCAGGATGCTCGCGTCCGCCGGCTGCTCGACGCGATGCCACGGCGATGAGGCTCCTGGAGTTCTGGTCGTCCCATCGGGCCGAGCTGGTGCGACTGGCCAGCGAGCACGTCTACCTCGTCGCAATCTCGACGCTCGTCGCGATCGCGATCGGCCTGCCGCTCGGCATTTTCGCCGCGAGACGTCCGCGCGCCGGCCGGCCGATCGTCGCGGTCGCGAATGTCGTGCAGACGATACCGAGCCTTGCGCTGCTCGGGTTTCTGATCCCTATTCCATTTGTCGGACTCGGCGCGCGGGCCGCGCTCGTGGCGCTCATTCTGTACGCGCTGCTGCCGATTGTCCGGACAACCGCCGCGGGTTTGAGCTCCGTGGATCCTGCGCTTCGCGAGGCTGGAACGGCGTTGGGGATGACAAAGCGCCAGCTCCTCCGGCTCGTCGAGCTGCCGCTTGCGCTTCCTTCCATCGTCGCCGGCATCCGTGTGGCGGCCGTCGTCGGCGTCGGCACCGCGACGATCGCCGCCGCCATCGGCGCCGGAGGGCTCGGCGAGTACATCTTTCGCGGCCTGTCGATGGTGGATCCGGTCGTGATCCTCGCCGGCGCGATCCCGGCCGCGGCGCTTGCGCTCATCGTCGATGGCGGGTTGACCGCCGTTGAACGGCGGCTCACTCCCGGAAGCTCACGTGCCGCGCGGCGCCGGCGGCGCGCACCCGCCGGAGTAATCGTCGTCTTCGTCCTTGCTGCTGCGGCGATTGCCACAGCTTCACTGTTGATCGCGCGCGGCTCCGGCCGAGCCGTCGTGCGGGTCGGCTCCAAGAATTTCACCGAACAGCTCGTGCTCGGCGAGATCGTGGCCGGCGCCATCGAACGATGGGCAAACGTGGCGGTCGAGCGCCGACTCAACCTGGGAGGAACGTTCATCTGCGATCGCGCGGTGCGGGCGGGCGAGATCGACGTCTACGTCGAGTACACGGGAACGGCGTTGACGGCAATCTTCAAGGAGGAGGTTGCAAGGGTTCCAGGGGTTCCAAAGGTTCCAGGGGTTCAAGGTTCTCAGGCGCTGCCGGTGTTCGAGCGGGTTCGACAGCGGTACGCCGCGGCGGGCGTGACGCTCGCGGCACCGCTCGGGTTCGACAATACATTCGCGATCCTCGTTCGCGAGGCGGAGGGGCGGCGGCTGGGGCTCAAGACAATCGAAGACGCGGCGCCGCACGCGCCTTCCTGGCGCGCGGGTTTCGGCTATGAGTTCATCGAGCGCGCCGATGGGTATCGTGGGCTCGCGCAGGCGTACGGGCTTCGGTTCGCCGAGGAGCCGCGCGTCATGGATCTGGCGCTGATGTATCGCGCGCTCGCCGACGGTCAGGTCGATCTCATCGCTGGCGACGCGACGAACGGGCTGATCGCCGGGCTTCGTCTCTTCATGCTCGAAGACAACCGGCACTACTTTCCCCCGTACGAAGCGGCGCCCGTCGCGCGTACGGCGACGCTACTCGCGCATCCGGACGTGGCGGCCGCGCTCGCGCGACTGGCCGGCGCCATTTCCGCCGACGACATGCGCGCGATGAACTATGCCGTCGACGCCCAGCGCCGCGACCCGGCGGCTGTGGCGAAAGAGTTTCTGAGTCGAACCTTCCCATGAGTGCGCGTGGAACCAGCTTCGCGATGATTTGGATCTACTGGTCGTCGCTTCTCTGGCTCCGGCCGCTCTTCGGCCTTCTCGGGATTACGCCTCGCGACCATGCCTGGCTCGTGAGGATGCTGGAAATCTACTATTGGCCGGTGCTGGCCCTGATCCCCAGGATGGCTAGACTGTTCCGCTACGCTGGATGGCCGATCGTCTACGCGCCCTTGGTCGCGCCGCTGGTCGGAGCCGTTCTATGCACAGCTGCGTGGTGGGTGTGGTTTACGACTCGCAGACGCATGGAGCGCCGTCAAGTTTATCAACGACCTTTCTAAAGCACCTTGAGCACCCTGAGCACCGTGAGCACCTCAAGCACCTTGAGCACCTCAAGCACCTTGAGTAATGATTGACCGATGGCTTCCCGCAATTCTTTCAACACACGCACCACACTCAAAGTCGGCGGCGAGCGGTACACGATCTTCAGCCTTGCTGCGCTGGAGAGGGCCGGGTTCCCGACCGTCTCACGCCTGGCGTACTCGCAGAAGATCCTGCTCGAGAACCTCCTCCGCCGCGAGGACGGCAAATTCGTGCCGGCGGATGCGATCCGCGTGCTGTCGGCCTGGGATCCGGCCGCCGATCTGCAGCAGGAGATCGCATTCATGCCGGCGCGCGTGCTCCTGCAGGACTTCACCGGCGTGCCCGCCGTCGTCGATCTCGCCGCGATGCGGGACGGCGTCGTGCGGCTCGGTGGTGACCCCCGGCGGGTCAACCCGCTCCAGCCGGTCGAGCTCGTCATCGACCATTCCGTTCAGGTCGACCATTTTTCAGAACCGAACGCCTTCGAGCTCAACGCGCAACTCGAGTTTTCACGCAACCGCGAACGATACGTCTTTCTCCGCTGGGGTCAGGACGCATTCCAGAACTTCCGTGTCGTACCGCCGGACACCGGCATCGTCCATCAGGTCAACATCGAGTACCTGGCGCGCGTCATCTTCCACGAGAGCGTCGACGGCGACACGCTTGCGTATCCAGACACTCTGGTGGGGACGGATTCGCACACCACGATGGTGAACGGCCTGGGCGTCGTGGGATGGGGCGTCGGCGGTATCGAGGCGGAGGCCGCGATGCTCGGTCAGCCGATCTCCATGCTCATCCCGGAGGTGCTCGGCTTCAGACTCGTGAACCGCCTACCGGAGGGCGCGACCGCTACGGATCTCGTGCTCACGGTCACCGAACGCCTGCGCAAGCATGGCGTCGTCGGGAAGTTCGTCGAGTTCTTTGGACCCGGCCTCGAGGATCTGACCATCGCGGATCGCGCCACGCTCGGCAACATGTCGCCGGAGTACGGCGCAACGATTGCGATTTGTCCCATCGACGACATGACGCTCGACTACCTGCGCCTGACCGGCCGCGACGAGCGCCACGTCAACCTGGTGGAGGCTTACGCGAAAGAGCAGGGGCTCTTCCGGGTTGCCGGCGCTCCCGATCCTGCGTATGACGAGATCATTGAGCTTGATCTGGCAACGATCGAACCGAGCCTCGCGGGGCCGAAGCGGCCGCAGGATCGTGTGCCGCTCAAGCAGTCCAAGCTCCGTTTCAACCAGGCGCTCGAGACGATGCTCGGTGAGCGGCGAACCAGGCCGGCGGCGACCGCGCCGAACCCGGGCGAAGCGACCCAGCCCCGCGAGACCGGCGGCGTCGCCGTCGCGGTGGAGGAAACGCTGTCTGAGGCCGCTGCCGCACTCGACCATGGGTCGGTCGTCGTCGCCGCGATCACGAGCTGCACGAACACGTCGAATCCGAGCGTGATGATCGGCGCGGGGCTCCTTGCGCGGAAGGCCGTCGAGCGCGGATTGACGACAAAGCCGTGGGTGAAGACCAGTCTGGCGCCGGGATCCATGGTTGTCACCGAGTATCTGAAAAAGGCCGGCCTGCTCCTGTACCTCGAAAAGCTCGGATTCAATCTGGTCGGCTACGGTTGCACGACCTGCATCGGGAACAGCGGTCCGCTGCCCGAGCCCGTCTCGTCGACCGTGAGGGACCGCAACCTGATCGTCGCGTCGGTGCTGAGCGGCAACCGCAACTTCGAGGGCCGCATCCAATCGCAGGTGAGGGCGAACTACCTTGCGTCGCCGCCGCTCGTGGTCGCCTACGCGCTCGCGGGGAGGATGCAGGTGGACCTCACGTCCGAACCGCTCGGCCGGGATCGAGACGGTAAGGACGTCTATCTCCGGGACCTGTGGCCGACCGAGCGCGAGATTCAGGAAGCCATGCTCGCGTCGGTCAAGTCGAGCATGTTTCTCGAAAAGTACGCGCACGTGTTCGATGGGGACGCGCGCTGGCGTCAGCTGCCAACCCCGACAGGGGACCGCTTCGCCTGGGAAGCAGACTCCACCTATATCCGCAACCCGCCGTTCTTCGACGGCATCACGATGGAGCCGCCGGCGCCGACCGACATCCGCGGCGCGCGGGTCCTCGCCGTTCTCGGTGACAGCGTGACCACGGATCACATTTCGCCGGCGGGTTCGATACCGGCCGACAGCCCGGCAGGGAGGTATCTGATCGCGCACGGCGTCCAGCCGCGCGATTTCAACTCGTACGGCGCCCGTCGCGGAAATCACGAGGTGATGGTGCGCGGCACATTCGCGAACATCCGCCTCCGCAATCAGCTCGCGCCGGGGACCGAGGGAGGCTGGACCACCATGCTTCCTTCCGGAGAAGTGACGACGATCTATGACGCGGCGATGGACTACAAAGCGGCGGGCGTGCCGCTGCTCGTCCTCGCCGGCAAGGAGTACGGATCCGGTTCATCGCGCGACTGGGCGGCGAAGGGCACGCTGCTCCTCGGGGTGCGGGCGGTCATCGCGGAGAGCTTCGAGCGAATCCATCGAAGCAATCTCGTCAACATGGGCGTGTTGCCGCTTCAGTTCAAGCCGGGCGAGAACGCCGCGTCGCTGAAGCTCACGGGACGCGAAGTCTACGAGATTGCGATCGCGCTGGGCGGGCTGCGACCGCGCGGCGATCTCGCCGTGCGCGCCGTCGCGGAAGATGGCAGCGTCATCAATTTCAAGGCGGATGTCCGGATCGACACGCCGGAAGAACTGATCGCCTTTCGCCACGGCGGGATTCTGCCCTACGTGCTCAGGCAGCTGGTCAAGAACTAGACTATTGACGATTTCTGGATTGGGGATTGGCGATTTATCGACGATTGCTGATTGGCGATTGTTGATTATTGTCGATTGGCGATTGGAATCACCGTGAGTAACCGGGCCTTGCCCGGACGGTGACTCCGCGCCGTTTTACTCGGACGTCCAACGTGTGCCAGCCGTCCTGCGTCACGCCCTGCGGCGCATACGCGATCACATACCGCTGGCGGAATTCGCCGATCACCGATTTCAGCGTGGCCTGCAGCCGATCGAAGTCGCCGGCGTCGAGCCGGCGGCCGCCGGTGGTCTCGACAATGTCGTCGAGAAACCGCGTCGCGGCGCGATAGTAGTCGCGCGGCTCAATTCTCCCGCGAACGCCGGGTATCCTCACGAAAGGCGCCACGGCCTCGCGCAGCTCGACGGTGTAGATGACCGTCTCGCTGCGCTTCGCGACCGCGAGAACCCATTCGGGCTCGAGCCAGCTCCACGTGTCCAGTCCATCGGTGAACAGCAGCACCAGCGAACGCCGGCCCCTCGCTCGCGTCGACAACAGCGCTGCGTAGGCCGCATCGATCAGCGTGGTTGCGCCGGACGATTCGAGGCGGTTCAGGGAAGCGGGCAGCAGATCGAGGCGACCGGTCAGAGGCAGCAGCTGCGACAGCTCCTCGGAGAACGTGATCAATCCGGCGCGATCGCCCGGCTTGAGATCGGCGACCGCGGATCGGACCCCGTCGGCGAGATGCTTCAGTTCGGCCTTGTCGAGGCTCGCGCTCGTGTCGAGCGTCAGCATGACATCGATCGGATCTTCCGCCGAGAGCACGTGGTCGATGGTCTGACGCGCGCCGTTGTCGAACACTTCGAAATCTTCGGCTTTCAGATCGGCGACCGGTTTCTCGTCGCGCACGACGAGCGCGTCGACGCGAACCATCTCCACGCCCGACTTGAAGATCGGCTGCAGGAGGAGGACACCGTCGAGCGTCAGCCATCCGAGGACGATTGTGAGCGCGGCGATCAATTTCACGGCCAGATCGTCTTGCGAAGCTCCGCGATCGACGTATCGACACGGGTGAACTGTCCCAACGAATACGCAGCCCAGGGATCCGGCCGCCGGTCGGGCGGGCGGTGGAGAAAGTCGGTCGTGAGCAGCTGTCTCTGGAGCCACTGGGCATGACTGAGGCCGATTGCGGCTCGTTGCCCGTCCGGCCAGGCCGCGAGCGCTTCCAGATACAGACGCTCGGCCTCCTTCGCGCGGCCGCTCTGGTGCTGGACGAGGGCCAGCAGCGTGCACGCGAGATACGTCAGCGAAGGCGTCGGCTTCGACGATCGAACAGCTTCCAGCGTCGTGGTTGCCTCCCGTCGCCGGTTCTGGAGCATCATCGTGCGCCCGAGTCGAACGCGCGCCTCGACCTCCGCAGGATTCAACTTCAGCGTCATCTCGTAGGCGCTCGCGGCCTCCCGCAGCAGCCGGCGGCGGCGGGTTTCAGCGTCCTGGCGCGTTCGATTGGGCGGACCGTGGGTCGCGACAATCTCCAGCACCGAGTCGGCCGCTTCCATTTCGTTCACGGTCCCGAAGCCGAGCCGGATTCTGGCGTCCTTCGGGTATGCGTCCATGGCCGCCTCGAAATGCGTGTGCGCTGCCCCGAGCCGTGGTGTGCCGTGCAGCAGTTCTCCGCCGGCAACGAACCAGCGTGCGGCGAAAGCGGGCTCTGCTTCAGCCGTGCGAAGCGCGGGGCCGACGAGGGACCGGCGCCGGCGGGGATCGACGATCGATCGCAGTCGCGTGATCACGGTCCGCCCCGAGGCAAGAAGCCAGGCCGCCTGATCCGACCGCTCATTCCGGACCGCCAGGCGCGCGGCTTCGAGGTGTGCCATCGCGGCCGCCTCCAGCCACCGCACGAGATCATCGCGGGAAGAGGCAGGGTAGAAGGACGCCTTCTGCTCCGCCTTCCTCGGATTGATCGTTTCGACGACCGCTTCTTGAAGCGGGTCCGGCGGCCACGCGAGGAGCGCCGAGGGCACGTCCGCGGCGCCTGACGCGAGGTAGTGGTCGATCAGACGCTTGTAATCGTCGGGAGCATGGGTGGCCTGACCAGCCAGAGCCAGCACAGCGGCAAGTGAAGCGAACAGCGCGGTCATTGCCGCAGATCGACGCAGATGAACGCAGATGACGCCAGAATCCAATGCATGCGAATTCTATAATCGGCAAGGAACATCGTGTGACGTCCGCCGAGGTAAAAACCAGGGCGCGCGAGCTGGGCTTCGATCTCTGCGGCATCGCGCCCGCCGACGCGCTGCCCGAGACGCGCCACTTTCGTGACTGGCTTGCGAGCGGCTACGCGGGTGAGATGCGCTATCTCGAGCGCAGCGCGCCGCGCCGGGAAGATCCACGGCGCGTGCTGCCGTCGGCGCGATCGGTCGTCGCGCTCGGCATGCTCTACAACACCGATCGGCCGTACTCGACCGAGCAGCGGCAGTCCGGCGCCGCGGCGATCTCCCGCTACGCGTGGGGAGAGGACTATCACGCCGTCATCGGTTCGAAGCTGGATGCGCTGTCCGCCTGGATGCGCGAGCGCGCCGGGGAGACGTTCGAAGCGAAGTCTTACGTCGATACCGGTCCCGTCCTCGAGCGGCAGTACGCCCAGCGCGCCGGTATCGGCTGGATCGGCAAGAACACGTGCCTCATCAGCCCGCACCTCGGATCGTGGATCTTCCTCGCGGAAATCATCTGCAACGTGGCGCTCGATCCGGATCCTCCAGCACTCGATCAGTGCGGATCCTGCACGCTCTGCCTCGAGGCATGCCCGACGGATGCCTTCGCCGCGCCGCGCGTACTGGATGCGACGCGCTGCATCTCGTACCTGACGATCGAGCTGAAAGGCGGGATTCCTGAAGCGCTGCGGCCCGCGATCGGGACGCACGCGTATGGATGCGACGTCTGCCAGGAAGTCTGCCCGTGGAATCTCGCGCCGGCGCCGCCGGCGTCGGGCGCCCGAGCATGGCTCCCGCGCGCTGCGCTCGATGGCGCCTCGCTCGCCGCGCTCTGGCGGCTGCGGGACGACGAACTCGAGGCGCTCGTCGGAGACAGCGCGATGAGTCGAGCGGGCGTGCGCGGCCTCCGGCGGAACCTCGCCGTCGCAATCGGCAACTCAGGCGACGCCGATGCAGCCGCCGCGCTGGATGAGGTTCACGAGTCCGATGCGCCATCGATCGCAGATCCGATGGTGGCCGGACATATGCAATGGGCAAGAGAACGGAGGAGTCGGAGATAGCGGAGCAATAACGGAGGATCGGAGTCATCGGAGACGAATCCGTTTTGTTCCGTTAACTCCGTTCCTCCGTTGTTTCTCCGGTACCTCCGTCTCCTCCGTTACCGTCTGAGCAGAAGAAATGGCGAAGCGTCCTCCTCGAAGGCCGCCGTTCTCCGCCGCCGACCTCATTCCGGATCGCCCCACGATCCCGAAGGTGCGCGCCGCCGCCGCCGAATGCAAGGCGTGTCCGCTCTGGAAGCGCGGAACCCAGACCATATTCGGCGAAGGGCGCAAAGGCTCGGTGATCATGTTCGTCGGCGAGCAGCCTGGCGATCAGGAAGATCTGACGGGACGGCCGTTCGTGGGCCCCGCAGGGCGCGAGCTGGACCGCGCGCTCGAGGCGGTGGGCATCGATCGCTCCGGCGTCTACGTCACCAACGTGGTCAAGCACTTCAAGTGGGAACCGCGCGGCAAACGCCGCATCCACAAGAAGCCGAACGCGTCAGAGATCGCGGCATGCCGGCCGTGGCTCGAAACCGAGATTGCTCTCGTCAAACCGGCGGTGCTCGTCTGCCTCGGCGCGACCGCCGCGCAGGCGCTGCTTGGCCGGAATTTCAAGGTATCTGCGCAACGCGGCGAGCGGGTCGACTCGCCACTGGCGCCCATTGTCAGTGCCACGATTCACCCATCCGCGATCCTCCGCGCGCCTGACTCCGCCGCGCGCGAATCCGAGCGGCAACGGTTCATCGAGGATCTCCACAGAATGAAGGGGTACATCAAATCGGCGGAACGCCGTCCTGTAAAATAGAGGACATGTCCCTCGCCCCGACGCTCCTGTTGTCGATGCCCCAGCTGCAGGACCCCAACTTCGTCCGCGCGGTCATTCTGCTCTGCGAGCACGAGCCTGACGGCGCGTTCGGCCTCGTTCTCAATCGTCCGACCGATGTCGCCGCGGCCAGCGTCGTCCGGCTCGATCCACCGCTCAGCGAAGACAGCGGGCTCGTGTTGTGGATGGGCGGCCCGGTCGAGCCGCAGCGCGGATGGATCCTGCTCGGCGAAGAGCCCTCCGGGACCGACGCGCGCCGCATCGTCGACGGCGTGTACCTATCGGCGTCGCCGGTCCTGCTGCGGCGGGTGCTCGAGGAACGGCCGGCGCCCCGCGCCCGTGTCCTCGCCGGCTACGCGGGCTGGGGCCCGAAGCAGCTCGATGGCGAGCTCGAACAATCCTCATGGTTGCTCGCCGACGTGCAGCCGGATCTGATTTTTGACGTGGATGCCCTCACGATGTGGGAGACGGCGATCCGCCGCCTCGGCGCCGACCCGACGGCGCTTCAGATGAGCAAGGGCGTTCACTAGGCCCGTCCTACGCTACTTTCCTTCGACGATCGCGAGCAGCTTGGTGCGCGCGAGCTCGTCCTTCCGCTTGCCGAGTTCCCGAATCAGCGCTTCGCGTACCTCGCTGTCGTGCACGCCGTCGTATAGATCGATCAGCTCCTGGGTCGTCGCGCGCTGGGCCAGAGCCCGGACCGCGGTCGTCTGCAGATCTTCGTCGCTTTCGGTCTTCACGATCGCGATGAGCTTCTGTCGCGACACGGCGTCGCTCCGCTGACCGAGCTGCCGGATGACGATCTCCTTGACCTCGCTGTCTTTCTGCCCGTCGTACAGCTCGATGAGCGCAGGGCTTTCGCTTCGCTGCGCGATGTGGCGGATGGCCACTTCTCTCATTTCCGGGTCCGCATCCTGCTTCGCGACCGCGGTGAGCTTCTGCCGCGCGTGCTGATCGTCGCGCTGCGCAATCTGGCGGAGGATGATTTCGCGGAATTCCTCGTCCTTCTCCTTGTCGTACATGGCAATGAGCTTCGGCGTATCCGCCTCCTGGATGATCGCGCGCAGCGCCATTTCCCGCAGCTCCGGATCCACGGTCGGACGCGTTTCCTTGGCCGGGGTCTGCGCGGGCTGGAGCGCCGGGGCTGCGGGCCCTGACGACAACAGCGCGACGGCGATGAGTATGGATTTCACTTCAGTACCTCCTCGAAGAATGCCAGTGCGCGTGGGTCTCGGCTTTGGCCGAGCCAGAAAATCGCCTGTTTGCGGACGGCGGGGCTGCGGTTGGTGCGCGCGACCTGAATCAGCAGCGGCACTCCTTCGTCTTTCGGGAGCTGGCTCAGCGCAAACACCGCCCGCTTCTTGACGTCGGTCTCGGGATCGTTCTCGATGGCGTCCGTGATCGCGTCCGACGCCTTCCGGCCCGCCTTCTGCGCGAGCCAGAAGAGCGCTTCGCCACGAATCTCGGGGCTCGGGTCCCGCCTGGCCAGCTGGACGAGCGTCGGCAAGGCTTCGGCCTCGCGGCTCTGCGAGATCGCGAAGACCGCGCTCTTGCGAAAGGCGAGGCTGGGGTCGTCGGCCACCATCCGGCGCAGCGTCTCGAACCCGCGGCGTCCGCGCGCCTGGCCGAGCCAGAACGCCGCCTTCTTCCGCAGCCGATCGGGGCGGTCGCGCGCGACCAGCGCTTCGAGCGCTGCGTCCGCCGACGCATCCGCGTGCAACGCGACCGCCGTCACCGCGGCGTCGACGACGCGATCGGACCCCGCGCCTGGAGCGCCGGACTTGTCAGGCCCTGCGACAAGCGTCATCAGCAGCGCCACGCTTTCCGCCGGCTTCGCGTCGTCAATCCACTGAACGGCGCGGCCGCCGGCATCGAGCGCGCAGTCCTCGGAAAAGACTCGGACCCGTTCGACGGCTCCGCTGACGACGCGGTAAAAGATCGAGAAGCGCGACGACTCGAGCTGAACCGGACGCGTAGAACCTTCCCGGCTGGAGATGTTGATGCCGTCGTTCCGACCCGGTTCGATGCTGCATACACCGCAACACGCGTCGCCGCCCGATCGGATGGACACGCCCCCTTCAATCCACGTCGAGCCGTTCGACGATCGCCAGCAGCACATGACGCGGTCGCCATCGACCATCGGTACCGCGTAGGCGATCCAATACGGATCGTTCGCGGTTTTCACGAGCGGCCGGAACGTCCGTTCGAGTCCGGCCGCGCCGTTGTGGCGGGTGACCGTCCCGTTGTCGATTCGGACCTGGGCTTCCGCCTGGTACCCCACCGCGAGCGACGCGATAACGCATGATCCGAGTGTTCTTAGACGCATGGCTGGCTCCGATACGCCCGACCTGAAGCTCGAGCGACGCGCCGGACCTGAAGGTCGGGCCTACTTCTCTATGATCTCCATCAGGTAATCCAGCGCAGCCTTGGACCGCATGAGCGAGAGCTTCGAAACGATCTCTCGCTTCATCACGGGATCGTTTTCCTTCCGTGCGATCGCTACCAGCGACTCGGCGTTGTTCTGAATGAACAGTCCCTGGACGACCGCCTTGCGGATCTCCGGATCCTTGTCGGTCGTGTAGATCTCGACGAGCGCGTCGCCGGTGCGTTTCGATCCCATCAGGCCGAGGTTCCGCACCGCCACGCGACGCAGCTCGGGATCGCTTTCGCTCTTCGCCAGCTGAATGAGGCGTTCGGCGTTTCCGCCGACGAACATCGCCTGCAGAATCCGCTTCTTGACGTCGCGGGACGATTCCTTCGTGTAGAGCTGCCAGAGCTCGTCGTGGGCGCCCATGACGCCGAGCTGCTGCACGGCTTCGCCGCGCAGTTCGGGCACCGTCTCGCCCTGCGCGACCTGCAGGAGTCGCGCGCGCTCGCCCGACACCATGAAGGCCTGCAGGATCCGGCGCTTGACGTCGACATCGGACGTGCTCTTGTAGATGTCCTCGAGGAGTTGACGGCTCTCCCGCCCGCCGTGAATCCCGAGGTACTGAATCGCTGCGCGCTGCAAGTCGGGGTGGCCCTCTCCCCTCGCAATCTTCGCGAGCAACTGTCGTGCCGCTGGCGAGTCGATCTGCGCGAGCACGAAGAGCGCGCGTTTCTTCACTTTTGGCGGGTTGTTTCCGGCGAGCAGCTTCTCGATCATTGGCACGGCGCGTTCGGGATCCTGATGCTGCAGCGCGTTGAGCGCCATCAATTTCATTTCTTCGTCGGCCTGGGTCTCGGGATTGACGGGCTGGCCGGTGGTGCGGCGGACATCTGCTTCGAGCTGTTTTGCCTGCGTGACGTACCGGCTGTTGGGATGCGACTTGATCAGCTCGGCGATCGTGGCGAGCGATTCGGCGCGCTGGCCGAGGCGGTTCTGCGCGTACGCTTTCCAGTACTTCGCGCCATCCACGTTGGAGCCGTTCATCTCGATCACGCGGTTGAAGCGTTCAAGCGCGCGATCAAAGCGATCGTCGTCCAGCGCCTCGATCCCGGACTCGTACAGCTCCCGCTCGCGCTGCCGAGTCTCGCGGGCACGCTCCTGCTCGCGATCCTCGCGCTGCTCGCTCCAATCGATTGGCGCACCTGGTCGCTCGAGCGCCCCGGTTCCCGGCGGCAAGGCGAACTCGCCACCGGGGATTTCGCCTGGGACAGCACCGGGCTTCGGCGCTTTGGCGCCGGGCTGGGCGATGACCGGCACGGCCGAGAGCACGACGGCGCCGGCCATCGCCATGATTCCTTTCCACATGACTCGCGTCTTCATTGACATCAACCCTTTATGAGGTCACCCGCACCTGCCGGGTCATGGCGTCGCGTTCCTGCGCGCCCAACGCCGACCGGACGACCTGGACTTTGAACAATAGGTTCTGCCCCTCGATCCGCCTCCGCATCGCATCGAGATCCGCCGCCGGGATTGCTGACGGCCCGCCGGCCACCTCCGTGAGAACGAGATCCAGCTGGTCGAGCAGGCTGACGATCGCCAGATTCCCGACGCTCTGCGCCGTCTGTCGATAGAGCCGGTTCTCGGACACGAGGTCCTGCGCCCGCTCTTGCTCGGCGGAAATGTTCACGAGGCCGGTGCCGCTCGCGTTCAGCAGCTCCACGAGCACTAGCTCGGTCCGCTCCAGGTGTTCGCCGACGACGGCGAGAAGCAGACGCTCGCGAAGATCGGCCGCCGCGCCACCCGCTTCTTCTGGAGCGGGCTTCTTGACCGCGGCCTGCTGCGGTTCCTGCCGCGCCTGCCGCCACAACGCGCCGGTCAGGAACGCGATGACCACGAGGGCGGCGATCCCGCCGGCGAACACCCAGCGGGGCAGACCGAATGCCGAAGGCCGAATGCCGAATGCCGAACGGCGCGGCGGCCGGTTGGCCCGCAATCCGGGCCGGAGCCGCGTCCAGACGGCCGCCTCGAAGTCCGTTGAGGGCTCGGGCACGGGCGCGTCATCCACCGCGCGGAGCACCTGCTCGAGACGACTGAAGCTCTCCCGGCACGAGTCGCACTCGCGCAGGTGCCGCTCCAGCGATCCGGCTTCGAGGCCGCGGAGCTCGCCGTAGTAGTGCAGAACGAGATCGTCTTCGTGTGGATGTGTCACGTTCGCGGCGGGCCTACGAGCTCCGCCCTCCAGCGGTCACGAATGGCTCCAGCGCGGCGCGCATCTTCCGGACCGCACGAAAGATGCTGTGCTTGGTCGCGTTGGTTCGCAGGTTGAGCGCCGAGCCGATCTCTTCGATCGACATCCCTTCGAAGTGGCGCAGCGTGAACGCCGCCCGCTCCATGGGGCTGAGCCGATCCATCGCGTCGGTGACCCGCTCCTGGATCTCCGCGCTGAGCGCGAGCCGTTCCGGCCCGTTGGTTCCCTGCGGTGTTGCCATGGTCTCGAGCGCCTCCTCGTCCTGTCCCTCTTCCCGTTTGGGCCGCGCGCGCATCAAGTCGATCGAGCAGTTCACGGTGATGCGGTGCAGCCACGTCCCGAAGTTCGCGCGCGATTCGAACCGCTCGAGCTGTTTGTAGGCTCGAAGAAAGGCTTCCTGGACGACGTCCTCCGCGTCCTGGGCGTTGCCGGTCATGCGGAACGCCAACCGAAAGATGCGGCGGCTGTGACGGTCGACGAGGTCTCGGAACGCATCTGGGTCCCCGGCCTGTGCCCGGGCGACCGCAACAGCGTCGCTCTCTGGCATCTGTGTGGCTTAGACGGCCGATCGGCCGTACGGTTAGCCGCTCAGTAACTTACGACCCTAAAGGGTCGTGCCACAACCACCCTAAAGGGTGGCTCCACCAAGTCCCTGCAGGAGTTGTTCAACCCCTCGAGCAAGAGGGGTTATCCGGTATCCCAGCTCGGCTATCGCGCGGTCGGAGCTGAGCGGCCAGTCGCGGGTCAGAATCTCGACCGTGCCGCGGGTCAGCAGGGGCGGCCGGCCGGTCAGCCGGGCCCGGCCTTCTTCAACCGCGCCCACGAGCCGCGCGACGGCGGGAGGAATCCGCCGTGGAAGCGCCAGACCAATGGCGGCTCTGGCGATCTCGAATGGCCGAATCTGGGGCGCGTTCTCGCCGCCCACTTCGTACCGTGCGCCGATCGATCCGCGCGCCACGGCTTCGGCATGCGCCGCCGCGACATCCTCGACGTACGCGTAGGACCAGATGCACTCCGGACCGATGAGCCCTGGCAGGCGGCCTGACCGGTGGTCGTGGAGCAGACGGCCGACGAGATTTCCTTCGGTCATGAGTCCGGGCCCGTAGATGACGCCCGGATAAAGACAGATGACCGGAGCGCCCTCCTCGATTGCTCGTGAGGCCAGGCGATCCGCGAGCACCTTCGTTCGCTGATAGTCGTTGGCCGAGAGAGGATCGGTCGATCCTGCTGGCGGACGCGCGAGAAAAGATGACGTGTAGACCACGCGCGAGATGTTCAGCGCGCGCGCGATCGACAGGACGTTTTCCAGGCCCCCGACGTTCACGTCGTCGAAATCCTGCCACCGCCGGCGCCACACCGAGACGAGCGCGGCGCTGTGGCAGATGGCATCGGCTCCGCGCGCGGCACGCTCGAGCGCCGCCCGGTCCCGGATGTCGCCGTCGAACGGCTCGACGCGCGCCTTCCGCGGCGCGCCGGATGCGCGGCGCGCGAACAGCGTCACGTCGTAGCCCCGCGCCGCGAGGGCCCGGACGATCGCGCCGCCGAGGTATCCCGTGCCGCCGGTTGCGAGGATTTTCACGGGAGCCTTTGGACTCAGGATGCTGAATTCTGGATTCTGGTTTCCAGATTCAGTATTCTCCCCCGAATGCTCGGTCGTCAGAAAACCGGTTCGGTCGTCTGCGCCTGCGGCCGGCTCGTGGGCGTGCAGGACGATCGATGCCTGAACTGTGGTCGGTGGAATCCGGGATTGTGGGGCTTCGCGCCGGCGCTCCGGCGCTTCGGCAACGATTTCGGATTCATCGAAGGGGTTACGACCGCCTGCATCCTGCTGTACGTCGCGATGCTCGGCGTGTCCGTTCTGGTCGGAAGCGGCATCGGAACGGGCGGGCTCTTTGGCTTCCTGTCACCGTCGCCGGAGGCGGTAGTGATCCTCGGCGGCTCAGGTGCGTTCCCGGTCTTCCGCCTCGGGCACTGGTGGACGCTTCTCAGCGCCGGCTGGCTGCATGGCAGCCTGCTGCACATCATCTTCAACATGATGGCCATCCGGCAGATCGGGCCCGCGTGCGTCGATCTCTACGGTCCGGGACGCACGGTCATCGTGTACGTCCTCTCGAGCGCCACGGGATTCCTGCTCAGCTCTGTAATCGGCCATTGGTTCGGGCGAATCCCGATCATCGGCGGCGCGGCGCTGACGCTCGGCGCATCCGCTTCGTTGTGCGGCCTGATTGGCGCCATCCTCTATTACGGCGAGCGCAGCGGCAGCCGATTGATTCGCAGCCAGATCGGCAACTACGCGATCGGCATCCTGGTGATGGGCTTCCTGCTGCCCGGCATCGACAACATGGCGCACATCGGTGGCTTCGCCGGCGGGTATCTCGTCGGCCGCTGGCTCGATCCCCTGAGACCCGAGAAACTCGACCACATCCTGGCCGGACTCGCGTGCCTCGGCGCGTGCGCGTTCGCGATCATCGCCTCGATCTTGATGGGAATCGGGTACCTCCAGTAAATGCGGAAGCCTGTCGTTCTGATCACCGGCGCGGGCGGCGAGATCGGCCACGGCCTCATCGAACGCCTCGCGGCCGACCAGACCCGCGGGATCGTCACGCTCGATCTGAATCCGCTCGAACCGGCGCTCGCCGCACGCGTTCAGCGCGACATCACCGGATCGGTGCTCGATCGGGGGCTCCTCGAACGCGTGCTCGCGGAGTTCGAGGTGCAGCTGGTCTTTCACCTCGCTGCGCTCCTGTCGACACGATCCGAGTTCACGCCGATGACCGCCCACCAGGTCAACGTCGAGGGCACGCTGAACCTTCTCGAATTCGCGCAGCACGAAGCCGAGTCGCACGGTCGACCCGTCGTCTTCATGTATCCGTCGTCAATCGCCGCATACGGGCTGCCGGATCTTGTGACCAAGACCCGCGTCGGGCGAGTGGGCGAGGACGAGTGGCTCCATCCGACGACGATGTATGGATGCAACAAGCTGTACTGCGAACAGCTCGGGAGCTATTACGCGAGGCACTACAAGCAGCTCTCAGCTGAGCCGCAGAGCGGCCGCGTGGATTTCCGCTGCGTGCGCTTCCCGGGGCTGATTTCGGCGGCGACCGTTCCGTCGGGCGGCACGTCGGATTACGCGCCGGAAATGATTCATGCGGCCGCCAAAGGCGAGCCGTACTCCTGCTTCGTCCGGCCTGACACGCGCATTCCCTTCATGGCCATGCCGGACGCGGTGGACGCGCTCCTGATGCTCGCGGCCGCGCCGCGCGGGCGTCTGACCCGAACGGCGTACAACGTCCGCGCGTTCAATCCGTCGGCCGAGGAGATCCGCGAGATCGTCGTCGACGCGTTTCCCGGCGCGCAGGTCACCTGGGCAACCGATACGCGGCGGCAAAGCATCGTGGATTCGTGGCCGGCGGACGTCAACGACGACGCCGCCCGAGCCGACTGGAAGTTCTGCCCGCGGTACGATCTACAGGGTACGTTCGACCGTTATCTGATTCCGGCCATCAGGCGCCGGTACACGTAACCCATCTACGTCCACTGAGGCGGCGGCGTGATTTGTGATGCGGGTGTCGGGCCGGGATCGGTGCGACCCGGCGTCGTCGACACGCGGCTCTCGGCACGAACCGTCATGTCATGCTCCGCGAGGATCTGACACGACAACCGGACGCCGGTCAGGCCTCGCGCCTCGAGCACGGTTTTCTCGGCGAGGGTCATCCTCGGCGGTTCGCCGCTGATGAACGTGACCCGGCAGGTCGTGCACCGCGCGTTTCCGCCGCATGCGTGCATCTGATCGATTCCGGCGTCCTGCTCGAGCGCCAGGACGAGCCGTTTGCCCTGGGGCACGTCGAACGTGCCAACGCCTTCGACGGTCAACTTCGGCATGAAACCTCCGGGGCCAGTCTACTGATTCTTCTTACCTGGCGGGAAGAGACGCGGTCAGGTGGAGGGTTTCCGCGCGCACCAGCGCCGCCTCAATGCTCGCGCAGATATTCGCTTCGCCGACGTGCGCGTGGAATTCGGCGCGCCGCATCACAGCCGCCGGCTGGTCCCGGGCGCCACACAGAATCAGATCGCGCCCCGACGCGTGCTGGCGATCGGCCAGCTCCTCGAGCGCGTGCATCCCGGTGCCGTCGATCGCGGTCATGTTGCGCAGCCGGATCATCACGATCGGCGGTAGCTCGTGCAGCGCATCGACGATCGGCTGAATCTTGTCCGTTGCGCCGAAAAGGAAGGGCCCGTGGATCCGAAACACGGCGACGTATGACGGAACGACCTTGCCCTGCAATATGTGCGCGCGGCCAGTCTCGAGGTATTCCGGCGTGACTCTCGACACTGTCGTCGTCGTTGACACGCGGCGGATGTAAAGAAGCGCCGCGAGCACCATGCCGACTTCGACGGCAACCGTCAGATCGGCCAGCACCGTCAGCGTGAACGTCACGGCCGACACGCGGATATCGGTACGGGTCAGCTTCAGCACGTCGGGAAGCTCGCGCCATTCGCCCATGTTCCACGCGACGATGAGGAGGATTGCCGCGAGCACGGGCATGGGGACATGCCGCGCAAGCGGAGCCGCTGTGAGCAGAATCGTCAGCAGCGTCAGCGCATGGATGATGCCCGCTATCGGCGTCCGGGCGCCCGAACGGATGTTGGTTGCCGTGCGCGCGATGGCACCGGTCGCCGGCAGGCCGCCGAACAGCGGCGACGCGATGTTTGCAACCCCCTGCGCGACCAGCTCCACGTTCGGGTCGTGCCGGTCCCGGGTCATACGATCGGCAACCACCGCCAACATCAGCGACTCAATCGCGCCGAGCATGGCGACCGTCAGCGCGGGCGATAGCAGTGTTCCGAGGAGCTCGGGCCTGAAGTCGGGCACCGCCAAGCGCGGCAGACCCGACGGCACACCCCCGAATCGGAATCCGACCGTCTCGACGTCGAGGCCGACCACTACGACAGCCAGCCTGCCGGAGACGAGCGCGACGATCGATCCAGGAACCCGCGGGGTCCATCGTGCCATCGCGATCATCAACGCCAGGGCGGCGGACGCGACCAGGGTCGCTTCGACCGAGATCGTAGGAAAGGCGGAGGCGATCGTCCGTATCCGGGGCAGGAACTCGCCTGGATTTCCCTGTGTCTGGAGGCCGAAGAAGTCCCGAATCTGAGTACTCGCGATGAGCACGGCGATGCCGTTGGTAAACCCGATGACGATCGGACGCGGGATGAACCTGACCGCGGTCCCCATTCCCGTCGCGCCCAGAATGACGAGAATGACGCCCGCCATCATGGTGCACATGAACAGCCCGTCGACGCCGTGCTCGGCGACGATACCGGCCACCACGACGACGAAGGCGCCCGTCGGACCGCCGATCTGAGTGCGCGATCCCCCGAGGGCGGAGATCAGAAATCCCGTGACAACTGCGCATTAGATGCCCGCCTGTGGTGTCAGACCGGAGGCGATCGCGAACGCCATCGCCAGAGGAAGGGCGACGATCCCTACGGTGATGCCGGCAATCAGATCGTGAAGAAAAGCGTCGCGCGAATAGGTCCGAAGACAGCTGATCGACCTGGGGAGTGGAACGGCCATCGAACAGGTGCCGCGAGTTTACCGCGGAACTGCGTATATGCTGAAACGTAGGCACACGCGGCGCGCAGGTCGATCGCCACATGATTCCGATCCCGCAGCTCCTCGAAGCATACGCCACCGGTTTTTTCCCGATGTCGGACGGCGGACGGATCCGGTGGTACTCGCCAAACCCGCGTGGCATCCTGCCGCTCGAGCGGTTCCACCTTCCGCATCGGCTGGCGCGCGTCATCCGCCAGGGCCGTTTCGACGTCCGCGTCGACACGGCGTTCCGCCGTGTGATCGAGGCCTGCGCCGCTGACCGGGAAGAAGGGACGTGGATCAGCCCTGCGATCGTCGAGAGCTATTCCGCGCTGCATGCGGCGGGTCGCGCGCACTCGGTCGAGGCCTGGCGTGACGGCAAGCTCGCAGGTGGATTGTATGGTGTTGCCGTCGGGGGAGCGTTCTTCGGCGAGTCGATGTTCCACCACGAGCGGGATGCGTCGAAGGTTGCGCTCGCCGCGCTCGTCGACCGGTTGCGCGCCCGGCAGTTCACGCTGCTGGACGTGCAATGGGTCACGCCGCATCTGGAAACATTCGGCGCGATTGAGATTCCGCGGCGCCGGTATCTCATGATGCTCGAGGACGCGCTTCTTCTCGATCGATCGTTTTGAAGCTGGAGCGCGGGGCCTCTTAGGCCCGCGTTAGTGGACCGTGTAAGGCTCGCTCAAGGTGAACTCGGCGATGCGTGCATCGAAGCGGTCGCCGTCGCGTGTCACCATCTGATACGTCCCTTTCATCGTCCCGAACGGCGTCCTGAGCGGGCAGCGGGAGGAGTACTCGAACGCCTGGCCAGGCGCGAGCACCGGCTGTTCGCCGACGACGCCGTCGCCGCGGATCTCTTCGACGTGACCGTTGCCGTCGGTGATGATCCAGTGGCGGGTCACCAGCTGCACGATCTCGGTACCTTCGTTCGAGATCGTGATCGTGTACACGAAAAGCCATTGCCCGGCGGATGGCCGCGATTGATCCGGCGCGTACTCGGAGACGACGCGGACGCGGATGCCGCGCGTCACAGCCTCGGATGTGAACACGTCCGCAGAATACCGCATCTCTGGTACGATTACGAAGATGCACTGGATCGAATCCGCGCGATTGAAGCCGGGGGTTACGCCCGAGTCTCTCGATACTGAAGGGGCCGGTCCTCACACCGGTCCGTCCACGACCTCAATCCGCGGCCGCGCGCTCATCTTCTGGGATCCGAAGAGCCTCCCCGGCACCAAGTTCTCGAAAAAGCTCGACGCGATCGATACCGATCAGATCACGCCCGCGGCAGACTGCGTCTCCGAGAGCCTCGACACGCTCGACGAGCGCTGGAAGACGGGCGCGTTCCGGTATCTCATGCCGGACTTCCGGGCGCGCGTCCATCGCGGCGAGACGTTCGTGATCGCCGGCGATCGCTTCGCTATCGGCTCCTCCCGCGAGATGAGCCCGGCGGGGCTGAAGGCCGTCGCGGAGGAAGCGGGCCTGGAGATGGTGATCGTCTGCGGTCAGAACATGGGGGACATCTTCCGCCGCAACGCCTTCAATCTCGGTCTCCACGTCGTGCAGAGCCCCGACGCAGTGACTGACGCACGCGACGGCGACGAGTTCGCCTTCGATCCCTTGTCACGGCGGCTCGTCAACGAGACGCAAGGCAAAACCTACGACCCGATTCCGTTGAGCCCGAAGGAAGAAGAGATCCGCCGGAGCGGCGGGATCTTTGTTGTTGGCCGGCGCGAGTTCAAGGCGTCGGTCCAGGCGACGCCGGCAGTCGACTGGCCTGACGAGCGCACGGCGCGCCGGATGACGAGCACGGAACAGATCATCTGGGCCCACCGCGTCGACAAGGATCTGTCACCGGACACCTTGCGCCCAGGAGCGACGCTTCGCGTGTATGCGGATCTTCTTCCGGCATCTGACGGCACCGCGCCGTTCGCCATTCACACGTTCAATCAGATTACCGGCGGCGATCGGATCTTCCCTCGCCATGCGGCCATCGCGAACGATCACTTCGTGTTCACGGGTGTGGAAGCGGACGAGAAGCAGACGAGCATCGGCCGCCAGTTTGCCGCGCTGCACGGCATGGGAAAGCCGTACTACGCGACGCCCGGCGACGGCATCTTCCACTTCTACTTCCCGGAGCAGGGGCTCGTCATGCCGGGCCAGTTCATTCCGGGCGCGGACTCTCACAGCCGTGCCTACGGTGCGTACGGGGCCGTCGGCATTGGCGTGGGCTCGACGACGCTCGGGTTCGGGTGGGCGACGGGCTACGTGTATTTCACGCTCGCGAAGGCGCGCCGCGTCGTCTTCGAGGGGCGTCTGCAGCCGTGGGTGAGCGGCAAGGATATCGTCCTCGAGCTCCTGCGGCGCTGGGGCGCCAAGCAGTCGCAAGGCATGTCGGTGGAGCTCGTCGACGCGAACCGTCAGCTGCCGATCGCCTATCGCAACACGATCGCGAACATGATGGCCGAAGCGGAAGCGCAGAATGGGATTTTCGCGCCCGATGACATCAGCTATGCCTGGTATCGCGACAAGGGCATAACGGCTCTTCCGTATCCGCCGTTCGCTCCCGGCCCCGAGGCCGTTTACGAGATTGATGAGACGCTCGACCTCTCGGCGATCCGGCCGATGATTGCCAAGCCCTTCAGCCCGGGCAATGCGTTTCCGGCGGAGGAGGTCGCGCGAGAGCGGATTACCTTCGACAAGGCACTGATCGGGTCGTGCACCAACGGTAGCTACGACGATCTGCTGCAGGCGGCGCTCGTTCTTCGCGCAGCGCGCGCGCGGGGAGCGACGCGGGTCGCGCGGGAGTTTGCCATCTTTCCGGGATCGGGCGGAGTTGGCCGTCAGATCGAAGCCGGTGATCCGAGGCTCGGAGGTGAGTCGATCGCCGACGTGTTCCGGTCGGTTGGAGGCAGCATCCGCCAGTCGTGGTGCGGGCCGTGCTTCGGGCAGGGTCCCGACGCGCTCACCCAGGGTCAGCGCGCGATCACGTCGTTCAACCGGAACTGGCAGAACCGCATGGGCCTTGGCGGCGAAGGGTATCTGGCGAGCCCTGTGGTGGTCGCCTCGTCCGCGCTCCTCGGCTACATGGCCCCGCCAAGCGAGCTGGGCATCGACTGGGAGCCGAACCTCTACGAATGACGACAGCTCCAGGCGATCGCTTCGGCCCCTACGAAATCATCGAGCGGATCGGCGCGGGCGGCATGGGCGAGGTCTACCGCGCCGTCGACACGCGGCTCGAACGGCCGGTCGCGCTCAAGGTCCTGACGGCGTCGGTGGCCGCTGGCACGGACGGCCGCCAGCGGTTCGATCGCGAAGCCCGCGCTATCTCTCGACTGACGCATCCCCACATCTGCACGCTGTTCGACGTCGGACGCGAGGCTGGCCGCGACTATCTCGTCATGGAGCTCCTCGAAGGGGAGACCCTGCAGGCACGGCTCGTCCGGGGCCCGCTGCGGGTGGACGAGGCGGTCGCGCGCGGAATCGAAATTGCGGACGCGCTCGCCGCGGCGCACGCGCTCGGCATCGTGCATCGCGATTTGAAACCGGGCAACGTCATTTTGACTCCGGGCGGCGCAAAGCTGCTGGACTTCGGGCTCGCGAAGTTCGCCGCGGGGCAGACGGCGGGCGACACCGCGACCGACGCCTCCACCGTGCTGGGAACCGTGGGCTACATGTCGCCGGAGCAGGCACGCGGAATAGCCGTCGGGCACGCGACAGACCAGTTTTCGTTCGGCACGATCCTCTACGAGATGCTGACGGGATCACGTGCGTTCAGCCGCCCGACGCCGGTCGACACGTTGAGCGCGATCCTGCGCGACGACCCGGCCTCGGTGACGAGCCTCGCGCCTGAGACGCCGCAGCCGCTCACCTGGCTGATCGAGCGGTGCCTTTCGAAGGATCCCGCGCGCCGGTACGGGTCGACGTCCGACCTGGTGCACGACTTGCGGGCGATTCGCGATCGGCTCCACGAGGCGCCGCAGCCTGCGCGGCAGGCGCCCGCCTACCGACCGCCTGAGCCGCGCACGCCGCTCGTCGGCCGCGAGAAAGAGGTTTCGCGGTCCGTGCGCGGTTGGACGAGCCGCACGTACGGATTCTCACGCTGACCGGTCCGGGCGGCTCGGGCAAGACGCGGATCGCGCTTCAGGTGATGACGGAGTTGGCCGCGGCCGGCGCGGTGACCGCGTTCGTGCCGCTCGGGGCGCTGCCGGGACCCGCGCTGATCGTGCCCGCGCTCGTCACCGCGCTCGGCGTGACCGAGACGGGCGCGCGCGCGCCGCTCGACTCGGTGGCGGCCGAGCTGTGCGACGCCCGCGTGAAGCTGCTCGTCCTCGACAACTTCGAGCAGCTGCTGCCGGAGGCAGCAGAAGTCGTGTCGAGGCTCGCCGCCGCGTGCCCGAACCTGACGCTGCTCGTGACGAGCCGCACGGTGCTGCGGGTGTATGGCGAGCACGAGCTCCCGGTGCCCCCGCTCGAATTGCCCGATCGGCGAACGGCCGGCGCCGATGCGTTGGCGCGATCGGCGGCAGTTGCGCTGTTCGCGCAGCGCGCCGCGGCCGTGAAGCCAGGCTTTGCCGCGACGCGCGAGAACGCCGCGGTACTCGCGGAAATCTGTGCGCGGCTCGACGCGCTGCCGCTCGCGATCGAGCTCGCCGCGGCCCGCATGAAGTTGCTGACTCCGGCCGCGATGCTTCAGCGCCTCGAAAGCCGGCTGGAGCTGCTGACATCGCGCGCGCAGGATGTACCGGAACGCCATCAGACGCTCAAGGCGACGATCGAGTGGAGCTACAGCCTGCTCGCGCCTGCCGAGCAGAAGCTGTTCCGCAGGCTCTCTGTTTTCGTCGGGGGAACGGCGCTCGATGCGGTCGAAGCGGTCTGCGACACGCGAGGCGACCTCGGCCTCGATACGCTCGAAGGGGTTTCATCGCTCGTCGACAAGAGCCTGCTCGAGCAGCGCGAAGGCTCTCGCGGTGACGTTCGGTTCCAGATGCTCGAGACCATCCGCGAGTACGCGCGCGAACGCCTCGAAGAGAGCGGCGAGGCGGACGAGATCCGGCGCGCGCACGCGGCCTATGGCATCGTGCTCGTGGAGGAATCTGATGGCCCGGACGGCCAGGAGGAATCGCGGTTCGAGCGCTTCGAGACCGAACAGGATAACTCTCGCGCCGCCTTGAAGTACCTGATTGGCGCCGGCGATTCGGCCTGGGCGCTGCGGCTCGGGCTCGGGCTGTTCCAATACTGGGAATCCCGCGATCATGCCGGGGAAGGCGCCGAATGGCTCCAGGCGATCCTCGAGATTCCGCCGCGGACCCGCACGCGGGAACGGGGGATCGCGTCCATGTATCTGGGAGCGCTGCTCGCGCCGCGTGGCGACTATGATCGGGCCCAGCGGGCCCTCGACGAGAGCGTCGCGATTCATCGGGAGCTGGGCGACACCGCGGGCGAGGCGGCGGCCGTGAACGCACGCGGCGTCATCGAGCGCCGCCGAGGCGACTACGCGCAGGCTCGCGCCTCGTTCGAAACCGCCGTCGAGCGCTGGCGCGCGTGCGGCGGCGCCGGCGCGACCGGCCTCGCCGGATCGCTGACGAACCTCGCGACCGTCCTCAACGAGCTGGGCGATCACACCGGGGCGCTGGCCTGCATCGACGACGTGATCCGGGTTCGCCCTCAGGTCGGCGATCGGGCCGGTCTCGGCTTTACGTTGAGCTCCAAGGCCGACGTCCTCCGCGATATGGGAGACCTCGATCGCGCCCAGGCGGTTTGCGAGGAGGCGCTACTCATCTTCCGAGAGGAGGAGTACCTCCACGGCGTCGGCCGGGCCCTGAGCGATCTCGCGCGGATCGCGGTCGAGCGAGGCAGTCCAGAGGCTGCTCACGCGTTGTACGGCGACGCGCTCGATGTCTATCGGCGCATCAACCATCGACGCGGTCTCATGCAGGTGTTCGAAGCGCTCGCCATCAGGGCCGAAGCGGACGGACGCCCGCGGCGCGCGTTGAAGCTGGCGGGCGCGGCGGCCGCGCTTCGTCAGGAAGCGAAAGTCGTTGCGAGCGCCGCCGCACGCTCCCGCGTCGACCCCTGCGTGCAGCGCGCGCGCATCCGGCTGGGGGCCGCGGCCGGGACGGCCGCCTGGATGGAAGGATTGACCGCGCCGATCGAAGTGATGGCGGACTACGCGGTCCGCGACGCCGAGGATTGAGGCGTCAGCGACCCGATGTCGGATCGATCAGCCGGCGCACCGCGGTGACGCGGTTGGCTGGAAACCCGCCCCGCTTCGCGTGCTCCCTCACGGTCTCCTCGTCCGGCGCAATGTACACGCAGTAGATCTTGTCGTCGGTGACGTAGCTGTGCAGCCACTGGATCTTGGGTCCCAGACTGTTCAGGGCGTTAATCGAACGAACCGAGATCTCGTGCAGCTCTTCTTCGCTCAGCTTTCCGGCGTTTGGAACCTCGCGCTCGATGACGAACTTGGGCACGCCTGCCTCCTCGGGCCCGCTGCGGGGATTCTGAAGATACCTGCGCGCGGCAATACCGGTCAACCCGCAGGGTAGAATCTGAGCGATTCTCGGATCAAGGCGCCCTCAACCACCGCTGTGACCTCTAAGGAGCGGAGAGACGATGGAATCGTTCTGGAGTCCCGGGGCGCTGATTGCCCTCGCGACGTTGACCGTGCTCGAAATCGTGCTCGGCGTCGACAACGTGATCTTCATCTCGATTCTCTCGGCGAAGCTCCCGCCCGAAGACCAGAAGCGCGCACGACGCGTGGGCCTCTTCGCCGCGATGTTCATGCGGATCGCGCTGCTCATGTCGCTCGCGTGGATCATCCGGTTGACGGCGCCGCTCTTCAGCGTTCTCGGTCGCGACATCTCCGGCCGTGATCTGATCCTCCTGCTCGGCGGCCTGTTCCTGATCGGGAAGGCCACGCATGAGATTCACGACAAGCTCGAGGGGGACACCGGTCACGGGTCGCGGCGCGTGATGGCGTCGTTCACGTCCGTCATCATTCAGATCATGCTGCTCGACATCGTGTTCTCGCTCGACTCGGTGATTACCGCGGTCGGCATGGCCGAGCACCTCTGGGTCATGGTGGCGGCCGTGATCCTGGCAGTTGCGATCATGATGGTGTCGGCCGAAGTGATCAGCGACTTCGTGCACCGGCACCCTACCGTCAAGATGCTCGCGCTCAGCTTTCTGCTGCTGATTGGCGTCTCGCTGGTCGCCGAGGGCTTCCATCACCACATCCCCAAGGGGTACATCTATTTCGCGATGGGATTCTCGGTCTTCGTGGAGGCGATCAACCTCCGGGTTCGCGGCAAAGCGCGGCCGGTCGAGCTTCGGGAGCCCTACGTCCCAGAAACCCGCCCTGGCGCGCCGTAGCCTGCCGCGCCGTGGCCGAAGGCGAAGGCGGGAGACGTGGCGTCGACGCGAGGCGTCATATAGGATTATCCGTTCGCGGCGTCTGACTCGGGAGGAACCTTCAATGAGACGAGTGTTTTCGCTGATTGGCGTTCTGGCGTTCGTCGCAGGGACCGCTGGCGCCGGCGCCCAGGCGCCCGCCGCCGCGGGCGACGATGCCTGGACTATCGACACGAATCACAGCTCGGCGCAGTTTGCGACCAAGCACATGCTGGTCTCGACCGTGCGCGGCAACTTGGGCCCGGTGAAGGGCACCGTGCGGTGGGACGGCAAGAACGTCAAGACGGCGCAGGTCGAAGCCACGATCGACGTGGCCGGCCTGAGCACGCGGGTCCAGAAGCGGGACGATCACCTGCGCAGCGCCGATTTCTTCGACGTCGCGAATCATCCGACGATCACGTTCAAGTCCAAGCGGGTGGAGCCGGCGGGTGACGGGCGTTTCAAACTGGTGGGTGACCTGACGATTCGCGGCAACACCAACGAGGTCGCACTCGACGTCGAGGGGCCGATGCCCCCCGTCAAGCAACGTAACGGGTACCGCAGCGGCGCGACAGCGAGCGGCACGATCAGCCGCAAGCAGTTTGGGTTGCTGTGGAACAACCTGATGGAGACCGGAGGCGCGGTGGTCGCCGACGAAGTGCAGATGACGATCGACGTGGAGTTCATCAAGCAGACCCCCGCGTCGTCGCCGCAGTAACTCAGGACTCGAAACTCAAAACTCAAAACTCAGAACTGAGAAAGAAGCATGCCCGCAAGACCGACCTGGAAAGGCGCTCTCAAGATCAGTCTCGTCAACGTGCCGGTCCGCGTCTTCCCCGCGACCGATGCCGCGGCGACCATCTCGTTCAACCAGCTCCATCGCGAGTGCCAGACGCGCATCCAACAGAAGAAGTGGTGTCCCACCTGCGAGCGCGAGGTCACGAACACCGAACTGGTGAAGGGCTACGAATTCGAAAAGGGCCGCTACGCCGTGCTCGAGGAGGAGGACATCGCGAAGGTCCGGCCCGAGTCGACGCGCGTCATCAACCTCGTGCAGTTCACCGACGCCTCCAACCTCGACCCGATCTTTTTCGAGCGCCCGTACTATCTCGCGCCTGACGGGCCGATGGCAGGCGAGGCGTTCGCGGTGCTCCGCGAAGGGATGAAGGGAAAGGTCGGAATCGGGAAGCTGGCCCTCTACGGCCGCGAGTATCTGGTTGCCGTCCAGCCGCGCGAGAACGGCCTGGTGATGTACACGATGCGCCACGCCGCCGAAGTACGGAGCATGAGCGCCATCGACGAGCTCGAGAACGTGCCGGCGAAGGTGAAGCCGGACGAAGTGAAGCTCGCGAAGCAGGTCATGCAGACGTTCGAGGCGCCGCTCGAGATGCGCGACTACACCGACGAGTACCAGGAGGAGTTGCGCAAGGTGATCGACGCCAAGATCGAGGGCCGCGAGGTCGCCGAGCCGGTCGAAGAGGAAGCGCCGAAGGTCGTCAACCTCATGGAGGCGCTGCGCAAGAGCCTCGACACGGTCAGCAAGGCCAAGAAGAAACCGATCACCGTACAGTTCGAAAAACGCGCGGCGGGTGGGGCCAAGCGCCGGGCACGATAGCGGCGCGGCCGTACCTGGCGGCGTGGTAGCATCGGCCCGCCACGATGGTTTTCGTCGCTCTCTTCTCTCTGGCGCAGGCCGCGGCACCGTTGGCCGCGGCGGCCGCCAGCTACGTCCCCCAGCGCGTCTACGACTCCGATCGCAAGCGCTTCACCGACTTCGAAGCGATGCTCGCGGACCTGGCGCGCGCCGACGTCGTCTTCGTCGGCGAGCAGCATGACGATCCGAATACCCACCGGCTGGAATTAGCGATCCTCGAAGGTCTCGCGCGCCGGCGCGGGAACGTCGTCCTCGCGCTCGAGATGTTCGAGCGCGACGTGCAGAGCCTGGTCTCCGAGTACGCGGCTGGCACGACCGCGGAAGAAGCGTTCCTGAAGGGCTCCCGTCCGTGGCCGCGGTATGCGACCGACTACCGTCCGCTCGTCGAGTTTGCGAAGAGCAAAGGATGGCCGATCATCGCGAGCAACGTGCCACGCCGGCTGGCCTCGGCCGTGGCCAAGGGCGGCCTCACCGTGCTCAAAACCTCCGACGGCGATCCGGCGCTGTACGCCGCCGAACAGCGCTGTCCCGAGGACGATTACTTCGACCGCTTCGTCGAGACGATGACGTCGCATCCGATGCCGGGCACCGACAAGATGACGCCGGCCGACCAGCGCGCGATGGTTCAGCGCTTCTACGAGTCGCAGTGTCTCAAGGACGAAACGATGGCGGAATCGGTCGTGCGCGCACGCGAGCAGGGATCGCCGCTCGTCGTGCACGTGAACGGCTCATTTCACAGCGATTTCGGCGACGGCGCCGCCGAACGCGTCCGTCGTCGTCTGCCTCGTGCCCGGGTCCTCGTAGTGTCGATCCTGCCGGTAGAGAATCTCGACGGGATCAAACCGACGAAGCAGGATCGGAAACGCGCCGATTATCTGGTGTTCACTGTCCCAGCCGCTGCGGCAGATCCGCCACAACGTACGCCATGACCGCGATCGCCGCCGTCGCGCGCGCGATTTCATCCGGACGGATCCGGTCGATCGTGTCGGCCGGCGTGTGGTGAATGAGGAAGTAGTTGCCGTCGGCGTTCAGTGACATCGCCGGGATTCGGGCCGCCTCGACACTCGGGCCGATGTCGGCGCCGCCACCCGTGGGACCGATCCGGTGCGCGTCGATGCCGGCGAGCAACGATCCGATCTGCTCGACCGTCGCGCGCGCGGCGTCGTTACCGCTGAAGCCGAATCCGGTCGGCCGGAACACACCGCCGTCGGACTCGATCATCAGGACGTGGCGCGCCAGATCCTGTTTGTAGCGATCGCGATAGGCAAGCCCGCCGCGCAGGCCGTTCTCTTCGTTCGTGAACAGCACAACGCGGAGCGTCCGCCGCGGCCGCAGGCCGAGCGCTTTCACGATCCGCAGCGCCTCCCAGGTCGCGATGCACCCGCCGCCATCGTCTGACGCTCCGGTCCCGACGTCCCACGAGTCGAAGTGGCCGCCGACGACGACAACTTCTTCCGGCAGCTCTCGGCCGCGAATCTCGGCGACGACGTTGGCCGACTCGACGTCCGGCAGGAACTTCGCGGCCATTCTTAGTTGGACGACCGTTTTGGTTCCGCGCCGCTGCATGCGATGCAGGCGCTCAGCGTCCTCGGTCGGGATCGCGGCGGCCGGAATCTGCTGCACGCCCGGGCTGTATCGAAGCGCACCGGTGTGCGGCGTGCGCAGGCCGACGGGACCGACGGACCTGAGAAGCATCGCCACCGCGCCCGCCTCCGCAGCGCGTGACGGCCCGTTCGCTCGGTACTGCACTGTCTCGCCGTACGTGGTGAACGGCACGTTGAACACAACGATGCGGCCTTTGGCTTCTGACGGGTGCGCGTCGAGGTCCGCGAAGCTCGAGACCACGAGCGTTTCGGCCTGGATGCCCTCCGCTGGCGTCCCGACGCTGCCGCCGAGCCCGAGCATCGTCAAGGGCGATCGGACTGGCAAAACTATGTCAGCGCTCTCGGCGCCGCGCACCCAGCGCGGCACCATGACCGGCTCGGCGCGGACGTTCTCGAGCCCGTCGCGTCGCATCGTCTCCACCGCCCACGCGATCGCGCGCTCGAGGCTCTCGGACCCGCTCAGACGCGCGCCGAACGTATCGGTGAGCTCCGCGAGACGATCCCATGCGTGCGTACCGCTGGTCGCTTCAGTGACGATGCGCGCCGCCGTTTCGCGATACGCGTCGAGCCAGCCGGAAGACTGTGCACTTGGAACGACAAAGAACGTGAGAATCAGAAGAAGGAGGACTGCCGAGCGCAGCAACATGCGAGGAGTATAATCGCGGGCTCAGTGTTCTTCGATCTGGTCATCCCTTCCGATGGTCGCGCGTTCACCGTGCGTCCCGGTGCTCCGTTGACAATCGGACGCATGCCGCAGTGCGAGGTCCAGGTCGACGACCAGGCGGTATCGCGCAAGCACTGCACCGTCGAGGCGTCCGCGGAGGCGCTGCTCGTACTCGATCTCGGCTCAGCGAACGGCACGTTCCTCAACGACCAGCCGATCGAACGCGCACAGATGGCGCCGGGCGATCGCCTTCGCGTCGGATCGACCGTCCTGGAGTGCCGCCCGTCCGACACGGAGGTCTCCGATCACACGGCGTACCTCACGAGCGATCACTCCGTCGAGACCGTCATCCGGAAGCGGATCGAGCCGTCGCACCTCGAATGGCTCGCCGCGAGTCAGCCCGCGGCGCCGGACCAGACGCTGCTGCGCCGGGTGCAGCGCCACCTGTCGATGCTGCATTCGGTTTCGGAGCTCCTCGCCGGCGCACGGGACGCGCAGGCCGTGTCGAACGACGTGCTGCGCGCGGTCCTCGACGTGACCGGCGCCGATCGCGGCGCGTTGCTGCTCCGGCAGGGGACTACCCCGGACGATGCCGAGGCGATCCAGCTCACGGCGGCGTTTACGAAGCAGGGTGGATCGACCGGCGAGCGGTTCGCGGTGAGCCGTACGATCGTCTCGGACGTCATCGGCAAGGGCGTCTCGACCTTCGCGCACGACGCGACGGCGGACGAGCGATTCAGGGAAGGGCACAGCATCATCGGTCAGCGGATCCGATCCGTGATGTGTGTGCCGCTGCGCACATCGGATGCGATTCTCGGCGCGCTGTACGTCGACACGCTCAGCGGGCCGGGACGGTTCAACGACGCCGATCTGGAGCTCCTCGCGGCGGTGGGCAACCAGGCGGGGGTGGCGCTGCACCGCGTGCGCCTGCTGGGCGAGCTCGAGCGCCTGCTGCTCGACACGATCCGCGCCATCGCGGCCACCGTGGACGCCAAGGACGGCTACACGCATCGGCACTCGGAACGCGTGGCCGCGCTCTCGCGCCGGCTCGCGACGGAGATCGGCGAAGGATCCGACGTGCAGGGCCACGCAGAGCTCTCGGCGCTGCTGCACGATGTGGGGAAGATTGCCGTCCCCGATTCAATCCTGAACAAGCCGGGGAAGCTGGAACCGGCGGAATACGCCGCCATGAAGGAGCACCCCCTTCACGGCGCGCGCATCCTGGCGAACATCCAGAGTCCCCTGGTGACGGCGATCATTCCTGGCGTCAGGCATCATCACGAACGCTGGGATGGGACCGGATACCCCGACGGCCTCGCGGGCGAGAACATCCCGCTGCTCGGCCGCGTCATCGGTGTCGCCGACGTGGTGGATGCGCTGACGTCGGCACGTTCCTACCGCGGCGCGATGTCAATCGATGCAGCCGCGGAGTTGATTCGTCAGGGATCAGGCAGCCACTTCGATCCGCGGATCGCCGACGCGGCGCTGGCGTTGTATGGGAGGGGAAGGCTGGCGCCGTAGGTTGTGAACGGAGGGGGCGGAGCTATCGGAGAAACAACGGAGGAACGGAGCTATCGGAGACACAACCCAAGCTTCGTTATGCCCCCGTTAACTCCGTTCCTCCAGTGTATCTCCGGTACCTCCGTCCTCTCCGTTATCCCTACGGTTTCGCTTCCGCGGTCGTCGCTGGTGTCGCCTCGGCGGGACTGAAGAGAATGCCGGTGTACTGCATCTCTTCCCACGTCTGGTCGCCCCAGAGCACCTCGACCTTCGGATCGGGATTGAACTTGTTCTTCGGCGAGTTGTCGTACCACGCCGTCGAGATCAGCTTCGATCCCTTCGCGACTTTCAGCGGCTCTTCGAACATGTAGTACGTCTGCCAGTTGAAGTCGTACTTGGGGACCGCGAGGATCGTCCTCGCGGTGCCGTCGGGCGCCTCGAGCCGATACTCCCACTTCTTGCCGCGCAGGTGCGTGTGCGGCAGGATGCCCCACACGATCGCGTCCTGAACGAACGTGAGATCGGCATCCACCTTCACATCGTCCGCGCCCGCGGGCAGGACGAGCGTGCCGTTGAAGAACGCGCTGGCGCGGATCTCGTGCTTCGGCTCTTCCTTCGCGAAGATAACGCCGACGCGCGAGCGGTCGGTGCTGCCCGTGCCGTTGGTCGTGTAATGCATCTGCAGCTCGATCATGCCGCCCGCTTCGAGGCGGAGCGCCGTGCCGGCGGGGAAGGCCTGCGGATCGATCCCGGGCGCGAAGCTGGCAATCAGGCGACGCGGGCCGAACTCCGGTCCTTTCGGCGGTCGAGTGCCGTTGACGCGGCGCTCGGGGGTCTTCATCTGTGCCTGATTCGGTTGCAGCACCGGCGCACGCTGTTTGTCGGGCTTCGCGCGGTAATAGACAAGGACGTGATGCACGACCGTCTTATTGCCCGGACGAATTTCGATCTGCTGGATGTACTTCGGCTCGGTGAAGTTCGTCGGAATGTAGAACCACTCGTACTCGATGGTGCCCTCGGCCGGGACCGCGTAATCTTCCTGCATCTCGAAGATCTGATCCGGTTTGCCCATGCGCCAGCCATCCGTGAACGATGGTGTGGGCGGCAGCGCTGTCGGATCGCCTTCGAGCGCTCCGGTGTTCGCCCAGCGGACCAGCGTTGATTTGTCGGCGTCGGTCAGGCGGCGCTCGTCGCGCAGCTTCAGATACTGCGGATCGGCGTGCCACGGCGGCATGTTCCCATCGCCGACCTCGTCGCGGATCGCTTTCGCCCAGGGACGCGCGTCTGCGTAAGTCAGCAGGGACATGGGGGCAATTTCCCCGGGCCGGTGGCACCCCACGCAGTTCCTATAAAGGATGGGGGCCACGTCCTTCGTGAAAGTCGGCGCGTCCGAGACGGCGGCGCCGGCCTTCGCGGCCTCCGGTTTCGTGCTTTGTTCGGCGGTCAGCCCCAGCGATGCCGCCCAGGCGATCGCCACGGCCACGATGATCGGACAAGTGCGTTTCATAGTGCTCCTTACGGGTCCCGAGTCGGCCTAGGGCGTAGGGGTAGCGGCCGGCTTCTCAATTAACCAATAAACGAACCAGCTCCGAATGCGTTCCAGACGGTCCACCAGGAGCCAGGGCTCCCCGGTCCTGGACAGGCCGTGCGACGAGCGCGGATAGCGAACCAGCTCCGTGGGGACACGGCGCTTCATGAGCGCCATGAACCACTGCTCGCTGTCGCCAAGCGGCGTCCGCCAGTCCTCCTCCTGCATGATGATGAGCGTCGGCGCCTTGACCTGCTCGACGTACGAGATCGGCGACAGCCGGCGGTAGGTCTCGCGCTGTTCCCACGGCTTGCCGAGGAACTCGTACTCGGTGAGTCCTTGCGCGTCCGAGGTCCCGTACCAGCTCTCCCAGTTGGCGATGGAGCGGCTGGTGACGGCCGCGGCGAAGCGGTTCGTGCGTGACGTCAGCCAGTTGGTCATGTACCCGCCGTAGCTGCCGCCCGAGACGCCGACCCGCGCGGGATCGATGTCCGGGTACTTCGCGAGCGCAGTATCCACGCCCTTCAGGAAGTCCTCCTGATCCATCTCGCCCCACTTGCCGCGGGTTGCGTAGGTGAACGTGTGCCCGTAGCCGGTCGAGCCGCGCGGGTTGGGATAGAGGACAAAGAGGCCGGCGTTCGACAGGATCGGGAACGTGCCGAACCAGGTGTTGCCGTACGCGCCGTGCGGCCCGCCGTGGATTTTCAGGACCATCGGGTACTTCCGGCCGGGCGTGTAGCCGACTGGCTTGACGAGCCACCCTTCGATCTCCGTGCCGTCGGCGACCTTCCACGTCAGGCGCTCCGGCTTCATGAGCGTCAGTTCCGCCAGCCACGCGTCGTTGAGCGTCGTCGCGCGCGCCTCGCCGCTTCCATCGCCGCGGGCCACGAAGAGCTCCGACACCATCAACGGATCGCTCGCGGCGAAGGCCATGACCGAGCCGTCGCGCGAGGCCGAAAAGCTGCCGAGCGTGCGGTCGCCCTGCGTGATCTGACGCGTGCGGCCATCCAGCGTCGTCTCGAAGAGGTGCTGGTTGCCGCCGATGCCGGCGTCGAACCGGATCGCCGTGCTGGCCTGCGTCCAGACAGGTGCCCCGGGCGTCAGATCCCACGTCGAAGTCAGATTCTTTGGCTGACCCGAGAACCGGCCGTCGGCGGCGATATCCACCAGCATCAGATCGGTCTCGCCGCCGCGTTCCTTCGTCTGCAGAAACGCGAGGCGTTTGCCGTCGGGCGCGATTGCCGGAGAAGCCTCTGTGCCCGGATGGCCGGTCAATTTGCGCGGCTCGCCACCTTCACGCGATACCGCGTAGATGTCGCCCGACAACTCTTCGTTCAGTTCGTTGTCCTCGCGATCGTTTCCCGAAAAGAGAATCGTGCGACTGTCGGCCGTCCAGTCGACGCCGCGCACTGAGAACGGCAGCGTGGTGATCTGCTTCGCCTCGCCGCCGGATGTCGGGACGACGTAGAGCTGGGACTTCTTCTCGATCGAATAGTGCGGCAGCAGCGTCAGCGTGCCGTCTCGCTTGTAGCGCGTCGAGGTGATGACGCGGCCGTCGAACCGCTTCGCGTCGAGCGTCTTCGAGAGCGCGTTCGGCGCGATCCAGCCCTCGCGCTTGTTCTTGTCCTTGTCGCCCTCGTCCTCATCGTCAGCCACCGGTTGCTTCGTGAAGGCAATCCATTTTCCGTCTGGGGACCACACCGGCGTTCCGGTGACACCTTCCACGTGATGCGCCTCGCCGCCGGGCGCCGTCACGCGCATGAACCAGATGTCGTTCTTGTCTTTCCCGCGCCGGGATATGAATGCAAGCGCGGTCGCATCCGGCGCCCAGGACGCGCCGGACGACTCTTCTGTCGGGTCGGTAAAACGGAACGGCTTGCTTTCGGGCGCGCCGCTTTTCAGGCGCTGCATCCAGACCTCGCGGTGCCGCTTGTTCTCTTTCTCGACCACGGTCGTTACCGTAAATGCGACGTAGTCGCCGGCCGGCGACGTGGCGACCTCGCTGACAGTGACTTCCTTGTAGTAGTCCTGCGGCAGGAGGCCGCGTTTCTGCGCGAGCGCCGGCGACGCCACCATCAGAAGAGAGAGACAGACGGCGAGGCGATTCATCAAGGCACCTCTGGCAAAGGGGAACGTAATTCTCACAGTTTTTCAGGCTTTGCTCAAGACATCGCTAAAGGGCCACCCGATGGCGCCCAGAATGGAGATAGTTCAGCGTCTGGACGGTCAGCAGCACAAGAAAGTCCATTTTCGTGCTGTCGTCCGACGCGCGCAGCCGCAGGTTGAGCTCTCGCGCGCGATCGAGCATCGATTCGATGACGCGATCGATCGTGTATTGATACTCGCCCGTCCAGCCGGCGACCATGCGGCGCGCGTCCTTCCGCACGCGCGCGATGAAGCGCCAGGCCGCCATGTTTTTTGCGTGCTCCGGCGCGTCGGAGAAAAGCCGTCGCAGGTCCCGCTCGTAAAAATCCGGATAGGTCAGCCCGTAGTGCTCACGCTTGCGCGCGTAGTGCGTGCGAAGCGTCCGGCGGATTCGCGACACGGGATCGACCGTCCGGCGCGTGGTGACGATCGGCTCCTTTCCGGCGACGGTGCGCATCAGGTCGTCTATCAGCTCGAGCTTCCGCCGCGCCGGCCAGCCCTGATACCGCGCCTGCCAGTCCGCGTCGGGCGTCAGCCAAACGGCGAACGTCTCCGCGAAGTCTTCGTCCGGGTGGCTCTGCGCGTACCACGAGTCGAGATGCAGCACGAACCGTTTGCTGTGCGGCCTGGGCGTGTAGTAATCCGGGTACGCGCGCGACGAGTAGCCGAACAGCTTGAGCCGCCTGCCCTCCTTCCGGAGGCGATAGGCGTTGTCGATGGCATGTCCCGCCTCGTGCCGGAGGATGCGCATGCACCACTCCGGGTTTCCGCCTTCGACCTCGAGCATCTGCGAGGCCTCGAGACGCATCAAACGCGGATGGGCCAGGTAGAAGGGCATCGCGATGCCGGGGACGCCGTCCGGCGTGAACCATTCGTCGGACAGCCAGTAATGCGGGCGGAACGCAAGGCCGCGCGCCGCCAGCTCGGCATCGAGCTGCTGCAGCCGCGGCTCGAGGCCGCTCCCCTCGATCGTCACCCCCAGGTCGCAGAGCCGGAGATCGAGGAGCTTTTCGTCCGGCCAGGAGGCCCAATCGTCTGGCTTCACAGCCGCAGATCAACGCAGATCAACGCAGACATCAGTATGCCCTGCAGGTGGAGTTCGTCCACTCCGATACGCGTCAGTGTAACCCGTTTGATTCACGCTGTTTACCGGGGTAAAATCGTGCACCTTCAGCAATTTGCGCCCCGTCGCCCGGCCGGACCCGGGCATCTGAGGAGCCCTATGAATCTTGCCCGAGTGCTGGTGTGCGTTCTGTCGTTCGCGTTGGCGACCGCCGCGTCCCCAGCTGCCGCGCAGCAGCCGTCCCGGCCGGCGCCCTCTCAGCCGGAAAAGAAGCCCGCGGAGCAACCGCAGCCCAAGCCCGAGGAAACACCTCCATACGAGGAAACCGTCGTCGTCGTCGGGACCAAGGTGGAACAGAAGCTGGTCGACGCGCCGGCGACGATTACGGTACTCACCGATCAGTTCATCCAGAGTTCTCCGTCTCAATCCTTCGCCGATTTGATTCGAGCGGTCCCAGGCGTCAACGTCACGCAGATTTCGGCACGCGACGTCAACATGACGAGCCGCACGGCGACGACGTCGCTCGCGACCGGACAGCTCGCGGTGCTCGACGGCCGCTCGGTTTACATGGACTTTTTCGGGTTCGTGATGTGGGACTTCCTGCCCGTGAACTTCGGGGAGATCAAGCAGATCGAAGTCCTTCGCGGGCCAGCCTCGGCCGTGTGGGGCGCCAACGCCTTCCACGGCGTCGTCAACGTCATTACGAAATCCCCGCGCGAAATGCAGGGAACGACCGCGACGCTCGGCTTCGGAGGCTTTTCACGCCCGGACAGCGACAACTGCCTGGATGATGACGGCGACTCGTGCGGAAGCTCGATCTTCTACATCAGCGGGACGCACGCGCAGGCCGTGAACGATCGCTGGGCGTTCAAGCTCTCGGCCGGCGCGTACACGCAGGATCCGTTGACGAGGCCGACCGGGAACATTCCAAACGGGCTGGTGCCGCCCACGCCATACCCCAACTTTCAGAACCAGGGCACCACGCAGCCGAAATTCGACTCGCGCTTCGACTACGACCATCCGAATGGCCACCGGTGGACGTTTGGCGGCGGCATTGCGGGAACGGACGGGATCATGCACTCGGGGATCGGTCCGTTCGACATCGAGAGCGGCAGCATCTTCGGTTACTTCAAGGCCGGTTACAGCAAGGGCGCCCGCCACGCGCAGTTCTTCACGAATATCCTCAACGGCGACGCCACGAACCTGCTCGCGCAAACGGGACCGACGACGTTCCTGGAGTTCGCGTTCAAGACAAACACGTTCGACCTCGAGTACAGCGACGCGCAGACCTTCGCGAACCGGCACGTCGTCTCGTACGGCGGGAACTTCCGCTACAGCTCTTTCGATCTGTCGATCGCACCGAACGCCGACAACCGGACCGAGGGCGGCATCTACGTCCAGGACGACATTTTCCTGAACCAGACGTTTCGGCTCGTCGCGGGTGGACGCCTCGATCTCTTCAGCAACATCGACGCGGTCTTTTCGCCGCGCGTGACGTTCATGATCAAGCCGCAGGCCGATCACACCTTCCGGGTGTCGTATAACCGGGCGTACCGGTCACCGTCGGTGATCAACGAGCACCTCGATGCCACGATCCTGAACCAGGCGACGATCCCCGCTATTCCGGGGGTCCTGCCCGTCCCGCAGACTGTGGTGTTTCCGATCGTCGCCGAGGGGAACACGGACATCGCTGAAGAGTCACTCGATGCCTACGAGGTCGGATACTCGGGCTTTGTTGCGGGACGGGCCACGCTGAGCGCGGCCTTCTACGTCAACAACTATCACGACAACATCAATTTTACCCAGACCGGCACATATACGACGCAGAACCCGCCGCCGGCGCCGGGCTTCCCGCCGCCGCTCAGGCCGCTGCTGAACGTGCTGAACTCGGTCGGCCGCGGGCTCCCGTGCTGCTTCACGTACCTCAATCTGGGCGACTACCAGCAGATCGGGTTCGAGCTCGGCGCTGACTTCATGATCAATCCGAATCTCACCGCGTTCGCCAACTACTCGTGGCAGGACGAGCCGAACGCCGAGAACGACGCGGACCAGGACGAGCTGAACATCCCGCCTGCGAGCCGCGTGAACGTCGGGATGAACTTCAACTATGGACGGTACTTCGGGAACTTCGCCGTCAGCTACCAGGACGACGCGTTTTTCCAGGACGTGCTCGACGCCCGGTACCACGGCACGACCGAAGCGTTCACGTTGGTGAACGCCGGCGCCGGCGTGAAATTCCAGCAGGATCGCTACACCGCGGCGCTCAAGATTCTCAACCTGTTCGACGAGGACGTGCAGCAGCACATCTTCGGTGACATCCTGAACCGGCAAATCATCGGGGAGCTTCGCGTCAAGTTCTGACAATCGACAATCCGCAATCCCGAATCGCCAATCGACATACGATAGAGGCGTGCCCCGTTCAGTGTTTTCCTCCTCTGCCTGGAAAGAGGCGCGCGATATCGTCTGGGCGCGCCGCGGCCGCCTGACGCTCGGGTTGAGCATCATGCTCGTCAACCGGGCGTCCGGCCTCGTCCTGCCGGCCACCTCGAAGTATCTGATTGACGACGTCATCGGCAAGCAGCGGGTGGACCTGCTCTGGCCGCTTGCGCTCGCCGGCGCGGCGGCGACGGCGGTCCAGGCGGTGACGTCATTTGCGCTGTCGCAGGTGCTCGGCGTTGCCGCGCAACGCGCGATCACGGATATGCGGCGCCGGGTCGAGGCGCACGTCGCCCGGTTGCCCGTCCGCTATTTCGACTCGACGCAGACCGGCGTGCTGATCTCGCGGATTATGACCGACGCTGAAGGGATCCGGAACCTGGTCGGCACCGGTCTCGTGCAGCTCACCGGCAGCATCGTCACGGCCGTGGCGGCGCTGGCATATCTCCTGTACCTGAACTGGTTCCTCACGGTGATCACGATTCTCGCGCTCGGAGCGTTCGGCGGCGCGATGGCGATCGCGTTCCAGCGTCTGCGGCCGCTCTTCCGCGAGCGCGGGAAGATCAACGCTGAGGTGACCGGCCGGTTGAACGAGACGCTCGGTGGGATCCGGATCGTGAAGACATACACCGCGGAGAAGCGCGAGGAACTGATCTTCACCAAGGGGGTCCACCGACTGTTCCGCAACGTCGCGAAGTCGGTGACCGGCGTCTCGGCCATCATGGCCTTCTCGACCGTCGTCATCGGCATCGTCGGTGTGCTGATGATTACGGTCGGTGGACGGGCCATCCTCGAAGGGCGGATGACCGTCGGCGAGTTCCTCAGCTACATCCTCTTCACCGGCCTGGTGGCCGCGCCTATCGTGCAGATCGCATCGATCGGGACCCAGATCTCGGAAGCGCTGGCCGGCCTCGACCGAATCCGCGACGTGTTCGCGATGGCGACCGAAGATCAGGAAGACGACGCGCGTCGGGCGCTTCCGTCGATAGCCGGTCAGGTCGAGTTCGAGCACGTCAGCTTCGAGTACACGCCGGGCGTCCTGGTGCTGCGCGACGTATCGTTCCGCGCGCCGGCCGGCTCGACGACGGCGCTGGTCGGATCGAGCGGGTCGGGGAAGAGCACGCTCATCAGCCTCGTCATGGCATTCAACCGTCCGGGCGTGGGGCGGGTGCTCGTCGACGGGATCGATCTCGCGACGATCCGTTTGCGCGACTACCGCTCGCAGCTCGGCGTCGTCCTGCAGGACAACTTTCTGTTCGATGGGCCGATCGCGGCCAACATCCGGTACGGCCGTCCCGACGCGTCCGACGAGGAGGTCTACGAGGTCAGCCGGCTCGCGCATGCCGACGAGTTCATCCAGGGCTTCCCGGACAAATACAAGACCATCGTGGGGGAGCGCGGCGTCAAGCTGTCAGGCGGGCAGCGTCAGCGCGTCGCCATCGCGCGGGCGATTCTGGCCGATCCGAAGATCCTCCTGCTCGACGAAGCGACGTCGAGCCTCGACAGCGAGAGCGAGGCGCTCATCCAGGACGGCCTGCGCTCGCTGCGGCATGGACGGACGACGTTCGTGATCGCGCACCGCCTGTCGACGATTCGCAGCGCGGATCAGATTCTCGTGCTCGAGCAGGGAGAGATTGTCGAGCGCGGCACGCACGAAACGCTGCTGGCGCGGGGCGGCCGGTATCGCCAGCTGTACGACAAGCAGTACAACTTCGAGCGGGATCAGTTCATCAATCCGGGTGAAGACTTCACGCCCGAGCCCCCGAAGCCGCAGCTGCCCCCGGTGCGTCAGCCCTCGGGCATGCGGGCCGAGTAGC
>DATAEE010000280.1:0-2380 GCA_036258175.1 Vicinamibacterales bacterium
CACGCCGGCGCAAAACGCGCCAGCAGCAGACGGTCCGCTTCGCGCGGCAGCGAGTCTGCCTCGCCGCGAAGCGACGCGGCGGTGCCTTCGGGCTCGAGCGCCAGCAAGGCCGGGACATCACCTCGCGCCGCGATGGCTCCTCCGCCGGTGTTCGGTAGGCGACGGAACACCCGCCATCGGCTGTCAATCTGCTCGAACAGTTCAGGCGACTGGGCGACACTCTCGGCGGGACCAAAAAACAGCATGCCGTGCGGACGAAGCGCGTAGTGGAACGTTCGTAGGACGCGGCGCTGCGCGACTTCGTCGAGATAGATCAGGAGATTGCGGCAGCTGATAAGGTCTAATCGCGAGAACGGCGGATCGCGCGTCACGTCCTGACGCGCGAAGAGACAGAGATCGCGAATGTCCTTCGCAATGCGGTACTCACCGTTTTGCTGGTTGAAGAAACGCTTGAGGCGTTCAGCCGACACCTCCTGCAGGGCATTGATGCGGTACACACCCGCGCGCGCCGTCTCCAGCGCCACCTCGCTGACATCGGTCCCGAAAATCTGGATCTTCAGCGGCGGCAGGCCGTCACCGAAGTATTCGAGAACAGCGATGGCGACGGAATAGACCTCCTCGCCGGTCGCGCAGCCGGGCACCCAGATGCGGATCGGCTCTTTCGGAGATCGACCTTCACAGAGCGTGGGAAGCACCGCCTGACGCAGGGCATCGAACGCCGTCCGATCACGAAAGAACTCGGTGACGCGGATCAGGAAGTCCTGGTACAGCGCGGCGAGCTCGCTAGGATCGCGATCGAGCGACTCGCGGTACTCGTCGAGGCTCTCGATCCGTCGCAGCATCATTCGCCGCTCGATGCGGCGCCTGATCGTGGTTCGCTTGTAGTGGGTGAAGTCCACGCCGTGCGCCGAGCGAAGGCGCTGGAAGATGTGAGCCAGGACCGCATGCTCGTCGGTGCCAATGTCGCGCGTGCCCTCCGATTTCGATTCGAGGCTCGGCTCCGCCATGCGAAACCGTCGGCTGAGACGGGCGAGCTCGCCGGCAATCTCCTTCGGGCGCAACACGAGATCCACACAGCCAGTCTCGATGGCATGCCTGGGCATCATCGGGAAGCGCGCCGATTCAGGCTGCTGCGCGAACGTGAATCCGCCCGCGTGCTTGATCTCGCGGAGCCCGAGCGAGCCATCCGCGTCGCCACCTGAAAGCACGACCCCGATGGCGCCTTCCCCATACGCCACCGCGAGTGACGAGAAGAGGAGATCCACCGGGAACGGTCGTTCGGGAGCACTCGTCCGCCGCTTGACCTCGATGAGGCCCTCGTGCACCGTGAGAAGCGCATCCGGAGGGATGACGTACACGTGGTCGGGCTTCACGGCCTCTCCCGCGGTGGCGAGTGATACGGCCATCGTGGTTTTCTTCGCCAGAATCTCGGAGAGCAGGCTTTCGTGTGTCGGGTCCAAGTGCTGAACCACGATGAAGGCCATGCCGGTTGCCCGAAGGGCGCCGAGAAGCTCAACCAGCGCTTCGAGGCCTCCGGCAGAGGCGCCAATTCCCACTACGAAGAGGGGCGGGTGGCGACCGGCTTCTGACACAGCCTGAGTATAGGCCGCAGCCACGGATACTGTGCCGCGGTCTCCGGCAGACTTGACCCTGAGATTGTTGCCGGGCGATTGCACCAATCCTACCGTCGAACAGCTGCGGGCCCGAGAGTCGCCGACGGTGAAGCCTCTTTCGCCCAATCGACGATGAATTCCTCGGCGTTTGGATCGAGGTCTCGTTCGCGGAACGGTGAAGGATCGATGGCGTTGAATAGCTGCTTCAGCTCGGAAACGTGGACTTCGATGAATTCACAGTTCGCAGGAAGCGGATCGCCCCAGCGGAGGGTGGTGACGTACTCGACATCCGGGGTCTCAGCGCGTTGCGCGTGCGATCGCCTTGCTCGCTTCCCGCAGCCATAACACCGAACTCGCAACTGTCACACAAAACACCCAGTCACGACCACGCAGTCCGGTGGTGCCAAAGGCACGCTGGAGAAACGGCGCGTACACCACCAACAGCTGAAGCGCAAGAGAACCGCCGATGGCCGCCCACAGCCAGCGATCCATGAACAGATCGACGAACGCGCTGTGCTCATCCGACCGCGCATTGATGACGTTGAAGAGTTGAAACAGCATGAGCGTCGTAAAGGCCATCGTCTGCGCGTAGCGGAGGTCACCGCGGCCATCGACGAAGCCGCCGGAGAGCGACGCGTCCAGTACGAACAGTGTGCCGGCAGCCATGATGACGCCGACGAAGACGATGCCGCGCCACATGCGCCGGGTGAGCACGCCTTCGCCGAGGGGACGCGGCAATCGCCGTCCCCGGCGCGCTCGGCCTGCGG
>DATAEE010000281.1:0-2474 GCA_036258175.1 Vicinamibacterales bacterium
CCCGGCACGCACGACACGGCAAACGCGGGGTTCCTGAGTGCGGCCTTCGCCAAGCACACGGAGAGCTCGGACTATTACCTGGGCACCACCGCCGACCAGGTAGCGGCGAAGCAGATCGGCCACGACACGCAGCTCCCGTCGCTCGAGCTGGCGATGGACCTGAACCCGCTCGCCGGCGTGTGCAACAACGGGTACGCCTGCGTCTATCAGAACTGTCTCTCGTGGTCATCGCCAACGACCCCGCTGCCCTCCGAAGCGCATCCGCGTGTCGTATTCGAGCGCCTGTTCGGCGAAGGCGAAAGCGCCGACGGACGGCGGGCGGCGCTGCGCACGCGCGCCAGCCTGCTCGATTCGTTCAGCGACGACATCGCGCGGCTCAAGCGCAGAGTCGGGACGACCGACCGCGTGCGCGTCGATCAGTACCTGGACACGATTCGCGAGATCGAGCGTCAGATCCAGCGCGCCGAGGCGGGAGCGGCCAGCAATCCGACGCCCGACCTTGATCGGCCGGTGGGCGTCCCGGCAGCGTTCGCTGACCATGCGAAGCTGATGTTCGACCTGCAGGTGCTGGCGTTTCAGGCCGACATCACGCGAGTGGTGACGTTCCAGCTCGCGCGCGAGCTGAACAACCGAACCTATCCGGAAATCGGAGTGCCGGACCCGCACCATCCGACGAGCCACCACGGCAACGATCCGGAGAAGCTTGCGAAGATCGCCAAGATCAACCAGTTCCATGTTTCGCTCTTCGCGTATTTTCTCGAGAAGCTGAAGGCCACGCGCGAGGGCAACGGGTCGCTCCTCGACAACACCGTTTACCTGTACGGAAGCGGATTGGGTAACTCCAGCATCCACGATCACGACAACCTGCCCATCCTGGTGGCGGGTGGAGCGGCGTGCGGAATGAAGGGCGGCCGTCACATCCGGTACGAGACCGGTACACCGCTGGCGAACCTCCATCTCACACTGCTCGATCGCGTCGGGGTCAGGGTGGACAAGTTCGGAGACAGCAGCGGCAAGATCGAAGACCTCTTCGAGCCGCTCGCGCTTTAAGCAGCATCTCGTAAGTCAAAGGTCAAAAGTCAAAAGGCAAACACTGCCAGGACGTGATTTGACCCTTGACCTTTGACTTTTGACTTTTGACTTACGCGTTTCTGTTTGGTGATACGTAGACGTTCGGTAGCAGCGGGAGACGGCACATGATGTGGCGACGAATCGCTGGACTCACTCTCCTCGTGATCGGTGTGGCCGCTGCGTCTATAGCGGCTGAAAACCCGACGCTCGCGGATGCGGCCGAACAGCGGAACGCGGCTCTCGTTCGCACGCTTCTGGCTGGGCGCGCCGATGTCAACACCGCGCAGGTCGACGGCATGACGGCGCTGCACTGGGCGGTGTACCACGATGACACTGAGATGGCAGGACTGCTGGTGCGGTCGGGCGCCAACGTCAACGCCACGAATGTCTATGGCGTGCCCCCGTTGTCTCTCGCCTCGATGAACGGGAACGCGACCGTGGTCAAAGCCCTGCTCGATGCCGGTGCCAACGCGAACGCGTCGCAGCCGGGCGGCGAGACGGTCCTGATGACCGCGGCGCGCGCCGGAAGCGTCGACTCGGTCAAGGCGCTGCTCGCCCGCGGCGCCAACCCGAATGCAAAGGAGCGGCGGGATCAGACCGCGCTCATGTGGGCCGCGGCCGAGGGACATGCCGCGGTCGTGCAGGCCCTCATCGACGGCGGCGCGGACGTCCGTGCCAGCCTCAAGTCTGGATTCACGCCGTTGTTCTTCGCCGTGCGCGAAGGCCACATCGAGGTGACGCGCACGCTCCTCAAGGCCGGGGCCAACGTGAACGAGGCGCTGCAGCATGAAGAGCTCGCCGACGTGCCGGTCACCGAGGCAGTCGTCAACGGCACCAGTCCGCTGCTGATGGCGGTGCACAACGGGCACTTCGAGCTCGCGGTCGCCCTGCTCGACGCCGGCGCTGATCCTAACGACCATCGGACCGGATTCACGGCGCTCCATGCGGTGACCTGGGTGCGGAGGCCGGATGCCAGCGATATCGGCGATCCGCCTCCGATCGGATCGGGTCGTGTGACGAGCCTCGAGTTCGTCCGGGCGCTCGTGGAGCGGGGCGCGAACGTGAACGCGCGTTTGGCGAAGGAAGCCCCGAAGGCACCGTACGCGGCCACGCTGCTGAAGACGGACGGGTCGACGCCGTTCTTCATGGCGGCCGACCGGGCTGACATTCCGTTGATGCGTGAGCTGCTCAAGTTGAAAGCCGATCCGCTGCTGGCGAACGCCGACAACACCACGTCCCTGATGGCCGCCGCTGGCCTCGGGACGGCGAACCCGCTGGAAGAGGCGGGCACGGAGGCCGAGGCGCTCGAGGCCGTGCAGATGCTGCTCGAGCTCGGCGCGGACGTCAACGCCGTAGACAGCAATGGCGACACGGCCATGCACGGCGCCGCGTACGGCAACTTC
>DATAEE010000282.1:0-2758 GCA_036258175.1 Vicinamibacterales bacterium
TTTCCGGCACCTTGACTCGAATCGTGATGTACTGATTGGGCGCCTGCGTCGACACCAGTTCGGCGGGCAGCACCAGCGTCTCGTCGATCTTGCGCCCTGTCTCTGACCGTCGAACCTGTCGCACGGCGTCGCTGGAGTCATAAATCCCGGACCAGACAATCCATACGCGATCGCCGGCCTTTAAGTGCTTCAGCTCCGAGATCGCCTCCTGATACGCAACGCGAGACTTGACGGTCATCGTCTTTGCGGTCGTGTCGAGCGATACGAATTCCCCATTCCAGGTATACGTGTCGGTCTTGGTCTGCGACGATTGCGCTGCGCCATGCACCGGTCCGCCGATCGTCAAGATCGTTCCCACCACTGCGATCTGCATCCACTGTGTCGACATACTTCCTCCTTCTTTCTGTCGCGCCTCCTACGCGCATGAAGTACTCACGATTTCTCACCCACGCCGCCCAGCGAAAACGTGGCTGTTCCCAGACGTTGTGCTTCGACGGTTCCGGCGGCGGCGACGCTGAGCTGCGTGTGGTGGCGGTCCAACAGCCATAGTTCCGGGATCAGCGTGGCCTCGATCTGCCCGGCATGAAACACACGCACCACGCCGCTCTCCGAGACAACAATGGCGACCGCGCCAATGCGCTGCGAAATCGACGCCGCAGCCAGGTGGCGGCTTCCGAATCCAAGAGGCAAGGCGATCTGCTCGACTGAGGCATCGAGATAACGGCACGCCGCCACGACGGTCCCGTCTTCAGAAATCACGAAGGCACCATCGAGCTGCGCCAATTCCTTCATCGTTCCGCGCAGATCTGAATCCGTGATCTGCGTCCGTGCTGGAGCATGGCCAGCCAACGGGTCGAGGATGAGCGCGCGGGACGCCGCGAGCACGGCGTCTGCCTTGCCAAGGGTGAACAACGTTCCGATTCGGCGGCCCTCGCGACCCTCCCGGGCGATCTCGAGTGCGAGCTCCAGGACTGATTCGAGAACGGCGGGCTCGCACCAGGAAATCCGCAAGCACAATGCCTTAAGCGCGGCAATCGTCATCGCTTGTCATCCCCCTCAGCAGTGTTCGCTGGGCTGTCGTCAGCGTTCCCTATTGCCCCGCGTGAACGATAAATCGGCGCGGAGCAGGGCCGACGTAATCGAATGGACAGAGCGATCTCTGATCGCGGAGTGGCGGGCGGTCGGTTGGACGTGGCGACTGATGCGTCGCGACTGCCGACGCCTCGACGGGCTCAGGACTGAGCCCGTCGAAGTGTGCCGTGAGGGGGCATCAAAGACGTCGGCCTGTGACGACCTGTCAGATGCTACGAACCCGCGAGGTTCGAAGCCCGCCGCAGACCCGCGTGACTTACCTGACTCCCGCCAGTTGCTTTTGCTCCTCCACCTCCGTCTCGATCTGAACCCGGCGCGGCTTGACGCTCTCCTTCAGGGGAAGCGTCAGGCGCAGCATTCCATGGCGATGCGAGGCGGTGAGTTTCTCGAGATCGAGGAACTGCGGAATCATCAGCGTCTGTTCGTAGCGCGAAACGTTCTTGTCTCCGCCTTCGCTCGGAACCTCAGCGCGAATGGTGAGATTGTTGCCGGCGACCTCGAGGGACACGTCCTTCGGATCGATGCCGGGCAGCGGAATGTCAACGCGCCAGCCGTCATCCGTCGTGTTTACCTGGAACGACTGGGACGAACCGGCAGGGGTGGTGCGGGTCGGCAGATCGCTCCAGAACTGGTTGAAGAGGCGATCCACCTCACGCTGAAAATTGAACACGTCATCGAACGAATTCCAACGAGTCAGACCAAACATCGCGAAACCTCCTTGCTTAAAACCTCCTGGAAAATACATACGACATGCTTGCTTTTCTGTCAAGTATCTTTAGTGTCATTGCATCACATCAAATGCGTGGAAATATAATCAACTGATAAACCCTGCATTTTCAACAAGTTAATGGGACGATGTTTTGTGGACGTTGGCGCTTTGAAGGGCAGGATCTCGCCTGCCATCACCGCCGACGACGTGGCCAAAACAAGTCATCGTCGAGCGATGCGAAGAACTCCTCGACTAACTGGTCGAAGAACGACCGCGTGGCGGTCACCTGGATTCTGGAACGAGCGAAGGAGTCGCGACGCGAGGTGAATAGCGGTTCGGGAAATGGCCCCGAGACCATCACATCTCTAATGACGACCGGTTGGACACGAGACGCTCGAAGTTGCCGATCGTAGCGGCGACGGCGTTCGGGATCCGCCAGCGTTTCGGACGCTTCGCGAGCCCGCTGGAATTCAATAGGGGAGGAGCCAGCGCCGACATCCGGGTGGTAGCGGCGCGCTAGCGCGCGAAAGGCGCTGCGGACCGTCTCCTCGTCAGCGTCCTCCGCAATACCGAGCACAACGTAGTAATCGATCGTGCTGCATCCTTCTGCCGGCTGCATGCCGCGGACTGCGCCTGGGCATTTCCAAGATCGAGCTCGCTCAATATTACGAACGCATCGCCGAATGGATCGTGCCGCACGTACCCGCCAGGCCGTTGACATTAGTCATTGCCCGGCAGGAATCGCGGCGCCCTGTCACTACCTGAAGCACGCGAAAGCCTGGGGTCCGAATGCGCTGCGGAGAGTGCCGATCCCAGAGAAGACCAAGGTCGGCGAGTACCTCGCGGCGGACTCGATTGAGGCTGTCGTGTCACTCGCGCAGATGGGGATCGTCGAGATCCATACCCGGAACTCCACCGCCGCTGACGTCGACCGCCCGAACCGGCTCGTGTGGGATC
>DATAEE010000283.1:0-13720 GCA_036258175.1 Vicinamibacterales bacterium
GAGCAGCCCCTCCCGCCGCTTCGAAATGCCTGCCAGCGCCTCGGTCAGCGGCTTATTGGCCGCATAGGCATCGATGATCTTCTGTTTCTCGGCGTCTGACTCGTAGGCCGTCAGCCATAGCACTTCTTTCGGCTCGCGGATCGACTCGAGGGCAAGATGAACGTTCGGACACTTCAGCTGCGCGCAGAAGCGCGCCGCATCCTCTTCGATCGCCTTGTATGTCGCTTCGATGCCAGGCTTGAGCACGTCGCGATGGATCAGCAGATTCTGAGGTGGACGGTCCTGAGCCGCAAGCATCACGATCAGCAGCGCTCCAATCGCACGGATGGTCATTTCAAAAGGCCGACCTGCTAACCACGCTGAAGCAGAGGCCTCAGGCTTCGGACGTCTTTCGTGTTCTCAATCCCGAGAAGCTCGTCGATCAGTTGACCGCACCGATCGTTCCCGAGAATAGGGCTCATGAGGTCGCGGCATTTCGCGACGAGGTCATCCCGAGACATCGGGTTCTCAGCCGTTCCACGCACCGCATCGATGCGGTGTGTCAATTGCGTGCCATTGGCGAGGGTCACCTCGACGACCGCCGCGCGGCGGGGACGAAGGCGCTCGAGATCTTCATCGGGGACAAGCTGCACCTTCGCACGGTGCCGTAGAATCGTGGGATCCTGCATACGGTCCTTGTCGTGCGCCGCGTGAAAGGAGGCGGTCTTGTCGACGAGCATCACCGCAATCATGTGCTGCAGGCAGATATCGGGCATTTCGCGGTTGTTCACGAGAGCCGCCTCGCTCGTAGCGCAGCGTACGATCACTTGCTTAACCTGATCCGCGTCGAACGTCTGCCGTTTGAACAACTGTTCGAGCGCGTCGAGCGGCGCCTGAATCGGCGACCCCACGCTCCACTTCTTGATGTTCGTTCGCATTACTTCGTAGCGTTCGCCCAGTTTGTCCACGAGGGCGGCAGGGTCCACCTTGGGCGCGATCATCGAGAAGAAGTTGTCGGGCCCCGACAGCACGTCGTCTACACCAGTGGCACCGAGATAGACGAGCTCTGTGGCCATCACGCCGCCGCGCGCCCCCATACCAGCAAATACGAATGCCTTCTGAATGTGGTCGGTATCCCGCTGCCAGGCCTTGGTCCCGGACGCCTGCTGCGCCGATAGTCGACCACCCAACGCATGCGCTGGGCGTCAAGACTCGCGGCGGCCGCGCTCGCCGCCGCGGCGCCGAAAAGGCTGGCAAGCGCGTGCGTGCTCACATGCGTCGCCGTCTCGAACCCGGGCACACCCACCGCCATCGTCAGGCGTGTCCCGACGTCGTACCCGAGCGCGACCGCCCTGAGCAGGTGTGTTCCACTGACGCCGAACTGTTCGCCCACCGCCAGAGCCGCTGGGACGACGGCGCAACCGGGATGCGACTGTGAAGGTGCGTGGGAATCATCTGTCTCGTCGGCGTGCGCGAGCATGGCGTTCACGAATGCCGCTTCGATTGGCCCGCAGAGGCGGTTCGAGCCGGCAATCATCGCCACTTTCTCATCGTACATGCGGGCAAAGCCCAGGGCGACGCGGCCCGGCAACAACTCCGTGCCCGACACCATCGCCGCCACGGTATCGAGCACGTGATACGCAGTCTTCGCCATCACCTCCTGGGGGAGAGCGCGAGTCGCCGCCTCGCTCATGTACGTACTTAGTCGCTGCATAACGGGACTGATGGGCGAGTCGGCGGCCGTGATGCGTGGCCGTCGAAACGTTGTCGTCGCCATCACGGCGCCCACACTCTTTAGAACGGCCCGACGGGTCAAGAAAGGCGTCATGTGTCTGATCCTTGAGATCGCTTTGCCCGGCGAAGTCGCCTACAGTTGTGTTCGCATCCATCATCAATCGATGAGCGTGCTGTCGGGTCGAATTATGAAGTCTGAAGAAAGCGGCACGAACGCCCGCCAACCCCCATCATCGATGCAACCCATGACGCGCAGGTCCCCACCCTTTTGTCCATCCCAGATGGCGGATATCTCGACCTGATACTTCGTTCCGCCCGCTCCCTCTAGTTCGAACGTGTCTTGCGCATCAAGCAGACGAAGGAGTGCCGTGTAGCCCATCGTGCGGTACCGGGCGAGTTGTTCGTCGATGAGCCGCCTGGCTTCTTGAGTGTTCATCGTCGGAACTCGGTCCGGCCGGACCGAGTTGAATGTCGGCACAACTTTCGTGCCGCCGGTCATTCAGCAGCGGTCTCACCTTCAACCGAGGCGTGCACCGCTAACGTCTGGCGCTCGTCGCCGGAGCAGCGCGATGAACTCTTCGGCATCCGGTACCAGCTGTTTCTTCGAGATCAGCACGTCGGCGCCGTACGTGCTGCGCAGGACGTCCGACGTTTGACGCCTTATGTCGGCCGCGTCACCGATCTGCGAGAGCCACTGCTCACGATCACGAAACGCGATGACGACACCACCCAGAGGAATCGCCTGCGCCCTTTCGATGTTGCTGTACGGACCGTGTAGCTGCCCAAGCTGTCATTGATCGTTAGGCTCTTCGCATCGAGTACGACTCGATGCCCCCAGCTGTCTCGAACGAGGGTGATGGCGAGCCAGATTCCGAGCGCTACAATGACGACAGCAATCACCGGGAGGCCAAGGGAGTCTCCGGCTCGGCCGAGCGGCGAGCTTCGGAGAACCCTCCACGACTGAAGCGCGGAGTCGAGCGCCATTGCCAACGCGACGATGGCGAGGCTCTGGATCACGAGCGGGCCGCGGCGGCTCTGAATCACGCGTTCATCCACATTCACGGCTGGCTCCCCGTCGCGAAGCTCTCAATCAACTCACGGCCGTTGGATCCGTCACGCGGCCGAGAAACAGGATCGCGCCGCTCGTCCGCTCGCGAATGGCAACCAGAAAAGGATGATCGGCTCGAACGATGGGAACGGCAAGGCGTTCGAGAAAGTCAGCCCCAAGGTGGACCATGGCCGCCGTCGCGGCCGTGGCTTCAGTTCCCTCCTCATTTACGTCTACAACGGCCTGGTGATAGACGGCCGAGAAGAACAGCGCCTCCGGCTGGGGCCTGTGGCCGTTGATTCCGGAGAAATCGGCCTGGCTGGGCGCGAGTGCGAGCCGCATGCCGAGCGCAGCAAGGTGGTAAATCACGTTCTCGGTTCCCCACCTTACGCTGAACCGAGGGAGGGAAAGCTCCACCTCTCGGACCTCCATCTGACCCACGCAATCGCGAATCAGATCCGGCGACAGCATCGCCTCGAGATCCGGAAGCGCGCCCCGGCGATCCGGAAGGAATACGACCATGGAGACGTCGTGGCCCCGGTAGACCAGCTCGACCGCCTGGAACATTGAACCCTTCGCGTACCGAAGCCACTGGCGCTGATGCATCAGCGATGTCCTCACAGTGTCTCCGTCAGCTAGGTAGAACGGCGCTTCGCGCGTCGCTTGCTCATGAAACTGCATCAGCCACAGACCTTTGAAGTACACGGCGTTCACGAGCGCGAGGCGCGTGCTCCCGTCGAGGCTGCCTGAAGGGATCAGGTCCCGGATTCTCTGCCTGGTTTCGTCACTGACCCATTTGTTGATGCGCGCGCGTGCGACGTCTCCATCACGGAAATCGATCTGGTTGATCCCGCTCCGATACGACCGGACGACATCGAGGAATTCGGACAGAATCGGCGCTCCTTGCTGACTCCACAGCGAGTTCGCGACGGACGCTTCGTACTTGCCACCGTTGGCGGTCAGCCGCGCCGCGAGTGCGGCGCTGTTCGCCATCTCATCGTGCGAGGCAATGCAGAGCGCCTTGCTCATCTCGGCGCCAGTCTCACCCCTCGCGCCGGCATGGGCGAGGCCAAGCGCCGTACGAATGCTGAACGGGGAAAAAAACAGATTCCCGGGCCGTTGTCGAAGCTGCCCGAACAGGGCGAGCGCGAAGTCGTTGTTACCGCGCGCGAACGACACCAGTGACTTGGGACGCATGGGCGGATGCGGTATCAAGGAACCGGGCGTCTCCACCGGTTCAACAGACTGCTTCGTGCCTAACACGCCGTGAAGCCAGTCGCCAACGCCTGCCATCGCCGTTCCTCCACCACTACTTATGCACGCACCGGTTCAGCGACAGGGCCGATCGAGTTGACTATTGCACTCACAGCTACGAATTGGACGCGCGCTCCAGCAGCCCTTTCAGCGTCTTCAAGTCACTTTCGATGGTCGCCTTGTCCCGGGCGAACTCCTCGTCGGGCGTTCCCGGCTGGCGAATCAGCGTGAAGACGAACTCCCTGCCCTCTCCGTGGGGCAGCACCCGCATCGGGTTGTGAACGGTGACGCCCGACTCCAGACGAACGTCGTGATCCAGGACGCCGAAGGGATTCGGCGGCGCGAATCTCACTCTGACCTTCCCGAAGGGAGCGTCCTAAGTCGCCGCGGGAATGCGGAACGGCGCCGGCTGCGCCCCATTGATATCCGTGAATCCGTACTCGCGCGCCAGCGAGCCGACCTCCAGAACCTGACCCGACTTCGCGATGACGCGCGCGTCCGACGCCAACGCGACGACGGCACGCCCCACGTAGGTGGGCGTCTCGCCTGGTCCTCCCGGCCGATCGAGCGCATCCGCGGCGCCGGCACGCCGGAAGGCTTCCACGACACGCTCGGTCCGCATGAAACCTGGCGCGACCGCCACGGCCGCGATGCCATGCTCGCGCAGCTCCTGCGTCATCGCCCAGACCAGGCGCGCGACGCCGTTCTTCGCAAGGTCGTAGAAGAGATTCCGCAGATACGGAAGGGGCTCGAGGTTCGCTGTCGTGCTCACGATCAGGCCGCGGCGATGCGGCAGCATGAGCGGCACTGCCAGACGGCTCGCGGTCAGATGGGCGCGAAGACCCGCCGTGAACATGCCGTCCCATTGGTGAAGCGATTGCTCCCAGAACGGCACCATCGGAAGCGGCTTGCACTCGCTGTTCTCGTAGCCGCCCCACACATTGTTGACGAGGATGTCCAGACGGCCATGATCGTCGCGGATGCGGCCGAACACTCTCTCGACGTCAGCGTCGGATGTGTGATCGCATCGAACGGCGACGCCGTGGCCACCCCGTTCGGTCACCTCGCGCGCCGTCTCGTCGATCGTCCCCGGCACATCATCGGTCGTCGGTCCACCGGCGATGCTTCGGCCCGTGACGTAGACGGTCGCCCCGGCGGCGCCAAGCTCGAGGGCGATGCCGCGTCCAGCTCCGCGACTCGCGCCGGTCACGAGCGCGATGGTGTTCTTAAGCTGTGCCATGTGTCGGAGCTCAAACACGGCATCCTAGCATGTGGACGCGACACTACCTGCGGTCCGCAAGAAACCAAATGACAAGGGCAAAGAGACCGTACGCGCCGAGGGCGGTGCCAGCGGCCGCCGCTGGTGACGCAGGAGGCGGACCAAAGAAAATGTAGGCCTGAACAGCAAGCATCGTCAGACCGAACCCGAGGATTCCCATGGCCCGAGTGTGACTGGCTCGGAGATAGCCGGCGATTGCACCAAGCAGGAGGGCCGCCTCGAGAGTGAACGCCAGTATCGGTTGGTTCCACAGCCCGAGCCCGACCTTCTGCGTGTTGTCGTACAACGGCAAGTCCCGCACGTGCACGATGAAATCCAAAATCCAATGGGAGAGGACAGCGAGCCCGACGAAGAGGCTGGCCTCGGCATTGGCGCCTCTCACCGCGCGGTACGCTCCGGCTGCGGCAACCGACCAGAGGATCGCAGCAACCAAACTGTGGGTGTACGGCATGTAATAAAGATCGAGAGGATTCGTCGCCGTGAACCCCGGTACGATGCGGACCTTCTCAATGCCAAGCAGAACCAGTGGCGCCCAGATCACGTCGAGCCACTGGACCGCGAGGAAAAGAATCCACAGCGGGATACCTGCGTTGGCCTTGGTGGTGGCGAAGCTGACGCCGTAGTGGCCTACAAACATGAGGAGGTCTCCGCGCGCTCACCGAGCGGTGTGCAGGTTCGCCTCGTGGATTTCCTGAAGTCTTTCCATCGAAATTCCCTGTCGGCAGGTGCAGGTGAATTGCATCTGACCTACCGCGTCGTCACGCCTGCGGCCCTGGCGATTCGCGAGGCGCGAGCACCATGCGCGACAGCTGCGGGTACGTGGCGCGATAGCCGCGCCAGCGCGCAATCGGCGCGAGCCCGCCAAAGATCGCGCGCTGCACCGCGAGCGGCGGCGAACGGAACACGATCACGTCGCTGAACTCCCGCGCAGTCAAGGCGAGCTGCAGCGGAGATGGCATGCCCCTGCGGTCTGTGTGTCCGAGCCGCGCGAGGCCAAAGAAGGTCTCGATCATGTGCACGAACCGCTCGCCCGGCGTGACCTCCACCCGGACGCGCGCGTGGCGATCGCTCGCATTCCACCAATCGTGCCAGACGCCGGGCTCGATGACGGCCGTTTCGCCCCGATGCAGCAGGCCGATCTTCCCGTCGCGCTTCACGGTCAGCTCGCCCTCGAGCACGGTAAATTGCTCGACAAGATTCGGGTGACGGTGTTCCCCGACGACACGCCCCCCGACGAGCACGGTCAGCTCCGCGGTCGCGCGGCCCGCCGGGTTGTCCCACGGACGCTCCAGAATCGTGGCGCGTTCCCTGGTAACGGGGTTCTCCCAGATTTCCCCGACTTTTATTGGTGTTCGATCAGGCAGGCCGTGCGGATCGGGGTGCGACATCGGTTACCGTCCACGCGATGTCTGTCCACCGCTCTCGAGATGAAAACGATGGAGCACGCTGTGAATGACGGGGGCCAGCATGACGCCGGCCAGAACGATGAACACGAGCCCGCAAAACAGTGCGTAGCCTCCGGCAAGCCACTTCCCGAGCGTGGTGTGCAGGCGATCCACCGGTCCCATCCCGCCGAGGAGCATCGCGGCGTTCAGAAACGAGTCCGTCCACGAGAGACCTTCGGTCCAATGGTAGATGGCGATGCCGATGGCGAGCGTCGCGATCAGCAGGGGGAGTATGGCCCACGCGCGCAAGGCCATGTGGCCAGCGACCCGCCATGGATGCGGGGCCTTGGACTGGACATAGGGTTCCAAGAGGCCTCCTCAGTTGCCTATGTGACGGCCGCTAGCGACGTGCAGTCAGCGTCACTGCATAACACAGTACATCTTGGAGGACGCGGGGCGCGAGATTCGGAAACTCCGCTTGCCGGTTCCAATCCGCGTCCCGCGCAAACCCGCATTTCTCGAGAACGCGCCAGGAGGCTCGATGCTCTGGATGACAGAGAGCGTAGAGCCGTGTGACTCCGACTTGGCGAGCCACGTCGACGATCGCGCGCAGCGCCTCGGTCGCATAGCCCCCTGGCCCCACGCGTCTTTCGCCAGCACATAGCCGGTGACAGCCAGGTGGGGTTCTTCGAAAGCGAGACCCGTGCCTCCCAGGAGCCGCCCGTCGGCAAACCCCAGCGTCCAGACACCCACGTTGGCGGCATCGAGTTACGCGAGCCACATGGGCGACAGCTGTGCTTTCTCGTCTGCGTCCATTCGATCGATCTGCGCGCGGACCTCCTCCAAGGTCTGAGGCACAAGCTCGAGCCTGCGGGTTTGGATCCGCAAGGATGAACGCGCGTGAAGAGCGCTTCCGACGCGCCCGTCAGGTGATCGCCGCAAACGGCTGGATCACGGGGTGCGAGCCGCTTCGCCGCGGACCCACTCGGCGATCCGTTCGCGCGACCATTCGTGGTCGTCGTTCAGGTGCACCATCAAGGCAGCGATCGGCAGGAACTTGCGGCAGCCGGCGGGACAATGGCGCGCGGTGCTCTCGAGGAAGTCGAACAGGCGCCACACGCGCGGGTGGAATCCGCGCACGTCACGCGGCAGCAGGAAAATCCCTTCGTACGCCGCGCCAAGCGCGTCCGATCCGCCGTTCTCACCAAAATACTCGCCGAACGACTGTACCGGCCGGCGCCTGACGCCCGTCATGATCGCCTGCGCCAGATCGTCAGCTTCCTCGCGGTTTTGTGCTGCGGCCATGTGCCACCTCGATGTTCTTCTTCATCGTAAACCCGCGTGCGACGAAGTCAACCGCGAGCTGGTCACACCAATCGTCACCCGGCCGGCTGATCGAGATTCCAGATGTCGTATTCAATCTTCCAGTCTCCGGCGTGCTTCTCTAGAAACAGGACGTACTTTCCCGCTTGGGTAGCGCCATGTTCCTCTGCCGACGATGATGCCGCGCCTGCATGTGCGCTGCTGGTGAAGGTGCCGGCTTGGAAGGCTCGGTCTCCCTCGACGATTGACTTGGTGGCCAAAACTCGGATGTTACGCAGGCGCGAGAGCGCCCGCTCGAACCATCTTTCGATTGCGGCTCTTCCCCGCACCATCGGTTCGTTGGGCGGCATCAGGACGGCGGTATCCGAGTACAACGAGGCGAGCGCTCCGGCATCGCGGGCGTTGAATACCGCCTCCAATCGAAGCGCGATGTCCGCGGCTTGTGCTGTCCGGCCGGGCACGACGCGATCCATGTGTCCCCCAGCGAGTCGACAACCCCAGAGGGTCGACTATAACGACCCAAAGGGTCGTACCACAAACACAAAAAGGGCGACAGCCGCTTCTCCAGCGACTGTCGCCCTCGTTATCCGCCCATTTGCGATCGTGCCATCGGGCCAAGTCATCGGCCCATCTGGCTTCTTGCAGTCGTGTTATCTCGGTGCACTCAGTGCACCGTTATTCCCCGACCTCCTCGCGCCCGAACGCCTCGTCCGGCTCGACGAGATATTCCATCTCGCGCTCTAGCTCGAGCTCCTCGGGCGACGGCGGCGGCGGTGGCGGCGGCTCGTCGTGCGGGATGCGGACCTGCCGGTAGTACTCGAAGCCCGTGCCCGCCGGGATGAGCCGGCCCATCGTGACGTTCTCCTTCAGCCCGCGCAGGTGATCAACGCGGCCCGAGATCGACGCCTCGGTCAGCACGCGCGTCGTTTCCTGGAACGACGCCGCCGAGATGAACGAGTCGGTCGAGAGCGACGCCTTCGTGATCCCGAGCAGCAGCGGCCGGCCCGTGGCCGGACGTCCACCCGCCTGGAGCACGCGCTCGTTCTCCTCGAGGAAGCGGAACCGATCGACCTGCTCGTCGACGAGGAACTCGGTGTCGCCAACGTCCTCGACCTTCACCCACCGCATCATCTGACGAACGATGACTTCGATGTGCTTGTCGTTGATGTTGACGCCCTGCAGCCGGTAGACCTCCTGGATTTCGTTGACCAGGTACGACTGCAGCGCCTTTTCCCCGAGGACCGCGAGGATGTCGTGCGGGTTCGACGGCCCGTCCATGAGCGGCTCGCCCGCCCGGACGCGGTCCCCTTCCTGCACGTTGACGTGGACGCCACGCGGCAGCGAGTACTCGCGCGGCTCCGCGCCCGGCTCCTCCGGCACGATGATGATCTTCCGCTGTCCCTTGACGATCCCACCGTGCTTGACGATGCCGTCGATCTCGGAGATGACGGCCGTCTCGCGCGGCTTGCGCGCCTCGAACAGCTCGACCACGCGCGGCAGACCGCCCGTGATGTCCTTCGTCTTCGTCGTTTCGCGCGGGATCTTGGCCAGGACGTCGCCTGCAAACACCTGCTCACCGTTCTGCACCATCAGGTGCGCGTGCGACGGCATGTGGTACTTGTTGGCGACCTTCCCCGCCTTGTCGCGGATCTCGATCGTCGGCTGCTTCTTCTCATCCGGCGAATCGACGATGATCAACCGCGACAGACCGGTGACCTCGTCCAGCTCTTCGTGAACCGTCAGGCCCTCGATGATGTCCTTGAAGTGGACCGTGCCCGGTCCCTCGGTAAGGATCGAGAACGTGTACGGATCCCACTCGACGATGACCTGACCCGGCTCGACCGCCTGGCCGTCTTTCACCTTCAGGCGCGCGCCGTAGACCACCGGATAGCGCTCGCGGTCGCGACCTTTCGGGTCGACGATGACGAGCGAGCCCGTGCGGTTCATGACGATCAGCTCGCCGAGGCCCGCTGGCGCGATCGCGCCCGAGGCCGTGTGCTTGCCTTCGACGAACTGGAGGTTCTGGAACCGGACCGTGCCCGCGTGCTTCGCTTCGAGCGTGGACTGCTCCGAGACGCGCGACGCCGCACCGCCGATGTGGAACGTCCGCATCGTCAGCTGCGTGCCCGGCTCGCCGATCGACTGCGCCGCGATGACGCCGGCCGCGAGGCCCAGCTCCACGAGGCGACCGGTCGCGAGATCGCGTCCGTAGCACTTCGCGCAGACGCCGCGCCGCGACGCGCAGGTCAGCACCGAGCGGATCTTCACCTTCTCGATGCCCGATTCCTGAACGTCGGTCGCGACCTCTTCGTTCATCTCCTCGTTGGCTTCGACGATCACGTCGCCCGTGAACGGATCCGTGATGCGCTCGAGCGTCACGCGGCCGATGATTCGATCGCGCAGCGGTTCGATGATCTCACCGCTCTCGATGATCGCCCGCGACTCGATGCCGTCCATCGTCCCGCAGTCGATCTCCTGGATGATGACGTCCTGCGCGACGTCGACCAGCCGGCGCGTGAGGTAGCCCGAGTCGGCGGTCTTGAGCGCCGTATCGGCGAGACCCTTGCGCGCGCCGTGCGTCGAGATGAAGTAGTGGAGCACCGTCAGCCCTTCACGGAAGTTCGAGGTGATGGGCGTTTCGATGATCTCGCCCGACGGCTTCGCCATCAGGCCGCGCATCCCCGCGAGCTGGCGGATCTGCTGCTTGCTGCCGCGCGCCCCGGAGTCGGCCATGATGTAGACCGGGTTGAAGCTCTTGCCGGAGCGATCGAGCTCCTGCATCTCGCTGAACATTTCTTCCGCGATCTTCTCGGTCACGTCCGACCAAATCGCGATGACCTTGTTCCGGCGCTCGCCGTTGGTGATCGCGCCTTCGAGGTACTGTCCCTCGACCTTGATCACTTCGTTGCGCGCGTCCTCGACGAGCTTCGGCTTCTCCTGCGGGATGATCAGGTCGTCGACGCCGATCGACAGCCCCGACCGCGTGGCGTAGGTGAAGCCTAGCATCTTCAGCGAGTCGAGCATCTCGACGGTCTTCTCGAGGCCGTAGCGCAGGTAGCCGTACTGCACCAGCTGCTGCAGCCCCTTCTTCTTCAGCAGGCCGTTGATGTACGGCATGCCCTTCGGCAGCGAGTCGTTGAAGATGACCCGGCCGACCGTCGTGTTGATGATCCGGCGCTCGACTTCCTGGACCTCCGCGTACTGGACGCCCTGATCGTCGCGCGAGACCGTCAGATCCATCAGCTCGCCGCTCCAGCGCATGCGGATTGGCGTCAGCGTCTCGACCTCGCCCGCTTCGAGCGCCAGCAGCACGTCTTCGGTGTTGCCGAACACGCGGCCTTCGCCCTTCGCGCCCGGCTTCGCCTTCGTCAGGTAGTAGCAGCCGAGCACGATGTCCTGCGAAGGCACCGCGATCGGCGCGCCGCTCGCCGGCGACATGATGTTGTTCGACGACATCATGAGCACCGACGCCTCGATCTGCGCCTCGGGCGAGAGCGGGATGTGAACCGCCATCTGATCGCCGTCGAAGTCGGCGTTGAACGCCGTGCAGACGAGCGGATGGATGCGGATCGCCTTGCCCTCGACGAGGACGGGCTCGAACGCCTGGATGCCGAGGCGGTGGAGCGTCGGCGCGCGGTTGAGCAGCACCGGGTGCTCGCGGATCACCTCTTCGAGGATGTCCCACACCTCCGAGCGCTGCTGCTCGACCATCTCCTTCGCCTGCTTGATGGTCGAAACGAGCTGCCGCTCCTCGAGCTTGTTGTAGATGAACGGCTTGAACAGCTCGAGCGCCATCTTCTTCGGCAGCCCGCACTGGTGCAGCCGCAGCTCCGGCCCGACGACGATGACGGAGCGGCCGCTGTAGTCGACGCGCTTGCCGAGCAGGTTCTGCCGGAAGCGGCCCTGCTTGCCCTTGAGCGTGTCGGACAGCGACTTGAGCGGACGGTTGTTCGCGCCGCGCAGCACGCGGCCGCGCCGGCCGTTGTCGAACAGCGCGTCGACCGCCTCCTGCAGCATCCGCTTCTCGTTGCGGATGATGACGTCCGGTGCCTTGAGCTCGATCAGCTTCTTCAACCGGTTGTTCCGGTTGATGACGCGGCGATAGAGATCGTTCAGGTCCGAGGTCGCGAACCGGCCGCCGTCGAGAGGTACTAGCGGCCGCAGCTCGGGCGGAATGACCGGGATGACGTCCAGAATCATCCACTCGGGGCGGTTCGTCGACTTGCGGAACGAGTCGACGACCTTCAGGCGCTTGGCGTACTTCAGCTTCTTCTGGACGGACGTCTCGCCCCGCATCTTGTCGCGCAGCTCGTTCGCGAGCTTCTCGACGCTGACGCGCTTCAGCAGCTCCTTGATCGCCTCGGCGCCCATGTGCGCGCGGAACTTCATGCCGAAGTCCTCGCGCGCCTTGCGATACTGCTCCTCGGTGAGCAGCTGGTTCTGCTTCAGTTCCGTGTCACCCGGATCGACGACGACGTAGGCCTCGAAGTACAGGATGCGCTCGAGGTCGCGGAGCGAGATGTCGAGCAGGTGGCCGATCCGGCTGGGCAGCCCCTTGAAGAACCACACGTGGCTGACGGGCGTCGCGAGCGTGATGTGGCCGAGCCGCTCGCGGCGGACCTTCGCCTGCGTGACCTCGACGCCGCACTTGTCGCAGATCACGCCCCGGTGCTTCATGCGCTTGTACTTGCCGCAGAGGCACTCCCAGTCGGTGACGGGACCGAAGATCTTCGCGCAGAACAGTCCGTCCCGTTCCGGTTTGAACGTCCGGTAGTTGATCGTTTCCGGCTTCGTGACCTCGCCGTGCGACCACGAGAGAATCTTCTCGGGCGATGCGAGGCTGATGCGAATCGAATCGAAATCAGCGGTCAACCCGCTGCGGATGTCGTGGAAACTTGGTCTCATTGCTTTCCCTTCGCTTTACCGGTCCGAGCACGCCGTCGCAAAACAGTGCGGGCCTACACCGTGGGCGCGAGCTCGGCCTCCGCGGCCGGAGGCTCCGCTTCCTGCGTCTTCTTGCGCGTCTTCAGCAGCTCGACGTCGAGACAGAGCGCCTGCAGCTCGCGGATGAGCACGTTGAACGATTCGGGCAGCCCCGGCTGGAACGACGCGTCGCCCTTGACGATAGCCTCGTAAATCTTCGCGCGACCGGTCACGTCGTCTGACTTTGCCGTGAGCAGCTCCTGGAGGATGTGCGCCGCGCCGTACGCCTCGAGCGCCCAGACCTCCATCTCGCCGAAGCGCTGGCCGCCGAACTGCGCCTTCCCGCCCAGCGGCTGCTGGGTGATGAGCGAGTACGGCCCGATCGAACGCGCGTGGATCTTGTCGTCGACCAGGTGCGAGAGCTTCAGCATGTAGATGTAGCCGACGGTCACGTCCTGCTCGAACGCGTCGCCGCTCATCCCGTCATAGAGTCTCGTCTTGCCGCTCTTCGGCAGCCCCGCCTGCTCGAGCCAGTTCTTGATCTCCCCTTCGGTCGCGCCGTCAAAGACCGGCGTCGCGAAGTAGAGGCCGAGCGCATGCGCGGCCCACCCGAGGTGCGTCTCGAGAATCTGACCGACGTTCATACGCGACGGAACGCCGAGCGGGTTGAGCACGATCTCGACCGGCGTGCCGTCCGGCAGGTACGGCATGTCCTCCTCGGGAAGGATGCGCGCGATGACGCCCTTGTTGCCGTGGCGGCCGGCCATCTTGTCGCCGACCGACAGCTTGCGCTTC
>DATAEE010000284.1:0-3999 GCA_036258175.1 Vicinamibacterales bacterium
GCGAGAACGGCAGCTTGAACGGCATCCCGTTCGCTTTGCGGAGTGGCTCGCCGTCGCGGAGGACGCGGTAGTGCCCCGGCGTCGACTCGACTGTGAGACCCACGGCCTCGAGTCTCCGACTGAACTCGCGCACGTCTTTCCTCATCTCGGGCCCGGAGTTCGAACGAAGACCAGCTTGCCAACTTCGACCGCGGCGAAGCATCGCCCGACCTGGCGAGCTCGCACCACAGAATTCGGGACACGCGCCTCTGTTCAGCGCGCGACGAACAACATGCGTAGTTGCTCTGCACTTCATTGTTCGCGCCTGGGAGCGAGGAGAGGGGCGAGGCTCCAACTACGGGAAGGATGTCTTCTCGTAGAGCGCGGTGAGCGGCCGGTGGGGGAGCTCCGATCAGAGGAGATTGCCGCTTGGCGGATCGCGCTTCGCCCGGCTACCGCTTCGACGCGACGCAGGCGCTCCGGCAGGTGCTCGCGCGGGCGGTCGTCTGGGGAATGATCGACGTCAACCCGGCGAAGCTCGGGGTGGACAACCCGTCGCCGCGGCGCAGGGAGCAGCGCCCGTTCGAGTACTGGGCCGAGCTCGATGCGGTCGCCGGGAATCTCTCGCCCCGTTATCGGCCGATGGTGATCTTCGCCGCTGCCACTGGGCTTCGGCCTGGCGAATGGCTGGCGCTCAATGGCGCGACATCGACCTCGAGGCGCGGGTCGTCTACGTCCACTCGTTCACGAAGGGCCGTTTGAAGTGCCCGAAGACAGAGGCCAGTCGGCGGGCGGTCCCGCCGCAGACGATCGCGCTCGAAGCGATCGGGCGCCAGTCGGTGAGTCGAGACAGCGGCCTCGTGTTCCCCGCGGAGCGGGGCGGCTACTTCGACCTGCACAACTTTCGCAACCGGGAGTGGAAGTCCGCGCAGGTCGCGGCCGGGGTCGAGCCTCTGCGCAGGATCTACGATCTCCGGCACACCTTCGCCACCTTCGCGCTCCGTGCCGGCATCTCCACCTTCGACCTCTCCCGCTACATGGGTGCCAGCCTGACCATGATCGACCGCCACTACGGGCATCTCGCCCGCTACGGACGCGAGCACGCGATCCGCCTCCTCGACGAGCTCAGCGCCGAACAACGTCCACGGTGGACGCTGGTGGACGCTGCGTGGACACCAGAGCCCGCAACCGCCGCCAACAGAGACAACGAAACCGCCTGCTGAGCAGGCGAAAACTCTAAGCCCTCTGACGGACTCGAACCGTCGACCCCCTCCTTACCATATTCGCGGGCACGTTTGTCCTGCAAATCAGGCGTTAGCAGCGTGTCGCGAGTGTCCGCGCGTGACCGGGCGTGCTCTCGATGATGTACCCGTCTCGTACCCGCGGCGTGTTGTCTGTTTTCGCAACAGACGACGACTCTGCTGCGGGAGGATCGTCGAGATCGACATCGTCGCCGACCCCGAACGGCTCCGCGAGCTCGACCTGACAGTCCTCAGCGACTGAGCCTCGCTCAGCCTCTGCGCGCTCGGAGCGAGTAGGAGCTGACCCTCGGCGCCAGCGATGAGTTTCCTGCGCCAACGGCGTCTATGCCGTGAGGCGACGATATCGGAGGTAGGCGACCATAGCGACGTACGTCCTAGTTCATGGCTCGGGGTCTGATTCGTGGTACTGGCACCGGGTCGCTCCGGAGTTGAGGAGTCGCGGGCACGATGTAGTCGCACCGGACCTGCCGACCGATGACGATTCGGCGGGGCTGTGGGAGTACGCGGCTGCGGTCGTTGCCGCGACCGGCAATCGGCGCGACGTCGTTCTCGTTGCGCAATCGCTGGCGGGCTTCGTCGCGCCGCTTGTTTGCGAGCGCGTGCCGGTACGACTCGTGGTTCTCGTGACGGCGATGGTGCCGAGGCGGGGCGAGTCGCCGGGGGAGTGGTTCGCGAACACCGGTTGGGCGGGGGCACGGCGCGAGGAGGCCGAACGCGACGGTCGCGAGGTCGGCGATGAGGTCGATGTGGTGACGGAGTTCTTCCATGACGTGCCGGCAGACGTTGTCGCCGAGGCGTTCAGAAGGCCGGAGCCTGTTCAGGCTGAGACGCCGTTTGCCCAGCCCTGGCCGCTCGACGCATGGCCGGACGTGCCGACACGGTTCGTGCTTTGTCGCCACGACCGTTTCTTCCCGGCCGACTTCATGCGGCACGTTGTCCACGAGCGTCTGGGCATCGAGCCGGATGAGCTTGCGAGCGGGCATCTGCCTGCGCTGAGTCAACCGGCCGCGCTAGTCCGTCTGCTGGAGCGTTTCCGCGTCTCCGTGAGCGCCTGACGCGGCGCCACGAGTGGGCCACGCAATCTTGCCTTCGGAGACAACGCCTGCACGCCGCCCGTAGTGCCGGCGAGTCAACCCCGTCAATTTCGCCGGGTCTCACGGTGACGTACACGTATCGTTATCAGGCGGACGAGCGGCCGCAGTCTGGCTCTTCCGCTGGGAGCTCCTCCGCGAGCGGCCTCGTCCGGTTTATGCGTATCCGCTGGCCCACCTCCACATCAACGGCACGCTGGTCGACGGGTGTGAGGTCGCGCGCTCCATTCCCGACGAGGCGACTGCCGCTCGAACTCGTCCTCTGGGACCTGATCGCCGAGTGGGCGTGAAGCCGCTCGATTCGCAGGAGATCCTGGTGGAGTCGATCCGAGGCTTCGAGGAGCGGCAGACGGTCATCTGACCGGGCGTAAGCTCAGGGAGCGAGCTCGAGAGCGAGCCCGAATGCTGGGCCAGATCCGGGATCCCTGGAACCGGCTCACTCGCAGCGAGGGTGCGAGCCGCGGCGTCAGAGCGACCGCCGCGTTCGCAGGCTTCCTGCTTGCCGCCGCGCTCAGCTCTTGATCGCGTAGCGCAGCTCGACCATCCCGTTCGCGCGCGGAAAGACGCCCGTGAGCTGAAACGCGCCGCCGGGCGGGCGCCGGCCGAACAGCGGCTTGCCCTCGCCGAGCACCACCGGCACGATCGTTACCGCCACCTCATCGAGCAGCCCGACGTCCGCGAACTGGGAGGCGACGTTGCCGCCACCGACGATCCACAGGTCGCGTTCCCCCGCCGAGGAGAGCATCTCGCCGTGCAGGTCCGCGACCGGCGCGTTCACGATCCGCACGTCGACCCCTTCCCCCTCCGGCACGGGCAGTGTGCGCGAACTGAGAATCCAGCAGGGCTTTCCCCTGTACGGCCACTCGCCGCCGCCCGCGATGTGCTCGAGGATCCACTCGTAGGTCACCGAGCCGCTGACCAGCGCTCCGATCTCCGCGTAGAAGTCGTCGTAGCCGCCCGCAACCGGCTGCGCGCCGTCCCCCTCGTAGCGGCCCTCGTAGCCGGTGAGCCACTCGATCGTATCGTCCGCCTCGGCGATGTACCCGTCCAGCGAGGCAGCGCAGTAGTACCGGGTTCGCGCCATCGGAACACCGCTCACGCGCTGTCGTACTCGTCTCGGCGGCGCATCCAGACGGCGGCGTGGAGGTCACCCATTCCTTGCACCATTGTCTCGTTGCGCCCGCGTGGCGCGCGGTCGAGCCACTGGTACATGCCCCACAGGCCGTCCAGCCCTCGGATGTACGCCGAGTAGGTGCGGTAGACGACCCCATCCTCGAGCGCGAACGCGCTTATGCCCGGCGCTTCCCGCAGAGCCGTCGCCACGTCTGTGCCATAGACGGCAAGAGTCTGTTGGTCGGTGAGCTCGCTGCGGGTATCCATCGCGCGGAAGTTGTGCTCGACGACTCCCGACTGCTGCTGCTCCTCGGTGAACGACACCTGGAAGTCGTAGTTGAAGTCGCTCCCGAACGACGATGCCCACGGGAAGCTCCACCCCATCCGCTGCTTGTACGCCTGCAGCTTCTCGAGCGGCGCGCGCGAGACCGCGGTGAATGCCACGTCGTGGTTCTCGAGGTGGACGACAAAACCGTTGAATCCGTCTGCGATCGCCGAGCAGGACGGACACCCAGCCGTGTACTCGGGGCCGAACATGAAGTGGTAGACGAGCA
>DATAEE010000285.1:0-3089 GCA_036258175.1 Vicinamibacterales bacterium
AACGCGCGCCGGCCGGCCAGCATTTCGAAGAGGACGACGCCGAAGGCCCAGATGTCGGCGCGGCGATCGACCGCTTTCCCGCGCGCCTGCTCGGGGGCCATATAGGCGGCCGAGCCGAGAATCGTCCCGTGCTGTGTGCCGTGAGCCGTGAATGTCGGCGAGTGGTCGACGTCAGCAGGGTCCGGCGCGCCCGTCGGATCCAGCGCCTTCGCCAACCCGAAGTCGAGCACCTTGACGTTTCCGTCCGCGCCGATCTTGACGTTGGCCGGCTTGAGGTCGCGGTGGACGATCCCGTGCTCGTGCGCCGCTTCGAGCGCCTCGGCGATCTGTTTCGCGATCGGCAACGCCTCGTCGAGCGGGATCGGTCCCAGGCGGATGCGCGCCGAGAGGTCTTGGCCGTCGATGAGCTCCATCACGAGCGCGCGCCTGCCGCTCGACTCTTCGAGGCCGAACACCGTCGCGATGTTCGGATGGTGAAGTTGTGCCAGGAACTGCGCCTCCCGCGTGAACCGCAGCAGGCGCTCGCCGTCCTCGGTAAACGCGGCCGGGAGCACCTTGATGGCGACGTCGCGATTCAACCTCGTGTCGCGCGCGCGGTAGACTTCTCCCATCCCGCCCGCGCCGATGGCGCCGAGGATCTCGAACGGTCCAAGCCAGGTGGCCGGAGTCAGACCCATTGGCAGAGTGCGCCGTCGTCATCGGCCGTGTGACCTAGTTTTAGGGTCGCCTCAATTATCGTGATACACCTCACCCATGTCGCCCTTCCGGAGCTTCTCGCTGCCGCTTCCGCAGGGCGCATTTGGATTAACGAGTTGTGTCGAGTGTCTTCCCAAGGAAGGGGCTTGAGAACTAGATGAATGCTAACTCATCGGTGCGGCTTTTGGAAGTTGTTCTTGCTTTGACGTGCAAATCCGATTGGGGACGCCATCCAGTCGAGGGGTGACGGTGATCGTCATCTACCGCGCTGACGCCAGGTACGCCAGCGAGCGCGGGATCTGATGTTCGGCACGAGGATGCTCGTCCTCGATGAAGTGATACTTCACGCCTTGCTTGTTTGCGGCATCGATGATCCCGAGGATGTCGATCATGCCGTCGCCGAGCGGCACGCTCGTCTCGTCCGGCGCGTCCCCCGTCGGCTCGCACACCTTCGTTCCCTTGCGCATGTCCTTCAAGTGCGTAGAAGGAAACCGCCCTGGATATTGCGAGAACAGCTCCGTCGGGCTTCCGCCGCCGTGGAAAACCCAGAAGACGTCCATCTGAAAATCCACGACGCCCGGCTCGGTGCCTTTGGCGAGCGCGTCGAACAGTGTGCCATCGGGCCCACGCTGGAACTCGTACCCGTGGACGTGGTACAGGAACCGCAATCCCGCGTCGCGCATCGCACGCCCCGCCTTTGCAAACACCGGCAACGCCTTGTCGACGTCGGCCCGCGAGAAGCGCCCCTGATGAGGGATCCAGGCGCACATGACCTGGACCGCGCCAAGAGCTTGAGCGTCCTTTACCGCCTGGCCTGGATTTTTTTCGAGCGTCGCAAAGTCCGCACCCGTTGAGACGATGCGCAGCCCCGCTTTCTTCACGAGCGTCACGAATTCCGGAGCGGGTAGTTTGTAGGTCCCGGCCGCCTCCACGTCGGTGAACCCCCAGCCTCGAACCATCGCCAACGTGCTGGCGATGTCGCCTTTCTCGAAGAGATGCCGCAGGCTGTACAACTGGAGCCCGATGGTTCCGGACGCCGGATGCTTGAACGACGTCTGCGTGAATGCTCTGGGCGAAGCGACAAGCCTGGCGCTTGAAGCCGAGACCAGACCGGCGGAGAGTGTCTGAAGAAATGCGCGACGCGTCGTCATGCCGCAGATACTACCGCCAATGATTCTGGGCTCACACGGTCACTTGACACGCAGGTTTGTCGGGCGAGGTCCGAGTCAGCGCAACAGGTTCGGACGTCGACTCTGCCGCTTACTGTGCCGATGTAGTTGCGAAATGCAACCGGAACGCGGCGCAGAAGGTGCGCCACGTGCGTTCGGCGTCGTCCAGCGAGCGGCCGTAGACCTCCTGGAAGCGCCGCTGGAAATCGCCCGAGTTGACCGGCTGCAGCTGCTTCAGCGCCGCCGGTTCCCCGGTCTCGAGCAGGTACGCCAGGAACGAGGCGCTCGCGTTGTAGGTCGTCTGCGCATCGTAGTCATCCCACTTGTCGTCGTCGACCGGGAGCGAGAGCGCCGGGATCCGCGCGTCGTTGGCGGCGGTCCAGGCATAGAGGAATGTCTTGCCGTCGGAATGAAAGCGCTCCGACAGGACCGCCGAAGGCAACCCCTCGCCCAGGAAGAAAGTCCCGGGTCTGCCGATCCCGTTCTGCTGGATGACGTGGTTCAACTCGTGCGAGACGAGGGTGAACAGGTTGCCGTCGAGCGGCGGCACACACACGGCGCGAACCGCCTCGGTGTCGGGGTAGGCCCGTCCCGAAGTCCCTTCCATGTCGGCGTCGGCGGCCGAGTTGTAGAGGAACACCGACACGCGTCCCGTGTACCGGAAGTCGAGCACGCGAGTGGTGTAGTCGTACTGGTCCTCGAGCACTTCGCCGATCCGCGCCGCGTTCTGCTCCGCGAACGATCCGGGCCGGACGTTGAGGAAAAACCGCGGCGTGTCGATGACCCGCCAGTTCGCGTCGTCCTGCCTCGGACCGAGAATGGAATGGCACGCGGCGCCCGGCCACGCCAGCGCGAGCCCGACGATGACGCAGCGAAGACTAGCGTTCATAAGTCACCCCCAGCGCGAACCGGGATCGGCCGAACGTATAGGTCTCGTGCGAGGCGTAGCGGCCTTCGCCTGAGGTGAGGTACGACAGCAACACCGAGGCCCGCGACGCGACGCGGACGCCGGCGCGGATGTGGAGGTGGGTCTGCCAGCCGCCGCCCCACTGGTCGATCCGGGTCCGTCGCCTTCGACGCCGAATCCGAGATCGAAGCCCGCCAGCCCGAGGTCGCGGAACGGGTAGCGCCGGTACTCATAGCGGCCTCCCGCGCGCGTTGCGCGGTCGTCCGACGGCGCCGGTGTGGTCCGGACCGGCGACGCGAGCGAGAACCCGCCGGACG
>DATAEE010000286.1:0-34410 GCA_036258175.1 Vicinamibacterales bacterium
CATGTCGAGCCCCGCCGATCGCTCGTGAAGCTCGAACGGTGAAAGCCGGAGGCCGCGGCCGGTTATCGTTTCGACCGGTGCGAAGAACAGGCGTCCCGTGTCCGTTCGTCCTGCCGAGTCGATCTCGGTGCCGACCCACGAAGCGTCGAAGATCCCCGCGCCGACCCGCCCGACAATGCGCTGCCGGCGTGCGCCGCCGTCCGGCATCTCTGCCGTTAGCGACGTACGGCGGCCGATCGTCTCGATCGCGTAACGCACGCGTGACGCGGGATTCGTGACCGTTCCGGTCGTAATCCCCTCGGCACGCCCTCCGCTCCGGGACATCCCATGTCCGCGGTACGCGTCGACGATCGACGCGTGGCAGGAGGCGCACTGCTTCGACTCGCCGTCCGTGGAAGTGAATGATGCGTCTGCAGGCGCAGCGGGCGGCCCGGCGGCAGCGGTCCGCTCAGGCGTATTGGCGCCGTAGAGCACCAGCGTGGTCGCCCCGAGCACCGCAACGCCAAGTGCCGGATTCCGGTTCACGAAGCGCAAGGTATCGCATCGACGGCCTATCGCCAACGGACCACTGCACAAAGACGCGGATGAAAACGTACCGGGCCCGGGCTGTCGTCGGCGCGCACAATCTGCGGCGCTTCGCCAGCCCGAGCCACGGTGGCCGCCTGCGTTATCCCACCTGGTCGCTGAGCAGCCGATCGAGGAGCTGGTAGCTCTGCTCCATGCCGTCGGTCATGCCGGTTGCGACCGCGGCATCGCGGGCTTCCTTCGATCCGAAGTCGATGAGCGACGTAACCGTCGTGACACCGTTGTCGTCCGAGAACGTGACCGTCACGAGCGCGTCCTTACCAGGGTACCCGCCGCCGACCGTGCCTGGATCGTAGCCCTCGGTATGCACGAGTTTCGCCGGCGCCTGCACTTCTTTGAACACACCGGCGAAGCCGAACTCGCTTCCGTCCTTATCGTTCCGCCAGCGCCACCGGTACGAGCCGCCGACCCGTACATCCATTTCGCAGATAGGCATCGACCATCCCGGTGGGCCCAGCAGCCAACGCTTCACCAGTTGTGGGTCCGTGTACGCCTTGTACACCAGCGCCCGAGGTGCCTTGAACGATCGCGCGACCCTGACCTCGCGCTCGCTCGGCATCGTGACCTGCGCTTTGTCGATTGTCATCGGCATGTGCTTCTCCTTCCTGGCGTTCGCCAGATCTGAACCTATTTCTGCCTCCGCCTCCGGCCGCGTTTTCTCCCGGACGGCGCGCGCTGCAGCTCGTCCAGGAGGCGGTCGAGGCGCTTGAAATTCCCCTCCCAGATGTCGCGATACCGCTCGAGCCAGGCGCTCGCTTCGGCGAGCGGGGCTCCCTCGATTCGTCGAGGCCGCCGCTGGGCATCCTGTCCGACCGTGATCAAGCCCGCCCGCTCCAGGACCTTCAGATGCTTCGAGATGGCAGGCTGACTCATGTCGAACGGTTCCGCGAGCTCGGTCACGGATGCCTCGCCGAGCGCGAGCCGGCCCAGGATGGCCCGGCGCGTCGGATCCGCGAGCGCGAGGAATGTGGCGTCGAGGCGGGTCGAGGCGTGCGTCTCCATAGCCGTTCAGTTCAATAACTAGAAGGTTATACAAACGGGCGCCGATGTCAAGCGCGACCGCAAGCCGACACCGATCGACTCAACGACGGGCTCGGGCCTGGGCTTTTCCGGGCAGCGTCTCGTCGCCGCTGACGAACACGTTGTGATACGTGAGCGAGTCGACGCGCCACGCCGTGCCCGCACGTTTCAACTCGATCGCGTAATGGCCGCTCGCGGTCCAGTGATCGCGACCGAGGCGATGAACGGCTGTAACCGCGCAGCGAGCCCGCGCGGTGTCGCCTGACACATCAGCGAGCACCGGGCCGATTAGATGCTGCGTTCCGTCAAAGCCCGGCAGCAGCGCGCGCCAGCTTCCAATCAGCTCGTCAGCCGCCTGTGTTCGAGGCGAGCCGCCGAATAATGACGTGTAGTCGGTTCTGACCTCATCGGCGAGCGCCGTGCGGATGCGCGCCCAGTCGCGACGGTCGACGGCGTCGAGCAGTCCGGCGATTGTGTCGTGAATCGCCTGACGATCGCTGAGGGTGGCGGCACCGGCTGGTGGACCGAGCGTGCGACGGAAGTGAGCTATCGCGACGTCGACGGCAAGTCCGACCTGCGGCTCGCGATCGTAGAAGTCGATCTGCGCGCCGGTGGTCCAGAACAGGTGTTTCGGGCCAGGAAGTGCGGCAAAGAATCGCCTGGCGTTGTCCGGCAGCGCGGCATCGTCGGCATGCACCATCAGCGTGGGCGCCGACACGCCTGGTGCGGCTGCGATCGCATCGAACGTGAGCCAGTCGGCCCACGACATCACCGCGAAGCGGTTCGTCCATTCGGGAACGGCGCCGCGGGCGTCGGAGGCGTAGTAGTCGAGCGGAAAGAACATCGCCGCATCAGGATCGTTGGGGTCGTACGCCGGAACGTAGGCGACCGTCGCCATCCGTTCGAACTGCAGCCGCGCCGCGCGTGCGGCGTCGATTCGGCGGGCGACGCCTGCGTCCCCACCGTAAATGCCAGGCACGGTTGCCGCATCGTGGAGCCACGAGGCGACGAGTGCAATCGATCGGAACGGAGCGCCCCGCGCGACGGCGTGGGCTACATAGCCCGCGCTGGCGCAGATCGCGAGCGCGCCCACGGCTTCGGGCTCGACCTCGGGACGCGCCTGCAGAAACGCCGCGGCGTTCGCGATGTCGCGTATCTTCTCTTCCGGCGACTCGAACTGTCGCGGCTGCCCTTCGCTCGCGCCCCAGTGACGAAAGTCGAAGGCGAGCGTGAGGAAGCCCGCCTGAGCAAGGCGTCGCGCGTACAACCCAGCCATCTGCTCCTTCACCGTCGTCCACGAACCCGTGACGACGATGCCGGGGACGCGTGTGCCCGCTGTGTGCTCAGGGGGAAGGAACAGATTGCCTGTGAGTTGAGTGCCCTCGCTCTCGAACGTAACCGGAAGCGCATTTGCCTGGATGTCAATCACAGTCATGACCATGACCTCTCGTAATTCTGCCGGCCTTCCCGGCTGGATCAAGGGTCATTCTTCAAGTGCACTTGAAGTCAAGCCCCGAAAATGGCGAGACTGAGCTGTGGACGCCGCGCTGACCATCGCCGAAGTCGCCAGGCGCAGCGGGGTCGCGACCTCGGCCCTTCGCTTCTACGAAGCGCGCGGCCTTATCCGCTCGGAGCGCACGCCCGCAGGGCACCGGCGCTACCCGCGCGCCGTGATTCGCCGCGTCGCTTTCATCGTCTTCGCACAGCGCGTCGGGCTCACACTGGATGAGATCGGTGCGGAGCTCGCGAAGCTCCCGCAGAACCGCGTGCCGGAGCGTTCCGACTGGGCCAAGTTGTCCAGAGGATGGACCAGACGCATCGACGAACGGATCCGCCAACTGGAACGCCTGCGCGCGGGCCTGACCGGATGCATCGGCTGCGGCTGCCTGTCGCTCGACCGGTGTCAGCTGGCGAATCCGGGTGATCGCGCCGCCCGCAAAGGCGCGGGCCCGCGTTACTGGCTGGAAGGAGCCGGTCCGCGGTAGCCAGGGTCGGCGGCGTTCGTGGTATATCACCGAAACGACGTGCAATCGGTACTGCTCCTCCTCTGCGTCACCCTGGCGGTGGCGACGTCATTCGCTCAGACGACCGCCACCACGGACCTGACCGTTAGCGCACGCGCCGATCGGCCCGCGCCGCGGACCGATGAGAACTCGAAGATCGCACACGCGCAGCTGCTCGAGAAGGCGAAGCAGGGACGGATTGACATCTATTTCGTGGGTGACTCGATCGTGCGCCGGTGGGGCGCACTCGATTACCCCGAGCTCCTCGCCAACTGGAAAGAGAACTTCTTCGGCTGGAATGCCGCGAACTTCGGCTGGGGCGCCGATTCGACGCAGAACGTCCTGTGGCGCCTCGAGAACGGTGAGCTCGATGGCGTAAACCCCAAGGTCATCGTTGTGCAGGCCGGCACGAACAACGTGGGCGCCCAGCCGCGAGACGAGCCGACGATCGCGGAGATCGCCCGCGGCGTGAAGGCCATTATTCACGTCTGCCAGCAGAAAGCGCCCGACGCGACGATCATCGTGACCGCCATCTTCCCTCGGCACGACAACATCGCCGTGATGCCCACGATCGATCGGATTAATCAGCAGCTCGCCACGTTCGCGGACGGCCGGCGAGTCCGCTTCCTCAACATCAACGATCGCTTTGTGGATGCGAACGGCAACCTGGTCGATGGTGTCCTGAACGCGCGCGACAAGCTGCACCCGACGCTCAAGGGCTATCAGATCTGGGCGGACGCCTTGAAGCCGATCTTCCGCGAACTGCTCGGCCCTCCTGGCACAACGGATCTGGGGCCGCCTCCCACCGGCGATCCGAGCGCCGTTCGCCGGCCGTAGAGCCCGCAGGGGGCTCGCAGACGCGCGCGAGCGATCAACCGCGCCGGGCCGGATTAGACGACCGCTTCGCAGGTTTAGAAGCGCGATAAATCCGGAGCTCGGTACGGCGGCGGCTTGTTCGAACGTCACGAACTCCGCGAAAGCGCCGCCGTTGCTCCATACGAAGGTCGTCGTCTCGCCGAATACGTCGTCCCCGGGCCGGAAACGGGTGATGCGCCTGCCGACCGCTTCCACGGTACCGGCCATGTCCGTGCCGGGAATGGGATTTGTTGGTTTGAGAAATCCGGCTCCCATCAGCCGGAGGACATAGGGTCGCCCTGTCACGACGTGCCAGACGTCCGGATGGAGCGAAGCGGCGCGCACCCGGACCAGGACGTCGTCGTCGCCGACGGCCGGCATGTCGACGTTCCGGACCTCCAGATCGTCAGGAGACCCGTAGCGCGTCTGGACGATCGCCCTCATAGATGGGATGATCCTCACAACGCAATGATTGGAACGACAGTCGGCCACTATCGGATTCTCGATCGCCTCGGCGGCGGGGGCATGGGGGTCGTTTACCGGGCGGAAGATACCCGATTGGGTCGTCAGGTCGCGCTGAAGTTCCTGCCGCCCGAGCTCGCCGCCAATCCGGAAGCGCTCGAACGATTCGAGCGCGAAGCGCGCCTCGCGTCCTCGCTCAATCATCCCCACATCTGCACGATCCACGACGTGGGCGAACACGCCGGGCAGCGCTTCATCGTGATGGAGCTGCTCGACGGGCACACGCTGAAAGAGGAAATCCGCCGCGGCGCGCCCGCGTTCGAGCGCATCCTGGATCTCGGCCTCGAAATCGCGGACGCGCTCGATGCCGCGCATGCGAGCGGGATCGTGCATCGCGACATCAAGCCCGCGAACATCTTCGTGACGCGTCGCGGCCAGGCCAAGGTGCTCGACTTCGGCCTCGCCAAGCTCACGGGATCGAAGAGCGCGATGCCAGCCTTGTCATCGTCCGCGCAAGACGATGTGACGCACATCGTCCAGGACCACGTCACGACGCTCGGCACGACGCTGGGCACGATCGCGTACATGTCGCCCGAGCAGGCACGCGGCGCCGACATCGATGGCCGTTCGGACCTCTTCTCCCTCGGCGTCGTGCTCTACGAGATGAGTACCGGCACGATGCCGTTTTCCGGGAAGAATACGGTTGCCCTCTTCGAAGAAGTTCTGACGCGCACGCCGCCACCGCCATCCACGGTCAAGGGTGGATTGCCCCTCGAGTTCGATCACATTGTCGCCAAGGCCCTGGAAAAGGATCGCGACGTGCGGTATCAAACCGCGGCCGATCTCGGCAGCGACCTGAAACGGCTGAAGCGTTCGAGTTCCGGCGCCGTCACCGCGGCGACGCCGAAACCGGGAGCAACGGCCGGACAGGGAATCGACTGGCGCGTTCCGACCGCGATTGCCGCTGTTATCCTCGCAGCCGTTGCCGGCATCTTCCTGTACTCGAACTCGACTCGGACAGGCGCCTTCAGCGAGCGGGACTCAGTCGTGCTCGCCGACTTCGCGAACACTACCGGCGAGCCGGTCTTCGACGACACGCTGAAGGAAGCGCTCGAGGTCCAGCTGCGGCAGTCCCCATTTCTGAGCGTCGTACCCGAGCAGCGTCTGCAGAGCATGCTGCGCCTGATGGGGCGGAAACCCGACGACAGAGTCACGCCGGCGATCGCGCGGGACATCTGCGAGCGGACGGCGAGCAAGGCGATGATCGCGGGCGGGATCTCGCAGCTCGGACAGAGCTACGTGATCTCGCTCGATGCGACCAACTGCCGGACCGGCGACACGATCGAGAAACAGCAAGTACAGGCCTCGGGGAAAGACGATGTTCTCAGGGCGCTTGGCAGCGCGGCGGAGCAGCTGCGGCGCGGGCTCGGCGAATCGCTGGCATCGATCGAAAAGTACGATGCGCCGGTTCAAGGCGCGACGACCGGGTCGCTCGACGCCCTCAAGTCGTACAGCCAGGGGATGGCGACACGCCGCAGGCAGGGCGACGCCGGGTCGGTGCCGTTCTTCCGCAAGGCGATCGAGCTGGATCCAGACTTTGCGCTCGCCCACGCGCGGCTGAGTACCGTCTACGGCAACATGGGCGAGGGTGCCCGCGGGCGCGAGCACATCACGAAGGCCTACGCGCTGAAGGATCGCGTCAGCGAACCGGAGCGCCTCTACATCCAGGCGCGCTATTACCAGACCGTCGAAGGTGTGCTGCAGAAGACGATCGAGACCTATCAGGTCTGGATTCAGACGTACCCGAAGGATTTCGTGCCGCGTTCAAATCTCGCAAGCTTGTATGCGGCGCGGCGAGAGTTCGACCAGGCGATTGAAGAGTATCGGACTGCCATCTCGCTGTCGCCCGACGAGCCGCTGCCGTACGCGAATCTGGCCGGCCTCTACCGGACGATGAACAGACCGGACGAGGCGCGCCGCCTGCTCGAAGACGCGATCGCGCGCGGGCTGGATTCGGCCGGATTTCGGACAGGGCTCTATGAGCTCGCTCACCTGCGGAACGACGATGCGGAGATGGCCCGGCAGGTCGAGGCTGCCCGCCGCTTTCCCGAGGGCCCCGCGCGAATCCTGGCGACGCAGATCTCCATCGCCCTGTATGAGGGGCAGCTGGCGCGCGCCCAGGAGCTGACGGGACAGTACACGGCCGAGGCGTCCAGGATGGGCCTGAAAGCATCAGCCGCCGGAGCATGGAGCGGCGTTGCCCAGTCGGCCGCGGCTTTCGGCGATACCGAATCCGCGCGCGCCGCGGTTCGCACCTCGCTCGACCTCGAGCGCAACATCGGCACGCTGTTGAATGGTGCCATCGCAACCGTCACATCGGGCAATGCCAGGGAAGCAAAGAAACTGCTCGACGAGGCCGTCAGGATGCCGGGGGCGTCAAACGAGGAAGCCCAGCGCGGTTTCAAGTTCATCGACGCCCTGATTCGCTGGCGTCAAGGCGAGAAGAGTGGCGTCGACGCGCTCGTTGCGCACGACGCCAAGAACGATATAGGCGCCACCTTCACGGTCGGGGTCGTCGAGCTGCACGAGGGGCGCACCGAGGCCGCCGCTGTACGATTCAAACAGATCGTGGACCAGAACGAAGTGAACTTTAGTCCCCTTAAACCCATCGCCGCGTTGCACTACGGCCGCGCGCTGGTGAAGATGGGAAAGATCGATGAAGGCAGGAAGGCGTACGACCAGTTTTTCGAGGGATGGAAGAAGGCGGACGCGAACCTGCCGCTGCTCGTCGCGGCGCGCACGGAATACGCCCGATTGAAACCAGCCACATGACGATCCAGGACGTTCGATACGCCATCCGCCGTCTTCGCCAGGCCCGTGGCTACACCGCGTCAGCCATTCTCACGCTCGCGCTAGCGATCGGCGCGACGACGGCGATCTTCAGCGCCGTTCATGCCGTGCTGCTCAGGCCGATGCCGATCCGCCAGCCCGATCGGCTCGTGGTGGCGTGGGGTGTGACGCCCGAACGCGCCTCTGGCGTCATCGAGCTGAGTTATCTCGACGTGCAGGACCTGGCGAAGGCGACGCCGGACATTGCGGAAGTGGCCTCGATGGGCGCACACGCGTGGCCTGCGGTGCTCGACGGCGAAGGCGAGCCGCGAAAGCTGTCGTCGGCCGGCGTCTCGGGGCCGTTCTTCGAAGTGCTCGGCACGACGCCGTTCATGGGACGCCTGCTTCGTCCCGAAGACGATGCGCCCAATGCGCCGCGAGTCGTGGTGATCAGTCACGCCTTGTGGGCTGGACAGTTCGGATCGGATCCGCAGATCGTCGGCCGGCGTATTCGGCTCGACGAGGAATCGGTCGAGATCGTGGGCGTTGCGCAGCCGGGCTTCGATTACCCGTGGAACTGCGAGTTGTGGCAGCCCGTCTATCCGATCCTCGCGGCGTCGGCTGCAATCTGGAAGACCGACGTGCTGCGCAACGTCGGGGTCCTGTTCATGGTGGGCCGCCTCAAACCGGGAGTGACGCCTTCGGTTGCCGCCGAGCAATGGACACGCGCGCACGAGCGTCTGCAGCAATCGGGATCGTCCGGATTCACCTTCACTCTGCTGGCGACCCCCTTCCTCGAGCATCAGATCGGGCCGGCGCGGCAAGCGATCTGGATCCTGTTCGCCGCTGCCGGGGTGCTGTTGTTAATCGCGTGCGCCAACGTGTCGGGACTCATGTTGACCCGTGTGGCGATCCGTCATCGAGAGGATGCGGTGCGGCTGGCGCTGGGTGCGAGCCGGCTGGCCGTCGGGCGCCCCTGGGCGATTGAGTCACTGCTGCTCGCAGTCATCGGCGGCGCGATTGGACTGCTGTTCTCGCAGCTGCTCGTCGACGCGATCGTCGCGCTGGCGCCTGCCGGGATTCCGCGGCTGGATGAAGTGGCGATCAACGTGCCCGTCGCCGTCTTCAGCTTCGCCGTGATGGCGGTCGTATCGCTGCTCTGCGGCGCGGCGCCGGTACGCCAGACGGGAACGGTGAGCCTGGCGCCTGCGCTGAACGACAGCAGCCGGACGATTGCCGGGGCGCGATCCCATCGCACGCGGTCGGCGCTGCTCGTGTTTCAGATCGCGATGTCGGTCGTCTTGCTGATCGCCGCGGCGCTCGTCGTCCGCAGTTTCGGAGCGTTGCAGCGTGTTGACCTCGGCTTCAATCCTGAATCGGTGCTGACCCTGAGAGTCGAGCCTCGCGTCGAGAAGCCGCCGGTCAACGACTGGATGCGCGAGCTGCTGGCGCGCATCGCCGCGTTGCCGCCGGTCGAGTCCGCGGGCGCCACCTCTTTGGTGCCCCTCGAGCTCGGCGCCATCGGCCACGGCACGTGGGTGTTGATGGAGCATCAACCGGACAAGCCCGAAGCGGCGCGGCAGAATCCGATATTGAACTATCAGCTCGCCACGCCCGGGTATTTCCGGGCGATGAACATTCCGCTGCGTCGCGGACGCCTTTTCGAACCGGCCGACGTGGCATCGGCGCCGCGTGTCGCGATCATCAGCCAACGAACCGCCACACTTCTTTTCCCGGACACCGACCCACTCGGCAAGCGCGTGCGGCTGCCGCTCTTCGGCGCCGGGGATGGTCCCAAGAGCGCGCTGCGCACGATTGTCGGAGTGGTCAGCGACGTCCGTTATCGCGGCATCAACGAGGTGCTGCCCGACATCTACGATCCGGCAGCCCAGTCCGGGCTCGACGCGACGAGCCTTGCCGTGCGGATCCGACCGGATTCCGGCTCGACGCCTCTGGCAGTCGCCGCCGCGATTCAACGTCATGCGCGCGAGCTGGATCCGCGCGTGCTGGTCAGCCGCATCACGACGTTCGAGTCCGTCGTCGCATCGGCAATGGCTCCGTGGCGTTTCAGCGCGTGGATTTTCGCGCTGTTCGCCACGCTCGCATGCGTGCTCGGGGCGGTAGGGTTGTTCAGTCTCGTGAGCCTCGACGTGGCCAGCCGGCGGCAGGAGTTTGCCGTGCGGTCGGCGATGGGCGCGTCAGGCGGCGTCATCGTCAGGGGAGTCATGGCGACCGCCGCGAGCCGCGCGGGTATCGGCATCGCCGCTGGGGTGGCGGTCGCGCTCGCCGCGACTCGCGTGTTGAGCGGTCTGCTCTTCGGCGTCGGCGCGAGAGACCCGGCGACGTATGCCGCGGTCTTGGCGCTGGTGATTCTGGTGGTCGCCGTCGCGGCGTACTTGCCCGCGCGCCGCGCCGCCGCCTGCGATCCGTCGGTGCTCCTGCGATAACTCGGAACCTGGAGGTTCGGCTCATGCGCTCTGTTCTCGTATCGCTCATGGGCGCGCTCGTGATTTCGGCCCAGACCGCGACGACCCCCCTGCGTCTGGTGTCTACTGCGTGGCCGCCATTTACGAACGACGCCGGGCAGCCGCGCTTTGCTCTTGATTTGGTCGAGGCGGCGTTCGGGCGGATCGGCGTCAGGTCGACCACGACGATCGTCGCCGCGCCCGAGTTCACCACGTCACTTCTCAGCGGACGCTTCGACGGGAGCGCGGCGGCGTGGAAAGACCCGGAACGCGCCCGCCTGCTGATCTTCTCCGAGCCATATCTCGAGAATCGGCTGATGCTCGTCGGCCGGCGCGGCGATGATGTGTCGGCGACGACGTTTGCGGCGCTGAAGGGGAAGCGAATTGCGATCGTCGCCGGCTATTCGTACGGCGACGCGATCGACAGCTCCGGTCCCACGTTCGGACGAACCGGCACCGACGAAGACAGCCTCGAGCAGCTGCTCGATGGCAAGGTCGACTACACGCTGATGGACGAGCTCGTCGTGCGTTACATCACGAGCAACTATCCGAAGGAGGCGCGAGCCAGACTGCAGATCGGCACCACGCCAATCGTGACGAGGCCGCTCCATCTGGCCATCCGCGCCGAGCTGCCGAACGCTCAGTCGATTGTCGATCGTTTCAACGCCCAGATCCGCGGCATGATCGCCGACCGCACCTACCATCGATTGCTGCACCTCGACTGGATTCACGCCGACGTTGACGGCGACGGAGTGGCCGAGCTCGTGCCGCGCAGCGATCGGCTCGGCACCGCGCCGCCGCAGAGCGCGTACCTGTTCTCGACAACCGAACAGGGAGGCGCCCTTCAACCCGGTCCAGGATCGCGGTTCTACGTCGGAGGTAATCTCTACACGGACTGGGCGAGCGTCCCGAACCAGTACAAGGTGCCGGATCCCGACCGGCCGAATTTCGGCCGCTCGGCAGCGTCGATCTTCACGTTCAAGTGGTAGGCTGGCGGGCAACAGTCGGAGGCTGGCTACAGGCATGACGAGGCTCACCAACGCCCTGCTGCTGTTCACGGTTCTCGCGGCCGCTGCGTGTCATCCCGGCCCGGTCCTGACGCCCAAGGCGGATGTCGGCGGAACGGTCGCGGGGATTGTCTCCACCGAGGGCAACGCTCCTGTGCCCGGGCGGAAGGTCACCGCTGTCGATGTCGCGACCGGCATGCGCTACGACGCGACGACCGGTCCGAATGGCGGATACACGATCAAAGTGCCGGAAGGCACCTATCGACTGGAACTCGAGTTGCGCAGCGGCGAAGTGGTGGTGAAGCAGCCGCCCGAGACGCGAATCCAGAAGTCCGATCTCGATCCGCGCCGGGACTTCACGATTCGATGAACCCGCCGGCGAGCGCGCGCAGTCAGACGTCGGCGCGCCGCCTGCTCCGCCACGAGCCGGGCGTGACGCCCGTGACCTTCTTGAACGCGCGGCTGAACGCCGCTTCGGACTTGTAGCCTACCTCACACGCGACAGCGCTCACGGGCGCGGCGCCGCCTGCCAGACGGCCGGCGGCGAGCTGCATTCGCCAGCGCGTCAGGTACACCATCGGTGGATGACCGACGAAGTGGGTGAAACGCTCGGCGAGTACCGTGCGTGAAGCCCCGACTTCATGGGCGAGCTCGGGGAGCGTCCACGCTCGGGCCGGCTGCGCATGCAACTGCGCCAGCGCGCGCCCCACGACCGGATCCCGTAGACCGCCGAGCCAGCTCGCCCCGTCGTCCGACGCCGTTGTCAGGTAGCTCCGCAGCACTTCGACGAAAACCAGCTCCGCGATGCGCAGCTTCACCGAGCGGCTGCCGGGACGTCCGGCGGCGGATTCCGACACGGCGAATTCGAGCAGCGCGTTCACGCGATCACCGGAGCTGCCGTGGAGCGGCACTTTCAGGAGCGTCGGCAGCGCCGTCAACACCGGGTTGAAGGGGAGCGCGTCGCAGCCGAGGAAGCCGCATACGAGCTCGAGGTGTTCCGGTCCGCTTCCGCCCTCGGTGACGATGAATGGCAGGCGGCCTTCGGCCATGGCGCGAAACCAGCCGAGCGCGTCCTCGGATGACCAACCCGTTCTGAGGCCGCAGGTGCTCGCGAGCTGATAGGCGTCGCCATGCGGCACGACCAGCACGTCGCCGCGCTCAAGCCGCAGCGGAGCCTGCCCGCGCGATTCGCACCAGCAGTTGCCCTGGCGCACGACATGGTACGAGACCACGTGCTGCGCGCGCGGAAGGATCACGGGGGCGAGATCGGGCAACGCCGGCGCCTCAGCGACCCATGGCGTACGGGCATCGACGAGGAAGAACAGCGCGCCAGTCAGCTTCACCGCTTCGAGAACGTCGGACAGCGTATCCGACGGATCGCGAGGCGCGTCCATCGCGCGATCCTACACTCGCAGAGCGAACCTGTCCCGCCCAAGCTGCGAAGCCGCGTAGGCGGACGCTGGAGCAAACAAGCCGGACGCTCGAGAGTGGTGGAGGCCGCAGATGCTGCCTAGATTTGAGCGAGGGAGGGACCCACGATGGGGACCACGCTTGCTTCGCTCGCGATTCTGAGTCTCGCCGTCCACGCCGCTCCGCCGAATCACCTGCGGCCGGATGTCGTCGTCGCCTGGAACAGCCTCGCGCACGACCTGGCGTTCGGCGAAGATCAGTTCCTGACGTTCAAGGGGCAGCGCGCGCTCGCGATGATGCATCTGGCGATGCACGATGCGCTCAACGCGATCGCGCCGATCTACGAACCGTACGCCTATTCCGGCAGTTGTCGCGGCGCGCATCCGATCGCCGCGGCGGCGCAGGCGGCGCACGACGTGCTGGCCGGGCAGTATCCCAACCAGGGGACGACGATCGGCGCCGAGCTTTCGCGCTGGCTCGATCAGGTGACGGAGGGGGAGCCGCGAACGCGCGGAATCGCGGTCGGGCGGGCGGCAGCGGCTGCGGTCCTCGCACAGCGCGACGGCGATGGATGGGATTTCGCGGGCACCTACCAGTTCAAAGACGGTCCCGGCCGCTATCAGACGACGCCGCCGTGGGGAAGTTTCGTGGCGCAGCCGGGATTCCGGTTCGCGAAGCCGTTCGTTCTCGAAGATCCGCGGCAGTTCCGGCCGGCCCCGCCTCCGCCGCTGCGCACTTTCGTGTACGCGCGCGCGTTCCGTGAAGTGAAGAAGTACGGCGCCGCCGGAAGCACGCGCCGCACGGAGGATCAGACCGGCTACGCGGTGTGGTGGATGGAATTCGCGGAAGGATCCGTGAACCGCCTCGCGCGGCAGATCGCAACCGGTCGGCACCTGAACCTGTGGAAGGCGGCGCGCCTGTTTGCGCACGTCGGCGTGGCGCTTTACGACACCTACGTCGCGACGTGGGACTCGAAATACGTGTACGACCATTGGCGACCGTACACCGCCATTCGCGCCGCCGACGCCGATGGCAACCCGCGGACGACCGCCGACGCCACGTGGGAACCGATGCGGCCGACGCCGCCGTTTCCCGAGTACGTGTCGGCGCACGCCGCCGCGTGCGCGGCGTCGTTCGGTGTGCTGCAGGAGGTGTTCGGGCGCGAGGAGTCGTTCACGATGGAGACGACGACCGCCCCGGAGGGCATGCCGACGCGAACGTTTGCCAGTTTCCAGGCGGCGGCCGCCGAGTGCGCGGATTCACGGGTACGCCTCGGCTGGCATTTCCGCTACGCGACCGACGCCGGGCTCGCGCTTGGGACCCAGGTTGCGCGGCACACGCTGCGCCACTCGCTTCGGCCGCGGCAATGACTCAGGATCCCGCCGTAAACCAGATCCCCCACCCTCCGCTCTGCTCGCTATGGAACGCGACACGGCGGCCGTCGGGCGACCACGCGAATTCCTCCGCCGTGGGGTCGGTGAGCACGACCCGCATCGAACCGTCACTGAGATCGAGCAGCCAGGCGCCATGTCCCGCGACCTGAAAGATCACGCGCAATCCGTCGGGCGACACGGCCGGCGTCCTCAGCTGACGGCCACGAACGGGCGTCAGATACTCGCGCGAATCGCCGTCGTCCAGGTCCTGAACGACGAGACGGTCTTCGTACGCGTAGCAGATCCGGCGTCCATCCGGGAACCATGAGGCGCCGCCGGCTCGACTCGATTCGAAGTCCGTCAACCGGACCGTCTCGCCGGTGCTCAGCGTGTGCAGCCAGAGATTCCACACGCCCGGACGGTCCTGCTCTTCTTGAATGAACGCCAGTCGGTCGCCATCCGGCGCCCAGCGCGGAATCGCCGCGGTCCCCGTGCCGCTCACGCGTCTGACATTCGTCCCGTCCCGGGCGGCGACATAAACCGCGCGTTCGCCGTCGCGATCCGAGTCGAAGGCAATGCGCGTTCCGTCCGGCGACGCCTGGCCGTAATGATTCCTCGCGCCGTTCTCGACAATCGTTACGACGCGAAGATCGTCGGGAACGCTTTCTCCAAGAAACATCGGCGTTTCGTCGGGCGCGAAGGATGAGGATGGGGATGACACCGCGTGGTGACCGTCTTCACCGGAATCGACTGCACGGACGACCGACTGCTGCTGTATCGACGGCATAGGATCGGGTTCGGGCGCCAGCATGCTCGCGTCCGAAGTGTTCGCCGCCGCGCGCGATTCATCCGCGCCCTGAGATCTCGGGGCATCGTTCATCTGCTGTTCGCGGACAGGCGAGGCCCACCGATGAATGGCCGATCCGGTTACCACGGCGAGCACGACGGCTGCCGGAGCGGCCCGGCGCGTCCAGACGCGAGGCGCACGCTCGGGTGCTGGAGCCGGGGTGGTCGTAACGGCTGCAGCGGTCATCAACTCGTAAATCTTCAGATCCGCCTCTCGAAGGTCCCGCCGGAGCGCCGTCGCCGACGGCATGCTTTTGCGGCGCTCCGGATGGCGGCGGAAGGCGGCCGGCAGCGTGTCAGAACCGCGGCGGTCGCGTGCCCGGGTCCATACGTCTCGGACGACGTCGGCAGGTTCGTCCTGCTCGTATCGTTCCAATGCACGAGAGAAATCGACAACTGATTTGAACGACGGCGCGTCAACTTCCTGTAACGCGCGCGCGACCGTGTACCGCAATCCGCCGCCGGCGGCCGCTCCGCTCGCGCGCAGCATGTCGCTGAGGAGCAGCGCGACTTCGGCGACGTTCGGTGGAATGCCGCAGCTGCAGTACGTTACGGTGCCGTTCTCCGCGAGACGAACGGTCGAGAGGGTCGGCGGGCCGACCGGAGCGTCAGCGCCGACGTCAGCCGGCTCCGCCCGGATGAGCGCCTGCACGATGGCCACCACTTCGAACGGCCTGAGCTCGACACCGCGAATGAAGAGCTCAGCAACCGAGAGACTTTTGTTCATGCGAACGCGTTGCACTGCGAAACCTGCGCCAACCTCACCGCGCAGGAGCAGGCGACTTGGCGGATTCATACCGCTGAGTTGTACCAATGTGACGTGTCGCTTCGATGACAGCCGAGCCGCACAACCTCGGTTGGGCTACACTCCGCTCTCGCTCTCTGCAGTCGTGGGAGGTCGAGGCCTATGAAGTTCACCGCGCGCGTCATCACCGCCGTGCTGGTCCTTTCGCTCTCCAGCACTCTTCAGGCGAACAAATACGGATCGGTCGAGCCGATCGCGAATCCCGCCGTCATCGACACCACGCCCCTGAGCGATCAGCCGCTCCGGGTTCGCGAAGCCTTTGCATCTCGCCTGCTCCAGTGCGGCGTCGTCGATCGCGTCGTGGATGTGCTTTCGTCAACGCGCGCCATCACGACGATCAACAACCTGAACACGAGCCTTGCCGTTGGCGCCGGCGGGTTTGCGGGAGAGACGAATCCCGCGTACGTTTACACGATCCTGGATGCCGGGCCGAACGCCGCGAGCATCGAGGACGTCAAGGTGCTGACCGACAGCCTGGGCTACGTGTTATCGCAGGGCAGCGCGTTTCTGCTCGACTCGGACGATCCGTCGAGCTTCGATTTCCCGGCGAACTACGTCGTGCTGAATTTTCCAGCGCCGCCGTCGATCGCGACGTCAGCCGCGCTGTTCAGGCTCGTCGGCCGGATCGATCCGGAGCTGTTCGAGACCGACTCGAGCGGTTACACCCAGTTCGGCCGTGCGTATCTATCACTGCAGTCCTTTGTGCCGGATCAGCAGTTCATCGACGGCTACGTCGAAGCGGCCGCCCAGTTTGGCGTGGAGTACACGCCGATCATCAACGGCACGCCGGCGCTGTTCCAGGGTGGCGCCGCGTTTCCCGGCAACGACTGGACGGTGAGCACGGAGGGCGAGGAGTACCTGGCCCGGCTCCCCGTGGAGAGCCATCGCGGGCTGGGCCGCATCCGCGCGTTCGTCCTTCGAGTCACGCGCGAGGTCCTTCGGAAACTGGAACACGATGGCGGCCGGCGGCATCACGACGTCGTCTCGTTCGACTGCCGGTGATTCAATCAGTTGTAGCGCTACTACTCCTGGTGTCGCCGGGCGAGTCTTCGCAGACAGCGGGGAAACGCCCAGCGGTCATCGATCTCCGCGAGGCCTCGGAGCTGCCGCAATTGCGCAGCCTTCTCGTGAGCCGGCGCTGTGAGCTGATCGCCGAACACTACGCTCCGGGCGTGCGCCCTTCCGCGCTGGCGAACGTCAAGTCCGTCTCCAAGAGCATCATCTCGGCGCTCGTTGGCATCGCGATCGAACGCAGGTTGATCAAAAGCGTCGCGGAGCCGATCGGGACGTATTTCCCCGAACTCCGCAAAGATTCCGACCCGCGCAAGCAGGCAATTACGATCGAGGACCTGCTGACGATGCGGTCCGGGCTGGAGTCGACGAGCGGCGAGAATTACGGTCCCTGGGTGCGCAGCCGGAACTGGGTGCGTACCGTGCTGGCTCAGCCGATGGTAAGCGAGCCAGGCGGCGCGATGCAGTACAGCACCGGCAGCTCGCACCTGCTCTCGGCGATTCTGACGAAGGTCACGCGACGCAGTACTTGGCAATTCGCCCAGGAGGCGCTCGCGAAGCCGCTGGGGATCTCATTGGCACGATGGCTCCAGGATCCCCAGGGCATCTATTTCGGCGGCAACGAGATGCTGCTGACGCCGAAGCAGATGGTGGCGATTGGGGAGCTTTATCTCAATCGCGGCGCGCGTAACGGTCGCCAGATCGTGCCGGCATCATGGGTCGATGCGTCGTGTGTGCCCCGTACGACGTCTGTATGGGATCCGGATCGCCGGTACGGCTACGGCTGGTGGATTCAGGAGTTCAATGGTGGAACCGCCTGCTTCGCCTGGGGATACGGCGGTCAATACATCTTCGTCTTCCGTGACCTGAATCTCGTCGTTACTGCGACGTCGGCGACGATGGTGAGCGAGGAGCGGCGCGGGCACAGGCGCGCGCTGTTCGACCTCATCGAACAACGCGTCCTTGAGCCGCTGCGGGCCGCCAACCAGTAGCGTCGATGAGCCACGCTTCTGGTCTCGATGACCAATTCGAGTACGGAAAGCGACGGGCTTCGGGGATATGCTGTTCCAGTGAAGCCATCACGCGATGGAATCCAGAGCGTCCGTGGTGCCTGCGGGCACGACTGTCCCGACACCTGCGGCTGGATCGTGGAAGTTCGGGACGGGGCCGCCGAGCGTCTGTACGGCGATCCGGGCCACCCGTTCACGCGCGGCGCGCTCTGCGCAAAAGTTGATCATTATCTCGAACGCGTCTATCACCCGGACCGCGTGCTGCACCCGCTGAAGCGGGTGGGGCCGAAGGGCGAAGGCCAGTTCGCGCGCGTCACCTGGGACGAGGCGCTGACCGATATCGCCTCACGGTGGCGCGCGATCGTCGAGGAATCCGGCGCGGAAGCGATCCTCCCGTACAGCTCCGCCGGCGTGCAGGGGCTGATTCAACAGGCGTCGATCGACAGGCGGTTGTTCGGATCGATGGGGTGCACCGACCTCGATCGGAACATCTGCGGTGCCGTCGCCTCGGCAGGTCTCTCGGCCACCATCGGGACCGGCACCGGGATCGATCCGGAGGAGATCGTCCACAGCCGGTTCGTCGTGCTTTGGGGCACGAACACGATCGTGACGAACCTCCATTACTGGCCGTTCGTGCGCGAGGCCCGGCGTCGCGGCGCGAAGATCGTGGTGGTCGATCCGATTCGCACGCGCACGGCGGACGCGGCCGACTGGTTCCTGCAGATCAGACCCGCCACCGACGCCGCGCTCGCGCTGGCGATGATGCACGTCATCATCCGCGACGGGCTTGTGGACCACGAGTATGTCTCGCAGCACGCGATTGGATACGAGCCGCTGGCGGAACGCGCGCAGCAGTACGCTCCTGAAAAAGTAGCCGAGACGGTCGGGTTACCAGCGAACGAGATCGAGCGCTTCGCGCACGAATATGCGACGACGCAGCCGTCGCTGGTGCGGGCGCTCATCGGCCCGGAGCACCATCGGAACGGCGCGATGCAGTTCCGTACGTTGGCCTGCCTGCCAGTCCTGACGGGCGCGTGGCGCCATCGCGGCGGCGGCCTCGCGCGATCCACTCACAAGCTGCACTTCGCCGTGCTCGACATGAACCGCGTGGAGATGCCCGAGCTGCAGAAGCCCGGCGTCCGCGTGCTGAACATGCGCGACCTCGGCAAGGATCTCTGCGACCGCGCGCTGCAGCCGCCGATTCGAGCGCTCATGGTGTACGGCGCCAACCCGATGGTGTCGATGCCGAACCAGAGCCGGATTCGCGAAGGCCTCCTGCGCCAGGACCTGTTCACGGTCGTGCACGACCTGTTCGTCACCGAGACGGCGTTGTACGCCGACTACGTGCTGCCCGCCACGAGCCAGATCGAACATCTGGACCTGTCGCCGGCGTGGGGTCATCTCTACCTGGCGCTGAATCGGCCGGCGATCGCGCCGCGCGGCGAGTCGGTGTCGAACACCGAACTCTTCCGGCGGCTTGCAAAGGCACTCGGCCGCTCGGAGGCATACCTCTTCGAGAGCGACGAATCCATGCTGCGTGGCGCGCTCGCGAGCGGCCATCCGTGGCTCGAGGGGATCAGTTACGAGCGGTTGTGGGAAGAAGGCTACGCTCGCCTGAATCGCCCGGAAGACTGGCGTCCGTTCGCGAACGGTGGATTCCCGACGGCGACCGGCAAGGCGGAACTGTACTCCGAGGCGCTGCGCGCGGCGGGCCACGATCCGCTGCCGTCGGCGGGTGAGATCCGCTCGAACGGCGGTTTGCAGCTGATCACCGGGAAGCAGCTTCACTTCCTCAATTCCGGCTACAACAACCAGGACCGGCACCGCCGCCGCGCCGGCGAATTGTTCGTCGAGCTTCATCCGGACGATGCGGCTCGCCGGGGCGTTCGAGCAGGCGACCACGTGCAGGTCCGCAACGAGCGAGGCGAAGTCCACGCCCTCTGTCGCGTGTCGGATCGGGTCCGGCCAGGCCTCGCCTGGATGCCGTTCGGCGGCTTCATGGATGCCGGCGGCGCCCGGCACTCCGTCAATCTGCTGACCGGCGAAGAGCCGACCGATTGGGGCGGCGGCAGCGGCCTGTACGACGCGTTCGTCGAGGTCGTTCCGCTTCCGTCAGTCTGAACCGGCCGCTCGGGTCGATTCGCGAAACCTGGACGGCGTGCAGCCGAACGCCCTTCGAAATGCGGCCGTGAAGTGGCTATGGCTCGAGAACCCGAGGTCCAGCGCCAGCGTGGTGAGATCGTCGGCGTGCCGGAGCTCCACGAGCGCCCGCGCGAGTCGAAGTTGCGTGAGGTACCCGTGCAGGGGGATGCCTTCAACGCGCCGGAATGTATCGGTGAGGTACGCGGGGGACGCGCCAACCTCGCGCGCGACATCCGCCAGCCGGACGGGACCGGACAGGTTCGCTTCCAGGAATTCCTTCGCCCGGCGGATCAGGCGGCGCGTCGCGCAGCCAGGCTGATTCGTTCGCCGATCGGTGCCGAGCGCCGCACGAAGGAGCGCCACCATCCACTCTTCGAGACCGGCTCCGTTCGAATTTCCAGATGTCGCACGCTGCAGGAAGCGGGCACGTAACTGCTGCAGCTGGAAATCAGCCCGCTGGCTCCGGCGCTGGAACAGGGGATGAAACGACAATGACGCTCGAGGTCCGCCAGCGATTTCCTCGAGCAGTTCCAGATCCGGCGTGATGATCAACTCGGCGTAATTGCCCGAACGCGGTTGGCTCAGATGGTAGCTCTCGCCACCCGCGACGAACAGCACCTGGTTGGCGTCGCCGACCACATCGTCGCCGCCGACGTGCCAGACGAACAGGCCGCGATACGGCAGACAGACCTGAAAGTCGGCCGAGAAGCCCTCCTTCGACCGTCGCAGGCTCACACCAGAACTGCGCCAGTCTTCCACGAGTCCGACGCGCGACTGCAGCAGCCGCGTCCGGCACCCTTCGTCGGTAATGCAGACGCCGTCAAGCGGCGTCAACGGCAGCGTCGACTGCCCGTGTGCGACGGATTGGCTTTCGATGGACATGCTCACCAGGACACCTCTGCAGCGCTGGCGTTGTTCATTGTAAGCGCCTGCCGTGATAGACGGTCAGGCAATCAATCCGGTTTTCCGACCGAAAGATTTTGATAGTGACCGAAACTCCGTGATAGCCGGAACAGCTGTGACCAACCAGGATCGACTGCCACGGAGGCTTCCAAAGACCATGCCGACACGACCGATCGCATCCGACCTCGACGTGCTCACGTGGCTGAACGACGAGTACATCCAGTGTGTCAAGAAATCAGACATCAGGCGCTTCCGCGAGATCCTCGCGCATGATTTCCTCTGCACGCTGCCCGACGGTGCGATCGTCGATCGGAATGAGTTCCTGGACCACATCGCGAAGCCGTATAGCCTGGGCGATTTGCGGGCAGATGACGTGAACGTCCGGCTCATGGGCGACTTCGCGATCGTCCATGCGCGCACGACGTTCACGCTGCCGGACGGCACACCTGGCTCGGGCCGCTACACGGATGTGTGGGCGCGCCGCGACGGACGATGGCTCGCCGTCGCCGCGCACGTGACGCGAAAAGAGCGGTGAGTGATCGAACAGTGATCGAAACATTGTGGTAGCCCCGCCTCGCTCGGCGTCACGAGAATTCATCCTCGAAGGAGGATCTCGTGACGCATCCCATCGCACGTTTCGTGATCATGTCGGCTGCGGCGCTCGCCGTGATTGGATACGCTGCCGGCTTTGAAGCCGCCGGACAGGACGGCGAGGTCACGTACGAAATACGACCGCTCTCTTCTCTAGGCGGTACCAGCAGCAGGGGCAACGGCATCAACGACTGGGGCCTCGTGTCGGGCTTCTCGAACCTCGAGGAAAACACGGCGCGACGAGCGGTCGTGTGGTTTCACGATCGGAAGTTCCAGCTGGACCCCGTCGGAGGAACGAACAGCAGCGTCGCCTGGTCTGGTTTGAACAACAGTGCGCTCGTGGTCGGCATTACGCAGACCAGCAAGCTGCAGACCAGGACGGACGGGTGGAGCTGCCGCATTTTCTTCCCGGGGCCCGACAACATGAAGTACACGTGTGTCGGATTCGTGTGGCACAGTGGGCGCGTCATTCCTCTACCTACACTGGGAGGTGACAACGGCTTCGCGGCCAGCGCGAACAACCGGCGGCAGGTGGTCGGGTGGGCCGAGACCACCGTGACGGATCCGACCTGCATGGATCCGACGCAGCCCGGATTCCTTCCCGTGCTCTGGGATCTCAACAAAAAGGAGACCGTCGCACTGCCACCCTTCGGAAACGACACCGCCGGGGCGGCGACCGCTATCAGCGAACGCGGACACGTGGTCGGCATCTCCGGAGACTGCGACCAGTCGGTCGGGCGCAGAAGCGCCCGTCACGCCGTGCTCTGGAAAGACGGTACCGTGAAGGATCTCGGCAACGTCGGCAACGACACGTGGAACACGCCGACCGCCATCACGCGCGGCGGCGATATCGTGGTCGGCTTCGCCAACGCTCCGGGCGCTGGTCCCGACGAGCTCAAGTTTCGCGCGTGGCTGTGGACCGAGCGTGATGACATCGCCTGTTCGAAGCTGCCCGGAACGGACATCTGCGATCTGGGCACGCTGGATCCCGACGGGACGGCTGAGGCCTGGGGCGTCAATGAACGCGGGCAAGTCGTGGGCACCGCTTGCCCGCCCGTCGGAAGCTGCAAGGCGTTCCTGTGGGAGCAGGGGGAGATGAAAGACCTCAACGATTTCAAAGGCAGCTATCCGCATCACCTCGAAAACGCCATGGACATCAACAATCTGGGCCAGATAACCGGCCGCGCAATCACCAGCGCCGGGCGTGAGGCGGTCGTCGCCACGCCGTCCACGCGGCACACCCTGCCGTAGTCATGCCCGCCTGATCGACGCGCCGGCCGTGTTCCACGCGAGCACAGCCGGCGAGCTCGACCGCATCCCACTCCTGCCTTTCTCGACGCGGCGCAGCGCCCCTGGCGCTGTTCTTGCGACCGCGCGTACCCTATCAACGGTAACGAGAAGGCGGCGACGTAGAAGCTTGGAGAAAAGCGATCACTTCGATGGCCGACACTATTTCAACGCCTCGCGCGTCGCCAGCCAGCCGTTCTCGGCGGTGCCGCGACTGTTTCTGGAGCCGCGAACGAGGTGGCCGGCTCGCGTCGACCTGCAGCCGCAGCAGCCTCCATCACTCGATGGCGCCGCCGCGCTCGTCACGTTCATCGGGCACGCCACATTCCTCATTCAAACCGCGGCGGGGAACATCCTGACCGACCCCATCTATGCGGAGCGTGCCGGCCCGTTTAACTTGCTCGGACCGCGGCGCGTCCGCCCGCCGGCGGTGCGATTCGAAGATCTGCCCCCGATCTCGACGGTGCTGCTCAGTCACAATCACTACGATCACTGCGATCTGCACGCGCTCGGCCGGCTCGCGGACCGCTTCGATCCGATCGTCCTGACGCCAATGGGGAACGGTCCCCTCGTTCGCTCGGCCGGGATTCGCAGAGTCCAAGAGCTCGATTGGTGGCAGGACTCGAGGAGCGGCGCCGTGCCGGTCACGCTCACCCCCGCGCAGCACTTCTCGGCGCGGCACCCGTTCGATCGAAACCGAGCTCTCTGGGGTGGCTTCATGATGACGACGGTCGGGCGGCGCGTGTACTTTGCGGGCGATACGGGCTACGGCCGCTTCTTCTCGGAAGTGAGGGAGCGCCTCGGCCCGATCGATCTCGCGCTGTTGCCTATCGGCGCGTACGAACCACGATGGTTCATGCAGCCCATCCACATGAATCCGGCGGAAGCGGTGCAGGCCCACGTCGACCTCCAGGCCGCCCAAAGTGTAGGGATGCACTTCGGAACGTTCCAGCTGACCACCGAGGGGATCGACGCGCCGCTGCACGCCCTCGAGGAGGCCTGCCGCGCGCGAGACATCCCCTCGCCGCAATTCCGCGCGCTGGGTTTCGGGGAATCGATGCGGTTGGAGTAGACGATGGACGAGACACACGGAGCAAGCGCCTCGGAATCCGTTCATCCACTGATCGACAAGGCGCGATCCGCGAAAGTGCCGATCGCCGAGCTGCTCGGATTTCACATCGAAGAGATAGCCGCAGGGCGCGCCGTCGGGTCGATGCGCGCAGGCCCGCAGCACGCCAACCCGATGGGAACACTTCACGGCGGGGTCCTATGCGATCTGGCAGACGCGGCCATGGGCATGGCCTTCGTGTCGACCCTGGGGCCGGACGAGTCGTTTACGACGATCGCGCTCAGCATCAACTTCTTTCGGCCGGTGTGGCAGGCAGCCCTGCGCGCCGAAGGACGCGTCGTCCACCGTGGAAAGAACGTCGGCTATGTCGAATGTGACGTGACCGATCAGGACGGCAAATTGATCGCCAAGGCGACGAGCACCTGTGTCGTCCTGCGCGGCGAGCACGCAAGGCAGCGCTGATCAAGTGGAGTGACGCGACCGCGCTGGAAGGCAAGGATGTTCGGGTCGTTGGTTGGGTCGACGCGGCCGCGGCGCTGAAGCTTATCCGGAAGAGCAGCTGATGCGGCGCATTGAGCTGGGCCCAAGGTCCAACTTGTGAGCCCGGACCTCGCGTAATACCTTCCCGTTCTCAGCGTACCCGCTGAGCCCGGGATAGCCTGGGAGGTTGATCATGAAGCGCGCAGTTCTGGCGGTCTCTTTTCTGGCACTTTGCTCGTTGCCCGCACTAGCCGCCGACCGGCTCACTGACAAGGACGTCAAGGCGCTCGTCGCGCGCATCGAGCAGGGCCGCGATCGATTCGACGATGCGCTCGATGACCGGGTGAAACAGGACATCGTGCGCGGGCCGTCGGGCGAGGTGAAGGTCGAACACTACCTGAACGATTTCCAGGAGAACATCGATCGCGTCGAGGAGCGGCTCAAGCCGGACTACGCGGCGAGCGCCGAGGTCGCCACGCTGCTCCGGCAGGCCACGATCATTGATACCGCGTTCCGGCGGCAGCCGGGCGGCATTCGCGGAGAGAGCGAGTGGAACCGGCTGACGATAGATTTGAACACGCTCGCGATGGCCTACGGCGTGTCATTTCCCCTGAATGAGAACGCAGCCGTCCGCCGCATCGGCGACCGCGAGCTCTCCGACGCGATCGAGGAAGTGGCCGAAACCGCGGGACGCCTCAAGAAGTCGCTCGGCAACGAGCTCAAGAAAGACCCGACGATCAACAAGGAGTCGCGCGAAGCCATCGTGGCCGAGGCCGATCAGCTCGCGCGGGACGCGAAAGCGCTCCGCAACCGGGTGAAGGACGGTAATCCAAGTTCCGCTGAAGCGGATCAACTTCTCGTCGGTGCCGCGAGGATGCAAACCATCCTCGAAAAACAACAGGTGCCGACGTCGGCCGGGATCTGGACGAACGCGACCGAGCCGCTGCAAAGCCTGGCCAGCGCGTACGGCGGGTCCTGGGTGGTCCACCGGTGAGCGCCGCGGACGCCGGGGTTCCAGACCCAGCCTGAGCCATTGCCAGAATCCCGAACACACTATCCAGTCGGGTTCCTGAGCTTCAGGCGGCAGCATGACTCCCGCAGGTGGCTCGAAACGATTAGAATTTGAAAACGACACCGCCGCTGAACCTGCCGAAGTCGAGCTTGTCTTCGCCAAGAAGAACCTCCAGGTCGAGCAGATCGACAGCGCTGAACGAGCGGAAATACCGAATGTCGGCACGCGCGCCCACGTGTTCGCCGAAGAACACCATCAAGCCGCCACCGATGTCATAGCCGAAGTCGTTCTCGCCGTTGTCAACCGAGGTTCCAGCGGTCACCTCCGCTTTGCTCCTAATGACGCCAAGCCCGGCGAGGCCGTACGGTTGGATTGGACCGAACTTTGGCGCGAGCAGGAAGTGACCCATAATGGTGGTCACGCTTGTCTTTGTCCCAATCGTTTCACCAAAGAAGTTGTCGGTGTGCGCGAATTCGAGCTCAGCGCCGACGATACCTCCGACCGCCCCGAGCGAGACGCCCCAGTTGAGATTCTTGTCCTCGCAATCGGTGATTTCCGGGCATCCGGAATCCCCGCTGAAGTTGTATCCGAGGAACGGATAGACGAAGGCCTGCGCGGCAGACTGTGTCGGTAAGCAAAAGACGGATGCTCCCACGACGACCGCGACCGCAAACGTGTGTTTCGCACGAGAGAATGGACAACCCACAGACCCATTCATGGAACCTCCTCCAGTATTCTGGATGCTCTCCGCCCTTTCGGTTGATGGATGAGACCAAAGTCCAATGGTGCGTCCGAAACAGCCGGGTATGCTGGCGCGACCGTATGGCCTCGGACTCGAGCGGCCGGAAGACCGGTCTCCCCGGGCCCGGCCACTCTTCGCGAATTCCACAATAATTCGGTAGGCTAAGGTCACTGTCGCAATCGCGTGGACATCACGCGGACGGAGGCGGTGAACCGTCGAATTCGTGGACTGAGGAACAGAGTCATGGCGTATTTATGATGTTCAACCTGTTGACCTGTGCCCTGCTGGCGAGCACGGCTCCACTCGACGCAAGGCCCGAAGGAGCTATCTCCAGGCTGGAGCGGTCCACGCCCCTCCTCATCCAGGTCCCCCAGCAACCATTCGACTGGAAGGCCGAGCGACGCGCCTGCGAAGGATGTCCCCGGCGGAGCGTCGGCCGGGCCCTGTTCCAGACGACGATGATCAACGTCTTCTACGAGGCCGCGAACCTGATACGCGGGCAGGTCACTGCGAGGATCACTCCGGCGACGTGGTGGGACAACATGGAGCAGGGATGGGTCTGGGACCTGGACGACTTCGTCGTCAATCAGGTCGGTCATCCCTATCAGGGGAACAACTATTTCACGTCGGGCCGCGCCAACGGCCTCAGCTTCTACGAGTCGGCGGCGCTCACCGCCTTCGGCAGCAGTACGTGGGAGTACTTCGGCGAGACGAACTTTCCCTCGGTGAACGACTTCATCAACACGACGCTCGGCGGCATCGCGCTCGGCGAGATGTTCTACCGCGCGGCCTGGCTCGTGCGCGACACGCGGGCGACGGGGCGTGGCCGTCTGTGGCGCGAGATCGGCGCGACCGCCCTGGATCCCGTCACCGGCTACAACCGCTTTCGGACGGGGGACGCCAAGCGCCTCACCGACAAGCCCGCCGACATGGTGCCGTCGACGCTCGCCGGTTTAGCATCGGTAGGCGTGCTCTGGCGAGGCTCCGAGACCCGCGCGATCGACGCAGCCGGCCAGCCGTTCCTGGAAATGGACTTGTTGTACGGGGATCCTCAGACCGGGCAGAGCCGAATGCCGTATGACGCGTTCGGAGTGAGGCTTCGCTTCGGCGGCGGCAGCTCCTTCAGCGAGGCGCGAGTGCGCGGGCGGCTGCTGGGGCAGCCGTTGGGCAGCGGCAAGATGCAGTTCACCGTCATGCAGAGCTACGACTTTCAGAAAAACGACGCCTACGCCACCGGCGCGCAGTCCTTCGAGGCAGCTGTTGGAATGACGCAGCCGCTGTCGTCACGGACCAATGTCTGGCTCATGGGATGGGGAGGGTTGACCGTGCTGGGCGCTGTCGATTCGCTCCCGCTCGGGGTCACCGAGCGCCCACCAGAGCCAGAAGAGCCGGAGGAACCTGGTGCCGGGCAGGGCGTCTCGGAGGGACCTCGCTTCTACGACTACGGGCCCGGCGCGACCTTCGGCGGCCTCGCGCACTTCTCCCGCGACCGCCGTGTGTTCGCTGCGTTCATGTACGAGGGACGGCATCTCTACTCGCTGGACGGCGTGCGCGCCAACCACTTCCTGCAGCGGACGCGCCTGGATCTGTTGCTGCCTCTGCGTGGCTCGCTCGGTTTCGGCGTGTCCGGAGAGTATTTCTTTCGTCAGAGCTTCTACCAGGACGAGGCCCGCACGCAGGTCGAATATCGCTATCCCCAGTTCCGCACGTATTTCACGTGGAGCATCCAGTGAGCCGGCGGCTGTGCGCGGCACTCCGCCGCAGCCTGTTGCTTGCCTGGCTCGCGCCGTCGGTGGTGGCCGCGCAGTCGGCGCCGCCCGCGGCTCCAACCGTGCCCGACGAGGCCGCGGAGGCGTCGAGGTTGTGGCTCGTGGCCGGCGGCACGTTCGCCACCGTCCGCGGAGACTGTCAGACGTGTGAAGAGGACTTTCCCTACCGTCACGCGGGCGGAGTCCACGCCAACATCGGGTATCGCGTGAACAAGCGCATGGACGTGGGAAGCGAGCTCTTCTGGACGCCGGTGGATACCGCGCAGGGGCGGATTTTAACCACTCATATCGACGCCGTGGCGCAGTTCCGGCCGTGGGCCTCGCAGGGCTTCTTCGTGAAGGGGGGCACCGGCATGGCCTTCGTCCGCAACTGGGTGGATGCGATTGGCCCGGATCCGATCAACTCGAAGGCCTGGTCAGTGGTCATCGGCGGCGGCTGGGTCTTTCGGCCGGCCGCGCGCGTCGGGCTCCAGGTGTTCGGCGCGCAACACGTCGCGGCGCTCGGCGATCTGCAGACAGCCGAGGAGGACATTCCGGACGTGGTGGGTAACTTCTGGACGCTCGGCGTCGCGATTGTCATTCGGTGAAGGGTATGCGCGCAGCGTGTGCCGTACTCCTGTTGCTGGGAGGCGCCGAACGCGCCGCACCACAAGGTGTCGACTTCACGTTCTTCATCGGCCGGGCGTTCCCGATCTACGACGAGCGGCTGACCCTCCGGCCGTCCACACCGACGGTGCCTGGCGTGGACATCACGGTGGACGGATCGCCGCTCCTCGAGGCGGCCGGCGGTCCGGTCGTCGGGGGCGCGCTCGCGTTCGAGTGGGGCGTTCTCGGCATCGAGGGCCGGCTCGATGGAACCGACGTGGCGTTCGACCTGACCGGCGCCAGATACAATCTCCGCGGCACGCAGCCGCCGTTCGAAGGCGTCACGGCGCGCATCACGATTTCCGACGGCACCTTCGAGGCCGATCGCATCTGGATTCTGTCGGGGAACGTGAGAGTCCGCACTCCAGGTCCGATTGCCCTCGTCGCCTCTGGCGGCCTGAGCTATCTCCCGGACATCACCGTGACAGGGTCCATTCCGATTCGGGTGGAAGTCGCGGGCGTTCCGCTGCCTGATTTCAACGCGAGGCTCACGCTCCGTGCGGCACCAGGCCAATCTGAAGACCGGTGGGGCGTCAACGGCGGGGTCGGCCTGCGGTTCGGCGGACGCGTGGCGCTGATGGGCGAGGTTCGCGTCTTCTACTTCCAGGACTACGAATTACGTTTCGGCGCCGAAAGCAGCGGGGCGATACTGGACGAAGTGCTGTCCGGCCTTGCGCCCGTCCGCTTCGACCCGGTCTTTATAAACGCGCAGGCTGGCGTGACGTTCAGGTTTTGAAGCCGATACTCCCCGCGCTCATCGTTGCCGCAGCCTGTGTCGCGGCCACCGCCGATAGTCGTGACGCGGCGCCTAACACCGCGCCGCTGTCCTGTCGAGAGATCGTGGCCTCCACCGGTGATCTGCCGCGCTCGGCCGTGCGGTGGTACGAACAGGACGGCACGCGCTCGCGAGCGACGCTCGATGCGTGGTGCCGCGGCGTCGGTCCGGCCGTCTATCACTCGCATCCAGCCAACGCCTCGGACAACTCACCGGCCGACGTCGGCCGCGCTCCGATTGCCGTCGTCAGCTGGAATGTGAACGTCGGCGCGGGGGACCTCCCGGAATTCGTTGCGGACCTCCGCGCGGGAAAGTGGTCGGACGGGCGCCGCGTGGAACATTTCGTTCTGCTGCTGCAGGAGGCATTGCGTACCGGAGACGCCGTGCCACCACGCGACCCTTCGCAGGCCGGCGCGCGCCGCCTGCTCCGCAGCTCGCCACGCGTCGACATCGTCAGCTTCGCCCGCGAGTCGGGGCTGTCGCTTCTCTACGTGCCGTCGATGCGGAACGGCCTCGACGCGAGCGCGCCGGCTGAAGATCGCGGCAATGCCATCCTTGCGACGCTACCGCTCGTCGCTCCGGGCGCGCTGGAGCTGCCGTTTTCCCGGCAGCGCCGCGTCGCGACGCTGGCAACGCTCGGTGGCCTGGGCGACAGCGCGCCGCTCGGAATCATGTCGGTCCATCTCGACCCGTTTGTGGGCGCCAACCGTTTGTGGGTGTTCGGCGCTGCGGGTGCGCGCGGTCGACAGGCGCGCGCGATCGCCGCAACCCTGCCGCCGGGCGGGCCGATGATCGTCGGGGGCGACTTCAACACCTGGCTCGGGACGAGCGAGCCGGCGCTTCGGGAAATGGCGCGGGTCAGCGGCCAGCGGCCCCAAGCGCGCGAGGGCACGTACGCCAGCGGCGCGGTCCTCGATTATCTTTTCTTTCGGACGCCGGCGTCATGGCGCGCGACCTACGAACGCAGCGACGAGACGTACGGGTCCGATCATTATCCGCTGATCGGCTGGATCACTCCGGCTCAGACCCCGTCGGCGACGCCAGACGACGGAACCGTGCGAAAGCGGGCGGCGACGCTCGTGGCGCAGATGACGCCGGAAGAAAAGGCCGCCCAGCTCACGCAGTACTTCTACATCCCCATTGGTCCAATGAAAGAGCTGGCGGAGAAGGAGATCAGAGCCGGCCGCGCCGGCGCGCTCCTGTTCGTAACCGATCCGAAGGAAATCAACCGCCTCCAGAAAGTTGCGATCGAGGGCTCGCGGTTGAAGATCCCGCTCCTCTTTGGTTTCGACGTGCTCCACGGCCTCCGCACGATCTTTCCCGTACCGATCGGGATGGCCGCGTCGTGGGATCCCACGCTCGTCGAACAGGCCCACACCGTCGCGGCTGCGGAGGCGCGCGCCGTCGGCATCCACTGGGCGTTCGCGCCGATGGTCGACATCGCACGCGATCCGCGCTGGGGTCGCATCGTCGAAGGGCCCGGCGAGGATCCCTATCTCGCCTCCGCTCTGGCGGTTGCACAAGTCCGAGGGTTCCAGGGTCCGTTCGTTGGCAGCCCCGGACGGATTGTGGCGGGACCGAAACACTTCGCCGGTTATGGCGCGTCACTCGGCGGCCGGGATTACGACGAAGTGAACCTGTCGGAGAGCGAACTCTGGAACGTCTACTTCCCACCATTCGCGGCGGCCGTGAAAGCAGGCGCGGGTAACGTCATGAGCTGTTACATGGGGCTGAACGGCGTGCCCTGCGCCGGCAACCGGTGGCTCCTGACAGACATCCTTCGCGGCACCTGGAAATTCGACGGCTTCGTCGTCAGCGACGCGAACGGCGTCGCGAATCTCGCCACGCACGGGTTCGCGCGAGACGCGCAGGACTCGGCGGCGCGCGCGGTCGGCGCGGGGCTCGACATGGAGATGGCGTTCGCCGGAGCCGCGTTCCGCAATCTGCCGGAGGCGCTCGCGAAGGGCGAGGTCACCGCCGCGGCGCTCGACGAGGCAGTCCGGCGCGTCCTCGAGACGAAGATCCGCCTGGGGCTGTTTGAAAACCCGTTCGTCGATGAGGTCAAGGCGGCGGAGGTGTTGAGCGACCGCACGCATCGCGACGCGGCGAGAGTCGCGGCGGAGCGCACGGCGGTGCTGCTGCGCAACGAGGGCGGGCTGCTCCCGCTCTCGGCCGGCGCGTTGAAATCGCTCGCGGTGATCGGGCATCTCGCGGACGCGCCGCGCGACATGCTCGGCCCATGGGTGTTCGACTACAAGCTGGAGGAAGCGGTCACGATCCTGGCCGGCATCAAGGCCAAAGTCGGGAATAGCGTTGGCGTGGAGTACGCGCGCGGCGTCGTCATCCCGCCGCGCAAGTTCGCTTCACCGTTCGCGATGATCCCAGGCAATTCGCCGCCGCCGCCGGCGAACTTCGAGCCGGCCGCCGAGTTCGAGAAGGCTGTGGCGGCGGCGCGCGGCGCCGATGCGGTCGTGATCGTGCTCGGCGAGCACCAGGACATGATCGGCGAGGTTGCGTCGCGCCCGACGCTCGCGCTTCCCGGGCGGCAGCAGGAGCTGCTCGACGCCGTCGTCGCGACCGGCAAGCCGGTGGTGCTCGTCCTGATGAACGGCCGGCCGCTCGATCTCAGAGCGGCCGCGAAGGTGCCGGCGGTGCTGGAGGTCTGGTATCCGGGAACGCAGGGTGGGACCGCGGTCGCCAACCTGCTGTTCGGGGATGCCACTCCGGGCGGCAAGCTGCCGTTCTCGTGGCCGCGCCACGTGGGCCAAGTGCCGATGATCTACTCGCGGCTGACGTCCCACGATCCCGCGAAGGCGGGGGAGCGGTACTTCGATGAAGAAAGCACGCCGTTCTATCCGTTCGGGTACGGGCTGAGTTACTCGACGTTTGCGTTCGAGAAGTTGACGCTGGACCGACCCGCGATCAAAGCGGGGGAGACGCTGACCGTTTGGGTGGACGTGCGGAACACCGGACAGCGGAAGGCTGACGAAGTTGCGCAACTCTACATCCATCAGCGTTATGGGTCCGCCGCCCGCCCCGTCCGCGAGCTGAAAGGCTTCCAGCGCGTGACGCTCGCGCCGGGCGAGTCGCGCACGCTCAAATTCACGCTCGGCCCGGACGAACTCCGCTACTGGAGCGCCGCGAAGAAGGACTGGGTGGTCGAGCCGTCGACCTTCGACGTGTGGGTGGGTGGGGATTCGACTGCGAAGCAGAGCGCCACATTCGAGGTGGTGAGCAAGTAGTGTTGCCGGAAGAAACTGCCGCGCTCTGCATCGAGCGCGGCGTGGGAGTTCGAGATGGCCGTAAATCTAGACGACTTCAAACAACGATTGCTGACGATAGAAGAGCGACTGGTCGAGCGGCTCGCCCGGGAAGTCGATACCGCGCGCGAGGTGCGCGACGACCAGGCTGATGCCGGCGACCTCGCGCACGTCGATGAGCTCAAAGATGATTACTTCGCTCTCGCCGAGACCGATTCCGCCATACTTGCTCAGGTACGTGGGGCGCTGAAGCGGATCGACGACGGGACGTATGGCAGGTGCATCGTCGACAGCAAACCGATCGACCCGAAGCGGCTCGAGTCGATACCGTGGACGCCGTACTGTTTGAAGCACCAGTTGGAGCTCGAAGAGCGAGCGGGCCTACGGACGCCGTCTCTGTAAGTGGCCTTGCCGGCACGCCGTGCCGACGCCGAAGCGGCGGCCGCAGGGACGCCCAGCCAGTGGCGCATTGCGCCGGTATCTCGTAACTAAAGAGGCCGACCCCGAGGCATGGTGGAGCACCGATCACACTCTGGCGACGTCACCGATCGCCTGCTTGCCGGCATCGACGCTGACGCGCGGCGCGCCATTGTCGCCAGGTCGCGCCGTCGCTCGCTTCAGCCGTCGCAGGTGCTCTATCGGACGGGCGAGCAGGCAGATCGACTGTTCGTCCTGTGCAAGGGAAGTGTGCGGTTCAGCCGACTCGGCAGCACCGGCCGGGAGGTCGTGTTGGGCGTTCTCGGCTCGGGCGACGTGTTCGGCCTTGGCAGCATTCTGGCGGCACCGATCGAGTACATGGGAACTGCCGAATCGCTCGAGCGCGGCGAGGCGCTGGTCTGGACGCGTGACGTAATCCGGGGGCTTGCGGAAAAACATCCGGAGCTCGCCGGCAACGTGCTGCACATCGCGCTCCTGTACGCAGCACAGTTCGCCGAACGGCACGAACGGCTCCTCTCGAGGACCGCCGAGCAGCGCCTGGCGCATGCGCTGATGCGTCTCGGCTCACGGACGGGAACGCCTTCGGCGTCCGGAATCGACGTCCGGATCAACAACGACCAACTGGCCTCGCTCGCCGACGTGAGCCCTTTTACGGCCAGCCGGCTGCTCAAGGACTGGGAACGGACCGGGACGGTCAACAAGGCTCGCGGCAGTGTTCGCATCATCACTCCGGAGAGGCTCCTGCTCGACTAAGGGAATCCCCTCATTGCTCCAGCGCAACGACATCCGCCCTGACTACGGCAATGCTGAAGTGTGCGAAACGATGCGGTGCACAGGCTGCGCATAGTCGTGGCGGACGACAGCGACTGCGTTCGCCGTGCGGTCGTCAGGCTTCTCCAGGACACGTTCGAGATCGTCGCCGAGGTCTCCACGGGCGAGGCGCTCGTGGAGGCCGCTCAGGCGCTCCGCCCGGATGTCGTCGTCTCCGATCTCGCCATGCCTTCACTCTCCGGGGCCGAAGCGATGAAGCGGCTTCGCGACGCCGGCCACACGACCCCGTTCGTCATTATGACCGCGACCGACTGGAGCCCGCGGAAGTGGATCGCCATGGGAGCGCTCGCTGTCGTCCACAAGTTCGATCTGCACCTCGACCTGGCACACGCGGTACTTTCTGCGGCCGCCGGCAAGATCTACATCTCGCGCAGCGTCCAGTCCTGATTCCGGCGCGGTCAGAAGAGCGTGAAGCAGCTCTCGATCGCTGTGTTGTTGCCCCGGGTCGTCCGCGCGATGATCTCGAACTTGAACTCCTTTCCACTGCTCGTGACAAGCTGGGGAATCTCGACGCGGGTAACGTTACGCGGCAGGTCCAGGCTCAACATCACGTTGGACCGCTCGACGAACAGCTGATACTTGGCGATCGTTACCGGTCCCTTCTTGCCAATTTCAGGGTGCGACGTCGTAACCGGATCCCACTGGATGACGACCGGCGGGTGAACCTGAGGTAGGACGGCATCGCAGTTTTCGGCAGCGGGCTGGCCCGACACGAGAACGTTCTCGGGCGGTGCGGCGAGCACATGTGACAGCGTCGCGACGCCCTCGATCTCGGCGCCATCGTG
>DATAEE010000287.1:0-14291 GCA_036258175.1 Vicinamibacterales bacterium
GCGCGAGCGGGTGCTCGGAGCCACGCCCGACGACGTGACGAAGATCGTCCGACGCGTGGTGAAGAGCGCACTCGGCTGCCGGTGAGCGGTAGGACCGTCTACGTCCCACCGGGACCGGTTTCGGAGACCCGTCGACGTCATCTGACGCCGCATCCGCTCGACCTATTGAGGCATTGTGCGCGCAACTCGGAATCCGACGTTGTCTCTAGTCTGGTTCGGGAAATATGTCACGTCACCCCGGTGCGCTGAGCGAGCCGTAGCCGACTGGTATGCGAACGAGCCACCCCGGTGCGTTCGCGCGACATCGTTGGACACACGTCGCACAGGATCTTCGACGTCTTCCGTCACGTTGCCGTCGTCTGGATAGGGGCGGCGTCGATCCAGAGTCCATTCCCAGACATTTCCCAGCATGTCGAAGAGCCCCCATTGATTCGGCAACAGTTGTGCGACGGGGTACGCGCGCTCTCGCCGGGTGTTGCCGTCGTACCACGCGTAGCGCGGCAAGTCGGCGTCGTCGTCGCCAAAGTGGCGGCTGGTCGCCGTGCCCGCGCGTGCGGCGTATTCCCACTCCGCTTCCGTCGGCAGCCGATAACCGGTGCGGTGCAGGTAGTCTGGCGGAAGCTCCATGCCTTGGTCGACGTCGATGGTCTCGGGGTACACCCATTGCGGCCGCGGAATGCCCTCGCGCTCGCTCAGCCAGTTGCAATACCGAGCCGCGTCGTACCAGCTGACGCCGACTTGCGGGCTGTCGGGCGTCCTCGAGAAAGCCGTGAACCTCGGCGGGTCACCGAACCGGGGAGTGATTGCCGCTTTCCAGCGCGCCGCGTACTCAGGCACTGCCGCCAGAAAACGCGCGAACTGATCGTTGGTCACTTCGGTTGTGGCGAGCGCATACGTCCGCGGAATCCTCACGCGATGAGGTGTTTCTTCAGCGGATCGGCCGCGTTCCTCTGGAGGCGACCCCATCCTGAATTCTCCGCCCTGGATGACGACCATGACGTGCCCCTCGGCGCCGGTGTAGGTGCGTACGCGCGGTTGCTGATTGACGGGCGCCTGTGCGACCAGCGCCGCTCCGAATGCAGTCAGCCAGGTCAACGATCGCATCATGCGATTTGACGCTGCGTCGTGAGCGGAGGTTGTCTGCCCTGATCTGACTCAAGGCTCGATGCATGGTGGACGATATTCTCTTCGACCTTCTATGAGGCCGAATCGCCGCACATTCGTCATCGTCGCTCTTGCGTTTTTTGGAGGCATGCTGCTGCTCTGGACGGTCCGGCAGTTGGCGTCAACCGGATCGATCGAAATCGTCGAGGCTGAGTATGGCGTTCCTGGTCGGACGTGCACTGCCGAAGCGGATATCAAGAAGTACGCGAGCGAGGCGTGCGGAGGCTTCCGCCCTCGGTGCCTGGTATCGGTGAGCAACGGCTGGTGCGGCGATCCTGCCCCCGGCGTCGTGAAGACGCTCACGGTGGAGTACAGGTGCGGGGCCACGCGGAAACGTGCGTCGGCGGCTGAACACACGGGCCTGGTACTAAGCTGTCCGTGAATGGTCGCCAGGCGACACGGGTCCGGCAGCAGATCGTCACGGCCCGTCTCCCCACCGTGATGGCGCTCTTCGCGCCAGCGCGTCGCCGCAGACGAAGTCTCAGCACGCGCCGTGCAGGCGTACCTCGATACCGCGGGCGATGATCCGGACGGGGAGACTAGCGAATCGCGGCTAGGACGAACACGGCGACGACTTCGACGACAGCGAGGAGACCGGCGCTGAGATAGAGCTGCGTGCGGTCGAACATACTGACCTCCCGGAACTGTCCGCGACAGGAGCAATGGACATGCCCGCCGATTCCGTGAGGCCGATCTCGTTTTTTGCTCCGGGATCGCACTCGACACGCGCGCCGCGCGCCACCACACTCGTAACTGCGACAGCATTAATCGGTGGAGGATTGCAAAGATGTGATCGTGTCGAGGGAACGGAGCCGACCGAGATAACGGAACCAGCAAGATCGACACGCATCCGTCAGGCGCGGGAGGTGGCTACTCCGAATCCGTTGGAAGGGCCATTAGAGCAGGAAGTAATGCTCTCGCAGGCAACGAGTTGGTAGCTTCGATTGCCTCTTTGCTGGATGGTTTTTAGAATTGGGGAGATGACGCAGAAGCATACTGCTCACCTTGAAGCTCTGGAACTCGATGCTGAAATGCTCGTCGCGCATCAGCTCGACTTAGTGGCGCAGCTTGAGCGTCAGCTCCGCGCGGTGCATCGCACCATGCGGCAGATTGAGCGGCTTCGCAATGCGAAGCGCCGCGTCGGCCCAGAATTATCCAACGGAGAGAAGGCAGCGACGCTGAGCCACCTCACCGACGAGTTGACAGAGATTGACAAGGAGCTCAACACGCAGCATGAGTCGTGCCTGGAGATGCAAAGCACCGTCGAGAAGATGCGTGGTAGGCTCCGCGCAATGAAGCGAGCCTCGCCAGCAGACTCAACCTCCCCTGGCGAGCCTGAATCACCCAACCAACCACCGACCTGATTGCTCTGAGCGCCACCCCGGTATTTCGGAGCCGCTCCGTCAGCCGGGGGAGGCGCAGGGCTGCGGGCTGAAGCGCACCCCTTCCAAAGGCCCTGATTCTAGGCCGCAGCTCTGGCACATTACGTGCGTCTCCCGACCGATGCCATCGCGACGCGCTGGCAGTTTCGCCTGCTCGATATGCCCGTCCCGAAGCTCGGATTGAGTCCGCGGTCCGGGAGGTCCGAAGCATGAGACACATGCGGGAACTCGTCACGAGCACCCTCGTCGGGGGCTTGTTCGTCGTCGTGCCCCTCTACCTCGCGGTGCTGCTCCTGCTCAAAGGCATGAAGTCGGTCGCGGGCCTGGTGCGGCCATTTGCGGTGCTGCTCCCGGACTGGATGCCGGCTGAAGGCTTCTTCTCCCTGGTACTGGTGCTGGCGCTCTGTTTCGTCGTCGGTGCTGCGGTGCGTACTCGAGCAGGGCGAGCGGTTCGCGAGCGCATGGAAATGGTGTTCTTCGAGAGACTGCCCGGGTACGGCCTGCTGCGCAGTCTGACGCAGCGACTGGCAGGAGACAGTGACGAGACGGCGTGGAAGCCCGCGCTCGCGGAGATCGAGGACGCGCTCGTGCCGGCGTTCATTATCGAAGAACTCGACGACGGCCGATTCACGATCTTCGTACCGTCGGTGCCTACACCGCTCGCCGGGGCCGTGTATGTCCTCCGCCGCGAACGCGTGCACATCCTCGACATCCCTTTCACCCAGGCCGTCAGGTCCATCTCGCGCTGGGGCGCAGGGTCGAGCGACCTCGTGGCCGCGATGCAAAAAGGTCGACCGGCGCCCTCAATCAGCGAACGACAAGGAGCAGGCAGATGAGAACAAGATGGATGGAATGGTTTTTTGTGGGCACCGCAGTCATTTGTTTGGCGCATCCGTCAGTGGCTCAGGAGAAGGGGAAAACAGAGGCGGCCGAGCTCACAAGCGCGTCCCAGGCGGCCTTGCAGCAGTTGTACGCCGCCGCGCCGCTGGCCAAGCAACTCGGACCGACAGCGCACGCGATCCTGGTGTTCCCGAAGGTCACGAAGGCCGGCCTCGGGATCGGCGGTCAATATGGCGAAGGCGCGCTGCTCAAGAAGGGAACCGCGGCTGCCTACTACAAAACGACGGGAGCTTCATTCGGATTGCAGGCCGGCGGCCAGCAGTACGGCTACGCGATGTTCTTCATGAACCCGACAGCGCTCGCAGAGCTCGACAGCGCGAAGGGTTTCGAGGTTGGTGTCGGTCCGAGCGTCGTCCTGGTCGACGAGGGCCTCGCGAAGACCACCACGACCAACACGCTCAAGGACGACATCTACGCCTTCGTTTTCGGACAGAAGGGGCTGATGGCGGGTCTCGGTATCCAGGGAAACAAGATCACAAAGATCACGCCGAAATAGCCGGAGCAGCTGCTGGCATTCGGGGGTTGAGAGAGTTGAGAGAGTTGGTACCGGTTACGGGAGCTCGACCCCATAGGACGTGATGCGCCAGGCGCCGTTCTCGTGGCGCCACAACAGTCGCAGGGTGGGCGCGTCGCCGGCGCGGGTCTTGAAGCGCACCGTCGTGCCGAAGCCGTTTCCGTACTCGAGCGGCATCGGATCCGGAATGGTGCTGCCGGCCGCGCGGGCCGAGCATTCCGCCGCATCGGCAAGCGCGTTCGGGATGCTCGAGAGGCTGAACACGCGCGAGAAGGGATGATTCATCACCTTGGTCGCTGGATGAACAGGATCGGCGGCAGAGAGCATGGCTTCGAGCTTTCGCGATGTGCTGACCGTTTTCCCGGCGGATTCCAACGCAGCCCGAAGCTTCCGGCCGGCCTCATCGGGCGACGCCGCGGCAGGTTCCCCTTCCCGCTTCTCGAGGTTGTAGCACTCATAACTCTTCGGGGAGAGATATCCAAACGCGGCGTCGTAGTTCTTCTTGACGAGCCAGTTCTCGAGAAAACCGCGCGCGGCCTCGACGAAGGTGGGGTCGGCGTTGATCCGCGCGACCTTGGCCTCCGGCGCCGGTTCGGGCGCGGGCGCCTTCTCGTCCTCCGCTCCGACGTTCCACGACACGATCTTCCAGTACCCGTCTTCCCTGGACCACAGCAGCGCGACCGGGTAGTTGCGCTGTCCGGCGATGTAGAACGTTGCGCCGGCATAGTTGCCGTACTCGCGCGCGACGCTGTCTGGATCCTCGAGCGTCAGCCGGCTCTCGCAATCGAACCTCACCGCGGCGTCGTCGGGCACCGCATAGATGACGAACGTGGCATGAAGCGGCTGCCTGACGACGCGGACCCCAGGCGCGGACAGTCGGGTGCCGACGACCAGCCCGTCGAGCGAGCTGTGCGGTCCCAGCGATTCGTACGCGGCCTTCATGTTGATCATCAGTTGAAATGGCGCCACGCCGCGGTCGAAGTCTGCCGGATTGTCGCTGTCCTGCGCGAGACAGGCGTACGAGCGCTCCGACACGTAGCCCATGGCCGCGATGATGTTGCCTTCGACCAGCCACGCGTTCAGGAAGTCGTTGACCATCACCTCGATTTTCTTCTTCCCGACGCGCGGCGTCTTCAGATCCTGGAGCCGGGTCGGCGGCGTCTCCGCCTGCGGAGTCTGCTCATAGCGGACGCCGAAAAAGCCCCGCCACCAGTTCTGAAATCCGCCCCAGCGATTGACGTGCTTGTCGTAGTTGTTGCCCGCACGGACGTCCGAGTTGGACGCGGTGAGATGCCCGTTGAACAATCCCACCGGAAAGATCGATCTGCGGTAGTCGACGTCGATGTCGGCCCGGCGGCCGTCGAGCGCGACCGAGAACTGCACAGACGGAACGCCGGTCTGCCCGCGGTAGCTGATGGGGTATCCCTGGTGATACACGGCGTTGTCGACGCCGCGCTTGAACTCTTTCGAGCGCGCCAGCGTGTCGAGCGCGCCGGAGACGAGGCGGGCGTACATCCGGAACTGACGATCGCTGGGGGCTCCCGCCGTTTCGCCTCTTACGGATTCCACCTGATCGACCAGCGCCAGCGCGTCCCCGAGGCTGCCGCCTGCGCCATCGGTCAACTTGGTCGTCATGAGCGCGTGGGTCACGGCATCAAACGTGGTCTTCGTCGACAGGCTGAGTACTTCGTCATAGAACGGTCCCGCCGCCAGCTTCTGCCCGGTCGTCGCGACGAATCGCGCCACCCAGTTGTCGATGAGCTTCTGACGACGCGGTCCGAGGTCCGAGTAGGCTCCGCCGAACCGAGGGGGCGGCTGCTGGGCGGACGCGGCCTGGATCGCAAGCGCCGCAATCGTCAGTACGCACAGCGTGGCCATGGGCTTCCGGCACGTATGAAAGGGCATGATTGGCTCTGGCTTTGGCGTAGGGACAATATCAAAACCACGTCACGATGTGTGCGGGCTTGGACCAAGGTCCAGCTTGCCAGTCGCCAACCCCAGGAATACCCTCCGTCCGACCGCGGTTTAGAGAAAGGTGGGCGGCCATGGGTGTCGCCGTTCGAGCCGACCGTGAAGGAGACCGCGGGCGGGTGGTGCCGACCGGTCCTTTCGACCTGGCCCACGCGACGGCGGTGGCGCGGGCTGTGGAAAACGCCCAGCCCGGCCTGGAGGGATGCCGCGCGATCGAAGTCGATCTCGCACATCTCGATCGAATCGACGGCACGGGCGCCGTCCTGCTAGCGCGGCTGCTCGATCGCCTGGACGCGAACGGGGAGCGCACGAGGGTCGTGACGGATGGCAACCCTGAAGCGGCGCGACTGATCGCCCTCTATCGTGAGCGCCGGGCGGAGCATCCCGCGACCGGGTCGCCCGCAATGACCGCGCTGATGCGGATCGGCGCGACCGCCGCGTGGCTGCCGGGCCGGGTGAGCGACGTGTTCGATTTCGCAGGTCGATGCGTGGTCGCGGTGCCGAAAACGGCCGCCTCGCCGCGCTCGGTCGACTGGCGCTCGCTTCCGCGGCTGATGCAGGACGTCGGCGCAGACGCGCTCCTGGTCACCGGTGCGGCCAATCTCCTCATCGGACTCATCGTCGGGTTTCTCGGCGTCTCGCAGCTCGGGCGCTTCGGCGCGGTCGCCTTCGTCCCCGAGCTCGTCGTCGTCGCACACTTCCGCGAGCTCGGCCCGCTGGTCACGGCGATCGTCGTGGCGGGCCGATCGGGCGCCGGCCTCGCGTCGGAGCTCGCCACGATGAAGGTGTCGGAAGAGATCGACGCCTTGCGCGCCATGGGATTCGATCCCGTGAGATGGCTGGTCGTGCCCCGCTGCCTCGCGCTCGTCATCGTGGTGCCGCTGCTGACCTGGATCGGCGACGTGCTGGCGCTCGTCGGCGGCTTCCTGGCGACGACCGCGATCACGGATATGCCGCGGCGCGCCTATGTCCTCGCCACCACGGAGGCGATCAACGGGGGCCACCTGATGAGTGGCCTGATCAAGAGCCCGTTTCTCGCCCTCGCAATCGGGCTCATCGCCTGCAGTCAGGGGCTGGCGGCGCAGGGCGGCGCCGCCGCTGTCGGCGCCCGAACCACGACCGCGGTGGTTCTGTCGATCCTGGGCGTGATCGTGGTCAACTCCGTGTTCACGCTCTTCTACACGCTCATGGGCTCCTGACCATGCAGCCGCCGAGACCCGCCTCCGCGACGCGCAAGCCGCACATCGTCGTTGACGATCTGCGAATCGGCTGGGGGTCGCGTGTGCTCATGGAGCACGTCAGCTTCCAGATTCAGCGGGGAACGACCTTCGCGATACTCGGCGGCTCGGGAAGCGGCAAGAGCACGCTGCTGCGGTACCTGATTGGCCTCGAGCGGCCGATGTCCGGCCGAATCAACATCGACGGGATCGGCGAGCCGCATCTCTACGAGGGCGTGCCACCGTTCGGCGTGCTCTTTCAATCGGGCGCGCTCTTCAGCTCTCTGACGCTGGCGGAGAACCTCGCGCTCCCGCTCACGACATGGACGCCGATCCGCGGCGCGACCGTGCGGGAGCTCTGCCAGGCCAAGCTCGATCTCGTCGGCCTCGGCGCGTTCGCCGAGCACCTGCCCGGAGAGATCTCGGGCGGCATGAAGAAGCGCGCCGGTATTGCCCGCGCCATGATGCTCGAGCCCGATCTGCTGTTCTTCGACGAGCCGTCGGCCGGCCTCGATCCCATCACCGCGGTGGAGCTCGACCAGCTGATCGTCATGCTCAGCCGCGACCTGGGCATCACCATCGTCATCGTGACGCACGAGCTGCCGAGCATCTTTCTCGTGGCCAACCACTGCATCGTCCTGGATAAGGTCGCGAAAGGGATCGTGGCGCAGGGAGACCCGCACCAGTTGCGCGACGAGTCGACGATTCCGTTCGTGCACAACTTCTTCACCCGGTCGTCTCCAGACGTATCCGCGAACCAAGGAAGGTGACCGATGGCGGTCGACAAGAGCTACGCGCGGCTTGGACTGTTCGTGGTGGTGGCCCTCGTCGTCCTCCTCGCCACGGCATTTCTCTTCATTCAACGCATGAAGAGCCGCGCCGTGATCGAGATGGTCACCTACACGAGGGACAACGTCAGTGGCCTGGATGTCTCGAGTCCGGTGCGGTTCAGAGGGGTGCCGGTAGGCCGCATCAGCGAGTTGCGCGTGGACCCACGTTCGAGCACCATTCAGATCGACTTCGAAGTGTTCCTCGACCGGCTCAACACAATTGGCGCGAACGTCGAGCGGCTCCGCCGGACTGCCGATCTCGAAGGCATGTTCCCGACGCTTCGCGCGCAAGTGGTGGCTAACCCGGTGACCGGAGAGGCGTACTTGCTGCTCGATGCGCCGGCGAATCCCCCGCCGCCGATCGCGCTCGGCTTCACACCGGATCGCGCGTATATCCCGTCGATGCCCTCGCCGTTCTCGAGGGTGCAGGATCGACTGCCCGAGCTCATGGAACGAGCCGAAGCGACGCTGCAGACGCTCAGGGACATTATCGCCAGGGTGCCCGACAGTCTCGACCAGACCGACCGGTTCTTCACGAGCCTCGAGCGCGTCATCAAGGAGAGCGACCTGCCCGCGCTCAGCGCCGACTCGCGAAAGTTCTTCGCGGCGACCAGCGCGCAGATCGACAAGATGACGGCGGACCTCAACGGGTTGGTCGGCACCGGCGGGACACTGATGAGCTTTGCCGACGAGGCGCGCGCCGCGATCAACGCCGCGGATTTTGTGGGGTCGGCCAAGTCGACTCGGGCGGCGATGGATCAGACGGCGCTGGCGGCCGAGGATCTCCGGCGCGCTCTGCCCGGCATTCGCGATTCGCTCGAACAACTGCGTCGGCTCGCGCGGCAGATCGAAGAGCAGCCGGAGTCGATGGTCTACGGTCCACGGCCTCCGCCGGCGAAGCGTCAATGAATTCCACGTCGCGTTCGGCTGTCTGTCTGCTCATGGCGGTAACAGGCCTGTCGGCAGGCGCCTGCCAGTTGCGGCGCCCCGACACCGTGCCGATCCGGATGATCGAGCCGCAGCTGATCGAGCCACCAGCGGCCGAGCGAACCAATCAAGGGAACGGCGCGAACATCGTTGCCGTCCGCCTCCTCGATACCCAGGCACGCGAACACATCGGCCGTCACGTGCTTCATCAGCAACCGGATGGTGAGCTGACTGAAGACGCCGTGTGGCAATGGACAGCCGCGCCAGACCGGTATCTGGACACGGCGCTCCGTCTCGAGTTGACGTCCAATCCCACCTTTCGTCTCGTCGATACCTCCGGCGCCCCGGCGCTCGCGACGACGCTCCTGGCCTGGCATCTCGAGTCCGCCCCGCAGACGCAACTCGTCGGGGCGGTCGAGTTCCAGTTCACCGGACCTGACCGTGTGGTTCACACGCAGGTGGTCCGAGCAAGTGAGCCGGTGTCAGGGGAGCTCCCGGGCAACCTTCCCGCCGCCGCGGGCCGGCTGCTGCGCCGTCTCGTGCTCGACTGCCTGACGCGCGTCGCGCGCGAGCGATGAGCCGCCGCGCGTGACCGACGTGCCTCAGAACTTGAAACCGAAAGCGTTCGACCAGCCGTAGTCGTTGTTGGAAAACCCCTCCGGCGGTTTGCTGTCGTAGTTGTCGAACAACCCGACTCGGAAATACCAGTCTCCCGGCAGGTTGAAGTCCAGGTCGAAACGATACGCCAGGCGGTACCGACCGGAAATCGTCAGGCTGGGATAGTACGTGAACCGGGTGATGAGGTCGGTGATCTTCAGCCTCTCGGTCATGAACTCCGTACCTACATAGGCCTCTGCCGAGTTCTTCGAGGGCAGGACCGCGTCTGTGTAGTTCTCATTGGTCCACGCCAGTCCTCCGCCGAGCGCCAGGTACTGCGACGCCGAGCGCAGCAGGTACCGCCCTCCCCCGCCGCCAATCGTCGACCGGAGGTCCAGACCCTGTTCTTCGCTGTTCAGGAAATCCTGGGTCGTGTTGACGTACCAGCGGCTTCCCAGGAAGCGGCGGAAGTCATTCCCAAGGTCCCATCGCTGAGTCTCCGGTGCGTTCTCCTGCGAGCTCCTGAAGACGTTGGCGAAAAGCACATCGACGTGGTTCGCGTCCCGGTAAGAAAGGTTCGTCCCGAGCGAGAGCTGTTTCGCGGAGTTGGTGCGCGTCATGCTGTAGCCGAAGTCCAAGCCCGCATCAAACCGCGACCAGAACGTCCGCTCGAACGGCTGCACCGCCGCCACGTCCGGCAACTGCACGCTCGTCTCGGCGATCTGCACGACCGGCTTCTTCCCCGGGTCCGGCTTCAACGGCCCCGACACGCGCTTTCCGTCGAACGTCTCCACCAGGAACTGTCGATCGCTTTCAATCGAAGCGATCTTGTCCCACTTGATCTTGAAATCGGCATCGGAATAGTCCGTCTCGAATGTCAGCACGTCCTTCGCGACACTCTTGATCTCGCCCACCAGCCTGTCACCGCTGGTCGTGATCACCACGTCCTGAGCCGCGTACGCCACGCCAGCGCTACCGACGACGCCGGCAATCCACATGGCCACTCCAGTCCTCGCGACTGTGGACATCCATCGGGGGCTGGAGCGGACGCTCGTCTTCAACCCGTGCCTGCGGTTGAAACGTGTCGAGGCTGCAGTACCCTCGGGCGACTGGTCGGCCGATCGGTCACGTCGGTCCATGAGGCGTCTCCTCCACGCGGTACGAACCTTTGCCGCGATAGCCCGCCGCAGGCAAGAAGTGTTCTGAGGATGCGCCGCTGGAATTCGCCGATTGGACCGGGGTGATAGTACGGACCCTACGCCGGGCTGGAGGTCCCCCGGGATGCCGGAGCAGGCTGCCTGAGAAACGAGAGTGCGCCCGCCATCTTTGAAAAGAAAAGGCGGGAGGTTCGCTCCCGCCTTCCCTCCTCCCGCCGCGCCTTCTTTAGTAGCCCAGATGACGAGTCTCGGAACCGCCGGCTAAGGATGAAGTCATCATCATCTGGTTCCGGCCCCGTGTCGTTGCGCTGGAGCAATGAAGCTCGCCCGGCGCCGACATGCGAACCTGCTCGCCCACGTAGTCGAACTTCACCGCTTTCATGCCGGCGAACAGGCGCCGCAATCTGTCCTCGTCAAAACTGTGCAGATGGCCGTAGGGAGCGCTGATGTGGCCGCAATGGATACAGGTCAGCCGATCAAGCCGGAGATCCTGTTTGTACGGGACGCCGATGACTGCCCGCCGGCGAGTGACCCTTGCGATTTCGCGCGCGGCGGTTTCGATATCGGGCACATGCTCCAGAACTTCCGACAGCACGAGGTCGACGCTGTTGTCCGGGAAATCCAGCTTCTGCACGTCACCGGCAACGTTGATGCAGTCCGGAAGCGCGGGCTGGCATAAATCGAGCGCGATCACGGTGGCGTACGACTGTTTCAGCTTCAGCGAGAAGTAGCCGTTGCGTACCCCGATGTCCAGGGCGGTATCGCCCGAGCCTGCCATGGAGAGAATGCTGGTTTCACGCTGGCGCTGGCCCGTGCCCGGAATGGTTGCCGTCAGCTGGGAGTAGTGCTCGGCAGTTTTTGAACGTTCCGTTGTCATGCTCCATTCGGAGTTCGCCATGATAGCATTCTTGATTTCACGAACCCGACCATGAACAATCCGACGCTCTCAATCAAGCATTTCCCGTTGAACCGCAACGAGCCGTGCAGCATCTGTGGCGCCATTTTCGTTCCTGCAGAGGACTCGGGCTCGCGGGTGTTGCGGATCGTGGCGACTGGTACCAATCCGGATACCTACAATGTTCTGATGTGCGGCGGGTGCCACTCGAAGTGGTCCCACGGCGTCACCGTGACGTGCCGCACCGGCCTCACGCTGTAACGGTCCTTGGCATGGAGTCAGCGACTAGCTTCGGGCCCTGTCCTTCTTAAATCCGCGTTCTGGACGATGTGCGAGGTCAGGATGTGCCGCGTCGTACGTACGCGCAGTTGCATGGCCCACACGAGTGTCGCCACGCTGAAGCCATAAAGTGTCAGCCGATCGTTGCCATCTCCCTTGGCCGCCAAAATGGGGCGAACGTGCTGCGGAATCGAACACACCGAATCATCGCTTCGGATCTTGGGTGATTGACGATGACTGGACCGAGGTCAAACTCTAGCCGCCGTGCCGACACGTGCCGGTTCAAGATAATGCGGATGCCGCCCTCCACCGGGATCAGGCGATAGCCGCTGAGTCGTTCAAGCGGACGGTCGTTGACCAAGATCCTGATGTGGCCCCATTGAAGATTGAGTGGAGCGGCGCTGGCGCCGGCCAGGTCAATAGCGTCGAGTTCTCGCCGCGGGACGAACAAAAGCTGATAGCTCGTGAGGTCGCCGGCCGGGACCACGCGAATGAGGTCAGGGACGATGGTGTTTGTCTCGACCCGGTAGGAGGCCAGGGCCAGCGCGATCACGGCGACGGCGGAGATTGCCATCCACCGCTGGTTGCGCACCAAGAGCACGGCTCCGGCCACTCCGGCCGCGGTGACTACGGGTAGCAGCCACACGATGTAGTGTACCAGCGAGAATCGCATGATGTTCACCGGCGACAAATCGTTAAACGCCAGATACACGAGCAGCGAAACGAGCGCGGTCGCCACCGGAACGAGGCCATGACGCCACTCGCGGATTCCCCACACCAGCGCGAGCGGAAACGCCGCAAACAGCCAAGGCTGTAGCTCAAATACCGCGGTGTCGACGGTCCCGTGCGTGGTGGTGGCGCTCAAGAGGATGTCGCTCGCGCGCTCGTGAATGTCCGACAGCGACATGCCGACCGCTGACGCTGCAGCCAGGTACGGACCGCGGAGGCCGCCGTGAACGGCGACCAAGACGCCAAGAATGGGCATGAGCACGACGGCCGCGACGCCGGCCGCCCAGCCAATGTGGCGCAGCGGCCGCTCGGTCCACAGCCGACGGAAGAGATACATTAAGCCGGCAGGAACCAACGCAAGGGCGTCAATCGGCCGGATCGCGAGGACCAGCGCCGAGAGTACCCCGAGGGCTACGTCCGTCCGTGGATGTCGAACGTCGGGGCGCTCGCGGAGCAGGCACAGGATGCCCATGTAGATGGCGGCTATTGGGATCGTGCTCCATGGCAGGACGAACTGCACCCAGATCGGGTAGTCCCGGGCGGTCGGCGCCACGCGGCTGCTCGCGGGCCAAGCCAATGCCACAGCGAAGGCAATCGCGCTCGGAAGGAGTCCGATCAGTGGACGGAAATAACGGACGAAGGCGCCGGCAAACAGGAGCAGACAGGCCGTGTTCACGAAGAAGAAGGGTTCCGCGGACGGCAGATACACGAACGGTGCGGCAAGCAGAGAGTAGCCGGGCGGATACCAATGCTGATCGGCGGACAGGTCGCCCCTCGCGAACGCTGCCGCGCTTTTTAGATACTGCCCCTGATCCCAGAAGTTCTCCCATCCTGTGCCGGGTCCGACCGGCTTGTACGGATAGTTGCGGTAGACGTGGAGATGAAACAGGAGAACGGCGAGCAGAAGCAACACCACACCGCCATCCACTCCGCAGGTTCGCGGTTCGAACGCCGCGCGCACCAGGCGAGACCACCGCGAAGGGCGGGCCGCGACGCCGGTTTGGTCAAGAGGGGTCGGCGGAGCGCTCACAACCAAGGCTATGATATGCGGCCGCGCCGCCGCCGCTGTCCTTGCCCTGGCGCCAATCGATCAGCCGCAGATTGATTGACGCCCGGACCTGCTCCTTGCCTCGTTCGCGGCCATGAGCCACGATCTGACGCTCCTCACCGCGGGAAAACTCGCACTGGTGGGGCTTTTCAGCGCGACGGCCGCCGCCGCGCAGACGGCTCCCGCGCCATCGTCGATTCCCGCGTCGTCGCCGCCGGCGTGGACGGTTGCGGCCGGGTACGAGTCGTTCTGGCTGCGCGACGTCGCCTCCTCCCGTCCAGCGGTTGACGAATCGCCAATCACCTGGGAAGGAGTCGGCCCGGCCGTCACCGTCTTCTACGAACGTGGCGGTCCCGGGCGCCTGCACCACTTCGAGGGCTCCTTCGTCTCGTCCGGGGGGTTCTCGCTCGCGTCGCCGGTCCGGTCAACGCCGGCGCCGTCGGACGACCGCGCGACGCGCGCGGGAGGCCGCTACGAGTACCGGCGCTACCCGTTCCGTGACCTCGGGCTGGCGGGCTTCGATCTCGGATTCGGCGTCGAAGCCGACGGCGAGCACCTGGCCTTCGAACGCCACTTCGCGCCCGACATCGCGCTGCACACCGGTATCACCAACCTGGGAGGCGCCGGCGTCGTGGCCGCCCGGCTCCGTCGCTGGCGCGCCCTGGATCTGCAGGTGGCCTG
>DATAEE010000288.1:0-3338 GCA_036258175.1 Vicinamibacterales bacterium
GCCGACGAGGTCGCGCGAGAACTGGCGATGAGCACACGCGCGATGCAGCGGCTACTCAAGGACAGCGGCACGTCGTTTCGTCGATTACTCGACGAGATACGAAATGAGCACGCCAGGGGCTATCTCGGCTCAACAACCTTCAGCGATGGCGAAGTCTCCTTTCTGCTTGGCTTCGAAGATCCCAACTCCTTTTATCGTGCGTTTCGCGCCTGGAATGGGATGTCACCGAATGAGTTTCGCCGGCAAGGGGCAATGGGTAGGTCGTCACGGCCGGAGAACCTCTAGCCAGGGTTCGTCAGGCAGTGGGCACCGTTCCGCCGTCGATCACGTACTCGGTGCCCGTGATGGAGCCCGCTCGCGGGGATGCGACGAATGCGATGAGATCTGCGACCTCTCGCGGCTTGGCAGGTCGTCCAAGCGGAATGCCGCCGAGCGAACGCATGATGATCTGCTTGCCACCCTCGTAGTCGGTGCCCGCCTCGTTTGCCAGCCGCTCGGCCAACGCGACGGCCGCCTCCGTTTCGACCCAGCCCGGCGAGACGCGAACCACGCGAACGCCCTTGGGGCTCACTTCCTTCGAGAGCGCCTTGCTATAGGTGGACAGCGCCGCCTTCGCGGCGGCATACGCCGTGGTGGATTCCGGGAGCGGGAGTTCGTGCTGGATCGACGTGACGTGCACGATGACGCCGGCGTGTTGCGCGAGCATCGATGGCAGCAGTGCGCGATCGAGGCGGACGGCGGGCATCAGGTTCAAATCCAGCTCCTTCGCCCACACCTCGTCGTCGAGCGCGGCGAACCCGCCGGCCGGGGCGTTCGACCCGCCGAGGACGTTCACGAGGATGTCGATCCCGCCGAGGCGGTCGAGGACACCCTGCGCAACGGTCGTGCAGCCCGCAGCCGTCGTGATGTCCGCGGCGATGTAGTGCACGCCAGTGGGTGCGTCAGCGGGAATCGCGCGTGCTGTCGCAACGACTGTCGCACGAGCGTTGTGCAGTACCTCGACGACGGCCGCGCCGATGCCCTTGGTGCCGGCGGTGACGAGTGCGCGGCGACCGGTCAGTTCGAGATCGAAACTCACGGCGCGATCTCGAGCCGAGCAATCTTGTCGCCTTCGAGGGTGAAACGGTATTGGAGCTCCACGGGGCTGCCAGGGAACTCCCCAGTGACTCGGCCGGTCACCGTGGTCTGGTCCCCGGAGACGTGGACGCCGAGCTGCTCGACGGTGTAGCGGAACTTCGCAGACGCCTCGGCCTTCCATTGCGCGATCGCCGTACGACCCCGGTGCTCCCGTCGTTCGTCGATGACGACCGCGTCGTCAGCAAAGCACTGGGCGACGGCCTCGGCGCCAGTCCTATCCGCGGCGAAGTAGGCTGCAACGGGTGCGGGCAGATCGATGGGTTTCCCAGTCTTTGGCGTCATGAAAATCACTGTAGGGAGAACGCGACGAAATCGCAAGAACGCACGATAAAGTAGGCTACTCACCCGTGAGTAAGCATCAACACACGCCCGCATCGGCGGCCGTCGGGATCGAGCACGCGATCCGGATGCTGGAAGGTCGCTGGAAGCTCGTGATCCTGTTCCATCTCTTCGGCGGGAGGAAGCTGCGCTTCTCGGATCTCGAGCGCGCGATTCCGGCCATCTCACAGAAGATGCTGATCCAGCAGCTTCGGCAGCTCGAGCGCGACGGCATCGTCGCGCGCATCGTCCACGCACAGGTGCCGCCGAAGGTCGAGTACCACCTGACCGAGTGGGGGCAGTCCCTGTGCCCGGCGCTCGACAAGCTCCTCACGTGGGCGGAGAAACAGCCCTCATCCTCAAGTGATTCGCAAAGTGCGAAGGCCACCCGCCCTCCTCGCGGCTAGCCTCCCAAATGGCATTTCGCGTCTTGATCATCGGTGGCACGGGGCAGGTCGGAGCTGCGGTGGTGCGAGCGCTGGCTGCAGAGCCGTCCTGCGCTGAAGTCGTGATGGTCAATCGTAAAGCGATTGCTCTAACCGCAGATCCTCGCTTGCGGCAGGTGATTTTGGATACGGCTGCCGCTCAGTTTCCGGCAGAAGTGACCACGCTTGCGCAGAGCATGGTGGCGAAAGGCGCTCCTGTCTATGGAGCATCCTGCGTTGGCGTTGGTTCAGGCAGCGCGAAGTGGAGCGAGGAGGAATTGACGGCTCTTGAAATTGGCGTCGTCGGTGGTTTTGCCCGCGGTTGTCACGCCGGAGGTATCACGCAGTTTGCGCTGCTCTCGGCAGCGGGAAGCAATGCAAAAAGCAGGATTCGCTATGCGCGGGTCATGGGGTTGAAAGAAGACACGGTTCTACGGGTAGGCTTCAGAAGCCTGGCGATCTTCCGCCCGGGCATCATCGCGGGCAATGCCCATACGCCGGGCTACGCTGCCTGGCTGGGGCGTTTGATTCCCGGTCCATTCGGGACGATTGAGCAGGACGATATCGCGCGCGCCTTTGTCGCTGAATTCATCAGCGGCTCGGCTCCAAGCGGGGTTGCTTATCTCGAAAATGGGGCGATGAGACAGAGGTCTCGTGCGTTTCGAGAGCTTTCCGCGGCCTGTTAATTTGACCGCGCTGGACCACCCGAAATGGGCCGCGGCGTGTTCGGTCGTCTCGGTGGGCCGCTTCGCTCATCGCGTCACGTCGGTCGAATCGACGCGGCTACCGTCACGTGGTCTTCTCCATTTCAAACGAAGGCAGATCGATCTTGTTGACCCATGCGTCTCGCTGAAGGCCCTTCACCATGTCCTCCGCTAGCTGGGGCACAACATTTCGGAACAGGCCCGTGTCTTTCGGGATGATCTGTACCATCGCGTCGGCCATTAGCTGAGGATCCATCCGGTTCTGTTCATCACCCAGGATCCGATCAAAGAAGCCTTGAACGTCGGCTCTCTTCACGTAATTCTTTCGATCATCCATCCAGTGAGAAGATGATTCGGCCTCGGTCTCATTGAAGCCGGTCAGATAACCGCCTGGGTTTATCACCTGCACCTGAATGCCGAACGGCGCCAGCTCCGCCTGCATCGATCCGGCGATTGCTTCCAACGCATGCTTGGTCGCTGCGTATGGACCACCATAAGGAATGGAGATCAGGCCACCAATCGAGCTGGTGAAGACGATCTTGCCGGGTCGCCCCTCGTCGACGAATTTGCGAACAAATCTCTGCGTCAGTTCCAATTGCGAAAAAAAGTTGCCCTCAAACATGCGCCGAAGCAGCTCCATCGGGATTTCAGTGATCGGGCCGCTTTCAGCGATTGCAGCGTTATTCACCAAGATATCGATGGCCCAATTCAACGCGTTCTGGACGTCGTAGGGATGCAAGAGATCAAGTTTTTC
>DATAEE010000289.1:0-2299 GCA_036258175.1 Vicinamibacterales bacterium
ACAGGTGGAGCGCGAGCCATACGAAGGTGCCGAGTACCCAAGTCGGCGATGCTATCTTCTCGCAAGGGCGGCCTGATTCCTGAAACACTGGCCGCGCGCGGAAGACAGAACGGCCTCGTGAGGCGCGCAGCCCGGCCCGCCTTCCCTCGATGGCACTCGTTCGACGCCGGTGGCGCTCGCCGAGCGCTTCAGCGGTCTACTTCCGACTCGGGGTGCCCGGACCGTCGTCGAACGCGGTGGTCTCACGCCCGCGGGGGTGTCCGACGATCGTGCGGCACGACGCCGATCGGGCGTGCTCAATGGATTGATCGTGTGACCTGATGCAGGGCCTGAGACGCAGACCGACACGGATTGCAACTCTGCCTGAACCAATCGGCGTTGAGCGAATACCGCACTGGGCTGAGCGACGACGCTTACGAGGCGATGGATGGCCGTGATTCCGCTGATAAAGGGAGATGCGTCGCCCACCACTCACGAGCGCGTGCAGTTGTCCATGCCTGCCCGAGCACGACGGTCTCGAGTCGCTCGAGGAGGTCGCGGGGCGATTTCGGTCGACATTCGCGATCCTTGGCGAGGCAGGAAAGCACCAGTGCATCCAGGTCTGGGGGAATCGGTAATTCAGTTCTCGCCGATGGGGCCTCTGGCGGCGCATGCGCATGAGCGAGCAATAGCTTCAATGGCGTATCGGCCGTGAATACCAGCTCACCGGTCAGCAGCCAGTAGGCGACACAGCCCGCGGAGTAGATGTCGGCACGTGCATCGACGTCGACGCCGCCCAATGCCTGCTCCGGAGCCATGAACGCCGGCGTACCCTGAATCATGTTCGCAACTGTGAGCGCCGTCTGCGTATCGCGCGTGTCGTGCGAGGCCTTTGCGATACCGAAATCGAGAACCTTCACGAAGTCGTAATCCTCGCCGTAGCGGCACAGAAAGACGTTTGCGGGTTTGATGTCGCGATGCACCAGCCCGTACGAGTGGGCTTCCGACATCGAGTGACACATTTGCCGAAGCACGTGGACGACCCGCTCGGCAGGCATGGGACCGAAGCGTCTGACCAGCGCGTCGGCGTCGAGCCCCTCGAGGAGTTCCATCGCGTAGTAGAACGCGCCATCGTCAGCGACGCCGAAGTCGAAGAGCGTGACCGTATGAGGCGATCGGAGTCGAGCGATTACTTGCGCTTCGCGTTCAAACCGTCGCTGCGCGTCGTCAGAGATCCCGGATGGGGATGCCCGAATGAGCTTGATCGCCGCCGGACGCGCAAGCAGGCGATGGCTTGCCTTCCACACCTCGCCCATGCCGCCCTCGCCGAGTCTGTCGACCAAACGATAGCTCCCCAGCTCACGGGCGCGGCCGACCTCCGTGCCGAGCGAATACACGATCCGCGCGTTGACGTAGGCCAGGATCACCACGAGGATGTACGGGAAGCCGAATGCGACAAAGATCTTCAGGCCATCTTGCGCCGGGGTTGCCTGGGGGATACTGAAAGCGACACTCCCACCATTGCCGGCACAGACGACACCGCGGCAAGAGCGGCAACCACCGCGTAGCGTGGAGGGGCCGGAAAAACGACATTGAAGCTCAACGTCCAGACAGCAACCCAGGACAACCCGATCCACGGTGGCCTGAGATCGAGCCCCGACGGCTGCAGGAACTCGGCAGCGGCGATGCCGTAACTGCCAACGATCTCGAAGACCAGCGAGATGGCCATGACGACGCGGGAATGAAGTCGAGCCGTTCGCAGCACGACCACCACAGACAGCGCCGTAGTAATCGAAATCATCCCCGGCACCCAGTTAATCGGGCGCTCGAACAGGACCTGCCGATCGAAGAGAAGTTGCGCAAAGAAATCCGCCATGAAGAATGTGACCGCGTACAGGAGCCCGAGCGCCTGCAGGCGGGTTGCGCCCTGATTCAACAGATCGGCAGGAAGAGTCGTCTTGGCTCGTCCCGTGGTGGACCGTCTCCGCCACGCGAGAAAGAAGCGTCGAGCGTCGCCGCTCGGATCGTGACGATCGAGCGGCTCCCTTGGTTGAAGAAGTGTCTCCCCGCGGCTTGAGGTAGTCATGTGCACTCAAATGCGAAACGCAGAATGCAGAATGTCAGGTCGCAGCGAGAAGCAAGGTGAACAAGGTGTTCTCTAATGCAGGGGGGCTCGTCAATAGCCTGCTGGAGCGATTCGCCGAGCCGCGCCGCGTGCAGGAGCAGATAGTTCCGTTCCGGGATGCTTGCGGTTCGTTGTGCCGCTTGACGATAATAGCGGATCGCCTCCTCATGGTGGCCTGCCCTCTCGAGGAGATGT
>DATAEE010000290.1:0-4560 GCA_036258175.1 Vicinamibacterales bacterium
CGTCGACCGCCCAATGAGAGAACTGCTGGATCGCCCCGCCAATCGGCGGCCAGACGGCGCTCAGCACGGCGCCGACGACGATGACCGCAAACGCAGTGATGATGGGCACCGAGCGTTTACCGGCAAAGAAGCCGAGATAGCTCGGAAGCTCGAGCCGGAAGAACCGGTTGAAGGCCGCCGCGGCAATGAGGCCGACGATGATGCCGCCGAAGACGCCGGTCTCGACGGACGGAATCCCCATCACGGTCGCAGTGGGCATGCCGAGGAGCTTCGCGAACGTGCCCATCGCGGCGAGCAGGACGAAGTAGCCCACCGTGGCCGCGAGCGCGGAGACACCGTCGTTGTCGGTGAGCCCAATCGCGACGCCGATCGCGAACAGCAGCGGCAGCGTGCCGAAGATCGCGCTGCCGGACGCGGCCATCACCTGCGAGACGGTATCCGGCAGCCACCAGAGGTTGGCGCTGCCGACGCCGAGCAGGATGCCGGCGACGGGCAGCACCGACACCGGCAGCATCATGCACTTGCCGATCTTCTGAAGGACGGAGAAGGCGTTTTTGAACGAGAACATGGTTTCAGGACCCCACTTGGCCTGGTGTCGGTTGGGCGTGTGGATCGGGGACGAGCGCGCGGACCTCCTGCGCCGACTCCGCCGCGAGCGCGCGCTCGGCGAGCCGCTGGCACTCGTCGAGGCGAAGGCCCCGGATCTGGGCTTTTACCGCGGGGATGGCCGGCAGGCTGACGCTCAGCTCGTCCACGCCGATGCCGAGGAGGATGGGTACGGCACCGGGATCGCTGGCGATGGCGCCGCACACGCCGACTCGTCTGCCCAGCGGCTGGGCGCCCCGGACGGTATGCGCGATGAGCCTGAGCACCGCCGGGCTGAGTCCATCCACCTGCGGAGCGAGCTTCGGATGTCCTCGATCCATGGCCAGGGTGTACTGCGTGAGATCGTTCGTGCCGATCGAGAAGAAGGTCGCTTCGCGAGCGAACTGCGCGGCCATGATCGCCGTCGCCGGGACTTCGACCATGATGCCGGCCGCCACCGGCGGGACACCGAGGCTGGCGGCCTCTTCACCGAGCATCGCATTGACGTCGCGAAGCTCGTTCAGGGTCGCGATCATCGGAAACATCACGCTGACCTTGCCGAATGCCGCGGCGCGGAGGATCGCTCTGAGCTGGGTGCGCAGGATCTCGGGACGATCCAGTCCGACCCGCACTCCGCGCTCGCCAAGGAACGGATTGTCCTCCTTGGGAATGGGTAAATAGGCGAGCGGCTTGTCGCCGCCGACGTCCAGCGTCCGGATGATGAGCGGGCGCCCGGGGCCCAGCGCGTCCGCAATGGCCTTGTAGGTCTCGAACTGCTCCTGTTCCGTCGGCGCATCGCGTCGTTCCAGGAAGAGGAACTCCGAGCGCAGCAGCCCCACGCCTTCACCGCCGAGGGCGGCGACCCGGGTGGCGTCCTCGAGTCCGCCGATGTTGGCGAGCACCTCTATGCGCCTCCCATCGAGGGTAATCGCCGGGTCGAGCGCACAGGCGGCGTTCTCCTGCCGGCGTAGTTCCGAACGCTCCTGCGCGCGGCGGATGACCGCGACCTGGTCCGACGAGGCATGCAGCCGCAGCGTCCCGTCGTTGGCGTCGAGGATGACGACCGTCCCGTCCGGAACCTCGAGCACGGCCGGGTCGACGCCCGCCAGCGCCGGGATGCCGAGCGAGCGCGCGAGGATCGCGACGTGCGACGTGGCGCCGCCGCGTGTCGTGCAGATCCCCGCCACGCGCGAGCGGTCGAGCGCCGCGGTATCCGAGGGCGTGAGATCTTCCGCGACGAGCACGGCGTTCGGCGGATACGCAGGCGGGCGAACGTCTACGCCGGTGAGCAGCGACAGCACGCGCTGCCCCACGTCGCGCAGGTCGTTCGCGCGCTGGGCGAGCAGTTCGTTGCGCAACGCCGCCAGGCGATCGGCGTGGGTGGCGGCGGCCTTCTTCCAGGCGAAGCCGGCGCTCTTTCCCTTGGCGATTGCCGACTCCGCGATCTCGAGAAGATCGGGGTCCGAGATCAGCTCCTGATGCGCCGCGAAGATCGCCGCCTTGGCCGGGGCCGCCTTGGCATGGAGCTGTGCGCGCAGGGCGGCGAGCTGCCCGTGAGCCGCGGCGAGCGCCGCGGCCAGGCGGCGCCGCTCCGCATCGACACCCGCGCCCGGCTCCGCCACATCGATGTCCATGCGCCGAACCTGAAAGACCTCGCCGACCGCCAGTCCCGGGGAGGCGGCGACACCGATCAGCAGATTCGGATCCATCGGCTGCCGCCGCGGCGGCGGGGCGGACAGCGGTGGCGCCGTGGTCGTGGCCGGGGCCGGGGCCGGTACGCAGCCCTCGTCGCCGCAGCCGTCTGCCAGCACCCGCGCGAGCTTCTCGATGGCGGCTCTCGCGTCGAGACCTCGGGCCACCACCCGCACCTTCGCCCCTTGCGGCACCTCCAGCGCCATGATCGCGGTGATGCTGCGGGCATTCGCCTGGCGGTCATCCATCTGCAGCGTGATGGCCGAGGCGAAGCTCTTCGCCAGGTTCGCCAGCACGGCCGCGGGCCGGGCGTGGAGTCCGGACGCATTCGGGATCACGATGGCCTCGGAGGTGACGGTCATGGTCCCGGCTTCGGGTGGCGCCGCGCCGTCGCTCTTCACCGTGACCGTGAGCAGCGTGTCCTTGCCGGCCGACACGCATCCGTCGGCGCGTTCGCACGACACCACCCGGTCGCTGTTGGCGATCACGATCTGGGTGAGCAGGCTCCTGGCGTGGGTGGCGAGGAAGTCGAGGTCGAAGGCGATCAGCGGATCGCCCGCGCGCACGCTGTCGCCGGGCTTCACGCATGGATGAAACCCTTCCCCCTTCATCGTCACCGTGTCGATGCCGACGTGCATCAACACGTCGATGCCCTCGCGCGTGCGCAGCATCACCGCGTGACCGGTTGCCGGCAGCGACACGACTTCGCCGTCGCAGCCGGCGAGGAGCACGGCATCGGTCGGATCGATCGACACGCCGTCTCCGACCAGCTTCTGGGCGAAGACTGGATCGGGGACGCGCTCGAGAGGCCAGGTCTGGCCCGACAACGGCGACAGAATCTTGAGTTGGGACGTCATCTTGGCCATCCGCGTTTAAGGATCAATCGCAACTACCACCAGGCTTCCATCTGCACGCCGACCGCGGTGCCGCGCACCGCGGTCGGGTCGGTCGCGGCCGCGATCTGGCCGCGGAACGAATCCGACCAGTGCGCCCACGTGGCGAACGCGCGCAGCGACGGCCGGCTGAGAAATTTCAATGCCGGCGTAATCTGGGGCGCGACGGTCAGCTTGACCAGCGACCCGCCGGGGAGATCGCCCTGCTCGGTGTGGTCCCAGCCGGCTTCGACCGCCATCGAGAAGAAACGTCCCAGCCGGCGCACGGGGCGCGCACCCAGCGATACCCAGCGGATGCGGCTGTCCGACGCCGCGCCGTTGTCCAGCTCCTGGTACACCGCGACCGCCTGAAGCGACCACGGCCCGCGCTGGTCGAGGAGAAAGTCGTTCACGAGGCGGAACTGCCACAGATCATCGATGTCGACCTGCTCGCCGGGTTGGAACGTCCGGCCGATCGGCCTCTGCACGACGGATCGAAAGTCGTAGGCGGCGCCCTTCCCGTACTGCACCGCGACCTTGTTGCGCCCGTCGGTGAACGGCAGCTCCAGAATGCCGGTCGTGGACGCTCCGAAGCTGTTGCCGATGGTGATCGGCTGCACGCCGCTCCGGTCATCGTCGCCGGCGAAGTATGAGAGATCGACGGCGACGGAAGCACGGGTGGGGCCGAGCCGCATGTCGTACAGCCTGACGTCGACCGTGTTCTTGTTGAACCGGAACCGGTCGGGGGCCGGCACGCCGCTCGATTCGAGCTCGTCCTGCGTTCCGCCGATCCAGGCAGCGGCGAGCTTGACGCGTTCGCCGAGCGCCACGTCCTCGACGCCGCCACCAAATCCGCTGGGGTCGCGATAGTAGAAGTCGTTCATGTGCACGTCCTGCCGGTCGTAGAAGCGCGCCCCCGCCCAGAACGTGGCGGTCGGTTGCGACTCCCACACGCGCCGCGCCACCGCGTACGCTTCGCGCAGCGAGAACGTCGTATCGAAGGTACTGGTCTGCGATGTCGGCGTGACGTACGCAATCCTCACGCGCGTGTCGAAGTAGGCGGGCTTGTCGTCCTCGGACTTCGCGCCGTACGAGAACGTGGTCTCGAGATACGTCTCGGCCTCGTTGCCCAGACGGTACTTGGCGCCGGCGAGTGGAGCCTGAAAGGGCTGTTGCCCCTTGCCGTCGCCGTCGACGCCGAACCCGGCCCGCAGGTACCCGTTGAATCGGAACCCCAATTCGCCAGGCTGGGGCGCTCCAGGTTCCTGCTGCGCGTGGACAATGGCGGGGTCCGGCGGGGCCGCGGGAACGGACGACTGCCCGAGCGCCGGGCGCGCGGTCGCCGAGAAGAACAGCATCGCCGAGAGCACGTGCACGCTGATTCGCGATCGCTGTCCCATCGTCTCCACTC
>DATAEE010000291.1:0-1872 GCA_036258175.1 Vicinamibacterales bacterium
CGCGTGCTCGTGCCGGCCTCGGATGGGCAGCGGCAGATCCCGCTCGGCGAGCTGGCGCAGGTGCAGGTCGCGACCGGACCGGCGATGATCCGCAACGAGGACGGGCTGCTCACCGGATACGTCTTCGTGGACGTCGCAGGCCGCGACATCAGCAGCTACGTTGACGAGGCGAGCCGCGTGGTACGCGAGCAGGTGAAGCTGCCGCCGGGGTACGCGGTGCTCTGGAGCGGTCAGTACGAATCGATGGCCCGCGTGCGCGCGCGTCTTGCGTACATCATTCCGTTCACGCTGCTCCTCGTGTGCGTGCTGCTGTACTTGAACACGCGGTCGATCGTGAAGACGGCAATTGTGTCACTGGCCGTGCCGTTCTCGGCCGTCGGCGCCGTCTGGTACCTGTACCTGCTCGACTACAACATGAGCATCGCCGTCTGGGTCGGGCTGATCGCACTGCTCGGCGTCGACGCCCAGACCGGCGTCTTCATGCTGCTGTATCTCGACCTCGCGTACGAAAAGGCCTCGCGCGAAGGGCGCCTGCAGACGCTCGCCGATCTCCAGGCGACGATCGTGGAAGGCGCCGCGAAGCGGCTGCGCCCGAAGTTCATGACCATGGCCACGACGTTTATCGGCCTCATGCCGATCATGTGGGCCACCGGGACCGGGTCGGACGTGTGGAAGCGGATCGCTGCGCCGATGGTTGGCGGCATCTTCACGTCGTTCGTCCTCGAGCTCGTCGTCTACCCGGCGATCTACGAGATTTGGAAATGGCATTTCGAGATGAAGCGCGCCCGCTCCGAACAGCAGCCCGCCCTGCTCTCCGCCCTGCCGTCGCCCAAGGCGGCACCATGACAGCGATCGACATCCAGGGATCGAGCTGGCGCCGGGCATCAGCCGCCTGCGCGCTCTTGCCGCAGCGCACGCGACGAGGGGACGCCCGGTGAGAGCGGGGAGCGCCACGGAGAGGGAGAAACAGCTACCAGGAGCATCAGTGTCGGATCGACGGGACCGTTTCATTCGCCATCCGCAACTTATGGCGCAGGCCACACCGTGCATAAGGAAGAAGACATGAGTGACTATAACGAACAGACCCTGACGGAAGCGGTTATCAAACGCGTTGCCGCAACGCCCGACCCGCGTCTGCGGCAGATCATGACCAGTCTGGTCAAGCATCTGCACGGGTGTGTGCGCGAGGTACGGCCAACCTGGGAGGAATTGCTGGCCGGTATCCAGTTCCTCACGGCGGTCGGCCAGAAGTGTGATGACAAGCGGCAGGAGTTCATTCTGCTCTCGGACTCGCTCGGGGTGTCGATGCTGGTCGACCTCATCAATCATGGCAAGGTTGGCAATGCCACCGAGTCGGACCTGCTCGGGCCAGCCTTCGTCGAGGGCGCACCGGAACTCCCGCTCGGGAGCAATCTTGCCACGAACCCCAGCGATGGCGAGCCTTGCCTGATCTCCGGCAGTGTCGCAAGCCTCGACGGCACCCCGCTGGCGGGCGCAGTGGTGGATTTCTGGGAAGCCGACGGTGACGGATTCTACGATTTGCAAAAACCCGACGGTTTGAACCTGCGGGCGCGGCTGCGGACGGATGCCTCAGGCCAGTTTTGGTTCCGGGGCGTGCGGCCGGTGAGCTATGGGATACCAACCGACGGGCCAGTGGGCGCCATGCTGCAGGCCACCAAGCGGCATAACATGCGCTCCGCCCATTTGCATTTCATGATCAGCGCGCCGGGACACGAGCGTCTGGTGACACAGTTGTTCCTCAAAGGCGATCAATACCTCGATTCGGATGTGGTGTTTGCGGTGAAAGAATCGTTGGTGGTCGACCCTGAGCGCGTTCAGTCGCGTGAAGAAGCGGCGAAATACCAGGTCGAA
>DATAEE010000292.1:0-18491 GCA_036258175.1 Vicinamibacterales bacterium
CGAGGACGATGTAGTCGTCCCCGACGATATCGCCAACTTTAATGGGACGCTGACGGGCAACGAACCCGCCGTCCTTGGGCTCGGCAATGAAGGCGAAGTGCTGCCCGCTGAGGCGCGTGACCGCGACTACCGGGGCCGACAACCCGGGTGTGTTGGCCCAGACAATGCGCACGCGGACGTACTGCTGTACGCGAATCGACGGAGGCACTTCTTTCAGCAGGCTTTTGACGAGCACCGTCTGCGTCGGCTCGTCCACGCGCGGCGCCACGAAAGTGACCGTGTTGGTCGCGACGACGGCGCCCGACACGTCGAGAAATTGCACCGGTAGCCCGAGCCGCAGATCGGTCGCACGCTCGGCCGGCACCGGGATGTGCGCCTCGAGACCGCGGCCGGCCGAGCCCCCCAACGCGGACTGGTCGATTGTCGTGATCTCGGTCGCGGTCGTCACGCGTTCGCCGACGCGCACGGCGATGTCGCCGACGATGCCGGCCACGGGTGCCGTGACGGCAAAGTAGTTGACCTGCACGCGCTGCTCGCGGATCTGCGCCTCGAGCGCCTTGAGCTGGGCGTCAGCCGTTTCCAGCCGCGTCTCCGCTTGCTCGGCTTCCTGTTTGCTGACGGCCCCCTGGCTGACGAGCGCCCTGGCACGCTCCGCCTGCTGACGGGCGAAGGACACTTCGGCGGCGAGCGCGGCGCGCTGCGACTCGAGACTGCGAAGGGCGGCCTGCTCCTTGTCTGCTTCGAGTTGAAGGATCGGCTGCCCCGGCTTCACGCGGGCGCCTGAGACGACGAAGATGCGGGTAACGAGACCATCCGCGAGCGGCATGATCGTCGTCGACCGCATCGATCGAAGCGTGGCGATGTACTCGGAGCTCTGGGCGATCGGTTTTTCGGCGAGCGTGACGACCTTGACGCCCATCGCCGGAGGGCCGCCCGCGCCGGGAGCGGCTTCCCCACCGCCGCCGCAGGCCGCGGCGACGAGGAACGGAAGAATCGCCAGAGCGCCGACACGAACGAAAGAGACACTACGACGAAGCCATGACATAGCGTGGGTCAAACCCCACCACTATATAACGGTGGTGGTACGACCCTTCAGGGTCGTTTCTGCGTCTCAGGGTCGTTTCGGCTTCTCAGGATCTTTTCGACCGGGATACCAGGCCGAAAGGAATCCCTTGGGGATCGTGCATGATCGCCAGCACGTCGCCTTCCGGCAGAGTCTGCGGAGGAATGATCGCGCGCGCGCCCAGCTTCTCTGCCTTGCTGACATAGTCGGCGACAGAGTCGACCTGAATGAACAGCTGGACGAAGTTGTGTCCTTCTGGCGGCGACGGCCAGATGCCGCCTTGAATGCCCTCGGCCGAGCCGGTGTCGATCATGCGATAGCCGAGCGGGTTGTCACTGTTGATGCGCCAGCCGAACAGGCCGCTATAGAAGGCGGACGCCCCTTCGGGGTCCTTTGCGAGAATCTGCCACTGCGTCACGGGACATGACATGCGAATCTCCTCGTCAGGGCCGGTCTGAAGACCGGCCCCTCCAAATCGTCGTCACCGGAAACAACGCGATCTCGAGCTGGTACACATCGTCGGCGCCGCCGTCCTGCAGCAGGTCGACGAGCTGCTGCCGGAATCGCGCGATCAATTCAACTGCACGCGGGAGCCGTGCTGTCGCACCGGAACTCGTCGAGGCGCGTCAGCTCGAGGATGGCGAAGTGGTACCAATCGACGATCACGGAGATCGTGTCGCCGGTCAAAATATCTGCCGGCATCGCCGGGCCGTCATCGCGACCGGAATGTTCGATGTACTGCTGAACGGCGTCCGTAGACAGATTCAGCTTCGCGCCGATCGTCTCGATGCTGCGCGTCGTGATCGGACGGCGTCCGCGGAGCCATTGCGACAGCGTTGAGTGATCCACGCCGAGGTGCAGTGCGAAGGCGCGCAGGGAATACTGCGCGTTCCGCGCGCAGCGCCGGGCCAGCTCGGACTGAAGAAAAAGCCGGAAGCTCGTGTCAGTCGTTGACGTAGCAGCGGTCAGCGTCGACTTCACGCACTGATGCTAGCGGGCCAGCACCTCGCGAACAAGGTCGCCGGCGGCGAAACCGGGGCAGGCCGCCTGCCACGATCGCTGCCGCCGTCCGCGGGTGTAGACTTGCCAGCTGAAAAAGCCTTCAGGAGGTCCAAGATGTCCCGGCGCCCCTCCATCATCGCTTCGGTAGTCGCAGGACTGGTCTTCGTCGCGTTCGCTGGCGGCGTTCGCAATGCGGAGCAGGGCTGGACTTCTGATCTCCTGCTCAAGGTCAAGCGCGTCGGTCCTGTCATTCCGTCACCTGACGGCTCGCGCGTCGCGTTCGTTGTTTCGGACGCCGTGACGGAGGGGGAGAAAAGCGAGTGGCTGTCGCATATCCACGTGGCCAGCGCTGACGGCAAAGAGACGTTTCAATTGACGCAGGGCGACAAGTCGGCCACCCAGCCGCGCTGGTCTCCCGACGGCCGTTGGATCGCGTTTCTCTCGCCGCGAGGCAGCGAGAAGGACAAGGTCAATCTGTTCCGGATTCACCTCGGCGGTGGCGAGGCCGAAGCGCTGACGAACGAAAAGTCCAGCATCAGCACGTTCAAGTGGGCGCCGGACGGCAAATCGGTTGCGTTCGTCATGGCCGATCCAAAAAGCGAGGACGAAGAGAAAGCTTCCAAGGAAAAACGGGACGCGCGGGTCATCGACGCCGACGAGAAGCTCGCGCGGCTCTACATCGTTCCGGTCGAGAAGGACAGCGACGGCAAGCGCCCACTGAAACGGCTGACCGAGGGATCGACCCATGTGACCGATCTGGACTGGTCGCCCGACAGCTCAACCGTCGTCTTCTCGCACCAGCAGACGACCAAGGTCTTTCAGCAGAACGACATCTCCACGGTGGCTGCCTCAGGTGGCGATCCGAGGCCGCTCGTGGCAACCAGCGCGAACGAAACAAGTCCGGTCTTCTCACCGGACGGCAAATCGATCGCGTACGCGACGAGTGATGATCCGCCGACGTGGGCGTTCACGGCCTGGGCGCGAATCATCCCGAGTGCGGGAGGCAGTGCCCGGACGCTCGCCAAGACGTTCGATGAGCAACCGGCGATTCTTGGCTGGTCGGGCGACGGGCGGGCCCTGATCGTTCAGGAGACCCACGGAACGGTGGTTCGAGTGTCAACGCTGCCCGCCGACGGCGGACCGCCGACCCTGGTCAGTCCACCGGACCTCAATATCGGCGGTGGGGCGACGCTCAACCGCGACGCGACCGTCATCGCGTTCGCGCATTCGTGGTCGGAAAAAGCGCCGGAGGCCTACGTCGCGCGCCTTCAGCCGTTCACAGCCACACAAGTGAGCCACGTCCAGACAATCGAGCAGTTGGCGCAGGCTCCGCTCGGTCGCACCGAAGTGATCCAATGGAAGGCGCCGGACGGTCTCTCCGTTGAAGGACTCCTCACGTATCCCGCCGGCTACACGAAGGGCAGCCGCGTTCCCCTGGTCGTCATCGTCCACGGCGGGCCGACGGGCGTGTTCACGCAGTCCTTCGTCGGCATGCCCAACCCGTATCCAATCCCCGTCTTCGCCGCCCGTGGCTACGCGGTCCTGCGATGCAACGTCCGCGGGAGCAGCGGGTACGGACGCAAGTTCCGCTACGCCAATTACCAGGACTGGGGCGGCGGCGACTACCGCGACATCATGTCGGGCGTCGACCACGTCATCAGCATGGGCGTCGCGGATCCCGATCGACTGGGGATCATGGGCTGGAGTTACGGCGGCTACATGACGTCGTGGGTGATCACGCAGACGAAACGCTTCAAGGCGGCATCAGTCGGCGCGGGTGTCACGAACCTCATGAGCTTCACCGGAACGGCCGACATTCCCGGGTTCATTCCCGACTACTTCGGCGGCGAGTACTGGGATGTGCTCGACCGGTGGCGGGCGCGATCGGCCATGTTCAACGTCAAGGGCGTGACCACGCCGACGCTGATCCAGCACGGCGAGGAAGATCGGCGCGTCCCGGTATCACAAGGATACGAGCTCTACAACGCCTTGCTGCGTCAGCGAGTGCCGGTAAAGATGATCGTCTATCCGCGCCAGCCGCACGGCATCCAGGAGCCAAAGCTGATCAAGGACACGATGGAACGCAACCTCGAATGGTTCGACAAGTGGATTCTCGGGCGGGGGGAGACGACAACGGCGGAACGAAAGTGACGATGCACGGTTCGAGGTTCAGGGTGCAGGGTTCAAGGTAGGGTTCCGGGTTCGAGGTTCGGGGTGGTTCACGTTCAGGTTCGGGGTTGGTTCACGTTCGGTTCGAGTTCCGAACCTCGCACCGAATACGGAACCTCGAACCAACCCTGAACCCCGAACCCAGAACCACACCTTGAACCCAGAACCCTGCACCCCGAACCGTTCGTTCATTTCTCGTACAGGCTTCCACCCCTAAAAATCGCCTGGATCCTTCGCGTGTTGCGGATGTCCGCGAGCGGATTAGCGTCGAGGATCAGAAAGTCCGCGTGCAGACCGTCGGCGATGCGGCCCACATCGTCTCGACCCATGAGCCGCGCGCCGTTCGAAGTGGCCGAGACGAGAATCTGCATCGGCGTCATGCCCGCCTCGGCCATCAATACGAACTCGCGATGCAATGACGGCCCATGCAGGGTGCGCGTATTGCCCGCATCCGTGCCCGCCGCAATCACCGCGCCCGCGTCTGCGAGGCGTTTCAGGTTTCGCTGGAGCACGGCCGTCGTATCGGGCGGCGGTGTCTGAGGCCGTGGAAGCAGCGTCTCTGACAGGTCTTTCAGCGCGTCGAATGACTCGATCGTCCCTCCCGGCGCGCAGTCGCGCTCGAATGGCTCGATCATAACGCTTCGGGTTCTCACCTCGCGGTACGATCGACCGACGATGATCGTCGGAACGTAGATCACTTTGCGCTGGACGACCTCGGTCACGAAATCATCGTCCACCTCCCGGTCGCCAACCGAGTGCACGAGAATGTCAGCGCCGGCCTTCACCGCAATACGGGCCGTCTCGAGAGAGGTGGCGTGAACCGCCGCGCGGAGCTTCTTCGCGTGGATCGCGGCGATCGCGGCTCGCACGAGGGCGGCTTGTTTCTCCAGGTCATCGCCTCGCCTCGACACGAACCAGATTTTCACCATGTCCGGCCGCTTCGCCGCGAGGCGGTCGACGAGGCCGCCGATCTGGGCTTCATCTTTCATCAGCCAGATCGGATCGTCATCGTCGAGCTCCAGCGGCGGCGGATCGTAGGTGGCCAGCAGGGGGCCGCTGACCGCCATGCGTGGCGAGAGCCGGTCGTCTTCCCGGCTGTCGCGCAGATCGAACGACCACATCGGGCCGCCCGGATCCACGACGCCTGTGATGCCGGAACAGACGTAGGACCGAAGGTATTTCTGCGGCGCGCGGCGAATCTCGCCAACCACTTCGCGATACGGCGTGCCGGCGGGGTGCGGGACGACGTCCGGCCGGGCGTCGAGGCCACCGGTCTGGAAGAAATGGACGTGGCCGTCGATGAAGCCCGGCACGATCCACTTGTCGGCCACCTCGATCGTGCGGGCGTCGCGCGGAATCCGGCGCAGCGCCTCGGAGCCGACCGTCCGGAACCGGCCGCGCTCGATCAGGATGCCCTCGTTTCGCCGCGGCGGCGCGCCGGTACCGTCGATGAGCGTCCCGCCGACGATCAGCACCGCACGAGACGGCAGCTGCCGAAGCGAGTCCTGTCCCGAAGCCGACAGGCACGCCAGCACCACGGCCGCCGCCGAGAGCACTGCCTTCACTTCGACCCGTTCGACGTCGATGGCGCCGGCTTCTCGAGGTACGGCCTCAGGTGCCACTCGAAGAAGGTCCACGTCCGGTTCCACGAGTCGCGCTGCTCGGGCGAGTCGTCCCGCTCGAGCGTCTTCATGTTCATGCGGCGGTTGAACGTGTGGCCGCCGCTTGCCGGTCCTGGCGTCGGATCCACGTAGACCTTCGTCTCAGCCAGGTCCGGCTTGCGCGACCGGAGCGCGTCCACGATTTGCTGATCCTCGACGAAGTTGACGTCGGTGTCGTTGGTGGCGACGTGCACGAGCAGCGGCGTCTGCAGCTTGTCCACGTGGTAGAGCGGCGACCGTTCGATGTAGAGATCCGGCTTCTCGAACGGCAGACCCTGGATGCGCTCCTGCGTGGAGAAGCTGTGCTGATAGCGGGGACCCTTGAACGAGAGACGGAACACGAGATTCGTGACGGGAACCATCGCGGCCGATGCCTTGAACGGCGTCGTATGCCTGAAGACGGAGAGCAGCGTGATGTAACCGCCATGGCTCCAGCCCACGATGCCGACCCGCGCCGGATCGACGTACGGCAGCGTCTTGAGATAGTCCACGGCGCTGATCACGTCGTCTACCTCGTACCCGCCGTAGTCGATCGCGTTGTGGTGCTTCTCGCCGTATCCCGTGCTGCCCCGGTACTCGGGGCAGATGATGACGTAGCCACGTTCGACCGCTTCCTTCACGAACGGGAACATGCTGATGCCCCAGTTTCCGTGGACGCCGCCGTGGACCCACACCATCGCCGCATGGCCGCGCGCCCCGCGCGTCCTGAGCGGCTGGAAAAGGTAGGCCGGAATGTCCATGTCGCCCACGCTGCTGCGATAGCTGACCTTTTTGAACTCCATGACGCCGCGGCTCGCGTCGGCGTACCGCTTGTCCATTTCGGCCTTCTGGTCGATATCGCGCTGAAAGTCATAGCCGGGAGAATGGTCCTTCGGATCGTTGCTGACGTACAACGCGCGCGCCCGTTCTTCATCAACCTGGATCTGCGGGCGCGGGCGCGGCGGCGGTGACTGCTGTTGGGCGGGCGACTGCGACAAGGCGAGCCCAGCGATACATGAGAAGAACAATGCCGCAAACATAAGACGCCGCGCCGAAATGACCATGTCGGTGTCCTCCCTTTATCGCCACGCCGAGTGAGATCGCAGCCGTTCAGCGGCGGCGCTTCTTCGCCTTCGTCTTCGTCGTCGTCTTCGTCGCGCGCGCCCGCCGCCGCTCCGCGCGCCTGGACGTCGCCGGTGACCCTTTCACGTATTTTGGCTGATAGAGCTGAACCCGCACGCCACCGGGCATCGTCAGGTGCGTGACCAGCCCATAGCCGTGATCGGCGACGTCTTCGTCGAGCTTCACGCCGCGGCGCTTGAGGTCAGCGACCGTCTTCGCGATGTCATCGGTAAAGAAGGAGATGTCATGCTGGCCCGAGGGAGCGCCATCGGTTCCTTCGGTTGGATGCACGCCGAGATCTCCCTCTTTGAAGTCGAAGATCAGCCACCCGCCGCCGACGTCGCTGAAGGGTAGCTGCAGCTTGTCTCGAAGGAATGCCCGCAGTTCCTCCGGCTGCGACGAGTAGAACAGCCCGTGTATGCCTTTAATCATGTCGCGACTCCGTCATCTCCAGCGTCACACCGGCAGCAGGTACCGCCGCCGCAGTCCCTTGTGGGGACGGCGCTCGTCAAGCCTGAGGCCCAGCGCGACGGCGGCCCGGCGCGCCTCGTCGAATTCCTGAGAGGTCAGCCGCCTGTTGATTTCGGGAAAGCTTTCACGGCCGACGCGCCCCGCCGGATAGTACTGATCCATGAGGTTGACGTACGCGTCCTGACCGAGGTCCTCGGCAACCCACTCGAGGATCGCGCGCGTTTCGTCGAGCCCGCCGGGCATCACGAGATGGCGAATCAGTACCCCGCGCGTCGCGAGGCCATGGTCGTCGAACCGGAGCGGACCGACCTGTTCGTACATCGTCCGGATCGTCCGACGCGCCACCTCCGGATAATCCGCCGCCTTGAGATATCGGCGGCTGGCATCGCTCGACCAGTACTTGAAGTCCGGCATGTAGATGTCCACCAGACCGTTCATGAACTCCAGGCTCTCGAGCGAATCGTACGCGCTCGTGTTGTAGACGAGCGGAAGGCGCAGGCCGGCCGGAATCGCAAGCGCGAGCGCTTCGACGATCTGAGGAACGACGTGCTCAGGCGTGACGAAGTTGACGTTGTGACAACCCTGATCCTGGAGCGCAAGCATGATCGCGGCAAGGGCGCCGGGTGACACGCCTTCGTCGATGGTCTCGCCCGCCTTGATCGCCTGGCTGATGTCGTAGTTTTGGCAGAACACACACCGCAGGTTGCAGTGGGAGAAAAAGATCGTTCCGGATCCGCGCCAGCCACGGAGGCAGTCCTCCTCGCCGAAGTGCGGGAACGCGCTCGACACCAGCGCGTACCGACCGGTCTTGCAGGCGGACCAGCGGTTCTCCAGCCGGTTGACGTGACAGTCGCGCGGGCAGGCCGTGCAGTCTTCCAGCGCGGCGATCGCGGCGGTGGCCCGATCGTGTAGCTCGGAGCGCGTCAGACCCTGATAAACAGCCACGACTTTTCGCTCTATTGCTTTGCGGCGGCGGCAGCCGGAGCGCCGTGGAATAGCGCAGCGTTGAACAGCACGCGAAACGTGCCGAACGGCTGACCGCGCCATTGGGGACGAAATCCGATCAGGACGACGTGCCCTTCGCCGTGCCGTACGTCGAGCGCGGCGGCCTGGCCATACAGGACGCGGTCACCGAGCAGGTATCCCGATAGCAGAGGCGATCCTTTCGGCTGATATCGCGCGAGCACGTCTCCACGAAAGCCGTCCTGTGGCTGAAACACCGGACTGTCGTCGAAGAACACAGACGCCTCTTTCGGCATTCCCGCCATGACCGGATGCGCCGGGTCGGTCGTCACGTGGAGAATCGATCCACTTGCAAAGAACTCCTGGCGCTTGAGCCCGCCGGCGATGTTCTTGACGGGGAGCTGCAGCCGGTCGATCGCAAACTCACTGCTTCGGTTGAGGCAGACGAGAGTTCCGCCACCGCGGACGAAGTCGTCGAGCGCTCGGATCCCCCGCGTGGCTATGCCACCTTCGAACCGGGGCGGCACCGCGCCGGTCTGGAAACCGTCCATGATCGAAGAAGGACGCTCGTCCGCGATGATTAACACGTCGAACCGATCGCGGAGGTTCCCTCCCTGAACCTCTCCGTTTCGCACGTTGGCGAAGTCGAAGCCGTACCGCTCGAGCAGCCACTCTGTCCAGCCGGCATCCATGCTCGCCATCCACGGTTGATACAGCCCGAGACGCGGCCGTCGAATCTCGACGCCGGCAGCTGCCGTCCTTTCCATCCTGAGGGCAAGATCCCGGGCCCAGCCGTCGATCGTCGCAGGGCTTGCGCCGGTGACGATGTAGCGCGCGCCCGCTGGTCGTCCGGTTTCTACTCGCACGGAAGCGCCGGCCTGCCAGGCCGAATTGACCGCGCGGAAGACGTTGTTCTGCGACGGATCCAGGGCGATGGCCGCCCCTGAGCCGGAAACCTCGCCCGCCGGAGGAACGATCGCGGCCGCTACGGGATGCGCGTCGAAGCCAATCCCGGGCACGCTGTCAAAGGGTGACGCATCCGCGGGTTTCTCGGCGGATGGTTGAGAGCCGTTCCCGTTGGTCTGCGTACTGCTCTTCGCGGCCGCGCCCAGCGGCTGCATCGCGCGCCGGAACTCGGCGGTCAGCGGCACGTGCGCCTCGACGACGCGGACATCCATCTGGAGCGGCAGCGTCCAGCCGGCCGCGTCATACGGCTGTTCCGGCGGTCCTTCAGGAAACTCGCGGAGATCCGGGTAGACCTGAACGTCGAGTACCTGCCGCGCGAGCTCGCCGAACGGCTGGTTCATCGCGATGACCCACGTCCCGGCCGGGTAGGACGCGCCGTCGTGAATGGCGGCCGATTTCAGCTGGTGTACGCGGATGCCGTTGTAGGCCAGTCGTCTGAGCAGCTCGACAGCCGCAACGGGATCGCGCTGCTTCTGAGTGACGAAGTACGCGAACGGCGGCTCGCGCTCGTACTTGCGAATCTGATCGCGGCCGGCCTGGTACCGGTTGTAAAGCAGCTCTTCGCGGTACTTCGCGGCGAAATCGAGCACTGACATCGACGCCGTCAGCATGTAGTCCACCGCATCCCGCAGCCGCCACCACCCTCCGCGCCAGGGGCTCGCATACAGGGTCTGCGGACGAAGATCGCGCATGTCGCGTGGGTAATCGGCAATCGTGTAGAGATGCGGCGTCGCATAGCGATACAGTGCCGTCTCGGTCCAGAACGAGTTGATGTTCTGGAGCATCGGCAGATAATCGATGTAGCCGGGATACCACGCGTCGAACCCGGTTCCCATGTGCGTCGCACCGACCTGCCCGCGTTCCTCCAGGCTTCGCGCGATCGCCATTCCGATCATGTTCACCGTCCGTGACATGATCGGTGGGACCTGCGGCGCGATGGGCTCTGCGAACGGCGGCAGCCAGATGCGCGTCGGAAACGGCGACGATTGATGGTGTACGTAGATGATCTGGGGCTCCCAACGCCGCCAGACGCGGCCGATCTCACGCGACTCGATCATGTTGAGCATGTACGCGTCGCGGTTGTTGTCGTGACCGATGTATCGCTGATACAGCTCCGGCTGCGGCGCGACTTCGTATGGCGTCCCGACGTTCGATTTGTACCAGTCCGCAACGAGGGTCTGGCCGTCCGGGTTGATCGATGGCCAGAGCATCAGGATGACGTTGTCCAGAATCGCCGCAATTTTGGGATCCGTGCTGCTCACAAGGTCGTACGCGAGCTGAATCGTGTGCTGAGCCCCGGCCACCTCGCTCGCGTGCAGGCCCCCGTCGATGTGAACGATCGCCTTGCCCTCGCGAGACAGACGGCGCGCCTCTTCGTCCGTCAACCCGTCAGGGCTGGCGAGACGCAGCGCGATCTCTCTGTATTTGTCGATGGAGCCCAGATTGGTGGGACTCGATACAAGCGCGACGTGCCATGGGCGGCCTAACGTGGTCCGGCCGATTTCGACGAGCGTGAGCCGGTCGCTGGCGGCATCCAGCTGCCGGAAGTAGCCGATTGATTCTTCGTAGGTCGCAAGCTTGAAATCAGCCCCGACGCGAAAGCCGAGAACCGATTCCGGCGTCGGCAGAGCGGATTGCGCGATCAGATTGAAACCGGCCAGGGCGACCGCAGCGAACAGGAGCGGAACACTCTTCGCCATGCGCAGGAGGATAACATCACAGGCGGAGCATCGCCGCCGCGTTGCGCCAGTAGATTTTTTCACGCTCCGGGTCGCTGAGAGACAACCGGTCGATGACGCCGATCGTTTCGCGGATGTACATCGGGCCTTTCTCCGGATCGAACGGCGCGTCCGAAGCGAACAGCACGTGATCGGCCCCGAAAAACGCCAGCCCGCAGACGGTGGCGTCATACGAGCCGAAGAGCGCCGTGTCCGCGTAGAACATCCGGAAATAGTCGAGCGGCCGCCGCTTCAGCGATTTGAGCACGCCGGAGTAGTCGACATCCGACGTCCGGGCGCCCAGCTGATCCCAGCCAGGGCCGATGCGCCCTTCGAAGTACGGCGCCATGGCTCCCATGTGGTGCGTGATGATCTTCAGCTTCGGATATCGATCGAACAGGCCCGCGAAGACGATGCGCGACATCGCGGCGCTGGTTTCGTAGGGCCATCCAAAGGTCCACCAGATCTCATACTCGGAACGAGATTCCGATCGGAAATCCGGAATGTCGGCCCCTCGATACGGATGGAGGAGGATCGGCAGGTCGTACGCCGCCATCGCGTCGAACAGCGGCAGAAATTCGGGCGCCGCAATCGGCCGCCCCAGCGCGTTCGTGAATAACTGGATCCCCCGCGCGCCAAGCTCCTCGACCGCACGTCGAGTCTCTGCTGCCGAAGCCTCTGGATCGCTCAACGCCAGCGACGCGACAAACGCTGGGAAGCGCTCGGGGTAGCGACCCACGAGATCCGCCATCCCGTCGTTGGCCAGGCGCGCAAGATCGATTGCCGCCGGCCGATCGGCAAGCGCCTCGATCGGGGGTGTCGCGATCGACAGGACCTGCTCGTACCCCTCGAACCGGTCCATGACCCGAAAACGGACATCGAGGTCGATCAGCATCGGGATATTCCGCATCCGCTTCCCGATGTCCTTGTAGTTCGGCGCAACCTCCATCATCCGCCGGAAGTACCGCTCGGGGTAGATGTGGTTGAAGACATCGATCTTTCGCATTTGATCCTCACGGCAATTCGCGCGCCAACCGGATGGGAGATTTTTTCACCACGCGGACTGACCGAACATGGCAGTTTCCAGCACCATGCGAAGGCCACACCGCGAAAACCTGCGGATATTCGGCCCGGCATTGTCGTTGCTCTGACGCGTCCGCGCAAGGAGCCGCGCATGAATCCGCGCTTCGTCGAGCTCGCCGCAGACCCGTCGCTCGTCCACGGTATCTACAACTATTGCGATCAGTGGTGTACGTACTGCCCGCATACCGAACGGTGTCTTGCGTTCAAATGCCTGCGCGATCAGGAGCAGAGGCGACCGGGAGACATTTTCGAAGACCTGGCCGCGAGCGTAAACGAGATGATCTCCTTCTCGCGTGACGTCGTACAGGCTGAAGGCGCCGCCTCGCCGCTCGCTGAGCTCGCCGTCCTGCCGACGATTGGCTCCTCGGTCGATCTCCCGCACATTGACGATCCGCTGGAACGGCGCGGACGCGAGTACGCGATGGAGACGGCCCGGTTTCTCATGTCGGTGGCGCCCACGCTGCCAATGCCAAAGGGGGCCGCCGGCGGCACTCCGGCTCCAATGGAAGTCGTCGTCTGGTATCACGCGCTCATCGCCGTCAAGATCTACCGCGCGCTGGCGAGTGCGGCCATGTCACGGCAGGGGAAGCCCGGCCTGGTCGACGACGCGCAGGGATCGGCGAAGGTGGCGCTGATAGCAATCGATCGGTCGCGCAAAGCGTTGCGTCAGCTGAAAAGCAAGCTGCACGATGCGCGGATAGACCGCCTGCTGGGACGATTGGAACGCCTCGGCGCAGAGGTGGAGCGGCGGTTCCCGGACGCCCGGGCGTTCGTCAGGCCCGGACTCGACGAAGCGATGACCTGATCGACTAGTGCGGTTCGCTCGGCGTTGATTTCAGAAAGGCGCGGATGGTTGCCTGTTCTTGAGGCGCTTTAATCCTCGTGAACAGTTTCTCGCCCAGGTGCCTGATCGTTTCCGCACGATCAAAAGGTAGCTTTTCGTACATGACGCCGCCCGTGAAATGACAGGGACGACAATGTTGCTCGAGAATCGGTTTGACGTCCCGATCGAAGTCCGATGCAGGGGCGGCTGCAGCGGCTGGCGGCGCCGGAGCGGCCGGGGGTTGTGTGTGACGAGCGGTGGTACAAGTTGCGGCGGCCGCAAAGAACGGTGCCGCGAGCGCGAGCCGCCAGGCAACCATGACGTGTAGGCGACCTCTTGGTGGATCATTATAAGCCCGCGAGGGCCGCCACATGCGCCGATGCGACTGGGCCGGAAGCGATCCGTTGTACGTCGAGTATCACGACCGTGAGTGGGGAGTACCGCTTCATGACGAGCGGAGACTCTTCGAGATGCTCGTGCTCGAAGGAGCGCAGGCCGGTCTGAGCTGGATCACCATCCTTCGCAAAAGGAAGGCGTACCGGCGAGCCTTCGATCGCTTCGACCCCCGGAAAGTCGCGCGCTACGACGCGCGCAAGATCCGGTCGCTCCTCGCGGACCCGGGCATCGTCCGCAATCGGCTGAAGATCGAGAGTGCGATCAAGAACGCGCGGGCGTTTCTGGATGTCAGCGCCGAGTTCGGCAGCTTCGATACCTACATCTGGCGGTTCGTCGGCAATCAGCCCGTGCGCAACGCGCGTCGGAGCATGAAGGAGATCCCGTCGCGCACGGAAGAATCGGACGCGATGAGCAGGGATCTCCGGAAGCGCGGCTTTTCGTTCGTCGGGTCGACGATCTGCTACGCGTTCATGCAAGCGACCGGCATGGTCAACGACCACCTCGTGGATTGCTTCCGGTATCGATTAGGACAGGGCTGATTCAGCCTCGGCGGCGCTGCGCAGTGCCCGAAGCGAAAGACCTCTGCGGGCGACAGCCATGCCGCCCAAAGCCCAGAGCGGAATCGTTAGCACGAGGAAGAGTACCATCGAGAATGGTGTCGCCACCGCCCTCTCGACGCCAAAGATGCCCAGCCCAACCACGGTGAACATCTGAAACGTACCGACGTTGGCAGGCGCACTCGGCAGCACGTTGCCGAGGTGAACTATCAGGAGCACGGCGGCCGCAACCCACGGAGACAGATTCAAGCCGCATGCGCGCATCACAAGCCAGAACGCGAGCGCCTGGCTGACGAGAAATAGCAGCGACACCCCCGCTGCGCCGAGCGTCGTCCGCGTGAGCCCTATCTGGCGAATCCCTGCGGCGGCCTCCTGCCCGGCGTTCCTCGCCGCTCCCAACCACGTCGAGAAGGTTCCGGGCGGCGCAGGCGGCGTGCTGGCGGACGCTGACGATCGAAACACCATCACGGCGAAGGCGCTGGTCGCAATCAGGATGGTGCCGGCAAAAATGTCAGCCGCCTGACGGAGCGCAACAGGAAGCGGAACGAGCAGTGCCGTGACGCTCACGCCGATTCCAAGCCAGGTTCCGTCGAACAGGCGCTCGACCAGAATCGATGGCACGATCGAACTGACGCTCACGCGAAGCGACCTCGAGAGCGCGTAGGCGCGAATGATCTCTCCCGTTCGAAGCGGCAGAATCTCGTTGGCAAACAACCTACGTAAATGGCTTCCGTGGTCGCGAGCCACGACGCCCGCTTGACGGGACGAAGAAGAAGGCTCCAGCGCCACCCCTGGATGATGTAGGCGCCGATGTCGGCCGCAACGGCCAACGCCACGATCGACCGGTCGAGCCCTCGAACGCTGGCCAGGGCCTGCTCCAGGGATACCTGGCGAGCGAGCCACACCAGACACGCTCCACCGATGGCACACCCGGCGATCGCTGGTGCGCGTCGCCACCGCGATTGAAGCGACCTAGCCGCGAATTTCCGAGACCCGTGCGAGCGCGAGGGCGAGGCGTGCCAGATCGAAGACATGTCGATAGACCACATACCGCGGCTCCCAGAATGAAGCGAACCTCGCCTTGAACGCCTTCAGTCCCTTGTAGCGAAAGACGAATCCAAGCTGCCGGATAAACGCGTGCACCGCGCGTTCCTCTGGCGTGGCCTGTTCCTGCTCCGTGAACCCGTCCATTGGAACCATGCCAAGGCTGAACCGCTCGTATCCGGCGCGCCGGTCACGATCAAAAAGCTTGATCAGCAGGAATTCCGTGATGCCGTTCGGTGCGTCGGTCCGCCGGCGCATGAGATCGATCGTGGCCTCACCACGCACGTACGAAGGGACGACGTTGGCAAAGGCGAGAATCCGGCCTGAAGGATCAATCGCCGCCATGACGGGCGTCGTTTTCACGTACTCCGGAAGGAACCGGCCCAGCGTGAATTGACGCTCACGCCGCCGGGAATCCGAAGCCATTCGTCCGAGATCCCGCGCAGCTCTCTCACCACCGTATCGGACAGCGGCGGGTTCAGCCAGACGGCGACCACACCTGCGGACTCCAGCTTCCGGACTGCGCTCCGCAACGCGCGGTGCTCGCGCCCGTCGAGGGTGAACCGGCGAAGATCGACGATTGTGTCGTCGCCGACCTTGAAGGCCTTGAATCCCAGCAGGCGGTACGCCTCGAGAAACTCCGGCGTCGTCTGATAGAGCGCAAGCCGCCAGCCGTTCTCTTCGCAGAATGCGGTGAACTCGCGCACCGTGGCGACCACATCCTCGTCAGGTCCGACGGGATCTCCGAGGACGACGGCGAACCCGCCGGCGACGCGATACGCAAGGAACCCGCGACCAGCTTCGTTGAAGAAAAGCGACTTGTCCGGCCACAACTTGAAGCAGTCGAGCGACGAGCGGCCGTATTTCTCGAGAATCGTCATCGCCCGGGCGCGCTCCTGTGGCAGCGTGCGCAGACGGTAGAGCACCGGCCGGAACAGGCTGTAGACCGAGTACAGAAGTGCAGTCGCGGTCATGATCTGGAGAGAATCCAGGAACCATCGTGCGTGGCGTGTTCGGGGCATCAGGCCAGGATCCCTCAGCGTCAGCACTTGACTCGTTCGGATCGCCGCGTCGCGCCACGTGAAGTCGATGCCGAACTCCCGCCGCTCCAGAAGCCAGAACCCTGCAATGCCGTAGGCCACGGCAATAAACGCGGCGAACGCGAGCCGCGCCGCAGCCGACCGCCAGTCTGGTGGTCCACTTCTGACCGTGAACTCGCTGCGTGACGCGAACAACAGGCCAAGGAGGGCGAAGGTGCAAAGCGCCTCCTCGGAGTCGATGCCCTTCATGAGATGAAACACGATTGACAACGACGCGAGTGCCACAACGACGTAGTACGCCCGACGCTTGCGTCGGTAGATGTTGATCGAAGAAATGACGAGCGCGAAGCCGATGACGAGCGTCAGGAATCGGGATAGATGGACGAACTCGAGCGGGAAGACCGATCGGATCCACGCTGCCGCGCGCCGGCAGACTGCGCCCCATGACCGAAAACAGGTTCACGACGCCGCTGCCCAGCGTCACAACCGCGGCGGCGATAACTCCCGGCGATTTCTGCTTCATCGCGTGCTGACGCGGCAGGCGAGGCACCGGGGCCGCCTCGCCTGCCAGTGAGGGATACACCGCCCCCGGTTTATTACCCTTTCTTGGCCTGTTTCGCGTGGCCGAAGCTCAGCGACTGGACGGTCTTCTGGCCGTTCGCTTCGGTGTACTTGACGCTCAATTCCCGGCCGGCGAGCCCGCCGAGGTTCGCAGGCGCGACAGTCTTCGATCCATCGTGGATGCGAGCCGACGGACTGAGCATGAACTGCTCTTCACCCTTGCTGGTAGAGACTGTCAACTCGTTGGACGCGGTGTCGAACTTGACGAGCTTGCCCGTGGCGACGAGCGATGTGGTCTTCGCGGCCGACGACTTTCCCGTCGCTTTGTGTGGCGCAGTTCCCTGACTTGCCAGCGCGACGCCGGTTATCGCGAGAACCGCCACAGCCGACGCGATCGCATTTCGAATCGTTCTCATGACTTAGTGCCTCCTGCGTGTGTCCGACAGTTGCACCACCAAGCGGCATGCCACGCGGGCGCGATTGCGCTAGCATGGGGTAACTGCCGGAAACGAACGGCGTTAGATGGTTCCGCACGATCCGGAACACGCAAACGGTGCCCCGCATGAACGCCCCGCTGTGGCAGGTTGGCGTTCGGGGCTGGCCATGCGTGTGCGTTTATCGCTCCTCGTCGCTGTCATCGTCGCGCTGGTCATTACGGCGCTCACTTACCTTCAACTGCGGGCGGTCGAACGGACGATCGAGACGGAGTTGACCGATTCCGCCCGTCTGACGGCTCAGGCCATCGCCGACGACTTAGGCACGCGCGGTCTCAATCCCGTCGACCTCGACGACTGGCTGCACGAGTTCATCGAAGCGAATCCGGCGGTGCGAGCGATCAGTGTCGTCACTGCGGATGGCGTCCCGACGATCCTTGCCAGCACGTCATCACAGGAGCGCGCGGAGGCGGCGGACTTGGCGCGGGACGCGATTGGGGCCTCGACCATGCGGATGGCCCGCACCCCGGCGCTGACGACGGTCGCAGTACCCGTTTCGCGCCCGGAGCGCAGGATGGCGGTGGTCGTCACCGTTTCAATGGCCGCCGTCCAGCAGGCGAGCACGCAGGGGCGCGCGATTGCACTCTGGTTTGCGGCCCCGACGGTCCTCGTCCTGACCCTTCTCGTCGATCTACTGGCAAGACGGCTCGTCCGGCACAGCGAAGAGCTGCAACAGCGAATACGCGCGGCGCTGGCACGCGCGGACCGACTCGCCGCTGTCGGAGAGATGGCGACCAACGTGGCACACCAGGTGGGAACACCGCTCAATCTGATCTCGGGCTACATTCAGATGGTCAGGGAGGATCGCACTGTCGATCCCAGAACGCGCGAGCGGCTGACAATCGTCGAGCGCCAGATTGCGCAGGTGACGCGCGTGCTGCGCGCGATGCTCGACGAAGCGCGACGCCCACCGGCCCGTGAACGCATCGATCTGCGCCGCCTCATCGAGCACGCGTGCGAGACGGCGCGCCTCCGACTCGAACGATCGCCCACCCACGCGGCGAGGTCGTGCTCATCAGCGGATTCGGCACGCTGGAAACCGCCGTCGAAGCGGTACGCGCCGGCGCGTTCGATTACGTCAGCAAGCCTTTCAACATCGCGGAGGTGAAGGCCACCGTCGACCGAGCGCTGCGTCAGGCGGCGCGCGCCGACGAGGACACAGAAACGGCGCCCACCGCGATGCCGCCCCCGAGTGGCCTGCTCGGACGGACGGCGCCGATGCTCGCGTCTACAATCAGATCGCCCGCGCGGCAGAGTCGGCCGCGCCGGTCCTCGTCATCGGCGAAAGCGGCACCGGAAAGGAACTGGCCGCGCGCGCCGTCCATGCGCACGGTCCCCGCGCGCGAGAGCCGTTTCTGGCCGTGAACTGCGGCGCTATA
>DATAEE010000293.1:0-14178 GCA_036258175.1 Vicinamibacterales bacterium
CGCGCGACGGCTTCGGAACTCGAATCGCACGTCGCGCGAGGAAGTCCCTGCGCGGCGGCGACGCAGGGCACCAAGAGCCACATCACGACGCCGATCGTCGCGAAAGCGCCGGTTCTGACGATGCGCGGCTGGAAACGTGCCGTACTCATGGCTCACACTCCCCCCAGGTTCGCGAGAATCAGATCAATCAGCTCACGGACTCCAATCTGCGCCGGGCAGTCGAGGATCCAGTCGTTGGAATCAGCGACGGGGTTGCAGCCGTCGACCCTCTTGCGCAGGTTCTGAAGTTTGGTCGAGGCCGCACCGAACTCTGCCTCACTGATCAACTGCTCAATTTCTGCGACCACGCTGAGCATCGCGTCTCGATGACCGTCGCCACTGCTTTTGAACACGTGCTGCGGGAGACTAGCGATTCGATCTTCGAGACAATCGACATCGATACCATCAGCGACGCCGTCGTCATCCGAGTCGCTGTCGAACGGGTCGGTGCCGCAGGTCTTGACTTCGACGTGATCGTCGACGCCGTCGCCGTCGCTGTCGACCGGTCCACCCAACAGCACGTACGCCGCGCCGGACACCGAGGATGACGCCAGAGACGGATCGGGTGCGCCCACCACGAGATCCTCGAATCCATCTGCGTTGAAATCCCCTGTGCTCGCTGAAGCGCCGAGGGCTTCAGCGGGCTGCGCTTCGAGCAACGTGAAGTTCGGGCTGGTCTGCAAAAGGTCGATGAAGGCTGGAAACGCGGGCCGCCCGAAGAGCACGTGTGCCTGACTGGGCGGCCCGTTCCCCGGGGCGCCCACCACGATGTCGCGCGTGCCATCGCCGTTGAAGTCACCCGCCGTTACCGACTCGCCGAACCGATCGTTCGCCGTCGTTCCTTGAAGCAGCACATCCGCCTTCTGTCCTGGCAGGTTCGTCGTGACCTCGATAAGCCCTCCGAGGCTATCCGAGCCGTGAATCACTGCCGTAAATCCTCCGGATAGCAGACTGCCTCCTGGCATGCCGAGCAGAAGATCGTCGACGGCGTCGCCGTTCACGTCTCCGGCGGCCGCCGAAAAGCCGAGAAGAGTGTCGACGATGCCACGGACGATGAGATTGGGGCTGGTGGTGCCGACATCGATCGTGCCGCCGACGGTAGAACCGCCGAACAGCACGTAGGCTTCACCCGCGCGGGCCGCGGCTCCTGGAGCACCGACGGCCAGGTCGTCGACCCCGTCGTCGTTGAAGTCCGCCGATGCGAGAGACCAGCCGAGGGAGTGACCGCATTGGGCGCCAACGACCCTCAGGTCCGCGTCAGTGGTTGCGAGGTCTATGACGCTCGTAAGAGTGGACGCGCCGAAGACCACGAACGAGCGGCTGATCTGGCAGCCTGAGAACGAACCCGGCGCGCCGATCAGAAGATCGGCGATTCCGTCACCGTTGATGTCGCCCGCCGCCACCGCGGTCCCCAATCGGTTCTGCGTCTCTGGCGCGAGAACCGTCACGCCCGGGCTCGTGGCGCCCAGGTCGATCGTGCCGCCCAGATTCGGTGAACCGAATAGGACGTAGGCCTCACCTGCTTCCGCCTTCGCATTGCCAGCGCCCGCGGCTCCGGGTGCACCGATGATGAGATCGTCGACACCATCGTCATTGAGATCTCCGCTTGCGATCGACGCTCCCAGTTCGTCGCCGGAGTCTGCTCCAATGACGGTGAGGCCGGTTGGGCCGACGGCAAGGTCCACGAGGCCGCCGATCGCCGCCGACCCGAAGATGACGTGGACCCGTCCTTCATCAGCCTGCGGCCCTCCAAACGGCTGCGGCGCTCCGACGGCGAGGTCGTCGAAGCCGTCACCGTTGAAGTCGCCCGTCGCGACGGCGTGGCCGACGTCATCCCCGACGGCAGCGCCGATCACTGTGAGGTCGGCGGGCGTCTGTGCCAGGTCGTGAATCCCTCCTTGAAAGGCAAGAACGAAAAGGTTGCCCGACACGGTTACGACCGCAGATAGCGCGAGGAACAGGAGCACGCTCGCTGGCGCCGGAGCTGTCCGAGTAAGGCGTGGCACAGGCTTATCTCCCATGACTCGACTCGTCGAGCTTGAAAGTGCGTCTCTGAACGTCGCAATGCTCGTTGCTTCCCTGCGACGTCTCCTCCCTGAGCTGACCTGAGTCGAGCCGATACTTGAGCGATCCGATTCGAAACATGACATCCAGATCGGACGGGTTGACGGCGACTTCGACCACGCTGGGGCCGCCGTCTCCGAGCCGTTCCGAGACGACCCTCATGAACGGAGAGGTGCCGTCGGCATGGACGTCGAAGAGCTCGAACCGCGTCCGCGCTCCCTCCACCGACGTTCTGGTGCGCAGCCGCTCGCATCCAGCTGCGTTCAGGTCGAAGCGCTCGAACGTCGCGCCGGATGCGCCGACTGCCGTCTTGACGCCCGCCACGACGCCGCCCGCCCTGTTCGTTTCGAAGTGAGTGACTTCCGTGATGCCTCGAGCGAACCACGTCTTCATGACTCTCTCCATCTACTGGATCAAGAGGGGCTGGCTCGCGCTAGCGACGCCGTTAACGATGACGCGCACGTGATGCCACCCCGGCTGCAGATCCAGCGGCAGCGTCGCCTCCGCCAGATCGAAATTGACGAAAGTGACACCCCAGATCGATACGGGCGCAAACGAGACCGCCTCGTTGTCCTGGCGCTCGAACCTGATCAGCGGATAGTTGGTCGGCGAGTTCGACGCGCCGCTGCCGGACGCCGCTTCGTGCGGGAATGTAAAACCCGTTCCGGAGAACAGACGCACGTCGCCCGGAGAAGCCGTTGCCGGGGACAGCGGGTTCAACGAGGGCGTTGCAGATGCAGGCGCACCGCGTCCCTCGTCGTACACGTCGGCCGAATCGATGACCTGCGTCGGCGGCGGCCCGAGGTAGTAGTCGTCATTTCCGCCCGCGAGTAGCACCTGCCCGGTCGAAAGGAGAGTCGCGCTGGCCTGTTGACGAATCGGGATGATGTTCGACAGGCGGAAGAGGCCCGTGGCCGGCTCGTATTCCTCGCTGAATGCGCCTGGGGTATAGCGGCCAGACGGCTCATTGCCGCCCGCGACGAGAACTCTGCCGCTCGGAAGGAGCGTAGCCGTATGTTCGGTTCGCTCCTGAAAAAGTGCATCTGTGGCGCTCCACTTCCCGCCCACTTTCCCCGGATGGAAGAGCGACGCGCTGTCGAGCGCCAACCCACCCGAGACGCCCCCGACCACCAGCACCCGGCCGTTCGGCAGCAGCGTTGCCGAGTGTCCGGTGCTGTGATCTGCAGGCAGCGGGCCCGTCGGCGACCAGACCTTGCCGTCGTAGACCTCGGCCGTCGCAAATCCGGTGTTGCCGCCGACGACGAGCACACGGTTGTCGCGCAACAACGTGGCCGTATGCCGGGTGCGCGCCGCGCCGGGCACGCCGGGCGCCGGACTCCAGGCTGCGCCGGACGGTTTGTACAGCTCGCCCGACTGTAAGGGGCCAGCTGCATCGTTGCCACCGACGACGAGCACGCGACCGTCGGCGAGCAGTGTTGCCGTATGCCCCTCGCGCGCCGCGCCGAGACTGCCCGTCGGCGTCCAGTTCCCAACGACCGGGTCGTACAGCTCCGCGGTGTTGTAGAAGGTCGTCCCTGCAGACCCGCCGGCCACGAGGACCTGGCCGCTCGGAAGCAGCGTGGCCGTGTGGCGCTGGCGCGGCACCGAGAGCGGGCCTGTCGGCTGAAACGTCCCCGTAGCCGGATCGAACAGCTCGGTAATGCTCAGAGCCTTAAAGTTTTCATTCTGCCCGCCCGCGATCAGGACTTTGCCGTTCGGCAGGGCCGTAGCAGTGTGAAAGCGACGCTTCGCCGTCATGACCCCCGCCCCGGCCAACTCCGCCAGCTCCGGATAGATGAAGATTTCGGCGCCGATCGTCGAATTGATCCACCGGCCACCCGCGATGAGGACGCGGGCATCGGGCATCAGCGTCGCCGTGTGGCCATGCCGCGGCTCGGTCAGATCGCCGTTGAATTCCCACGTGCCGGACGTCACTTTGTAGACCTGGGTGTGAAGCGCGTCTGCGTCGGTCGTGCCGGTGTATCCGCCGGCCACCAGGACGTTGCCGTTCGGCAGGAGCGTCGCCGTGTGGCTGACCCGCGGCACGGGAAGCGCCGTCGTGGAGATCCATGTGCTGGTGGACGGACGGTAGATCTCGGCGGCGGACGTCTCGTCGGGGCTACCCCCCGGCCCCGTGCCACCCGCCACCAGCACGCGGCCGTTGCGCAAGAGCGTCGCGGTGTGTCCGAAGTAGTGCACGTTGTTCATGGATCCGGTGAACGTCCACGCGCCGGTCTGCGGATCGAACAGCTCGGCGCTCGTCGTCGGCCGGCCTCCGGCTGCGAGCACTTTGCCGTTCGTCAGCCGGACCGCGACGTGTGAGCTGCGCGTGACGTTCAGGGGGCCCGTGCCACTGAACAGTCCGGAATTCGGATAGTAGATCTCGGAGCTCGTCAGATTGCCGGACGGTCCCGTGCCGCCGGCGATCAACACGCGGCCATTGGCGAGCAGCGTCGCCGAGTGGCGTGTCCGCGCTTGCGCGAGCGGTCCTGTCGGCGTCCAGGTTCCCGCGACCGGGTCGTACAGCTCCGCCGTGTTCGTGTAGCTGACGCCCGCGTCGAAGCCGCCCGCGACGAGCACCTTTCCGTTCTGGAGCAGCGTGGCGGTGTGATCGGCGCGGAACATATTCATCGGCGCGGCATCGGTCCACACGCCGCTCGCCGGGTCGTACAGCTCCACGAAGTTCGCGGGTGATCCCTGCGATCCGAACCCGCCTGCGACGAGCACCTTTCCGGTCGAGAGAAGCGTCGCCGTATTGCCGACACGCGACGTGTCGAGCGAGCCGACTGAATGCCAGCTTGGATCGACGAGCACATGCGGTTGGCCCTCGGCGCGGTCGTCGAGCGCCAGCGTGATGACGTGCCCGCGCACCAGCAAGGTCGCCTTCAATGCTGTTCCATCCGCGCCGTAGGCCTCCGGCGCCGAGACCACGAGGCGAGCCCTGCCTGTATGGTCGAGGATCGCAACCTGGTCGCCGCGCTGTGCCGGTTCAGCCCCCGCAATCTCCCACTGCGCGACAACGCCGGAGCGAGGACGCTCGAGGAGCAGCCACTCCTCGTAGCCGCCGCGATCGAAGGTCCAGAAAACTGCGCCTGAATCATGCGGGTACATGAGAGCGGCGGCATCCGGGCGTCCGCGGCCCCTTACACGAATCTCTCGAACCTGGACGGCGAACCCATCGCCCAAACGGAATTCGATGTTCCCATCGCCCGTGAGCGGGAACGAGGCCGTCAGCCCGGCGCGCCGGCGCAACATGGTGTTCGCGGCAACCACGGGATCCTGCGCGGCAGGCGCCGCGAGTACGAACCGGCCGCCCCGCTCGACAAAGCGGTCGGGCCGCTCCTCACCGAGCACACGCGAGGCCTCTTCCGGAAATCGATCGCGCAGCGCAAAGACGCCACCGGCAGTCGGGTGCGCCGGCTGGCCGAGGATGGCTGATGCGAGCACACCGAGCCAGGTTGCGAACGTTAAACGACAACGGTTTTGGCGAACGGAAAGCGGCGAGGTCATGACTTCCTCCGCGCTGGAGGGGAGGCGCCACTGGCCTGCAACACAAGCTACGGAGCCGGGTGTCCCCCGACAAGGCACCAAAGCTGGCCAGATCGGACGTGGCCAACCTTGGCCAGCCTTGGTCCGCGCTCCGCGGTAAAATGAATCGCTCTCGGACGACTCAGCGTGCGGAGATGACCGCAACCGCCCGCGCACAGAGCCCGCCCACTCCTCACACCGAGGACCGTCTCGACTCCTGGAAGGAAATCGCTTCTTACCTCCGACGTGGTGTGCGGACTGTGCGCCGCTGGGAAAAAGAGGAGGGACTGCCTATCCACCGCCACCTGCATCAGCGGCTCGGCACTGTCTACGCCTACCGAAACGAGATCGACGCGTGGTGGACCGCGCGCGGTCAGAACCTCGAGCAGCAGAAAGACGAGCCGAAAGAGAGTCAGCTCGGCCGGTGGCTGGCGCCCGCGTTGGGAACGGGCGCGATCGTCGCGCTCATGGCGCTGGCCTTCGTCCTGTGGCCTTCACGCAACCCGACGCCGCCCGCTTCACCCGGACGGATCATGCTGGCGGTACTGCCTTTCGAGAATCTGTCAGGCACACCGGACCACGACTACTTCAGCGAGGGGCTGACCGAAGAAATGATCACGGAGCTCGGGCGCCTGCACCCTGAGCGCCTGGGCGTCATCGCCCGCACCTCGACGATGCCGTACAAGGGCGTGAACAAGAGCGCGAGCGTGATCGCCGCGGAGCTGGGCGTGGACTACCTGCTCGAAGGGAGCGTACGGCGCGAAGGCGATCGCGTGCGCATCACGACGCAGCTGATTCGCGCCAGCGACCAGACGCACCTCTGGGCCCAGAACTACGATCGTGACCTTGCAAGCGCGCTCGACGTTCAATCGCAAGTGTCCCGCGCGGTGGCCGGACAAATTCAGCTCGCGCTCGAGCCGCTTCAACTGCGGCGGTCCAGCGCGACGCAGAACCCCGCGGCGCATGAAGCGGCCCTGCGAGGGCGATACTTCCTCGAACGCCGGACCGCGGACGGCATCCGCAGCGCTCGCGATGCGTTCGAGCGCGCAGTGCGGCTCGATCCCTCCTACGCGCTGGCTTACGTCGGCCTGGCCGACGCCCACATTCTCTCGGTCACCTACGCCGACGCGCCCGCGAAGGAAGCGATGACCAGAGCCCGCGAGGCGATCGTCAAAGCGCTCGAGCTCGACGACGAGCTGGCGGACGCGCACGCCTGGCACGGCGTGATCCTGGCGGAGTACGACTGGGATTGGGCCGCCGCGGAACGGGAGTTCAAGCGGGCCGTCGAGCTCAGCCCGAATTTCGCGTACGCGCACAAACTCTACGGTGAGTACCTTTCGTATGTCGGACGCTTCGACCAGGCGATCGCCGAAGTGCGACTCGCCCATCAACTCGATCCGCGCTCCATCGTCACAACCTCTTTAGTGGGCATCGTGCTGTATCGGGCCCGCCGCTATGACGAGGCGCTGACCGAGCTCGAGCGCGCGATCGCGCTCGATCCCGAGCATCCAATGCCCTATCTACCCAAGGGGCTTTCGTTGTCGATGAAGGGCATGCCCGACGAAGCCGTCGCGGCGTTGCGGAAGGGTCTCTCGTTGACGCCGGAGAGCTCCGAGATGATCGCGCAGATCGCGTACGCCTCCGCGCGCGGGGGCAGGCGGGACGAAGCGCGCATTCTTCTGAAGGAGCTGCGGGAGCGGTCCGGCAAAGGCCACGTTTCACCCTTCCTGTTCGCGCTGGTCCATACCGGTCTTGGCGAGCCCGCGGCTGCCGTCGATTCACTGGAAAAGGCGTACGCAGAACGCGACTGGCTGCTCTGCGTTCTCAAAACCGAACCGATCTTCGACCCGCTACGCGCGGATGCGCGCTTTCAAAACCTGCTGCGACGTATGAATTTCCCGGCCTGAAGGTAGAATCTCCTCTCTCGTGTGAGGATTCCCGATGAAACAAGCCATTGGCGTCAGCCTCTGCGTGTCACGGGCGATCCAGGAAGTGATGGCGGCCCTGGAGAAAAACCCGGTCCCGAAGCCGAAACGGCCGCCCTATCCGAACTACGGGAAGAAGAAGCGGATCACGACCGAAACGAGAAGGCCATAACTGCTCGTTGCATTGGAGATTGCGGATTGGGGATTGACGATTGATTGTAGATTGTTGATTGTCGATTGAGGATTAATTGTTGATCGAGGAATCGCCAATCCGCAATCCTCAATGCAAGGATCGCAAAGACAGCCGGGCCTTGAAGAACCGGCTGTCTTCGCATTCCGGGCCGCTCACGCGCCGTTCAGCAGGACGGCGCCCTCCAGTCGATGCCTGCTTTGGCCGCCATGCTCGAGAGCTCGCCCGCGCGTGTACCGTACCGCTCACGACCCAGGCTATTCATGCCGCGCATCCGCTGATTCATCTGCGTCAACATGGAAGAGATCTGCTGGCGCTGGCCGGCGCGTTTGTTGATTGGCAGATTCGAATATGCGCCGAGCTGCCGTGAGAGTTGCGCGACGAGCTCATCGAGCTCGGTCTGGCTCCGAGGAACCGCGCCCCCGTTCGGTTGCCCGGCCCGGCTGCCCGCCCATGCGCTATAAACGCCCCACGCGATGGGCACGGCGGCAGAGAGAAGGGCCATTGCGACCAGGACTACGACGAACAACACGTCCATAACTTCTCCCACCACGAACCAGGCTCCCGAACGGCGTCGATGTGCATGAATACGAGGTCGGGCACGCCGGCGCTTTTACGAACGCCTGACGGTTGCGTGACGGAAGGCTGACGGTTAGGCCGGACGAAGCCGCCGCGTGGCGAGCGTGAGCGCGACGAGGAGGAGGACGGCGAGGGCGAGGGCGAAGGGCGCGACTTCGGCCGCGCCGGCGTCGAACGCGAGCATCGCGTTCACGCCCTGCATCGCCCACCCGGTCGGCACCAGGTTTCCGATCGTCCGCATCGTCGGTCCGACGACCTCGAGCGGCCACCACAGGCCCCCAAGTGGGGCGAGAAGGATCGACGTCCAGACGGCCGCGCTGGCGGCCGTGTCCGGGTCGTCGAAGAGAGTTCCGACGAGCAGGCCGAGCGCCGCCGAGGCCAGGGCGAAGATCGTCAAGAACCCGAAGAACACCCAGCCGTGCTGCGCCCAGCGAATGCCGAACAGGAGCACGCCCAGCGCCAACATGTATGCGATCTGAATCCACCCAATCGCGAACCGGCTGAGCAGCTTGCCGAGGACGATGTCGCGTTTGCGAATTGGCGCGATGAAGAGACGGCGCATGCGGCCGGTCGCGCGATCGGCGGCGATCGTCGCGCCGGAGACGAGCACATTGAGAAACACGAACATCACCAGGTACGACGGCACGCTGCGCTGAAAGCCCGCGGTCATTGGACGGTGCTGAACGCCGATGTCGCCAGGCTTGAGCGCGACGATCTCTGCGCGCGCGAGCCGCGCCGGCAGCGCCGCAATCGACTCGGCTGAGAGATCCGCGTCGCCGTGCAGATAGAGGAGCGTCAGCGCCTTCTGCACCTTGAAGCGGACGTTTCGCTCCTCCGTCGATTCCTCCTCGCGTGCATGGAGCGTCAACCGCATCGGTTTCGCGGCGGCGAACAGTGCGGCCGCATCCCTCGGAATTTCGACGCTCCAGCGTCCGGCCTCGATCGCCTGCGCCTGGACGACCTTGACGCGGTCCTGTTCCAGCAGCACTCCAACAGCACGGGCGACGCGGTCGTCCACGTCGTGGTTGACGATCGCCACGGTGGTCTGCCGCTCCGGCTGCGGTTTGAAAAGCATGCCGAAAAAGATGGTGAAGACGACCGGGCCGATGAAGATCCAGCCGAGCGCTGTCCGCTCGCGCATCAGCCGCTTCAGATCGAGCCACGCGATGCTCAACGCATTCATTCCGACCTCACGTCGTCAGACGCCGCCGCTCTAACGTGACCGCAACGGCGGTGAACGTCAGCGCCCAGGTGAAGATAATCGCCACCGGACGCAGGATTTCCCCCAGCATCTTCTGTCGCACGAGCACGTCGATGAATGCCTGATGCGCCGCGCCGTTCGGCAGGAGCTCACCGATCGCGCGCAGCACGGGTGGGTAGCTCTCGAGCGGCACGAAGGCGCCGCCGAGCAACGAGAGGATCATGATGAGCGCCCCAGCGACGGCCTGTGCGCCGGCGTCGCTGCGCGCCATCGAAATGACCAGGAGCTGCAGCCCGGTGGCAAAGAACGCGAATCCGAGGGCGATGACGAGAAGCGTCCCGGGACTTGTCAGCTTCAAGCGAAACACGAGGCTTCCAATCAGCGCCAGGAGGACCAGCACCACCGTCAGCGCCACGAAGAGATAGAAAGCCCCGCCAGCCAGGATGGCGGCGCGGCTCGCCGGCGCGATGGCGATCCGCCGCTGGAGTCCGGCTTCCCGGTCACGCATGAGACGCGTGGCCAGCGCCTGGCTGATGAACATCAGGCCGAACATCACCAGACCAGGAAAGATGTAGGCGAAAAACGAGCTCGCGCCCCGGAACTCGAATCCCTGTGTCGTGCCTGACGGCCGCTTGACGTCGACCGTCAGGTTCTGGAGCTGGTTGAGGATCTGCAGCTGCTGGCCGGCCCGGAAGAATCCTCTGGAGATCTCCGCGACTTCGTCTTCCGTCGGAGGCCGGTCAGCCGCGACCACCTTGTTGATCGCGTCGAGCGGCGCCTGCGCCCGCGCAAGCAGACCGTTCGTGATCGCCGTCAGCATCTCCAGCATGCTGCGCACGATTTCCGGTGAGATCGTCTGTGCCGGGTTCGGAACGAACCGGATCTCCGCCGTCCGGCGGTCGAAGAGCGCTTGCTGGAATCCCTGTGGAACGACGAGCAGCGCCGAGGCCTGTCCCCGCTGCAGGCTCCGGCGTGCGGACGGCACATCCGCCGTGGTGTCGAGCTCGATGTAGTCGGCGAGGGGGCCCGACCCAATCAGACGCGGCACCGCAGACGAGGCGAACGTCCGGTCTTCGTCCAGGACGAGAACCTTAATCGGGGGCAGCTTGCCGCTGGCCGCCGCAGGCGCGAACGCCGCGTACTCGATTCCGGCAAGCGTCAGCGGGATCGCCATCAGCAGGAGAATCAAGCCCGGGCGCCGGGCGATTCGCTTGAGGTGATGCGCCGCGATGATGGCCGCGGTTCTCATTCGCGCAGCTCGCGGCCGGTGAGCTTGATGAACAGGTTCTCCAGGCTCGGCTGCTTGACGGCGACTTCGCGGACTTCGCCGAGTGCCCCGGCAATCGGCAGGAGCGCCGACAGCTGCCGCTCGGCGCTTGCCAGGCTGACGAGCAGTTCCGAGTCGCTCACCTTGATCAGCTGGAGGTCCGGCAGCTCGCCCAGTGCGACCGGCGCGGCGTCGGTCCTGAACGAGCCGCGCAGCGCGACGATCTCGCGCTCCCCCGCCGCCCGGCGCAGCTCCGCCAGCGTCCCCTCGGCGAGGATCGCACCGCGATCGATGATTCCGATTCGATCGCAGAGACGCTCCGCCTCATCGAGATAGTGGGTCGTGTACACGACCGCCGCCCCGTCCGTCGCGATCGCGCGCACGAGCTCCAGGATGTTCAACCGGGTCTGCGGATCGAGTCCGACCGTCGGCTCGTCGAAGAGCACGGCGCGCGGCCGGTGCAGAACGCCGGCGGCGATGTTGAGGCGCCGCAACATGCCGCCCGAGTACTGGCCGACCGGCTCACGGTCGCGATCCGCAAGGTTGACCCGCTGCAGGATCTCGTCAATCCGCGCGCGCAGGTCCGTACCGCGCAGCCCGTACAGCCGGCCGAAGAACGCGAGATTGTCGCGGGCCGACAACTCCGGATACACGGCCACGTCCTGCGGCACGACGCCCAGCGTCCGCCGCGCCTCCACCGGCTGCCGGACGACATCGATCCCGTTGAGGCTGGCGGTGCCGGCGTCAGGAGTAACCAGACCGCAGAGAATGTTGATCGCTGTCGATTTGCCGGCGCCGTTCGGGCCGAGGAGGCCGTAGATCTCGCCAGCCTTCACGTCGAAGCTGATCCCGCGCAGCGCCTCGAGGTCGCCGAATTTCTTGCGAAGGTTCGCGACCGCCACCGCCGCGCCGCTGCCTGCGGTCATAGTGCGTCATCGAACGATACGGATGCGGCGAACCCCGGCGCCCACAAAATCGGCGAACGCACGCCACGGGCCGGTAAGCGGCGCCGGCTGCACTTTGTGGATTGCTGATTTGGGATTGAGGACTGATTGATGATTGGGCATTGTCGATTGGGGATTCATCGTGGATTGAGCACCAATCCTCAATCCAATTCTCAATGATCAATCCTCAATCGACAATCAATCCCCAATCCACAAATTACCAATCCCCAATGCAAGGACCAGAAGCGGCGGCCCCGGCTGGTGGAGCCTGCCGCGTTGGTTGGAATGGGTTTCAGCCGATCGCCGCGCCCTGCTTCGAGACGATTTCCGCCGCCTTTGCGACGTTCGTCGCGCCGATCACGACGCGATTGTTGGTGGCGACGTACGAGAACGTGACGTTCACGTTGGCGTCGGCGATCTGGCGGAAGATGTTGGCCGCCACGCCCGGGCGATCCTGGACCTCCGCGACGACCACCTCGTCTTCCCGCGAGACTTTCAAGCCGGCCGTCTCCAGCGCCTTGCGCGCCGCGGCGGGATCGCTCGTCAGCACGTGCAGCGTGCCTTCCGTCTCGGAGTAGCCGTCGACGTTGACACCGGTTTTCGCGATCGCCTCGAACGCCTTCGCGAGCGCGCCCGGACGATCGTCCTGTAGTTTGACCGTGAAATCCTTTGCGAGCGTCTGCATGTTGACCCTCCTTTCCGGGTCGCCATGATCCGCGCGCACGACCGCCAGCCTTCAGCCGTGCAGAGACCGAGGTGGGAGTGTACGCGACCTGAACGCGGGCGGCTCAGAATTTTTCGCGCGTCTCAGCTCGTCCGTACAATTTGCCCAATGACAGCAGATTCGCGAGGAGCCGATAGGCGCCCGGCACGGCGTAGGGCAACTGACGATGGAACGCGTACGCGAAGTAGGTGTAGTGGCCGTTGCCGTACTTCGCGTGCAGCCATCCTCCGGCCTGCGGCGGCTGGCCCTTGTCCCAGGTCGCAATCAGCGGAGTGTATGCCGGGTCCCACGACGACCAGAACTTCGTACCGCGCTGCTCCACCCAGCCGTCGAAGTCCGCCTTGGTGATCACGTTTGGATGGTGGAACACCGGATGCGTCGGTGCGAGGAACTCGACCGGCGAGTCCTCCTCGGAGACTTCCTCGGCCCGGAGCGTGAGCTCGCCAGGAAACGGTGCAAACGCCTTCGGATCGAGCTCCGCGGTGTTGTAGAGCACGATCAGATTGCCGCCCGCCTTGACGTAGTCGAGCAGCCGCTGGTTATACGTGCGCAAGTCCTCTCGAACGGCGTACGCGCGCGTTCCGGTCACGATCGCGTCGAACTTGCGCAGGTCGGCCGACGCCAGATCGCTCTCGCCGAGCAACTGAACCGTCGCACCGAGCTGCGCGATACCCGACGGCACTTCGTCGCCGACACCCATCACATAGCCGACGGTCAAACCCGGCGCGACCTTGGCTTCGACGCCGCGCACGGCGACGTCGGCGGGCCGGCAAATGAACCGGCTCTCCAGATCGCGCTTGTCGATCACGCTATATCCCTCGCGATACTCGCGGCCCTTCGACGTCGCGACCGCCTCGATTCGATAGTCGCGCGGACCGAGCCCGGGGGCCGACACCGTGAAGCGAAACCGGCGCTTCTCGCCGGCGCGCGCGAACGCGAACGTCGCGGCTGCTGGATCCGCGCGCCATCCGTCTGGCACGCGAAGCGTCAGCGTGCCTTCCATACCGCCGTCGCGGTTGTTGACGAGCTCCACGTCGACTGGCACCGGCGCGGCGGCCGCGGCGAGCGGAACGACCGCCTGACGCGCCAGAACGTTGACGGCGAGCGCCGGGACGACCTTCACTTCGCGCATCGCATATCCGTACGGGAGCTGCGGCTCGCGGCTGCGGACGACCCGATCCAGCCGAACGGGAACGCCGTCGACCGTGTACGAGGCGCGGGCTGCGAGGACTGGCGTGCCGGTTGGGCTGTATAGGTCTGCCGGGTCGAGGACGTCGTACCTGGCCTGCTGGATGCCTTCGCGTCGGAAGTACGGCCTCGACAGCGGCGCATCGTCCGGCAGCGTGACGCGAATACGTTTCAGGACGCTGGCGTTGTAGGTGAGCGTCGCCGGCTGGATCGTTTCGGCGCGAAGATCCGCACGGATGCGCGTGCGGATGTCGAGATCGGAGACTAAGACCGGCACCGGGCTGCGATTCGTGAGGACGAGCCGCACATCGAACGTCTGCCCGGGAACGACCGCTCCCAGCGTCGGCGCCGGCGCAAACGGCGACGCCGAAGCGGCGGCATCATCGGACGCCGGCTGCGCCACGGCCGACAAGTCGAGGCCGAGCGCGGCGTTGATCGCGTCCATGAACTGGTCTTCTTTGACTTGCAGCCTGAAGACTGCCTCGGGTTCGTCCTTCAGAAGCGCGAGCGCTTCGCGGACGCGTCCGAG
>DATAEE010000294.1:0-4218 GCA_036258175.1 Vicinamibacterales bacterium
CTGCCCGGCCCCGCGCCGGGTGTCGGCGCCAATCCGTTCGGCGCCTTCTACGAAATCCCGATCGCGGTTCAGGACCGGTCGTTCAATGCCGATGGCTCGCTGTTCTATCCCGACAGCCGCGCGTTCTTCGACGGCTTCTCAGGTCCATACATCCCTGACACCGACATCTCCCCCATCTGGAACCCTGAGTTCTTTGGGAATACCGTCGTGGTGAACGGCAGGACGTGGCCCTTCCTCAACGTCGAGCAGCGCCGCTACCGCTTTCGCTTCCTGAACGGCTGCAACTCGCGCTTTCTGGTCCTGAAGTTCGACCACTCGATGGTCGACGTCTGGCAGATCGGCAACGAGGGTGGCTTCCTGCCGGCTCCGCTCCACATCAACGATCTCGATGTCGGCGGCCTGGGAGGCGTTCTTTTGATGGGCCTGGCGGAGCGGGCCGACGTGATCGTCGACTTCACCAAGGTGCCCGTCGGAACTTCGTTCCTCCTGCTCAACCTGGGTCCGGACGAACCCTTCGGCGGCTTCCCGACGCCAGCATCTGACCCGGATACCACAGGCCAGGTCATGGAGTTCCGCGTGGTGGCGGCGACGAGTGCAGACACGACCACGCTTCCGCAGTTCCTGCAGCTGCCCGCGATCACGCCGCTCTTCGGCGGCACGGCGCGGCCGTTGGCGCTCCTTGAGAGGGAGTCGGAGTTCTTCGATGGGCCTGCAGAGGCGTTGCTGGGAACATTCAACTCCGCAACCGGGATACCCACCGAGAAGATGTGGGGCGAACCCATCACCGAGAACCCGGCTGTAGGAGCGACCGAGGTGTGGGAGCTCTACAACTTCACGGAAGACGCTCACCCGATCCACATCCACGAGGTTCACTTCCAGGTTGTGGACCGACAGCGGCTCAATCGCATCACGAACCAGCCGATCGGGCAGGCACGGCCGCCGGAAGCCTGGGAGACCGGCTTCAAAGACACGGTCATCGCCTATCCCGGAGAGGTGACTCGCGTCAGGGCGCGCTTCGACGTGCCGGGACTCTTCGTCTGGCACTGCCACATTGTCGAGCACGAGGACAACGAGATGATGCGGCCGTACTTTATCGGGCCTATGCCAAGCCGGGGTTCGGGGCAGAGTCCCGACTAGTGAAGAGTTGATGCGGGTTTTCTCTCCCACCAGACGTCCGGTTCGAGCGGGATGGGCCGGACGATTGGGGGGAGGCCGAGCACGGCGAGCATGTTGACCACACGCTCGACCGCGTCGGGGACGGCAGAGCGCATGGCCACGGTGAGCCCCGGGCCGCGTCTTGCCTGCTCCGATATGGCGCCGACGAGCAACACCGCCTTCGGCCCCTTGCCGGCCAGATCGAGCGTCGTGAGCGTCTGGGCGAGCGCGGGATCGTGCGGTCCGAGTCGTGGCATAACGCCCGGCCGCATCAGATCTTCGCGGCCATATGTCTGCACGAATCCCGCGTCGCCCGAGGCCTTGACGGCGTCGACGAAAATGACGACGTCCGCGTTCATCAGGTACGGCGACAGGTCGAGGCCCGGCGTCCCCGCGTCAATCACGGACACGTCCGCCGGAAACTCATAGAGCGCCTCGAGCGTCTTGACGACGTAGGGGCCGAACCCGTCGTCTCCCATCAACACGTTGCCGATCCCGATGATGCGGACGTCCATCTCTAACGTGGGGCTCCGCCCCACACCCCGGCTCGGTCGCTTGCGGGGGCCCCTACGCCCCGCGCCGCTCCCTCGCAGGCGCGCTGTGCGCGCCTAGACGCCACCGAAACTGACATCCGTACCGGTTGCCGTGCAAGCATGGCTAAAGAGCTTTCACCCGTGCCAACTCTCGTCCCTCGAGGTCGACCGTGTGAATGGCACACGCCAGACACGGATCGAACGAGTGAATCGTGCGCAGGACTTCGAGCGGCCGCTCCGGATCCGCGATCGGATTGCCGACGAGCGAGGCTTCGTACGGTCCGGGCTGGTCCTTGTCGTCGCGCGGCCCGGCATTCCACGTCGACGGCACTACGGCCTGATAGTTTTTGATCTTTCCGTCCTCGATGACGACCCAGTGCGAGAGCGTGCCGCGCGGCGCCTCGTGGAACCCGAAGCCGCGCTGCTCCCCTTTGGGAAATACCGGCGCGTTGAAGATCGCGGTGTCCCCTTTCCCGATGTTCTCGACGAGCAGTTCCCAGTGCCGGGTCGCGAGCTCGGAGATGACCGCGGTCCGGATCATTCGCGCGGCGTGCCGTCCCAGCGTCGAATGGAGCACTTCGGGTCCGAGCCGTGCGCCGGCGATCGACCCTGCGGTCTCGAGCGTCTTCGTCGCCCATTTGACGGTCGGCTGATGCCCGAGCGCGAACGCGACGAGCACTTCGGCCAGCGGGCCGACCTGCATCACCTTGCCGTCGAATCGCGGCGCCTTGACCCACGAGTACTTGCCGTCCGGCTTGTAGCCGGTGTAGTTGGGAACCGTCTCCCCGTCCCACGGATGGCGCGTCCAGTCGCCGTCGTACCACGCGTGCGAGATGTTCTCGCTGACGTTCTCGCGGAAGTACGGCTCGTCGAAGCTCTTGATCTCGCGGATCGTCTTCAGGTCGCCGTTCATGATCGTGCCGCCCGGCATGTCGAACGTCGTCCCCTTCGTATCCAGCGGGAAGTCGGGCACCGCCAGGTAGTTCGTCACGCCCTTCCCGTATCCCAGCCAGTCGGCGTACATCGCGCCGACGGCGCAGACGTCGACGAAGTACACCTGCTCGATGAAGCCCTTGATCTCGTCGAGCCGCTGCTTGATGTAGAAGAGCTTCTCCATGTTCAGCGTGGCCTGGTTGTCCAGGTTGATGGCGTTGGCGACGCCGCCCACCGCGAGATTCTGGATGTTGGGTGTCTTGCCGCCGAGCAGTGCCACGACCTGGTTGACCTTCCGCTGATACTCGAGCGCTTCGAGATAGTGCGCGACCGCGAGCAGATTGACCTCCGGCGCCAGCTTCATGGCCGGGTGTCCCCAGTAGCCGTTCGCGAAGATCCCGAGCTGCCCGCCGGCGACGAAGCCGGCCAGGCGATCCTTGACCGCCTGGAGCTGCTGCTTGCCGTTGCCGGGCCACGGCGACAGCTTCTCGGCGAGCGCGGCGGTCTTCGCGACGTCCGCCTTGAGCGCGGACACGACGTCGACCCAGTCGAGCGCCGAGAGGTGATAGAAGTGGACGATGTGATCGTGCATGGCGTGCGCCGCGACGATCAGGTTGCGGATGTACTGCGCGTTCGGCGGCACTTCGAGGCGCAGAGCGTTCTCGACCGCGCGCACCGAGGTGATCGCATGCACCGTCGTGCAGACACCGCAGAACCGCTGGGTGAACAGCCAGGCGTCTCTGGGATCGCGGCCGAGGAGGATGCGCTCGATGCCGCGGAACATCTGGCCCGACGACCATGCCTTGGTGACGGCGCCGCCGTCCACCTCGACGTCGATGCGCAGATGACCCTCGATGCGCGTGATGGGATCGACGGTTATGTGGCGGCTCATCCTGGCACCCCTGCTCTTTCAACGCGAGCGACGTCCGGAGGCCTCCGCGGCTGGATCGACGCCGGCGGGCCCCCGAGAATCGGAAACTGTTTGACAAGAACCACGTAGACGAGAATCTCGAACGCGACCAGGCCGACCGTGACGAGCATCTCGCCTACGCTTGGAAAGTACGACCACTGCGGGCCAGGCTGGAATGCGACGAGATACGTGTCGAACCGGTAGAGCGCGCCGGCGGCGAGCAGGAGCATCGCGCTTCTGAACAGCGTCCCCGCTCGATGCCGATCAGCCGGGCGCAGGAGCATCGCGGCCGCGACAATGACGAGCGCGAACTCCAGGAGGGCCAGGACGCTCCGCAGATCGAAGGCGAACAAGAGCGCGAGCCGGCCCCGCGCGGCCAGGTCCACGAAGCGCACGCCCGCAAACATGACGAGGATCGGCATCACGATTGCGGCGAGGCCGGCTAGCATCTTCGTCTCCGCGCGACGCCCGAAGAACCGGCTCGCGACCGACGATTCGACGATCACGGCGCCGTAGCCCATCCCGAGACAGGAGATCAGAAACAGCAGCGGCAGCAGCGGCGTGTGCCAGAGCGGGTGGAGGCGCGGACCCGCGATGAGCATCAACGACCCCAGCGACGACTGGTGCATCGTCGGCAACAGGATGCCCAGGGCGACGATCCAGATCAGGCTTCGGTCGAGTATCCCG
>DATAEE010000295.1:0-4891 GCA_036258175.1 Vicinamibacterales bacterium
CGGGAGTTCTTCGAGGTGCCAGACGCGGCGCAGCGCGAGGCGCCGCGCGTGAGTTTTTGAGATCACGGAGGGTACGGAGGACACGGAGAGTGATCAATACGGAGACACGGAGAGCACGGAGGATTTGTTGGGGTTTCTAAAACCTCTTCTCCGTGCCCCCCGTGTCTCCGTGTTTGTCCCTCTCCGTGACCTCCGTCCCCTCCGTGCCCTCAGCGCTCGACACGCCGCCCTTACCGTCGCGTTCCTGCTTTTGATCGCGTCGAGTGCCCCCGCGCAACGCACCCTCGTCATCGACCGATTCGATGCGACGATCGCCGTCGCGGCCGACGGGTCGATCGCGGTCGAAGAGGTCATCCAGCCGACGTTTACCGGATCCTGGAACGGCATCTATCGCACGATTCCGGTCGAGTACCGCACGCCGCAGGGCCTGAACTACACGCTGCGTCTCACGGTCGAGTCCGTCACCGGCGGGTCCGGGGACGCGCTCAAGTGGGAAAGCAGCCGCGAACGGCATTATCGAAAGCTGAAGATCTGGGTGCCGGGCGCGCAGGATACGACGAAGACCGTCGTCATCCGCTACCGGGTCGCGAACGGCCTCCGCTTTTTCGACGAGCACGACGAGCTCTACTGGAACGTCACCGGCGACGAGTGGGACGTGCCCATCCAGTCCGCATCGGCCGAGATTCGGTTGCCGGCGGGCGCGACCGGGATCCGCGCGGCGGCGTTCACCGGCGGCTACGGATCGACGGACAAGGACGCGAGCGTCGCGATCGAGCCTCCTTCAGTGCGGATCAAGACCACGGCGGGGCTGTCCTTCAGAGAAGGGCTGACAGCGGTCGTCGGCTGGGATCCGGGGATCGTCCAGCGGCCCACGGCGGTCGACCGCGTGAGGGACACGGCGCTGAGCAACCTGCCGCTGCTCATTCCTCCGCTCGTTTTCGTCGGCATGTGGCGGCTCTGGAGCAAGCGCGGACGGGATCCGGAAATGGCGCCCGTTCAGACGCGCTACGAGCCGCCGGACGGGATGTCGCCGGCCGAGCTCGGTACGCTCGTCGACGGAACGCCCGACATGCGCGATCTGACGTCCACGCTTGTCGATCTGGCCGTGCGGGGCTACCTGCGGATCGACGTCGCGGAGGACGAGGGATTCTTCGGGCTGTTCAGCAGCAAGGACTACCTCTTCACGCTCAAGAAGCCACGCACCGACTGGCCGGCGCTGAAGCCGCACGAGTCCAGCATGCTCGCGGCGATGTTCTCCTGGAACCCCGAGCAGCCGGACATGGTTCGCCTGTCGTCGCTGAAGAACAAGTTCTACAAGCACCTGCCGGGTCTCAAGGAGATGCAGTACAAGCTGCTCGTCGACGGCGGCTATTACACCGGTCGGCCCGATCGCGTGCGGATGGGGTACATCTTCGGCGGCATCGCGTTCGGCGTCGTGATCGCATTCGCCGGGACGGCGTTCATGACCTGGCTCGGCATGCAGCAGGCGAGCGCGATCATCGCGGGGATCGTGTCGGCGCTGATCGTCGCGCTGTTCGGGTACTACATGCCGTCGCGGACGATCCGGGGCACGCGCGAGCTCGAGAAGGTTCTGGGCTTCCAGGAGTTCCTCTCGCGCGTCGAAGGCGATCGGCTGAACCGCATCGTCAAGACGCCCGAGATGTTCGAGAAGTTCCTGCCGTACGCCATGGCGCTCGGCGTCGAGGCGAGCTGGGCGAAGGCGTTCGAGGGGATCTACAACAAGCCGCCGGACTGGTACGGCGGCCCGGGCGGCGTGCACATGTTTCGGCCGGCCACGCTCACGAGCGACCTGGGCCGGATGTCGGCCGTGGCGGCGACGACGATGGCTTCGGCGCCGCGCAGCTCGGGCGGATCCGGGTTCGGCGGCGGCGGGTCGAGCGGCGGAGGATTTGGCGGCGGCGGCGGTGGAGGGTTCTAGTCCGCCCGTAACGCTCTGATTGGATCCACCCGCGCGGCGCGGCTGGAGGGAACGAGACCCGCCAGCACCAACACCGCTGCGAGCAGGAGCACGGCGCCGGCGATCGTCCGCGCGTCAGTCGGGTCAACGCCAAAGAGCTGGCTCTCGACATAGCGGCCCAGCCACCAGGCGGTGGGCAGCGCGACCCCGACGCCGATCGCCGCGATCACCAGGACCTCGCGAATCACGAGCCAGCGGATCGCCGATGTCCGGGCGCCGAGTGCCATTCGGATGCCGATCTCCCGGGTTCGGCCCGCGACGGTGTACGCCATCACGCCATACAGGCCAATCATCGCCAGCAGCGTGGCCAGCACGCCGAAAACGCTCGAGAAGCTGGAGACCATTCGCTCGTTCAGGACGGAGCGCTCTACGCGCTCGGCGAAGGTCTCCATCGCGTACAGCGGCAGGTTCGGATCGATCCGGTGGACCACGCGTCGCAGCGCGTCAAACATCGCCTCCGGCTCGCGCGCCGTGCGAACGTACATCGTGAATGCTCGGACATCTGGAGCCGAGAGATACGCGAAGAACGCCTGCGCCTCGGTTTCGCCGCGAAGGCTTCTGTACTTCGCGTCCGACACCACGCCGATGATCTCGATCGGCGTCGGCGTGCCCGGGTCGCCGCCGAACCCGATATGGATTCCGAGTGGGTAGCGTTCGCCGAGGTAACGCTTCACGAACGTCTGATTGACAATGACGGAGGCCAGGTTCGTGTCGGGAGACACCGGTCCCATCCTCTCGTCGCGCGCGTCGAAGTCGCGTCCAGCCAGGATCTTCATGCCCATTGCCGTGAAGTATCCCTGGCTGATCGGGTTGTTGTGGGTGAGGACCCGCTCGCCCGCTTTCGCCGGGCGGCCTTCAATCGTGATTCTGCTGTTCCAAGACCCGCCGATGAGGAGACCGACGCCCGAGAAGCCGGCGGCGGTAACGCCGGGGGTGCGCTGGATCTCGTCGAGCAGCCCCTTGGCGAACTGCTTGCTCCGCACGCCTTCGTAGCCATTGAGGCCGGGATCCACGGTGAACGAGATCAGGTGTGTCGTGTCGTAGCCCGTATTGACCGTCAGCAGATTGTGCAGGCTGCGGATGAAGAGGCCGGCGCCGACGAGCAGGAGGTGTGACAGCGCAACCTGGGAAATGACCAGTGCCTTGCGCAGCAGCGCCGATGAACCTGCAACGACGGCGCTGGCTTCGTTCTTGAGCGTCGGAGCCAGCGCCGGCCGCGTGGCCTGGCGGGCCGGCATCAGCCCGAAGAGCAAGGCGGTGACGAGGGATATGAGGAACGTGAATACAAGCACGCGCAAGTCCGGCGTCGCGGACAGGGTCAGGATGCGTTCCGGGCTCCTGAAGAAGGTCAGCACGAAGCCGGCGCCCCATGTGGCGAGCACGAGACCCAGGAGGCCGCCCAGCACGGCCAACAGCAGGCTCTCGACGACGAGCTGCTGGAGGATCCGCCGGCGCGATGCGCCGATTGCGAGCCTGATCGCCATCTCTCGTTGACGCGCGCTCGCGCGCGCGAGCAGCAGGTTTGCCACGTTCGCGCAGGCGATTAGGAGCACGCATGCGACGATCGTCATCAGCATCCAGAGCGGCCGGGTCAACCGCTGGCTGAGATCCGCCTTGCCGTCACCGCCGGGGCTTACTGCGACTGTGCCCTTCAGAAAGTTTTCCTTGTCGGCGGCCGAAGCACGCGCGAATGCGGCTTCCGTGACCTCCATCTGCAGGCGGGAGGAGTAAAACGGCTGTATGGCCGCGCGGGCCTGCTCCGGTGTCACGCCGGGACGCAGCCGCCCGAAAACGTTCAGCCAGCGCATGCGCCGGTCTGTCAGTGGATCCCTGATGGGCGTCAGTTGGCTCGCCATCGCGATCGGGACGTAGACCTGCGCTGCCGATGCCTTGTCGACGCCGTCGAAGCCTTCCTGCGCGACGCCGATGATGGTCATCGGGATGCTGCTGACGATCAGCGTCTTGCCGATGATCGTGGGGTCGCTAGCGAAACGGCTCTTCCAGTACGCATGGCCGAGCATGGCCACAGGATGGCCGTTCGGCACGCGGTCCTCTTCGTCGGTGAATGTACGGCCGAGATGGGCCCTGACGCCGAGCACCGGGAAGTACGTGCCCGAGACCAACTCACCCTGCACGCGCTCGGTCCGTCCGGCGAAGCTGAGGTGGAAGGAATAGCCGAACCGGCAAAACATGCCCGTGAACACGTCATTGTGATCCCGGAGGTCGGTGCATCGCGGGTACGACAGCTCGTCGCCGGCGCCCCACCCGTTGCCGTACTGAAACCCATCGGCCGTGACGAGCACGAGCGCACGGGGATCCTTGACCGGCAGTAGCCGCAGCAACGCCTGATCCAGCAACGTGAAAATCGCGGTGTTCGCGCCGATGCCCAGTGCCAGCGTCACGATCGTCACGGCCGCGAAGCCCGGGCTCTTGCGAAGCCACCGCAGCGCGAACCGCAGATCCTGGCCGAGCTCGTCGAACATGAGAAACTGCCGCACGCGTGCCTCCCTCTGCTCGTCCTGCGCGATGCAATACTGTTTCGTATACGTCACGTCGCCGAACTGCTTCACCGCCAGGTCGCGCGCTTCGTCCGGCGGCACGCCCTGTTCGATGAGCTCTCTCGTCCGCATCTCCAGGTGAAAACGCAGCTCCTCATCCACTTCGCCGCGCACCTCGGCCGACGTGCGCCATGAGAAGCGGAAGCGGCGGCCAGCCACCTGTCATCCCTCCAGCACGGCGAAGACGGCGCGGGCGTAGAGCCTGAAGTCTGCCTCCTGGGCACGGAGGCGGCGCCGTCCCTCGGTCGTCAGCTCGTAGTACCGCGCGCGGCGATTGTTCTCGGACGCGCCCCACTCCGCATCGACCAGCCGTTGCCGCGCGAGGCGGTGCAGCGACTGGTACAGCGCCGCGTCA
>DATAEE010000296.1:0-35366 GCA_036258175.1 Vicinamibacterales bacterium
CGAACGTTGCCTGGCCATGCGTAGCTCTGCAGCGCGTCGAGCACGGCTGGTGAGAGTGGAAGCGTCTTCTTTTTCAGCTCGCGACAGAAGCGCTCGACGAAGAACCGCGCCAGTGTCGCGATGTCCTCGCGCCGCTCGCGAAGCGGCGGCACCGTGATGGGAAACACAGACAGGCGGAAGTAGAGATCCTCGCGAAACCGCCGTTGCGCGACCTGCGCCTTCAGGCCGCGGTTCGTCGCCGCGACCAGACGGACGTCCACCTGCAACGACGCGGTTCCTCCGAGCCGCTCGAAGCGTTTCTCTTCGAGCGCCCGGAGAATCTTCGCCTGAAGGCTCAGTGGAAGATCGCCGATCTCGTCAAGAAAGAGCGTGCCCCGGTGCGCCAGCTCGAACTTGCCCGGCTTTCGTGCGACTGCGCCGGTGAACGCGCCTTTCTCATGCCCGAAGAGCTCCGACTCGAGAAGGGTTTCGGGAATTGCCGCGCAGTTGATCGCGACAAAGGGCTGGTCCGCCCGCTGGCTGAGGGCGTGCAACGTCCGCGCGATAAGCTCTTTGCCGGTACCACTCTCCCCTTCGATCAGCACGGTGGCATCCGTCGCTGCCGCGCGTTGCACCGATCCGATGACCTTCCGGAGCGCCGGATCGTCTCCCACGATCAGCGGTGCGCCGCGGCGGATCGCCAGCTCTTCGCGCAGCAGGATGTTCTCGTTGACGAGCCGCCGCTGCTCGAGCGCGCGCGCCACGAGGAGGAGCAGATGATCGGGATCGATCGGCTTGGCAAGGAAGTCGAGGGCCCCCTCCTTCATGGCGGTGACGGCATCCTCGATCCGGCCGAACGCCGTCATGACGATGACGGGGATGTCGGCGTCGACTTCTTTGGCGGCGCGCAAGACGCCGAAGCCGTCGCCATCAGGCAGCCGCAAATCGGACAGGACGAGGTCCGGCTGGCCCTGCTGGAGCGCGCGCGCAGCCTCCGGGCCGTTGGTTGCCTCGAGGACGGCATGGCCCTCACGTTCGAGGGCGTGCCGCAGCATCTCGCGGAGCGAGTCTTTGTCCTCGACGAGGAGAATGCGTGCGGGAGGAGGCGTCAACGGAGCCAGCCGGGCGGCACGCCTGCTTTGCGGGCTTCTTCTTCGAGGTCGGCGATCTGTTTTTTCGCCTGCTCGATTTCCTTGCGCACCGTCTCCATTTCGGCCAGCGCCGTCTGGCGATCCGCGGCGAGCTGGGCCCGCTGAGCGGGATCGTCGCGGTTCACGAAGTCGGTCGTCAGGGCGTTGACGCGGCTCTGGAGCGCCTCAAGAAACAACTCCTGACGCTGAAGGTTACCCCGCGCTGAGACCATGCGTGCGCGCCAGTACTTCTCGTCCTTCGCCGCGTCCGTTGCGGCTGGCGGTTGTTCCGCGCTTGGCGCCTGCGACGCCGCCCCCGGCGGCTTCTCCTCGGTGGCGCGCGTTTGCGTGGGCGGCTGTCCCTCGGCCGCCGGCGCCGTCTGGGCCTGCGGAGCCGCCGGCGTCCCGGGCTCCGTCGGGACGAGATCCTTGTTGGTCAGCGTCTTCTGCGTCTTGTCTTTGTCCTTCGCGGTCTTCGCAGGCGCCGCGCTCTTGATGGCCTTGCGGCGCTCCTCTTCCTTCTTCGCGATCTCGGCGAGCGATTGACCAGCGACTGGACGACCCAGTACGGCTGTCGCGGCCGCTGCAACGGCAACCGCACGGAACGCCAGGCGGAACCTCTGAGTCATAGATGCCAACAGTTTAGCAGAACGCCTGGGCTTGCCGGCCCTCACCGCAATACGCGCCAGGACAGAATACGCACGTCCGCATCGGCTTGCGCAACAGTCGCCTCGATCGCCGCGTGCGATCCGGCCGAGCCGAACGCTTCTGCCCGCACAGTCACGCGTCCGTTCGTGTCCAAGATCGGATCACCGTCTGCTTCCGACGGATCGTCCGCCAGCCAGACCGCGACGGTTGGTGTCCGAGACGTCGTATCGGACGGCAGGACACCGATCGGCAGGATGCAGGCATAGAGGCGCCACACGGGGCTGTTCGGCCCCCAGCGATCGATCGGGTAAAAGCCCGTAGGAGCGATCGGCCCGCCATCCGGCGTCGTGCAAGCTGGCTCGCTCACCAGAAAGATCTCGCTCCACTCGGCAGCGCCGAGGCGTCCCACTGCGATCTGCACTCCGGCGTCGGCGGCCTTCTGGGCCTCCGCCGCCCTCTCGAAGTTCCCGGCGACCGCGCTCTCGACATTCGTGAGGATGACGAGGCCCATGCTGAGCGCGAGGAGCACCGTCGTGAGCAGAAAGGCCACGATCATCGGAGGCGGTCGAGATTCCGCGGACTTACATCGAGGATCATTTCGGTGTCCGGTATCGATTGACGAACGTCGGCTCCTGCCTGCAGCCGGATCTGGACGCGAACACGCCGGATGCGGAGAAGATCGGGATCGAAGAGATGTCCATTTGCGCCACACCACACGACGGGCCCAGGCCCGCCGTCGCTCAGCATTTCGGATGTCAGTTCTATGAGTGAGCCGTCCGCCGACGACAGCCGCGCCAACATTGGAACGCCCGCACGGTCTATCACGCAGTTGTTGTCACCCGGCTCGGGCTTTGGTTCGACAGGAGGATCGGCGCTGCCGAAATACGTGAAACGCACGTCGGCAACGTTGTCGACGACGGGTACGTCAGTATGCAGCCCGTCGTAGTGGCGCAGCTGATGCTGCACGCCGTCGAAGTAGTACGTATGCCATTCGGCTTGGACTACCGTACTGCCAGGTCCATAGGGTCGCGTGAAGTCGTGCCCGCGGTGCGTGACCTGGAGCGCCGATCCCACGACTTCGATGACCTCGAACGCATCCCACGCGGTCGTGCCGTCGAACAGCAAGAGCGTCATGCCCTTCTCGAATCCGCAGGCGGCGTCCGCCTCAGGGCAGCCGGGCTGAAGGTCGAGGACGATATTGGTGCCGGGATCCACGCGAGTAGCGAGGACTGCCTGGGCGGTCGTCGCCGGCACGTACAGAATCGTCACCGCATCTTCGCGGAAAAACACACCTCGCGCAGGATCTGAGCCCGTTCGACCTGCGCGATACGGAAGAATCGGCGCGAAGAAGCGACCGAGTGGTCCTACCCGCGCGCCTTCGGCCCCGTGATACGGTCCGGCGCCAGCCATGACGAGGTCGCCGTAGAGCGCGCTGAAAGCGACGCGCGAGCGTTGCTGCAAGTCGGACACCTCGGGCTGTAATCGCGAGGCGCGGCGTGCGGGACCAAGAAGCGATACGACGACCGAGGCTATCGCCAGCATGATAGTGGTCGAAACGAGCAACTCGACGAGCGTGAAGCCCGCGTGCTCGACCGCCGAAGCGTCATGGCCGGAACCCTTCATCCGCCCCTCTGCCTGACGCCGATGGCGCGCGCCTCGATTGGACGGGAGGTCGATTTCACGGTGACTTCGAGGAGAACAAGCCTGGCCGGATCGGAATGGTGCGGCGCGACCGACCACCGGCGTTCATAGATGCCAACTCCCAGGGGAGCGAGAGCGCCGTGTGCGTCGAGATGTTCGACGCCGGTCGCGGTGTCGATCTGGATCGTCCGCAGTTCCTCGATTTTTTGCGTGGCGCAGATCGCCATCCATGTCTGGAGCGCCGCCCGCCTGTTCATCTCTGTCGTCGCCGCGAAGAGTTGTGCGACGCCCAGGACGACGGCGACCACTACACCGTTAGCGACCAACGTCTCGACGAGGCTGAAGCTCACCGCAAGCGCTCGGTCCATTGCAGTGCAACCGGCGCTCCAGATCGCTCGGCAGGGCTTATTCATGTTTTTGGGCCGGAAATTGACGACGCGCCTGACCGGCGCTCCGGGACGTGGGGCAAGAATTTCAATGGGGTCGGGCGGGGACGTGTGAAGTTTTTGATCCCGTGCCTACTCATGCGCGAGTGGCAACGATACCTGAAACGTCGCGCCGCCGATCGGATTGGCCGCGACCGTAACGCGTCCGTTGTGCGTCACAACGATTTTCTGGACGAGTGCCAAGCCGAGGCCCGTCCCACGCGCGCGGGTGGTGAAGAAGGGGCGGAAGATCTGATCGCCGAGCGAAGGATCTATCCCTGGTCCATTGTCAGCCACCGTAAGCCGGAGTTGCCGCGGCGTCGTGTCGATTGCACTCTCAAGAACGATGCGCGGCGCAATCTCCGCCTCAGAGCACGCCTCGAGCGCGTTGCGGCAAAGATTGCTAATCGCTTGGCGGAGCAGGACTTCATCGCCCAGGACGGTGCCGAATTCTCCCTTGACCGATATCTGGCCGTGCCGGGCGCGCGCCTCCTGCCGGATGTCGTCGGCGGCGCGCTCGGCGATGACGTGCATGTCGACCGGCATCAAGGTCAAGTCGACCGGCCGCGCGAAGTTCAGGAAATTCGTGACGATCGCGCCGAGCTCGTCGCCTTCGGTCCGAATCCCCTGAACGTACGATCGGTACTCGGCCGGCAGGCGGTCCAGATCCAGAAGCCGGGCGTAGCCGTGGATCGTGGCGAGGCCATTGCGGAACTCGTGCGCGAGGCCCGCCGTCAGCTCCCCAAGCCGCGCCAGGCTGTCTTTCAGCCGCAACTGCTCTTCGAGCTCCACGACCGCGCTGAGATCAGTAAAGAGGCAAATGACGCCGCTGAGGGCGCCGTGACCGTCGAAAATCCGCGAGACGGTGACGCCCAGGTGTGACGCCCCGGTATTGGATTTGAGTGGAAGCGCGCGACGAACGATCGGCTCGCTGCCGCTCAGGCTTTCCTCGATAACTTCGGCAAGCGGCGAGGAGGCGAGCACCTCGCGGTAATTGCGGCCCTGGAAGTCGACATCGGGTAGACCGAGCAGGCGCCGTGCAGCGGGGTTGAGGATGCGTACCTCGCCGTGCGCTCCCACGACCATGAGCCCCGACGTCATGCTCGCGATGATCTCGCTGCTCAGGCGCTCGGATGCCTCCGCCCTGGCCGTGATCTCGCTGCTCAGGCGTTCGGACGCCTCGGCGCGGGCGGTCATCGCGCGCTCCTGCACCTTCAGCTTCGCGAGCGCTTCCTCGAGCGCCGCCTGCATGAAGGCATTCTCGCCGTTGCCGACAACGCCGCGAGAGGCCTGGCGGGCCGCCGAGCCGGCTTTGAGCAGGGCAAAGGTGACGACCGCGGCGAGCACGCCGACGATTACCGTCAGCCCGAGGAGCAGGTACCCTTCCTGGGTCATCTCGAGCTCACATCTTGTAGAACGACAAGTACCAATCGAGCATCCGCACGCCCCAGAAGCTCGCGACGATGGCTCCGACGGCTAGGAAGGTCCCGAAAGGGATCTGCGAGGCCATCTGCACCCTTCGGGCGGCGAGCAACAGAGCCGAAAAGATGCCGCCGATCATGAAACCCACGAAGAAAGTTATGACGACGCCCTGCCAGCCGAGGAAAGCGCCGACCATCGCGAGCATTTTCAGATCGCCGCCGCCCATTGCCTCTTTTTTTGCCAACAATTCCCAGGCGGTCGCAACGAGCCACAAGCTTCCGTAACCCGCGATCACGCCGATGAGGGAATCGAGGAAGCGCGGTGGGTGAAAGAACAGGCTGAACGCGAGACCGGCGACAATCCCCGGCAGCGTGATCGCGTTCGGCAGCAGCTTATGCTCCAGGTCGATCGCGAAAAGCGCGATCACCGCGCCCGCAAACAGGAGCCGCGGAATGAGGATGGGATCCCAGCCGAACACGATGAGGTGCAGAAGAAACAGCCCGCCCGTCAGCGCTTCGACGAATGGATAGCGTATCGAGATTGGTACACGGCACGCATGGCAGCGGCCGCCGACGAGCATCCACCCGACCACAGGCAGGTTGTGGTACCAGTGAATCGGCGCCCGGCACGCCGGGCAGTACGAGCCCGGCCAGACAAGAGACAGCTGGCGCGGAACCCGGTAGATGACGACGTTCAGGAAGCTCCCTACGCAGAGCCCAAGAACTGTAAGGAATATCGGTGCCCAGGGAGGACCGCTCACGGCCGCCCCTGCGTGATCGGCGGCGGCTCTGAGGGCATTGGGTAGAGCGCCGACTTTTCAGACACCGAGAGCGTGCCCCACCACGGGTTGAGGTCGAATGGCGTGCCCGTCGGGTCTATCGGAATCTGCCGCACAACGCCAGCCGCGATGAGCCGATCCCACGTCAGCTGTCCTTCCGGGTTTGCGGCCGCGTATTTCTCGAGAATCGGGTTGACGCGATCGAGGAAGTCGAGCACGTCGAGCTGCACCAGGCGGCGCTCGGCGGACGTCCGGACGAACTCGTTATCCGAGCTCTGGCGCAGCTGCTGCCACAGCAGCCGCGACGCGGAACGCTGGCCGCCCTGCGCCAGCGTCGCCGCCGCGAGCGGCGTCAGCCAGTAAGGCGCACCCGGCTGGTTGGCGGCGCGCTGAAACCACTCGGCGGCGAGCGCGTAGTTCCCCGTGTGCCAGTAGTGCACGAACGCGATGTCGTGGAAGAACTGCCACTGGCCATCCTCCCTGATGCCTTTCTCGAGGAGCTTGATCGCCAGGTCGGGACGCCCGGCGCCGCCAGGATAGGCCTCGGACAGGAAGATCGAGCCGAACCGGTACGCCACCGAAAACCGCGGATCGAGCGTCGTCGTCACGTCCAGCAGCGGGTACAAGAGATCGTAGTTCGGCGTTTCCGTCGACAAGCGTTCCCCGCCGAAGTGCTGGATGGCGCGGATCCAATATAGGTCCGCGGCCAACGCATCAAACGAGAGAACGAGCCGCTTCAAGGCCTCGCCCGATCGGACGTACAGCAGACGATCCGAAACGGTCGATGGCGGGTACTGCCGATCGCGGGCGATCTGTACCAGAACGATCGCGGCGACGAGCGCGACGATCATCGGCCCCCCGACCCAGGGTCTCAGCAGCCTATTTGAAGTCACGTCTCGAGAAGATGAGCATCGAGAGGATGAGCAGCGTCCCGATGTACAACGCTGCATATCCGGCGGTCCACGCCATGTAGCCCAGGGAAACGGCCCGCCCATGGACGATGTCCGCCTTGATGTCGAACGGCGCGAGATTGGGCAGGACGTAGTACAACGCGCGAGCCAGCCACGCCGCGGGCGCCGATTCGACGACTTGCTCGAAGTTCTTCAGGTCGGCGTTGAAGTGCCCGATGATGTACAGCCCGAAGGTCAGCACCGCCGAGAGCATCGGAGTCGAGAACGTCGAGAAGAACAGCGCAATGGCCGTCACGAGCATCAACTCGATCAGGATCATCGCGACGGCCTTGAGTAGATTCGGATCGAGCGCAGGTGCTTCCCAGCGTTCGCGCGCGAGGCCGGTGACCGTGTAGTCGTAGTACGCCAGGACCGCGTAGAGCGCGATCGCCATGACCGAGACGTTGATGACGAGCGTCAGAACCAGGCCGGCGTACTTGCCGAGAACCAGTTCCTCGCGCCGTACTGGTTTCGAGAGGAGCGCATAGATGCTGCGCCGCTCCACTTCCTTCGACACGAGACCGATCCCGATGAACACGGCGATGAAGAGCCCGAAGACCGCGGTCGCGGCGAGACCGAGGTCCTTCATGATCTTCACTTCTTGTCCCGCTGTGAGCTGGCCGATCAGATACGACGCCGCCATCAGCAGGACAGCGAAGAACACGAGGTTATAAAGAACCTTGTCGCGTACCGATTCCCTGAAGACGCTGACGGCGATCTTGGGGACTACCACCGGCGATCTCCGCTAACCGCGACCTGCCGTACGAACAGATCTTCGAGCGTTTCCCGGATCGGGCTCAATGAGACGAGCCGGCCGCCGGCCGCGATGACTTCCGCCAGAACGCGCTCAGGAGCCATATCAGGAGCAATTTCCAGCGTGTAGCGTTTGTCCGCGATCGCGGTCGCGCGGCGGACGCGAGAGCCCAGCTTCTCGAGCGCCCCAGGTGTGAGGTCGCTCACGACCAGTTCCCAGCCCCGGACTTCGAACGCCAGCATGTCGCCGAGGGCGCCGGTCGCGGTGAGCCGGCCGCCCGCGAGGATCGCCACCCGGCTGCACAAGGCTTCGGCATCCGCCAGGATGTGCGAGCTGAAGAAGACCGTCCGGCCTTCGTCCCGCAGCCGCAGCATCAACGCCCGGACCTCGCGGCGCCCGAGCGGATCCAGCCCGGACATCGGCTCGTCGAGGAAGACGACTTCCGGATCGTTGATGAGCGCCTGCGCGATTCCGACACGCTGCAGCATTCCCTTCGAGAACTTGCGCAGCTGAAGCCGCCGTTCGCCGGCGATGCCCACCTGATCGAGCAGACGGGCGACGCGGGCTTTCCTGTCCGCGGCGGTGAACCCGAAGAGGCTCGCGAAGTACGACAGCAGTTCCTCGGCCGTCAGATAGTCGTAGAAGTAGGGGTTCTCCGCGAGGTACCCGATCCGGCGGCGTGCCGCGATGTCCCCCACCGGCCGGCCGAGAATCTCCGCGCGGCCGGAGGTGGGGAATACGAGCTGCATCAGCAGCTTCAGCGTCGTCGTCTTGCCGGCGCCGTTCGGGCCCAGGAATCCGAAAATCTCGCCGGTACGGACTTCGAGGCTCAGCCTATCGAGGGCGCGGTACGGCCGCTTGCGCCAGAACCCGACCGCGTAGTCCTTGGAGAGGTCCTCGGTGAGGATCGCCGCGCTCATGCAGGGTGGCGGCCTATCGTTTTGCCTGCTTCAGCTCGTACGCGAGCGCAGAATCGAAGAACTGCGGCGCCAGCTCGCCCCGGATCACGCGGCCGTTGATGAAGAAGGTCGGGGTCGACCGCACACCGAGCGCGCCGCCGCTCGCGATGTCCGCCTTGACGAGCGGCAGCACCTTCTCGTACTGCGCGTTGAAGTCGCTGACGTTGATGCCGCCGACGGTCCGCGCCCCTTCCTTGACCGTGTCGGGGGTCAGCTGAGGCTGGTTCGCGAACAGCCAGTCTTCCATCGCCTCGCGCCGGTCGTGCTTCTCCGCGAGCCGTACGGCGACGGCAGCTTCGCAGGCGGCGAGATGCCCGCCGCCCGGCGCGTTGAAATTGCACTCGGGATCCAGCGGAAAATCTTTGGTCACGAACCGGATCGCGCCAGGATGCGAGGTGCGGTACTTGGCGAGAATGCTCTTGTAGTTTTCGTAGGTCCGCCTGCACGGCGGGCACTGATAGTCGTTGAACTTGACGATCAGCACCGCGGCGCCGTCCGCGGCTACACCCGGGTCCATCTTGGGCTGCTCGAGATACCACTTCTCGAACTCGCTCTGCTGCTGCTGTGCTGTCGCCGTTGTCTGCGCGGACTGCGCTTGACCCTGGCCCTGGCTCTGCGACGCTTCGCGCGGGAAGAAGGCGACGGCCGTCGCGGCCCCCGAGACGAGCAGGATCGCGGCAACCAGGGCGGCCGGAGTGGACGCGAGCGTGCGCAGGTCGCGCAGCGCGCGTCCGGGAAGCTTGGACATCGGGAACGTCATGGCTCCGCCTGAAATAAGAAACAGCCCGACGACGGCGACGTAAGTCGGCACGCACAACGGGCAGACGGTCTTGAGAACGACGAACGAGCCATACGCGAGATACAGCACGACCGCCAGGCCGATCGTCGAGAGCGCGAAAAGATATGTCGGCACCGTTTCCGGCGCCACCAGCCAGCGCGGCGCGACGAGCAGCGCGAGCACGAGGACGAACCACAACAGACCCAGGAGCGCGACAGGGACACCGGCCAGTGAGCCGTATGCACTCAGGTACGCTTCGGTGCAGCTCACCGTGGCGCTGACGTCGCAGAAGCTGACGTAGCCCGGGTGCAACAACAGCCTGTAGTGCACCCAGGTGGCGGCGGCCGAGGCGACCAGGCCCAGCACAGTCAGGCCGAGCAGCCAGCGGCTCGTCCGGACGGTCATACCGGTATTTCGGTCACGTGGTGGCTGGGGCATTGCGCTTATCTGCCTGAATCTACGTTTATCTGCAGCATTGTACTAAGGTTTCTGCGCGGCGCCGCCCATTGCCCCAAGCTCGCGCCCCGCCGGCGGCGGCCCCGATTCGGGCATCGTCCCATTCAGCGTCTCGGTGTGCTCGTAAATCGCGCGGCTCGTGTTGGTGCCGAAGAAGCGGCCGCCTTCACGGATTGGATCGGCGGTCGCGGCGTAGCCGGCGGCGGGAGTCACGCCATTGCACGCCGGCTTCGCATCTTCGATCGGACTTCCCGTCATCCGGACCACGTAGCCGGCTTTCCAAATCTCGGGAGCAGTCGTCAAATCGGCGGTCAGAAACGCTTCTCCGCTCGAAGGCATCGGAATGCCGAGGCTGGGAAGATCCGGCGCGTAACGCTCCGCACCACAGACCGACTTGAAGATCGCCTGAGCGCTGTTGATGGCCTCGAGCGTCGAGATCGCCGACGCTTCGTCTCCCGCCTGACGCGCGCCTCGGTACCACGGAATGGCTATGGCCAGGATGATCGCGAGGATGGCGATGGCGATGAGCAGCTCGACGAGCGTGAAACCGTGGGGGCGGCGCATTCGGATTCAAAACCTAGGATACAGTCCCATCCGCGTAATCCGCGAAATCCGTGGCCCGTGATCCGAGATCCGCGGCCCAGAAACACGAAGAGCGGAACGTCGTGAGACGTTCCGCCCTTCCCTTCAGGCCACGCCGGAGGTGTCCAGGCCGGCGCGGCGCAGGTCGTGCCTTACTGGATGATCGTCGCCGGCGCAACAGGCGGGTCAGGAATCGCCGCGCCCGTCATGTTCTGCCAGATGGAGCCATCGCGCGCGAGCGCAAAGGAGCGCTGGCCGGTCGAGCCGACCGTCACCGGAATCGCGGTGGAAAACACCGCGCCCACCGTCGCGTTGCCCGCGCAGTCGTTCGGGCCCGCGCCCGCGCCGCTCGGCACCACGTTGACGGAGTATCCGCTCTTGGTCACCGGCTCGGCCGCCGCGAGGTCCGCCGACAGGAAGCCGACCATGTTGGCCATGACGTCCTGATAGGCGCCGTTGCCGCACGAGCTCGAGTAAGCCGCCTCACCCGACGATACGGCGCGCAGCGACCCGATGGCCGACGCCTCGTTGCCCGACATGCGGGCGCGGAGGAGCCCCGGCACCGCAATCGCGGCGATGATGCCGATGATCGCCACAACGATCAGCAGCTCGATCAGTGTGAAACCCTTCTGGTTGCGCATCTCCCTGTTCTCCTTGACCTTAAAAATGTGCCTGCTAGGCTTCGCCGAAGATTTGTTGTCGCGGCTGTCTGAGCAACGGCGGTGCCAGACTCATCTGCGGCGGACCTACGCCCTTAAATCCTTCAATATCAAGACGTTTGAGGCAGGATATTGGTCGGGACGACCTTGTGATCCTGCGCTGGCCGCCAAAAATTGTCAACCTCGGGTGCCCTCGGTTGTCAGACGCCCTAGGGACGGCCCTTTAGGGTTGTTACGATTCTGTTCTTCTGCCCTTCGAACGAGGCCACGCCTTGTACCACCAGCGCCTGTCTATTTGAGGTTGTACTTCTTCGACAGATACCGGAACTGCCGGAAGCTGATTCCCAGGAGCTCGGCGGCCCGGCTCTTGACGCCGTTGGCCCGCCGCAGCGCCTCCACCAGGTATTCCCGCTCGATGTCCTGCACGTGCTGTTCGAGGTGGAATCCCGATTCGGGCAGGCCGGCGTCTCGTCCCGGCGTGCCGCCCGGAGCGATCCCGTTCTGGACGTGGTCCGGCAGGCTGCTCAAACGGATGGCGGCTGACCGCTCCAGCGCCACGGCGCGCTCGACCGCGTTCTCCAGCTCCCGGATGTTGCCCGGCCAGCCATAGGTCTGGAGGCATTTCATCGCGTCGGCGGCCACGCCGTTGATGGTCTTGCCCATCTGCGTGGCGTACTTCCCGAGGAAGTGCTCGGTCAGCAGCGGGATGTCGTCGGTGCGTTCCCGCAGCGGCGGCAGCCGCACGGGAATGACGTTGATTCGGTAGAAGAGGTCCTCACGGAACTTCCCTTCGGCGACCAGCTTCGAGAGGTCGCGGTTCGTCGCGGCGATGATGCGGATGTCCGCTTCGATCTCCTCCGTCCCTCCCAGCCGCCGGAACTTTCGCTCCTGAAGCACGCGGAGCAGCTTGACCTGCATCATCGGGCTCATCTCGCCGATCTCGTCGAGGAAGATGGTCCCCTTGTCAGCGACCTCGACGAGTCCCTTCTTGTTGGTCTCGGCGCCGGTGAACGCCCCGCGCATGTGACCGAACAGCTCGGATTCGAGCAGCGTCTCGGGCAGCGCGCCGCAGTTCAACGCGACAAAGGGGCGATCCTTCCGCAGCGAGTTGAAGTGGATAGCGCGCGCGACGAGTTCTTTGCCGGTGCCCGAGTCTCCCGTCACCAGCACCGTGCTCGTCGTCGGCGCGATCGTTTGAATGAGCTGGAAGACCGCCTGCATCGCGCTGCTCTTCCCGATGATGTTCGAGAACTGATGCGAGGTCTGCAGCGCCCGCTTGAGCAGCACGTTCTCCTGCTGCAGTCGCTTCCGCTCGAGCGCCTTCCGGACCTTGAGCTTCAGCTCGTCCACGTTGAACGGTTTGCTGACGTAGTCGTACGCGCCGAGCCGCAGCGCCTCGACCGCGGTGTCGGTTGAGGCGTACGCGGTGATCATGATGCCGATCACGTCCGGGTTGATGCGCTGAGCGGCGCCGAGTACTTCGACGCCGCTCATGTCCGGCATTCGAATGTCGGAAATGAGCAGTTCGATCGGCTCGCGCTCGAGCATCGCCACCGCGGAGCGGCCGTTGTCGGCGAGCAGCACGTCGTGTCCCTCGCGCTTCAAGACGATGGCGAGCAGCTCTCGCATCGATCGCTCGTCGTCGACGACGAGGATTCGGGAGGCGGCGTCGGTTTGCGGTGCAGTGGCGACAGCCATAATTTGTTGAGCGCTCAGACGAGCGCGGTCTTGCGCTCCTCTGTCGGCGCGGTCAAGACCGGAGTGCGCCCTGGCAGATGAACTTCCACAGTGGTACCTACGCCAGGCTGAGAGCGAACGTCGATGGCGCCGCCGTAATCCGTCACGATCCGGTGGACTATCGCGAGCCCGAGACCCGTGCCGCCCCTGAACCCGCCGCGGAACGGCTGAAAGATGCGATCGAGCTCCGCCGGCGCGATGCCGACACCCTGATCCTCGACCCGAACCACCGCTCCGGGTTCGGACGCGTTGGGACTGAGCTCCGGGGCAACCGAGAGGCGAAGCCGACCGCCCGACGGCATCGCGCGGAGCCCGTTGGTCGCCAGGTTCCACACGATCTGACGGATCTGGTTCTCGTCGGCGAAATACCAGACCGGCTCGTCGGAGGCGTCCACGACGACCTCATGGTCCTCTCGCAGCTCGACGCTGTTTCGAAGCAGCGTCGCCGTGTCGTTCAGGACGCCCCGGATGTCGTGTCGCGACGCCTCGCGGCTCTGCGGCCGGGCGTACGCCAGGAAGCTGCGAATCGTGTCGTTGAGCCGCTCCGACTCGCGGAGCACGATATCCATCAGCTGCGCCTGCTCCTCGTTGAGCGACAGCTCCTGACGGAGGACCTGCATCGATCCGGACATCGATGCGAGCGGATTGCGAATCTCGTGCGCGATGCCTGCGGCCATCTCGCCCACCGCCGCCAGCCGCTGCTGCGCGCGCGCCTCACGCTCCTGTCGCTTCGAGTGTGTGACGTCCTGAAACGTCACCAGATATCCGCTGAGACCCGCCGGTGTCACGAACGGCGCGGTGCTGAAGCCAAGCTCGATGTGGCTGCCGTCAGGCCGCCCGAATCCGAACTCGGCGCGGTAGCGGCCGCCGCTTCCGCCGCTGCCCCGCATGCCATCGAGGACGTCGCGCGGAAACTGCAGGACCTCGTCTGCCTCGCGGGCGAGCGCGTCTGCCAGCGTGAGACCGGTGATCGCCTGCGCGGCGCGGTTGAACGACAGCAGGCGGCCGTCGGCGTCGACCGTCGCGAGGCCGCTCGGCAGGCTGTCGATGATGTGCTGATTGAACGCCTGGAGATCGGCGATCCGGTTCGAGGCGCGCTGGAGCCGGACATCCGCGCGCCGCTGTCCCTCTGCGAGATAGCCGCTCAGGACCGCTACCGCGAAGAGCCCGAACAGGTTCAACCCGACCGTGAAGAGCGCGAGGCGGATCGGCGGAAGCGCCGCGGCGGCGGTCGGCGCAAGCGGGCTTGAGTACTGAAGAACCACTATCCCGCCGTACAGCAATCCGCTCAGGAAGGCGATCAGCATTCCGCCGCGCCAGTAGAGCGTAATGCTTGCGGCAATGACCGGCAGCGCGTACAGCGAACTGAAATAACTCGTCACGCCGCCGGTCAGGTGAACGATCGCCGACACGGTGACCGCGTCACCCGCAAGCTGCAAATCGATCAGCCAGCGATGCCGCTCGGCGAACCGAGTCGTCACCGCATACAACGCAGTCAGCGCGTATGTGAGCCCAATCAGGAAGAAGAAGGGATCGACCGGGAACGTCCCCGGCGCCTGGATCTGCACCAGGATCGCCGAGCCCAGGACGACCGTGAGCGCCACCGCGCGGATGGCGATCAGCCAGAGCAGCTTCTTCCGGAGTGTTGCCACTTCTAGTCTCTAATCCCTAATCCCTAGTCCCCAGTCCCTTTACGTGAGCTTGCTGATCATGTCGAAGATCGGCATGTACATCGCGATGACGATGCCACCGACGATGACGCCGAGGACCGCGATCATCAGCGGTTCCATCAACGTCAGCAGCCCGGCGACCGCCGTGTCCACTTCTTCTTCGTAGAAGTCGGCAATCTTGCCGAGCATCGTGTCGAGCGCGCCCGTCGTCTCGCCGACGTTGATCATCTGCACCACCATCGACGGGAAGACGTTGGTCTGCGCGAGCGGGCCGGACACGGTTTCGCCGCGCTCGATCCCCGTCCGCGTCGTCATGATGGCGTCCTCGACGATCGCGTTACCCGATGTCCTGGCGGTGATGTCGAGCCCGTCGAGAATCGGGACGCCCGAGCTGAGGAGCGTCGCGAGCGTGCGGCAGAACCGCGCGACGGCGATCTTCCTCATGATCAGCCCGAGGATCGGCATCTTCAGCACCGCCGCGTCGACCGTGTGACGGCCGGCGTCTGTGTCGTAGTAGCTCTTGAAGCCGTAAATGCCGAGCGGGATGATGATGAACAGGACCCACCCGTACCAGACCACGTAGTTGGACATCGCGATGACGACGCGCGTCGGCAGCGGCAGGCTGGCGCCGAGACCTTCGAACATCTGTGCGAAGGTCGGGATGACCTTCCAGAGAATGACACCGACGACCAGCGCGGCGATGATGAGCACCGCGATGGGATAGATCATCGCGGACTTGACCTGCCCCTTCAGCTTGACGTTCTTCTCGATGTAGACCGCGAGGCGCTTGAGAATCGTGTCGAGGATGCCGCCCGCTTCGCCCGCCGCGATCATGTTCGTGAAGAGCGGGTCGAACGCCTTCGGGTGCTTCTTCATCGCGTCGGCGAGCGCCGCCCCTGCCTCGACGTCCGCCCGCGTTGCCAGGATGACGCTCGAAAAATTCTTATCGGGCTCCTGTTTCCCGAGAATGTCGAGGCACTGGACGAGCGGAAGGCCGGCATCGATCATGACGGAAAACTGACGCGTGAAAATCGCCAGGTTCTTGGACGGGACCGCCTTCCCTTTGGCCTTGACGGGCGCGGCCTTCTTCTCGATCGCCTGCTCTTTGACCGCGTCGATGCGGGTGACCATGATCTGCTCGCGCCGGAGCGCGGCGACGACGGCGTCACGCGTGTCACCGGCGCGTTCGCCTGTGATGACTTCGCCCGCGCGCGTTCGTCCCGAGAAAACAAATGTGGCCATGTCTCCTTACCTCTGTGGCACCGGCCGCGGCCGGTTCAGACCGGCGCCGGGCACGACGCCGACGCCGCGATTGATCAGGTCCTGCAACTCGTCTCTGAGCGAAGAAGTCCCCAGCGCCGTCTCGAGCGAAATCAGCTTGCGCTGCACGAGCGTCGCCAGCGACTGATTCATCGTCTGCATGCCGAGCTTCTCCTGCCCGGACTGCATCGTCGAATAGATCTGGTGCACTTTGTCGTCGCGAATCAGGTTCCGGATCGCCGCATTCGGAACCATGATCTCCAGCGCGACGCAGCGCCCTGCGCCGTCGGATCGCGGCAGCAGCGCCTGACAGACGATCCCTTCCAGGACCAGCGAGAGCTGCGTCCGGATCTGCCCCTGCTGGTGCGCCGGGAATACGTCGATGATGCGGTTGATCGTCTGCGCGGCCGAGTTGGTGTGGAGCGTGGCGAAGGTCAGATGTCCCGTCTCGGCGATTCGCAAGGCCGACTCGATCGTTTCGAGATCGCGCAACTCGCCGATCAGGACGATGTCGGGGTCTTCGCGGAGCGCAGCGCGCAGCGCCATCGAGAAGCTCTGCGTGTCACTGTGCACTTCACGCTGATTGACCAGGCAACCCTTGTGGGGGTGGATGTATTCGATCGGATCCTCGATGGTGAGGATGTGCTCCCGCCGCTCCGCATTGATTTTGTCGATCATCGCGGCGAGCGTCGTCGACTTGCCGCTGCCGGTGGGGCCGGTCACGAGCACCAGGCCGCGGGGTTTTTCGGCAAGGTTTGCGATGACCCTCGGGAGGCCCAGCTCGTCGAACCCTTTGATCTGTTCGGGGATGACGCGATAGACCGCGCCGACGGCGCCGCGCTGGTTGAAGACGTTGCAGCGAAACCGCGCCAGGCCGCGGATGCCGAAGGAGAAGTCCAGCTCCATCGACTCCTCGAAGCGCTTCTTCTGCGCGTCGGTCAGCACGCTGTACGCCAGCTGCTTGGTTTCCGACGGCGTGAGCAACGGCAAATCGAGCTGCTGGAGCTTCCCGTGCACCCGGATCTGGGGCGGCGTGTTCGTTGTGATATGCAGGTCCGAACCGTTGTTTTCGACCAGCACCTGCAGCAGTTCAGGCAGCGTCGCCATTCGGTCGTGTCCCCCAAGCAGCCCTAATGGGCTGCGCTACTTCACGGTTTCTCGCGCCACTTCCTCGATCGTTGTCAGTCCTTCCAGTACCTTGAGCAGCCCGCTGCGGCGGAGCGTGATCATCCCTTCTTCGACCGCTTTGCGCCGCAACTCCAGCGCCGACGCGCCCACGAGAATCAGCTCGCGCAGCTCGTCGGTGATTTCCATGACCTCGTAGAGACCGACGCGTCCCTTGTAGCCGGTGTTGTTACAGGTCTCACACCCGGCCCCCTTTTTCGGCACGACGGCGGTCGACTCTTCGGGCGTGAAGCCCGCTTCGACGAGCGCCTGCTCCGGGGTCGGATGGTCTTCCTTGCACTTGGCGCAGACCCGCCGAACGAGGCGCTGCGCGCAAATCAGATTCACCGAGCTCGCCACGAGGAACGGCTCGATGCCCATGTTCATGAGCCGGTTGACCGTGCTCGGCGCGTCGTTGGTGTGCAGCGTCGAAAGCACGAGGTGGCCGGTGAGCGCCGCTTTGACGGCGATTTCGGCTGTCTCGAAGTCGCGGATCTCGCCGACCAGGATGATGTTCGGGTCCTGCCGCAGGAAGGAACGCAGGGCGGCCGCGAAGTTCAGGCCGATGTTCTCGCGGATCTGGACCTGGTTGACGCCGACCAGGTTGAACTCGACCGGGTCCTCCGCGGTCATGATGTTCGTTTCCATGGTGTTGATCCGGGAGATCGAAGAGTAAAGCGTGTTCGTTTTTCCGCTTCCGGTCGGACCGGTGACGAGCACCATCCCCCACGGCTTCATGATCTGCCGCTCGAACTTGTTGAGCGATTCCTGCTCGAACCCCAGCTTCGTCATGTCGAGCATCAACTTGTTCTTATCGAGCAGACGCATGACGATCTTCTCGCCGAAGAGCGTCGGCAGGCAGGAAACGCGGAAGTCGATCTCGCGGGTCGCACCATTGTCGGCAAAGCGGAGCTTGATGCGCCCGTCCTGGGGGAGGCGCTTCTCCGCGATGTCCAGCTTGGCCATGATTTTCACGCGCGACGTGATCGCGTCGCGAAACTTCATCGGCGGCGCCATGACGTTGTAGAGCAGGCCGTCAATGCGGAACCGGACGCGGAACTCCTTCTCGTACGGCTCGATGTGGATGTCGCTTGCGCCCTTTTGAATCGCCGACATCAGCATCAGGTTCACGAGGCGGATGACCGGCGCTTCGCCGCCCTGTTTTTCGAGCGACGCGACGTCGATCTGCTCGAGGTCTTCGAGAACCTCGACATCGTCGTCCATGATCGACGAGGTCTCTTCGAGCGCTTTCGTGACCAGTTCGAGCGACGACGTGCTCGAAATGCTCTCCCCCTGCGGTTGCTGCGCCTGCTGCTGTTGCTGACGCCGGCCGCCGCCGGTGGTGGCCGGGGCTGCCGCGGAGTAGTACCGCTGAATGGCCTCCATGATGGCGGTCTCGGAGGCCACGACCGGCTCGACGTTGTAGCCCGTCATGAACTTGATGTCGTCCATGGCGAACACGTTGGTCGGGTCGGTCATCGCGATCGTCAGCGTCGCGCCGGAACGGCTGAGCGGGACGATCTGGTACTTGTGCGCCGTGTCGGCCGGTACGAGCTTGATGACGGCGGTGTCGACGTCGAACTGCGTGAGATTGATAGAGGGAACGCCGTATTGCTTGCTGAGAAGCTGGGTGATCTCCTCATCCTTCACAAACCCCAGCTTGACGAGGTTGTGGCCCAGCTTGCCGCCATTCGTCTTCTGCGCGTTGAGCGCTTCCTGGAGCTGCGCAGGTGTAATGCGCTTCTCCTTCAGCAGAAGTTCACCGATGCGGACAGCCATAGGTCAGAGTGAGAGTCTGGTTCCCGTGGTTCTAAAGAACCCTGGCGAGAGCTGAGAGGAGAACTGCTGGGGAAGGGATTATTGTACAGCTATGACAGTTTCTGTCAATACGTCGACGTGAACTGTCAATCTGTAAACTTTTTGACGACGAGCAAATCCACGTTGGGTCAACAGGTTAGAAGTGGACGCGGCCTGCGAGGCCCCAGCCACGGTCGCCTGCGTCGGCGCCTCCGGTGACCTGAGCATCGACCCACACAGAACCCCAGACGGCGATGCCGAAGCCGCCGGTCGCCACCGGTGCTCGTTCGTCGCCGGCCGTGTTGAACCGAAGCCCGCCCCGGGCCGCGAGCCGGCGGCCCCACCGCCACTCGGTCCCCGCCGCGAGCATCCGGCGACCTTCGGGCGCGTCCACGAGCGGGCTGGAGGAGGAGCGGGTCACGTCGACGTCCACGGCGACCGTCCAGTCGCCTTCGAGCCAGGCGACGCCGGCCCGGGCCATCCGTTCGAGCCTGAGCGGTGTCTCATTTACCGTGTCGAAGTGCGGTTCCACGATGTTTCGCACCGTGAAGCCGGCCCTCCAGGGCCCTCGAATGTAGAGCGCGCCGGTATCGAGGTCGAAAGAATTGGTTGTCCGACCTAGGGAATCGTCATCAGGGGTGAGCGACGCCAGGCCGCGCACGAACTTCAGCGACGCTCCAACGGTAAATCCATCCGCGAACGTATGCAGGATCGTGATGCCTGCCTGGTGGGTCACGAGCCCTTCCAGCGACGTCCGGACGTACCCAAGACCGAGCGGGGGTGTCGCGGTAAAAATCCCGGCGCCTGACCATTCGTCGTTCAGCGATTCGTAGTCGACTGCCATGCTGAAGAGGCCGCCTGTCGCAAGGCCCGCCGGATTCCACCAGATCGCCGACGCATCGTCGGCTACACCGACGAAGGCACCACCCATTCCGAGCGCCCGGACGCCGATCGTCTCGAAGGGTTGGGCAGTGGCCGCGGCTGGGATCAATAGAAGGAAGAGTACCCGGATGAAGGCCCGAAGCATCCGGCCAAGCTTATCCTCAAATCCTTCTGCGGACTGTACTTGGCGCCCCAGGAAACCTCGCATCCGCCTTGGTCGTATTCGGACATTAGCGGTACAATTGAAGCCTTCGGTCTGCACTTTCCCAGAGAGCTGCAAATGGCTGAGATGACGCAGGTCGAGGGGGCGCCTCGCGCCCTGGGGCTCCTGTCCCGCATCGTCGGCATCGTGCTGTCGCCGCGTGAGACGTTCGCCAGCGTCGCTGCTCACCCGAAGGTGTTCGGGGTGCTCGCCTTCATCACGATCGTGGGCTGCGTGACCATCGGCGGTTTCCTGCTCACCGGCGTCGGGCAGCAGGCCTGGCTCGATCAACAGGTCAGCCAGTCGCAGGACTGGGGACGCGACGTCAGCGACGAGCAGTTCGCGCAGATGGAGAAGATCGCGCCGAGGGTGGGCTACATCACCATCGGCATCATGCTCCTCGCGATACCGATCATGACGCTCATCACCGCGGGCATCCTCTACGCGGTGTTCAACGCCGCGATGGGCGGCCGGGCTTCGTTCAAGCAGCTTCTCGCGGTCGTCGCGCACGCGGGCGTGATCTCGGCGCTCGGGTGGATCTTCGTCATGCCGCTGAATTACCTTCGCGAAACGATGTCGAGTCCGACCAACCTCGCGGCGCTGGCACCGGGCCTCGATGAAGGCAGCTTCATCGTGCACCTGCTGGGCACCGTCGATCTCTTTCTGATCTGGTGGGTGATCGTGCTGGGCATCGGCCTCGCGGTGCTGTATCGACGGCGCACGCAGCCGATTGTCATATCGCTCTTGGCGGTGTACGCCGTCATCGCATTGATTATCGCGGGCGCGAAGTCGGCTATGGGGGGTTCATGAAGGTTTCGCGCAAGAAGATCATCATCGGCGCGGTCATCGTGGTCGCGCTCGTGGCGATCGTCGTCGCCAACCTGACGTTCAAGCGCTCCAACGCTGTCACGATCAACGTCGAGCCAATCAAGAAGCAGCGGCTGGAGGCGATCGTCTCCGCCTCCGGCACGATCCAGCCGAAGCGCTCCGTGAACATCAGCGCCGACACGATGGGGCGTGTGACGAGCCTCGCGGTGAACGAAGGGGACGGCGTGAAGCAGGGGCAGTTCCTGCTGCAGATCGACCCGCGCAACCTCCGGTCGCGGGTCGACAGCGGCGAAGCGAGCATGCAGGCGTCGGCGTCGCAGCTCGAGCAGGCGAAGGTGCAGATCGAAAGCTCCCGCACGGCCCTTCTCCTCGCTCAGGAAAACGTCCGGCGGCAGCGCGAGCTGTGGAAGCAGGGCCTGACGACCAAGGAAACGCTCGATCGCACGGAGAACGAGACGAAACTGCGCGAGATCGAGCTCCAAGAACGGATCAAGGCCGTGGAGACGTTGCGGCTCCGCGTGCAGCAGGAGCGAGCGATGCTCGAAGGCGCGCGCTACGATCTCAGCAAGGTCAGGATCGAGTCGCCGATCAACGGGCTCGTGACGCGACGCAACATCGAGGAAGGCGAAACGGTCGTGATCGGGACGATGAACAATCCCGGCACCGTCCTGCTGACGATCGCGGACATGTCGATCATCGAGGCCGAGGTGGAGGTCGACGAGACCGACATTCCAAGCGTGAAGATCGGCCAGAAGGCGGTAATCCGGATCGACGCCGCACCGAACCAGAGCTTCAACGGGAAGGTGACGGAGGTCGGAAACAGCCCGATCCAGGCGACGGGTCAGGCCGCCGCGGGGCAGCAGGCGACCAACTTCAAGGTCGTCGTGACGCTGGAAGGGGAGATTCCAGACGTGCGCCCCGGCTTTACGTGCACCGCCGAGATCACGACGGCGACGCGCGAGACGGCGCTGTCGGTGCCGATCCAGGCGCTTGCTGTCCGCGAGCTCGTTTTCGACGAGAAGGGGCAGATCGTCCGTCCGCCAAAGGAGGAAGGTCGACGCCCGCGCCGTCCGAGCCTTAGCGGCGCCGCTTCCGCCGAGGAATTGCCGAAGGGGCAGACGCGGAAAGAGGAAGAAGGCGTTTTCGTCGTCCGCAACAACGTCGCCGAATTCGTGCCGGTGAAGACGGGGATCGCCGGCGAGAAGTACTTCGAGCTGCTGTCCGGCCCGAAGGAAGGCGAACAGGTCATCATCGGACCGTTCAGCTCGGTGCGCAATCTGCAGGACGGCGATCCCGTGAAGGTCGAGACCCCCGACAAGGGCACGCGGCGTCGATGAACAAGCTGCTCGATGCGGTGAGCGTCGCGTTGTCGTCCGTCTGGGCGAACAAGCTGCGCTCGTTCATGATGATTCTCGGCAACGTCGTTGCCGTCACATCCATCATCGCAGTTGTGTCGCTTATTCGCGGGATGGACACGTACGTCTCGAACGCGATCATCGGAGAGGTGGGCGCTGGGACCTTCAAGGTCCTACGGATCGGCCTCATCACCGACGAAGAGCTGGAGGAGCGCGCCCGCCGGCGCAATCCCATCGTCACGCTGGCCGACATGGAGGCCATCGGCGAGTACTCGAACCTGGTGGATGCCGTGATGGCCGAGTCCGGGGCCGGCGCCAACCTCAGCTTTGAGAACACCACACTCGAGAACACCCGGATCATCGGCGTCTCGCCCGACTACGCCGAGTTCAGCGGCTACACGCCGGTCCTCGGCCGGATCCCGAGCCGGCAGGAGGTCGAACGGAACCGGCCCGTCGTGCTGCTCGGCTGGGACACGGCAGAGAACCTGTTCAAAGGGCGGGACCCGATCGACAAGATCATTCGGATTCGGAACATGCATTTCCGCGTCGTCGGGGTCAACGAGAAGAAAGGATCGGTTTTCGGCAATTCGCAAGATGAGTTCGCGATCGTTCCGTTGGGGGCATTCTGGAAACTCTTCGGGTCGCGGCGGTCTCTCGAGGTCACGGTCAAGCCCCTCGACCCGTCGCAGATGGCCGCGACGATGGACGAGACGCGCGTTGCGCTGCGAATCAAGCGGCATCTGCGCGCGAAGGAAGAAGACAACTTCGGTATGGTTACGTCGGACACCCTCATGGACTTCTGGCGGGCGTTCTCCTCTGGCATTTTCGCCGTCCTCCTGGGCGTCGTATCACTCTCGCTCGTCGTGGGCGGCATCGTGATCATGAACATCATGCTGATGGTCGTCAGCGAGCGGACCCGCGAGATTGGTCTGCGCAAGGCGCTCGGCGCGCGCCGGCGTGACATCGTCTGGCAGATTCTCACCGAGTCAACGACGTTGTCGACCGTCGGCGGACTCATTGGCACGGCGTTCGGATTCGCCCTTGCCCTCGGCGTCGCCGCGCTGACGCCGATTCCCGCGGTTATCGAGACCTGGTCCGTCGCACTCGGCATTGGGATGACGGCGATCGTCGGGATTTTCTTCGGGCTCTACCCGGCGATGCGCGCCGCCGCCCTGGATCCCATCGAGGCGCTGCGACGGGAATGAGCGCAGACCTTTCCGCCCCGCGCGCGCCGAAGAGCGGATCGCTCCGCTCCGGCCTCCTCGCCGAGATTCTGCTGATCGCGCTGGACACGCTCCGCGCGAACAAGCTCCGATCTGCCCTCACGATCCTCGGTGTGGTCATCGGCGTCACGTCGATCGTCGCGATGACCGCGTTGATCCGCGGGTTCGGCGATCAGATGCAGCAGCTCATCCGCCAGATGGGCGCGGAGACCGTGTATGTGGCAAAGCTGAGCATCGCCAGCTTCGCCGCTGGCCGCGATTTTTTCGAGGTGATGAAGCGCCCGGATATCACCGAGGAGGACGCAAAGGCGATCCGGATCGGGGCGCCGTCGGTCGCTACCGTTGGCGTCCAGCTCGGGAACGGGCCTGGAAGCCAGCCGGAGCGCGTCGTCTATCGAGACCAGTCCACGAAGCGAATGGCGGTCATCGGGACCAGCGCGAATTTTGCCGAGACGAACTACATCGAGCTGGAGAACGGCCGCTTCTTCACTGATTACGAGGTCCAACACCGGCGGAACGTCGTCGTGCTCGGATATGCACCTGCGTCGACACTCTTCCCCACAACAGATCCGATCGGTAAGCGCGTCCGGATTGGCTCGAACGAGTACACGGTCGTCGGGACCATGGGCAAGCGTCCCAGCATCATGATCGGCAATGCCGACGAGTTCATGGTCATCCCGGTCACCACTTACGACAAGGTGTACGAGCCGCCGCGAATCCGAGGCATCCTCGCGAGGTTTCTCGTCATCGCCGTCGTGCCGCGACCCGGCGTCTCGCGCGAGCAGCTGCTCCGCGAGGTCGAGCAAGTGATGCGGAGCCGTCATCGTCTCAAACTCGACGAGGAGAACGACTTCGACACGCTCACCTCGGACACGATCCAGAAGATCGTGAACCAGGTCACGCAGGCGATCGTCCTGGCGCTGGTCGTGATTTCGTCGATCGCGTTGATGGTCGGGGGTATCGGCGTCATGGCGATCATGACGATCTCCGTCACAGAACGTACGCGCGAGATTGGCGTGCGGAAGGCCATCGGGGCGCGGAGGCGCGAGATCCTGACGCAGTTTCTGCTCGAAGCCGTGTTCCTGACGGCGCTTGGCGGCATACTGGGCATCCTGTTCGGGAGTGGTATCGCGTTCGCGATCAACACCCTTGCCGGCTTCCCAGTGTCGCTGCCGTGGTGGTCCTACATGATCGGCCTGGGCTTCTCGGCCGGTGTCGGGATCTTCTTCGGCATGTGGCCTGCCATCAAAGCGTCCCGCCTTGATCCAATCGAAGCGTTGAGATACGAATAGCCGCCGTGCGGATCGCGATCCGGCGGCTCGTCGCGAATCCCATCCTGACCACCGCGGCCGTACTGTCCCTTGCGCTCGGACTCGGCGCCAACGCGACGGTTTTCGCCTGGGTGCGAGGCGCGCTGATCGATCCTCTTCCGCCGGCGGTTGACACGAACGGGCTCAGTGTCCTCGCCGCCACGGGACCGGGAGAGTTCACCGGCGCGCTCGCCCTGCCGGAGCTGGCGGCCATCCGCCGCGGCAGCCCGTCCATTGCCGCAGTCGCCGCGCACTTCACGACCGACGTCCAGCTCGCGGCCGACGGCAGCCGCCCGCCGGAGCGGGCGATCGGCGCGCTCGTTTCTGGAGATTACTTTCAAGCGTTGCGCGTCTCCATCCCGCTCGGCCGCGCCTTTGCGCCGGATGAAGACGCCGCCCCGGGCGCGCGCCCCGTTGCCGTAATCAGTCACGACCTCTGGCGTCGCCGGTTCGCAGGCGATCCAGGCGCCGTGCAGACGACGATCATGATCAATGGCGGGCGCTACACGATTGTCGGCGTTGCGCCGTCTGGTTTCTGGGGCTCCGCGATCGGCGTGGACACGGCGATCTGGATCCCGCTTGCAATGCACGAGGCGTTCCTCATGCGTGATCTCCGGTCGTCGCGCGAGACGCGGCTGCTGCTGTGTCTCGCTCGCCTGGCCCCGGGGGCCACCGAAGCCCGGGCGCGCGCCGAGCTGGCGGCGGTGGCTACCGAGCTGGCGCGAACCGACACGGGGCAACCCGCCCCAGGCGACGACGAGCAGCTGTCGCTCGCCCGCCGGTCGTTCACGCTGACGCCGTTCTGGAAAGCCCCATCGGGCGCGCAAGCGGTCCTGCGGCCGATGCTGCTGCCGATGTCCGTGATGTCGGCGCTGCTGTTCATCCTCGCGTGCGTCAACGTCGCGCAGGTGCAGCTCGCGCGTGCGCGGACGCGGCAGCGGCAGGGAGCCGTCCAACTTGCTCTCGGCGCGACGCCGAATCAGCTCGTGCGCGAAACGCTGGCCGAAGCCGCCGTCCTCGCGGGCCTCGGCGCGGTGGCGGCCGTCACCCTCGCCGGCTGGTCGGCGGAGCTGCTCGTGCGGCTGGTCCCTGCCGCTGATTTCACGCCCCGATTCAAGTCCGGCGTCGACCCCGGGGTCATCGGACTTGCCGCCGTGCTGGCGGCGGTCGCCGCCGCGCTGGTCGCGATCGTCCCCGCGCGGTGGGCCTCGCGCGCCGACATCGTTCTTGCCTTGCGGCAGGAGTCAGGGACGTTGACCGGATCGCGGCGCTCCGGCCGACTGACCTCTATTCTCGTCGTCGCTCAGATCGCGCTTGCGGTCGCCATCCTGACGGGTGCGGGCCTCCTCCTGCGCAGCCTTCAGCTCTACCAGACCGGTGATCTGGGTTTCGATCCGGCGGGAGTTCTCGTTGCCCGCTACAATCTCCTGCCCTCCCGCTACTCTCCCCTGGCTGGCGCCGAGTTTCACCGGCAGCTCCTCGATCGTCTGCGCGCCACGCCCGGCGTGACCGGAGCCACGATCGCGCGATGGATCCCGCTGAGCCTCGGAGGCGCCGGCACGACGTCGATCGAGGTCCCCGACTACACACCTTCGCCCGGCGAGGACGTGCGCGTACGCCTGAACATTGTCGGCTCCTCGTACTTCAGCACGATGCGGACTCCGGTTCTTCGCGGCCGCGATTTCGACGCGCGCGACGTTGCCGGGAGCCGCAGGGTTGCGGCCGTCAGCCAGTCGGCCGCGGAACGCTTCTGGCCGGGCCGCGACCCGGTTGGCGCGGTCATCGCATTCGCCGGTGAGCGCTTCGAAGTAATCGCCGTCGCGGGGAATGCTCCGCGACAGCTCGTCATCGACGTCCCGGATCCATGCATCTACATCCCGGTGACTCAGCTGTACCGCGCCGACGTCATCCTGCACGTGCGCGCCGCCGAAGGGCAGACGATCCCCCTCGCGCGTGTGCGCGAGATCGTGGACACGATGGATCCCGACCTGCCGCTGACCGATCCACGGACGCTCGACGAACACGTCAGGGATGCGGGCTTCCGGCAGCGTGTGGGCGCGGCGTTATTCGGGCTGTTCGGCGCGATCGCGGCGCTGCTGGGCGGGCTGGGTATCTACGCGTTGCTGTCGCACTTCGTGACTGAGCGGACTCGCGAACTCGCCGTCCGGCTCGCGCTCGGTGCGCAACCTTCGGACCTCCGCTGGCTGGTCCTGTGGCGATCACTGTCGCTCACCACGGCGGGGATCGTCGGCGGCCTCGCGCTGGCTATGTGGGGCTCACGGTTCATGACGAGCCTCCTCGTGGGCGTGACGCCCGCCGATCCAGTGACGCTGACGATCGTCCCGTTGTTGGCACTCGGCACGGCAGTCGCGGCCGCCGTTGCGCCGCTCGCCCGGCTGAGGAAGCTTGATCCGGCGGCACTTCTGCGCGGGTGAAGCCGCCTTGCGCCCGCCGCAGCCCCTGAAATACGATCCGCAGATATTCCGTCGAGGGTACTCATATGAAGGTCTACGACGCAGCAAGCATCCGGAACGTGGCACTGGTGGGGCACAGCGGATCCGGTAAGACGCAGCTGGCCTCGGCGATCCTCTTCGATGCCGGCATGGCGAACCGGCTGGGAAAGGTCGATGAAGGGACCACGGTTACCGACTACGACGAAGAAGAAATAGCCCGCAAACACACCCTGTCCGCCAGCCTTGCCTACGCGGAGTGGAACAAACACAAGATCAACCTGATCGATACGCCGGGGATGGCGAACTTCCTGACCGATGCGCGCGCCGCGCTCAAGGTGGTTGACTGCGCCCTCGTCGTGGTGGACGCCGTTTCAGGCGTCCAGGTCTCAACAGAAAAGGTCTGGGAGATTTGCGGCGAGCTCGAGCTGCCGCGGCTCGTCGTGCTCAACCGCCTCGATCGGGAACGCGCGAGCATGGAGCGGGCGCTCGATTCGCTGCATCAGTCCCTCGGCCGCGAAGTGATCCCGATCCAGCTTCCGATCGGTGAAGAAAAAGACTTCAAGGGCGTCGTCGACCTCGTGACGATGCGCGCCATCACGTTTGCGACCGACGGCTCGGGCAAGCCGTCGGAGGGAGAGGTTCCGGCGGCGATGAAAGAGGCCGCGGACACCGCGCGCGAAGCGCTCATCGAGATGGTCGCCGAGGCAGACGAGTCACTGATGGAAAAGTTCTTCGACGCGGGCACGCTGACACAGGAAGAGCTCGTCTCCGGCCTTCGCAAAGCGGTCGCTGGGGCCAAGGTCTTCCCTGTCGTCTGCACCTCCGCGACGCTGAACATCGGCATCCAGCCGCTGCTCGACGCGATTCTTGCTTACGCTCCGTCGCCGGCCGATCGGCAGATCCAGGGGCAGCACCCCAAGACCGGCGCCGACGCACGCGCCTCGGCGGTCGACTCCGGTGCCACGGGCGCGTACGTGTTCAAGACCGTCGCGGATCCATTTGCGGGACGGATCACCATGTTCCGCGTCCTGTCCGGTGCGCTCAAGGCGGACACGACCGTCCACAACCTCACGAAGGATTCGCCCGAACGGCTCGGTCACCTCGTGGCCATGCAGGGCAAGACGCAGACGCAGGTGCCGGAGCTCAAGGCCGGAGACATCGGCGCCGTGGCGAAGCTGAAGGAAACGCTGACCAACGATCTTATCGGTGACAAAGCCGCGGCGTTCACGCTTCCCGCGCTGAAGTTCCCCGAGGCGGTGTTGTCGTACGCGATCGAGCCGAAGACACGCGGCGACGAAGAGAAGATCAGCACCGCGATGCACCGCCTCCAGGAAGAGGATCCGACGATCCACTACACTCGCGATCCTCAAACGAAGGAACTGCTGCTCGCCGGCCAGGGACAGCTGCACATCGAGGTGACGGTCGCCAAGTTGAAGCGCCGGTTCGGCGTCGAGGTCAACCTGAAGCTGCCACGCATTCCCTATCGGGAAACGATCACGGCCTCGACCGAGGCGCATGGCCGGCACAAGAAGCAGACGGGCGGCCACGGTCAGTTCGGCGACTGCAAGATCAAGGTCGAACCGCTGCCGCGCGGGAGCGACTTCGAGTTCGTGGACGACATCTTCGGCGGCGCGATCCCGCGCCAGTTCGTCCCGGCGGTTGAGAAGGGCATCCAGGACGCGCGGACCCGAGGCTATCTGGCCGGCTATCCGATGGTCGACTTCCGCGTGACCGTCATAGACGGCTCGTACCATCAGGTGGACTCGAACGAGCTGTCGTTCAAGCTCGCGGGCTCGCTCGCCTTCAAGGACGCCATGTCGCGGGCGCGGCCGACGCTGCTGGAGCCGGTGATGAACGTCGAGGTGTACGCACCGAGCGATTTCGCGGGTGACCTCATGGGAGATCTCAATGGCCGCCGCGGCCATATCTCAGGCATGGACACGCGCGGCCTCTCAACGATCATCAAGGCGCAGGTGCCGATGTCGGAGATGCTCACCTACGAGCAGCACTTGACGTCCGCGACCGGTGGACGCGGCTCTTATCACATGGAGTTCTCGCACTATCAGGAAGTGCCGGCGCACCTTCACGGCAAGATCATCGCGGCGTCGAAGGCCGAGCGCGGCGAGGTTCAGCACGAGGAGGCCTGACCCCGCTCATCCCAGCGGAGTCCCGCTCGTCCGTGCGGGGTTGATCGGTCGTCCGGCATCGATCATCCTCCCGTGATGATGATGCGCTTCACAGCGCTCGGTATCGTCCTGCTTCTGACGGCGGTGCCGCAGACGACGCGACCGAACGATCAGTGGCCGGCCTACGGCGGCGACGCCGGCGGCACCCGCTACTCTTCACTCACCCAGATCACCCGGGATAACGTGGCGCGGTTGACGCCCGTCTGGACGTATCGCACCGGCGAATTGGGCGCCGATGCGCGCGACGGCAAGGAGATGACGTTCGAGGCGACACCCGTCCACTTTGACGGGCGGTTGTATCTCAGCACCGCCTTCGGCCGCGTCATCGCGCTCGACCCTCAAACCGGAAAGGACATCTGGACCTTCGATCCAAAAGTGGATCGGAGCAAGTCGTTCTCGGAAGTCACGTCGCGTGGCGTGTCGACGTGGCGAGACGCAACCCTCAGTCCGGATGCGCCGTGTGCCGGACGCATCTTCATCGGCACCATCGACGCGCGGCTGATTGCCCTCGACGCGAAGACCGGCCGGCTTTGTGGCAGCTTCGGTCAGAGCGGCGAGGTGGACCTCGCAGCGGCGGTTGGGACCAAAGGCAGCGGCGATTATCAAGTCACATCGCCACCCGCGCTCTTTCGGGATCTGGTGATCGTCGGCTCATCGATCGGGGACAACTGGAGCGCGGACACCGGCAGCGGGGTCGTGCGCGCGTTCGACGCGCGGACCGGCAACGTCCGATGGAGCTGGCATCCGCTCGCCACCCTGGCCGGACAGCGCGTGGGCGCCGCCAACGCATGGTCCATCATCTCGGCCGACGCGGAGCGCGATCTGGTGTTCGTACCGACCTCCTCGCCGAGTCCCGATTTCTTCGGAGGCTTCCGTCCGGGCGACAACCGGGATGCGAACTCGGTTGTGGCGCTTCGCGGGTCCACGGGAGAGCGCGTGTGGGCGTTTCAAACGGTCCACCACGATCTCTGGGACTACGACATCGCGGCCCAGCCCGCGCTCGTGACGATTCGGCAGAATGGACGCACGACACAGGCCGTCGCACAGGCGACGAAGATGGGCCTTCTGTTCGTCCTCGATCGCGAGACCGGCGCACCGATCTTCCCCATCGAGGAACGCCTGGTGCCAGCGAGCGACATCGCGGGAGACGAAGCCTGGAAGACACAGCCGTTCCCTGTCCGGCCGCGGTCGGTGATGCCGCACGAACCCGTGACGGCCGAGACCGTGTGGGGTGCGAACGAAGCGGACCTGAAAGAATGCCGTGCGCTCGCGGCCCGATATCTTTCGAAGGGCATCTACACTCCCCCGACGCTGCAGGGAACGATCATGGCGCCAGGCAACGCTTCCGGAACGAACTGGGGAAGCGTCGCATACGATCCCGAGCGCCAGCTGCTCCTCCTCAACACGAGCCGTCTCGCTACGCTCGTGCAGCTCATCCCGAAAGATGATCTGGCGAAGTATCGCGACGAAGGCAAGAAAGCGGGTGAAGACTACGAGTACGCGCAGCAGCGCGGGGCGCCGTTTGCGATGCGGCGGCGCACGCTGGAAACGGCGAAAGGCATGCCGTGCAACCAGCCGCCCTGGGGAACGCTCGCTGCCGTCGATTTGGCCAGCGGTGACGTGCGCTGGGAAGTTCCTTTCGGTCAGGTGCCGGATGAACATCCGCTGTCAAAAGAGTACGGCGCCAAGGCGATTGGAATTCCCAACGGCGGCGGGCCATTGGTCACGGCCTCGGGAGTCGTGTTCATCGCCGCCACGTTTGACAAGCGCTTCCGGGCATTCGATGTCGAGACCGGCCGCGAGCTGTGGCAAACCAAGCTGCCCCGCTCCGGCATCGCCACACCGATGACGTACCGGGCACCGGACGGCCGTCAGGTCGTCGTTATTGCCGCCGGTGGGCACGGCAAGGCCGATCAGGAGCTGGGAGACTTCGTCGTCGCGTTCGCGCTATCGTCCCAGCCGTGATGCCCCCACGTCGCCGGTTCCCGATTGTCTGGCTCACCCTGACGACGCTCGTCGCCCTCCTCATGTCGTTGTACGAGTATCTCGACGACGTCGCGAGGGCTACCGGTGAACCGGCAATCGTCAACTTCATCGAGGAGTTCACCGGCGTCTGTGCTGCCGCGGTGCTCTTCCCCTTGGTTCGCGGCGTGGCTCGCCGATTTCCATTCGACGGCATGCGACGGCCGCGCGCTGCAGTCGTTCATCTTCTCTCCGTCCTCGGGTTCTCCGCGGTGCATACGACCTTGAACTGGGTCTCGCGCGAGGTGCTGTTCCGTGCGGCCGGACTCGGCGACTACGACTACGGGCTCATGCCGGTCCGGTATCTCATGGAGTTCCCGATCGACGTCATCATCTATACGCTGTTCGCAGCCGGCACCTGGTTCGTGGATCGTCACGAAGCGGCGCGCGAGCGCCAGCTCCACGCCGCGCAGCTGTCGACCGAGCTCACCGAAGCGCAGCTTCAGAACCTGCGGCTTCAGCTCCAGCCTCACTTCCTCTTCAATGCGCTCAACACGATCTCGTCGCGGATGTACGACGATCCGAAGGCGGCCGATGTAATGCTCTCGCAGCTCGCCGAGCTTCTCCGCGCGGCGCTGCAAACCGCCCGGGTGCAGGAGGTACCACTCGGCGTCGAGCTCGAGTTGCTGGGTCACTACTTCGCGCTGCTCGAGGCGCGCTTCGGCGCGGCGCTCGAGCACGGCGTCCGGGTGGACGACGCGGTCGCGCAGGCGCTGGTGCCGTCCCTCGTACTTCAGCCGCTCGTCGAAAACGCGGTTCGCCACGGCAATCTTTCCCGGCTCGGTCGAGGGCGGGTGCAAGTCACCGCGCGGTCAGATGGCGAGTGGCTCTGCCTCGACGTCGAGGATGATGGGCCAGGCATATCGGACCTGCGTGCGAAGGCGATCGTCTCGTCCGCCAACGGCGGAAGCGGTGGCGTTGGCATCTCATCAACGATTGAGCGCCTGCGCCTGCTCTACGGTGCGGGTCAGGGCGTGGAGCTGTCCACCAGCACTCTCGGCGGACTGCTGGTCCGACTGCGAGTCCCGCTTAGAATCGCGGACACTCACACGACCGTCTATGCGGCTGCTGATCGTTGACGACGAGGCGCCGGCGCGGGCGAAGCTGAAGCGACTGCTTGCCGCCGAACCAGATGTCGAGATCGTGGGCGAGGCAGCGAATGGCGCCAAGGCGATTGCGGCCCTGAGAGAACTTAGGCCTGACGCGGTCTTCCTCGACGTTCAGATGCCCATCGTCGACGGCTTCGGCGTCATCGAGGCGATCGGAGTGGCCGCGATGCCGCACGTCGTGTTCGTCACGGCGTACGACGCGCACGCGCTGCGGGCGTTCGACGTCCAGGCGCTCGACTATCTTCTGAAGCCCTACTCGCCAGATCGACTTCAGACGGTACTCGCGCGGCTGCGCCGGGAGCTGGCGCGCGAGCGGGCGCCCGCTGACTTCGAGCGCCGACTGACCGAGTTGTTTTCCTCGCTCGGACGCCGCCGGCATCTGGAACGGCTCATGGTGGAGCGTGAAGGCCGCGCCCGTCTCCTGCCGGTCGAGCAGATCGATTGGATTGAAGCGGACCGCAACGACGCCCGCTTGCACGCCCGCGAAGGCGTGCATGTCGTCCGGAGCACGCTGAACGAACTGGCCGAGCGGCTCGATCCGTCGAAGTTCCTGCGCATCTCGCGTTCGACGATCGTGCGGCTCGACGCCGTGCGCGAGCTCCAGCCCTGGTTCCACGGTGACTACCGCGTCGTCCTCGAGGACGGCACCGAGTTGACGTGGAGCCGCCGCTACCGGGCCCGCTCGCGCAGCGCATTCGAGCTGGGACGCGAGCGGAAGTGAGGAGATCCGCGAGTCGCAGAGGACTAGACCAAGGGCTTGTTCTTGTGGTGGGTCACGCACTGGATCGTGTACAGTTCCGTTCTCTTTCAGCGACAGAGGAGAACGGATGCCACAGCCCCCTGCTGCGGTCACATACAAGGCGCTGGCGCCGATCGACATCGCGATTATCGGCGCCTATTTCCTGGTCGTCTTCGCGATTGCGTACTACTTCTCGCGGCGTGAACGCACGTCCGCCGACTACTTTCTGGCGAGCCGGGACGTCGGCTGGTTCGCGATCGGCGCGTCGCTGTTCGTCTCGAACATCTCGACCGAGCATTTCATCGGCCTCGCCGGCTCCGGCGCGAGCTCGGGCCTGGCCGTCGGCCACTTCGAGTGGCTCGCCTGCCTGATTCTGCTCATCCTCGGCTGGGTGTTCGTGCCGTTCTACCTGCGATCGAACGTGTTCACGATGCCCGAGTTCCTCGAACGCCGCTTCAATCGCGCGTGCGCCGTCTACCTCGCAAGCATTTCGATCATCGCGTACGTGTTCACCAAGATTTCAGTGCATCTGTACGCCGCCGCGGTTGTCCTGGAGCGCGTCGTTGGATGGGATCCGATCATCGCCGCGCTGGTGCTCGTGATCGCGACCGGCGTGTACACAATCACCGGCGGCCTCGCCGCCGTCATCTACACCGATCTCGTCCAGACGCTGATCCTGATTGCTGGCGCGGTCATCCTCACGTTCATTGGCCTCGATCGCGTGGGCGGAATGGAGGGCCTGCGCGCGGCGGTGCCGGCTCACTATTTTTCGATGATCAAGCCGACGAACCATCCGGAATTTCCGTGGACCGGGATCTTCCTCGGCGCGCCGATTCTCGGGATCTGGTATTGGTGCACCGACCAGGTGATCGTGCAGCGCGTCCTTTCGGCGAAAGACGAAGGGCACGCGCGCGCCGGGACGATCTTCGCGGGGTTCCTGAAGATCCTTCCCGTCTTCATGCTGGTTCTCCCCGGGTTGATTGCTTTCGCACTGTTTAAAGACCTGTTCATCGTCCAGAACGGCGTCGTGCAGAACGGCGACATCGCGTATCCAACGCTCATCGTCAACCTGCTCCCGCATGGTCTCATCGGCATCATGATCGCCGCGCTCCTCGCAGCACTGATGGGTGCGATGAGCGCCGTGTTCAACTCCGGTTCGACCCTCGTCACTCTGGACTTCTACAAGAAATTGCGCCCCGACGCCGACGAGAAGAAGCTCGTGGGTATCGGCCGCATCGCGACCGGCGTCATGGTGCTGCTCGGCGTCGCGTGGGTGCCGTTCATTCACCTCATCAGCAGCCAGCTCTATATCTACCTGCAGAGCGTCCAGGCTTATGTCTCGCCGCCGATCGCCTCCTGCTTCATCCTGGGCATCCTCTGGCCGCGGCTGAACGGCGCCGGGGCCATCAGCTCGCTCCTCGCCGGGTTCGTCCTCGGCACCGTGCGGTTCGTCGCCGAGCTCCTCGACAAACAGGGGAATCCCTTCACGTCCGGCGCGATCCGATGGCTGGTCGACATGAACTTCCTGCACTACGCCATCCTGATGTTCGTGATCTGCTCGGCGGTGCTGGTCGTCGTCAGCCTTGCGACGCCGCCGCCGCCGCGCCGGAAGCTGGCCGGGCTGACCTTCGCGACCGTCGACGAGAAGATGGATACTTCGTCCGTCGATCCGGTTCTGCTGCGCAGCGAGTACAAGCCGGCACCCGAAACGCCTGCTGAGAGGCGCATCAACATCATCTTTAGCGTGCTGCTTGTCGTAACGGTCCTTGGCCTGTGGATCTATTTCCGATGACGCAGATCCATACGCTTCGACCGAACGTGACCGCCGCCGAGGCGGCGATGCTGCTCCAGGGCCGCGGCATCTCCGCCGTGCTCAGCCGGGTCGCGCGCGGTCCATTACGGCGTCTGGCGCCGTGGTACGTTCCGTTTCGCGCGTACGCGGTCAATATTCGCAACGGCGGCCGCGACGACGTCCAGTTTTTCGCCGTCGATGCCGTCAGCGGCGCGCTCGATCTCTATCGCTTCAACGAGCTCCCTGCCCGCGACCAGCTGCTCGTCGTAGAGACACGGAACTGCGTGCCTGTATCGCTCGAAGCGAACGCCACGCGCCAGGCCGTCACCGACAAGGTTCGCCGCGCGCTCTATCAGACGGGCTTTTTCCGACTGCGCTCGCTCAGCATCGACGCGCATCCGGCGCCGCTGCCCGATGTCTACGTCCCCTACTGGGTCGGGTTCTTCGGGGCGGGTGAACACGCGCGAGTGGCGGTC
>DATAEE010000297.1:0-6324 GCA_036258175.1 Vicinamibacterales bacterium
AGCGGTCCGCCGGAAATGCGAGTGGGCCGTCGGAGCCGCCGCCGGAAGAGTGCGTCTGACAGCGGATGCCGCCGTCTAGCCCAGCGTCTCTACGAAGCACCGCGCTCACCACCGCAGGATCGGGTGGGGCGCGCAGACCGAAGCGCTGCTGAATCGAAGGCCCGGGCTCACTTGGGTGTCCCTCTGCAGCGGCCCTGGGGCTCAATTCGCGCGCCGGTGTGGTTGGGAGGAGGCCCGCTGCAGACGGACACCCAAGTGAGCTTCGGGCCTCAGCCGGAGCTCATTTGTCGGGTGTCGGTTTGTGGCGGGCCCCCACCCGACCACACAGGCGTGCGGATCGAAGCCGCAGGCCCGCCGCAAACTGACACCCACAAATGAGCTCCCCCTGGCCTGTCGGAAATCGCGCGCGCCCAGACTCCAGCGGCCACTACGGCCGTTGCGCTGCGAACCCAGTCATGAATGTCCAATCCGGTCGTACGTCGCGGTCATGACGGCGAGCTTCTGCAGGATGGCCGGCGTCAGCTGTCCGGGACGGTAGCGCCATCGCCAGTTGTGTCCGATCGTGCCGGGGCGGTTCATGCGCGCCTCGCTTCCCAGGCCCAGCAGATCCTGCACCGGGACGATCGCGGTGTCTGCAACCGATGCCAGCACCGCCCGGATGAAGTCCCAGTGCACCTCGCGGCCGTCCATGCCGAGGTAGCGGCACGCGTGCTCGCGCTCGTGCTCGATGTCCGTCTTCGACCGCGTGCTGTGCCCGACTTCACCGGTCCACCAGCCGACCGTGGTGTCGTTGTCGTGGGTTCCCGTGTAGACGACACGGTTCCTCGGATAGTTGTGCGGCTTGAAATCGGGCGCCTGCGGGTCGGTGCCGAATGCAAACTGGAGAATCGCCATGCCCGGAAAGCCGAGCCGCTCGCGGAGCGCTTCGACCTCCGGCGTAATCACGCCGAGGTTCTCGGCCACGAAGGGCAGCTCGTCGATACCGAGCGCCGACCGCACCGTGTCGAAGAGCGCCGCACCCGGTCCGTCGACCCACTCACCTCGGATCGCCGTCGTGGCGCCGGTGGGGACTTCCCACGCGGCGACGAACCCTCTGTAGTGATCGATGCGAACCCGATCGACGAGGGCGTGCAGCGCGCGAAAGCGATCGATCCACCAGGCATACCTGGTCCGCTCGAGGACGTCCCATCGGTAGTGCGGGTTCCCCCACAACTGTCCCGTCGCGCTGAAGTAGTCCGGCGGCACGCCGGCGACCACGGTCGGCCGGCCCTCCGCGTCGAGCCGGAACAACTCGCGGCGCGCCCAAACGTCGGCGCTGTCGTCGGCGACGAAGATCGGCAGATCGCCCAGGATCGCGATGGATCGCGCGTGGCACGTGTCGCGCAGGCGACGCCACTGCTCGAAGAAGAAGCACTGCGTCAGCTTGTGCATCCGGATGTCACGGGCGCAGTCGGCCGACCACCGCGCGACGGCCGCTGGATCGCGCTGGGCGATGCCAGGCTCCCACTGCGTCCAGGCCGTCTGGCCGTGCGCCGCCTTGACCGCCATGTAGAGCGCGAAATCGTCCAGCCAGCCTGCGTTCTCGCTGCAGAAACGATCGAAGCGATCGCGCGTCGCCGCCGGAGCCGTCGCGTCGAACCGATCGAGCGCGCGCGGCCAGAGCGCCTGGCGATGTGCCAGGACGGCGGCGAAGTCGACGTCGCCCGGCAGAAAAGGGCGTTGGCCAGCGGTCTCCTTCGGTGTGAGCAGGCCCTGCTCGATCAGGTCGTCGAGGCTGATGAGCAGCGGATTGCCCGCGAACGCGGAGAAGCACTGATACGGGGAGTCGCCGTAACCGGTCGGGCCGAGCGGCAGGACCTGCCAGACGCGTTGACCGGCGGCCGCGAGCGCGTCGATGAAGTCGAAGGCGACGGCGCCCAGGTCGCCGATGCCGAAGCGTCCCGGCAAAGAGGTCGGATGGAGGAGCACGCCGCTCGAGCGGGGGAACGGCATCGACGGATCAGAGATGGGGCGCGGCGTCTGCTTCGCTCCCTTGCCGCGCCGTGACGTGGTGTTCGAGCAGCAGCTTTGCGGCATCGCGTCCGCCCAGCCCGAACGCGATGGCCAGTCCCAGCATCATCGCGCCGAACGCGATGGCGAATGCCGTCAGCACGACGGTGGTCGCCAGCCCGAGCTGCTCGAGCGCCATGACGACGGCGATCGCGATCACCAGGAGACGCAAAGTACCGGCGAGCAGCCGTGCAACCGGTAATCCCGCGTTGACCGACGCGAGCAGCGTCGCGCGCCAGACGAAGTTGCCGACGAGGAAGCCGAGCGCGAGCACCAGCAGCGCGACCAGCGCGCGGGGCACGAAATGGAAGAACTCCTGAACCAGGCCCTGAAACGGCGCGAACTGCAGCGTGTCCACGGCCGACACGATGAAACCGATCCAGACGATCCAGAACACGATCTTCGAGACGAGGAGCTCGGCGCTCGGCATGTCGGCGACGCGCAACATCTCGCTGGCGCCGGTGCGCAACGCGAGGCGATCGAAGCGCAGCCCCACGAGCAGCCGATGGACGACCCAGCGGGTGATGAGGGCCGCGACGAAGCCTGCGGCGAAGATAATGGTCGCCGCAACGAGCCGCGGCACGAACACCACAAACGCTGCCGCAAAGTTGTGCCAGGATTGCGCGAGCGCATCCACAATTTGCTGAATCATCGCGACCTCACACGTCGGCCGACCAGCTGCTGACGAGCACCGGTTTGAGCCGTTCGAATGTCTCACAGAGCGAATCGAGTCTTGTCTGCACCGTCGGGCAGTCTTCGAGTGCCGTCTGCGCCGTGAATGCCGCCGCGCGCCAGAAGTACAGCGGGACGAACATGGCCGCCAAGTGCTCGAGGCTGGTCCCTCCCCGGCGGACCGCCGAGGCGAACGCGTACACGATCCGGACCCAGAGCTCGTCGTCGAGCGTCGGGACCGGTGCCGCCACGCCGTGGATGAGCCGGGCGAGCGTATCCTGGTCCAGCACCTCCCCAAGCAGCGGGCTGATCTCGCCGATGTCGTGGCGGGCCTGCTCGGCCAGCGCCTCGTAGTCCCAGGCTGGCGCGTCGGGCGTCTCTTTCGGATCGATTCCCCACGTCGGAAGCGGCACGACGCCGTTCGTCCCGGTCCAGAACGAGCCGTGCGCCTGGAGGCTTTCAGCCATGGCGAGCACGACCTGCTGCACGGCCTCGCGGAGCTTCGCGCGCGCGCCCGAGGCGGTCGTCGCCGGACGCCAGATCTGACCGACCGCGAAGCGTTGGGCCACCGCCTCGGTCCGCAGCCAGAGGTCGATGGCGAATCTCGCGACTTCGTGCTCCCAGATGGCCTGCTCGAGACAGTGGGACGCGAAGCGTCCGGAGCATGAGAATTCGGCGCCCAGCGGTTCGTCGAGGGCGATGCCATACACGGCGCGCACCAGCGGCCGCACGAGCTGGGTGACGAGCACGCCATCGCGCGGATGCCGTCGATAACGGGGTGCGAGGAACTCGACGTCGCCACGAGTGACGGGCGTAATGAGCTCAGTCACGCGTTCAGCGCTCGTCGCCGGACCGCTTGGGTCCACCACGACGAGGACGTCGGCCTGCGTCAGCTCCACCGCCGCGAAGAGCGTGCGGAGGGCGGTGTGCTTCCCGGGCAGGCCGTGGTACGGCGCGACGACGCGATGGAGCGTCCGCAGCGAGTGCGACGTCTGCACCACGTCGGCCTCCGTGAACGATGCCGCGCGAATCAGCTCGGGGGTTCCATCGGTCGAGCCGCCGTCGGAATTGATCATGACGGTGCGCAACCGCGGGAAATCACGCGTGAACGACAGGTGCACCGCGCGAACGACATCGACGACGGTCGCCGCGTTGTTCAGCGTCGGCAGACCGACCAGGACATCCACCTGGCCGACAGCCATCAACTGCCGGAGAAACGCATCCGAAAGGGTGCTCTGGTGCTCCACTAGAGCCAGCGCAATCGGAACCAGTAGAAGTTGTACGGGCCCATCATCATGGTGTATGGCTCGCGCCCGATGCGCGGAAAGATGCTGCCCCCGAACATCTCGATCGGGATGGCGCCCGCGAGGCTGGACAGATCGAGCTCCACGGCCTGCGCGGTCCCCGCAAGATTGTTGACTGCCAGCATCGTTTCACGCCCCCACGTCCGCGTGAACGCCAGCACGCGGTGGTTCGCGGGTTTCAGGAACTCGATCGACCCACGGCCGAAGACGCGCGTGGATCGCCGGACCTCGATGAGCCGCCGCGTCCAGTTCAGCAGCGAGGTCGGATTGCGCTGCTGAGACTCGACATTCACGGCCTGATACCCGTAGAGGGCGTTCGAGATGAGCGGCAGCCACAGACGCTCGGGATCGGCGGCCGAGAATCCGGCGTTGACGCCGCCGTTCCACTGCATCGGCGTGCGCACGCTGTTGCGATCGCCGAGATACACGTTGTCGCCCATTCCGATCTCGTCGCCGTAATACAGAATCGGGCTGCCCGGCAGGGACATGAGCAGTCCGCTCATCAGCTCGACGCGCCGGCGGTCCCCTTCCATCAGCGGCGCGAGCCGCCGGCGGATCCCGAGGTTGATCCTCGCCCGCGGATCCTTGGCGTATTCATCCCACATGTACTCCCGTTCCACCGCGGTCACCATTTCCAGCGTCAGCTCGTCGTGGTTGCGCAAGAAGATGCCCCACTGGCAGGAGTCCGGAATGCTCGGCGTGCGCTCGATGATGTCGATGAGCGGCTTGCGATCTTCGAGCCGGAGCGCCATGAACATCCGAGGCATCACCGGGAAATGGAACGACATGTGGAATTCGTCGCCTTCGCCGAAATAAGGGCGGACGTCCTCCGGCCACATGTTGGCCTCGGCCAGCAGCACCCGGCCGGTGAAGTGCGCGTCCACCCGCGCCCGCAGCTCCTTCAGCACCGCGTGCGTCTCCGGCAGGTTCTCGCAGGACGTCCCCTCGCGCTCGATGAGATACGGGACCGCATCCACACGGAACCCGTCCACGCCAAGGTCGAGCCAGAATTTCATCACCTTCCAGATCTCCTCGCGGACCTCCGGATTGTCGTAGTTCAGATCCGGCTGGTGGCTGAAGAACCGGTGCCAGTAGTAGGCCTTGGAGACGGGATCCCACGCCCAGTTCGAGAGCTCGGTATCGATGAAGATGATGCGAACGTCGCGGTAACGGTCGTCGGTGTCGCTCCAGACGTACCAATCCCGGCGCGGATTGTCCGTCGAGCTGCGCGCTTCCACGAACCACGCGTGCTGATCGGACGTGTGATTCAGGACGAGCTCGATGATCACGCGCAGCCCGCGTTCGTGCGCCGCCTGCAGGAACGTCTGGAAGTCCTCCAGGGTGCCGTAGCTCGGATGGATGGCCGTATAGTCGGAGATGTCATACCCGTCGTCGCGGAACGGCGACGGGTACATGGGCTGGATCCAGAGACAGTCCACCCCGAGCGCTGCAAGATGGTCCAGCTTCGACGTCAGACCGACGAAATCGCCAATGCCATCGCCGTTGCTGTCGGCGAACGACTTGACGTGGAGCTGGTAAAAGACGGCATCCTTGTACCACAGCGGATCCGTAGATCTGGAGATGGGCATCGTGCTTCAACACGGAATGAACGAAGCTGGCACACGCGACTGCACACCCAGTGTAATTCGCTTCGGCTGAGACGCTAATGCCTCACGCAGCTGTCCATCTCGCCGACCGCCAGATCTCCCGACGATGACGATGCGCATCGGGAGAGATTCCCCGATGGCGGCTGGCGCCTTGATATCGGGCCATGGATGATCGCAGCATCGGGTCATGTCATCGGGCCATCGGGGATATCTCGATATCGGGCTACGTTATCGGGCTATCGTCTGATCGAGCTCATCGACGATACCGGGATATCGCGATATCGCGATACCGGGATAAGTAGTTGTCGAGATATCCGGATAAATAGATTCCATACGCCGATAGAAAAATCCCCAGATGATTCCATGACATGGCCCGATCGTCGATCACCCATGGCCAGATCGCCGTACCTGGTGCAGTATTGGCCTCCATGTCCATGTTCGTAGTCACGCTCGCCGTCCTGATCGGCATCGTCGCCGGCCTGCGCACCATGACGGCACCTGCGGCCGTGAGCTGGGCGGCGCGGCTGTGGTGGCTCGACCTGGCTTCGACGCCGCTCGCTTTCCTGGGCTACGCGTTCACACCGTGGATCCTGACCGCGATGGCGCTCGGCGAGCTGGTGGTCGATCAGCTTCCGACGACGCCAAGCCGCAAGATGCCGGGCCCGTTCGCCGCGCGAATCGTCTCGGGAGGC
>DATAEE010000298.1:0-26519 GCA_036258175.1 Vicinamibacterales bacterium
CCGAGATGAGGTCGCGCCGGCCGGCGATGATTCCCGCTTGAGGGCCCCCGAGCAACTTGTCGCCGGAGAAGAAGACGATATCCGCGCCGGCCATGAGGCTCGCCGCAACCTCGGGCTCGCCGCCAATCGGAGGGGCGCCTGCAGCCGGCCCGAGATAACCGCTTCCGAGATCTTCGGCCAGCGGAATTTCGAAGCGCCGTGCGATCGCGGCGAGATCCTCGAGCGATGGACGTTCCGTGAATCCTTCGATTCTGAAGTTGGATGGGTGCACGCGGAGAAGGAGCGCCGTGCGCTCGCTGATCGCTGCCGCGTAGTCCGATGCGCGCGTGCGATTGGTGGTGCCGACCTCACGCAGGATCGCGCCAGACTGTACCATCACGTCCGGCACGCGAAACCCGCCGCCGATCTCGACCAACTCCCCGCGGGACACGATCACCTCGCGGCCGCGGGCCAGCGCCGCGAGCGTGAGCAGCGCGGCCGCGGCGTTGTTGTTGACCACGATCCCAGCCTCGGCGCCGGTGAGGCGCTGGATCAGTCGCTCGGCGTGCGAATCCCGGGCGCCGCGCCGGCCGCTTCCGAGGTCGTATTCGAGATTGGCATAACCGCTCGCGAGGGCAGCGGCACTCGCGGCGGCGCGGCCGGCGAGCGGTGCCCGGCCGAGATTGGTGTGGATGACGACCCCAGTCGCGTTGATAACGAGCGCCAGTGACGGCGCCAGTTCGTCCGCGAGGCGCGCGGCCAAGCCTTGCTCGATCGCCGCCGCGGTGTCGCTCTTCGCCGCGACGCTCACATCTCCGGCCTTGAGCTGATCGCGCAACGCGTCTGCTTCCGCGCGCAGCGCGCCGACGACCGCGGCCCGGCCGTAGCGGGCTTCGAGGGCGCGCACACCTGCGCGCTGGCGAAGCTGTTCGATCGACGGAATCACGCGGAAATCGGCCATGTGCCGCTTGGCGCTCGTTGGCGTCTCAGCGATAATATCAGCCACGGATTACACGAATGCCGACTGAGACTGACCGGCCCACGACGAGGCCGCTGGATCGGTTCTGGCCGTACGTCGACGTGCCGGAGATGCCGACTGACGAGGAAATCGCCGCGCTCGATCCGGATGTGCGCGCGGTCCTGTTCGGCACGCCACCGGGCCCGTTTTCCTTCACGCTCGTGTTCCCGCCCTTCGACGGTCCTGATTACCCCCGCGCCGTGGCGCTCGCTCGGACGACGGGGGAGTATCGCGAGACCGGCTCGGGCCGCGAGCTCCGCCATCGCGCGAAGTATCTGACCTCCGACGCGGGGAAGATGCGCGAGCTGTTCCAGATCGTCGGCACGCTCGACGCCTGCGAAGTGCTGGTCGACGAGCGCCCCGTCCCCTACGCACGCGAGCTGTGGCTGCCGCTCGTGTGGTTACTAATCACTTGACCGAGCGCGAAGAGATCACGCGCGATCTGCAGACGCTCGAAGCCGAGTTGAAGCGGCTCGAGGCGGAGTACAACATGTTTTTCGCCGGCCGGCTGCCGCGCCCGCCCTGGGAGACGCGCGGGCGGGTCGAGGCGCTCATCAAGCGATGGGACCGAGGGGCGATCAACGCGCAAGGCATCATGGAGAAGTTTCGTTTCTCCACGCTGCAGACGCGCTTTCAGGCCTTCGTCGATCTGTGGGATCGCGGCATGCGCGCGCGCGAAGAGGGCCGGCCGGGTCCGTTCAACTGGGGCAAGATGGAAGCGCCGGTCGAACGCGAAAAAGAAAAGCCGAGCGGCCCCCGCGTGATGCACGTGGCCGCGTTCACGGATCCCATGCGGGAGATGGACAAGCTCCACTCGCTGTACGACTCGTTGATGGATGCGCGTCGCGAGATCGGAGAGGACGTCGTGCCGTTCCACCGCTTCGCCTCGCTGGTGAAGGATCAGGTGAAGCGGCTGCGCGACGGCGGCAGCAGCGAAGTGGCGTTCCGCGTGTCGAGCGAGAACGGAAAAGTCAGCTTTACGGCGCGGGGAACGAAAGGGGAAAAGGACTGAGGGGATTAATGACGTCGGCCGGGGCGGTGGTTGCCGCCCCGGCCGCGACGGGGCTAGCTTACTTTGGTGACGTTGCCGGCCTGCGGGCCCTTGGGGCCGTCAACGATCTCGAACTCGACCGCCTGGCCTTCCTCGAGCGTGCGGAATCCGTTGCCCTGGACGGCCGAGAAGTGTACGAACACGTCACTCCCGCCCTCGCGCTCGATGAAGCCATACCCTTTGGCGTTGTTGAACCACTTGACCTTACCTGTGATACGCATCTTTCTTGTCCTGCCTTGCAGTTGCGCGGCGTCGTCCGCCGCCTGACCCAGAACCTCGCTGATGGCCGTTGCCGCAGCCGAGGCATAAAAAAAGACCGCGAGCCTTCGCGGTCTCGTGGAACGGCACTGGCCCGCCCAGCGCCACTCTCGATGGTGCCCGAACGTCTTCAGATTGTCAAGGATACGACGGCATGCGCGCGCTCCTGAGTGTGTCCGAAAAAGCCGGGCTCGTGGAGTTCGCCCGCGGCCTGACCGCTCTCAACTGTGAATTGATTTCGACTGGTGGAACGGCGAAGGCGCTTGCCGACGCTGGCCTCCGCGTGACGGCGGTCAGCGACGTCACCGGCTTTCCCGAAATGATGGACGGCCGCGTCAAGACGCTGCATCCGAAGATTCACGGCGGCATATTGGCGCGCAGGAACGAATCGGGCGACATGGCGGCGATCGCGTCGCAAGGCATCACTCCAATCGACGTCGTGGTCGTCAACCTCTATCCCTTCGAGGAGACCGCGAAACGACCGGATGCGACGTTCGAGGAGCTGATTGAGAACATCGACATCGGCGGGCCCTCGATGATCCGAGCGGCGGCGAAGAACTTTCGGGATGTGCTGGTTGTCGTGGACCCCGACGATTATCCACGTGTCCTGGAGGAGCTGCGAAGTGCCTCTGGACCATCCGCCGAACTCCGGCGCGGGCTGATGCAGCGCGCCTTCGCGCACACAGCGCATTACGATGACGTGATTGCAAAAACGATGGCGAACCGCGATCAGCGACGAGCGCTTCGTTACGGCGAAAACCCGCATCAGAAAGCCTACGCGCTGGAGCCGCAGTCCGGGCGCGTTCCTGCCTGGCAGGTGCATCAGGGGAAAGAGCTTTCGTATACGAACCTGTTGGATCTCGACGCCGCCGCACGCATCGTGAGAGAGTTCACCGAGCCGGCTGCCGTCGTGATCAAGCACACGAATCCGTGCGGTGCCGCCACGGCTCAGACCATTGCAGATGCCTATGTCCGTGCTCGCGACGCCGATTCGTTATCCGCATTCGGCGGCATCGTCGGTCTCAATCGCGCGCTGGACGAGGAGACGGCTCGGGCGTTGACGAGCACGTTCATCGAGGCTGTGATTGCGCCGGCGCTCGAGGAAAAAGCACGGCCGATCCTCGCTGCGAAACAGAATCTCCGTGTGGCGACAATCAACGTGACACCCCAGCTCGATTCGGAGCTCGTGCCGAAAGAATCGCGGTCCTTTTTCGCTGGCACGCTGGTGCAAGATCAGGATCGCGTGACAGAGGCGCGCGACCCGTGGCCGCGCGGCGACTTTCCGAAACTTGTCACGAAGCGGCAGCCGACGAAGGACGAATGGCAGGCGCTGCGCTTCGCGTGGCGCATCTGCGCGCATGTGAAGTCGAACGCCGTCATCTTCACTGCCGCCGATCGCACGCTCGCGATCGGCGCGGGTCAGATGAGCCGCGTCGACGCGGTGAAGGTCGCGGTGATGAAGGCTAGTGGCTCGTTGAAGGGATCCGTCGCCGCTTCGGATGCGTTCTTCCCGTTCCGCGACGGACTCGACGAGGCCGCCGCCGCGGGCGCGACGGCGGTCGTCCAGCCGGGCGGTTCGGTTCGCGACGCCGAAGTCATCGCCGCCGCTGACGAGCACGGGATGGCGATGGTGTTTACAGGCATCAGGCACTTCAGACACTGACGTGAAACGCCTGAGCCTTGTCGCGCTGCTCATTCTTGCCGTCATGCCGTACTTCGTCGGCCTGGACGACTCGTCCATCTGGGACGCGAACGAGGCGTTCTATACCGAGACGCCGCGCGAGATGATCGAGTCGGGCGACTACATCAGCCCGACGTTCAATTACCAGCCGCGGCTGAACAAGCCTGTATTGAGCTACTGGATCGTTGCGGGCTTCTATCGGCTGCTCGGCGTTTCGCTCTGGTCGGAACGCCTCGCGATCGCGATCGGTGCCGCAATCCTGCTCGGCGCGACCTTCCTGGCCGCACGCTCGCTGTGGTCCACCGATGCCGGACTGCTTGCCGCCATCGCGCTTGCCTCATCGCCACGCGTCCTGATGTTCGCGCGGCGCATCTTCATCGACGTCTACATCACGATGTTCATGGGGCTGACGCTCGTGTTCTTTCTGCTCGCCGAGCGATACCCCTCGCACCGAAAGTTTTTCCTCTTCCTGATGTACGTCGCCGCCGGCCTCGGCATGCTGACCAAGGGACCGATCGCCGTCGTGCTGCCCGCCGTCATTTTTTTCCTGTACTTCCTCCTGCAGTGGCGACTCCGCGATTTGACGCGGGTGATGTTGCCGCTGGGCATGGTGATCGTCCTCGCGATTGTCGCTCCCTGGTACGTCGCCGTGTATCAACGGCACGGCCTCGAGCCCGTCACAGGGTTCTTCTTGGGGGAGAACGTCAGTCGCTTCACCGACCCGGTCGCTCCCGAACGCGGCTGGTTTTTCTACGCGCCTGTCGTCTTCGCCGATCTCTTTCCGTGGTCGCTCTTTCTACCGCTCGGCGCCTGGATGTTTCTCCGGAGTCCCCGAACGGAGCGGCGGAGCCACGAGTCGCTGTTGTGGATCTGGACGATCGCCATTGTCGTGTTTTTCTCCGCCTCCAAGACGAAGCAGGACCTGTACATCTTCCCGATCGTGACCGCGACGGCGGCGATTGTCGGCGTCACGCTCGCGCGTGCCACTGATCCGTCCGTCCGGGAGTCCGGTGGCATCTTCGCCACCACGGCGGCCGCCGCGCTCGTCGTCATGGCGGGCGGCGCGCTGGCGCTCTATTTGTTTTCAGGGCCCGGCAGTCTCTACGGGCTTGGTGGCGTGTACTCGATCGCCGCGATCGCGCTTGGCGGCGGCGTGGTGACGCTCGTGGCCGCATCGACCGGTCGCCGCTTCGAAGCCCTCGCGCTTCTGGCGCTCACCGTGATTGGCCTGAACTGGATGTTCGTGCTGCGTACGCTCCCGAGCTTCGAACGCTACAAGCCGGTGCCGGCGTTCACGATGAGAATCCTCGAGAGAGCGAGTCCGGACGCGGCAGTCCTGCACTACAAGGTCGCGATCCCGAGCATGGTGTTCTACATGCGCCGGCCGTATGAAGGCTTTATCGACGCGGACGCCTTCATCAAGCGCTTCTCAGAGGCGTCGGAAGCCTACGCCGTTCTGGCCGCGGAAGACTATGCCGCGCTGACGCCGCGGCTGACTGGTCCGTCGTGCGAGATCGATCGGCGGCCGTTTTTCGATCTGAAGCTGCGCAGCCTGCTAGCCCGCGCGCCGCCGCCTGAGCTTGTTCTAATTACCAATCGGTGCCGATGAAGCGACCGCCCGGCGAAGTTCATCAGGGGAGACCGTCGCGGGGCCGAACTTGCCGACGGCGATTCCCGCGGCGTGATTCGCAAGCCGGGCGGCATCGGCGAGCGGCGCGCCGGATGCGAGGCCGAGCGCGAGCGTCGCGATGACGGTATCGCCGGCGCCGGTGACATCCGAGACCTCGCGCGCGGCCGCCGCCAGTTCGCAGTCGCGTTCTCCTTCGAGCAGCCACATGCCGTGCTCTCCACGCGTGATGAGCACGTGATCCGATCGGACGCGATCTCGAAAAGACCGCGCGCAGGCCGCGGCCTCCGCCGCGTTTCTGATTCGCATCAGCGTGACGGCTTCGGCCTCGTGGTGATTCGGCGTGACGAGTGTCGCGCCGGCGTACCGATCCACATGGGAGACTTTTGGATCGATCAGAAGTGGGACGCCGGATTGCCTCGCAGCGCCGACCAGCGCGGAGACCACGGGCCGCGTCACGACGCCTTTCAAGTAATCGGAGACGACGACGACGTCGGCGCCGTCGAGCGCGGTCCGCGCCTGGCGGATGACTGCAGCTTCGATCGCGCCGGCGATGTCGGCTTCATCTTCGTAGTCCACGCGCGCAACCTGCTGGTTCCTCGTCGTCACGACCCGCAGCTTTCTCGTGGTCGGACGGCCACCATCCTCGATCAGGCCGTCCACTGCGACCCGCATGGACGAGAGATTGCCGGCAAGCCGCGCTGCCGCCTCGTCTTTGCCGACGACGGCGACGAGCCGGGGCCGGCCGCCGAGCGCGGCGACATTGTGCGCGACGTTAGCGGCGCCGCCGGAGCGGAATTCATCCCGCGCGAATCTCACAACAGGAACCGGTGCTTCCGGAGAGATGCGGTCGACGCGGCCGAACAGGAAATGATCGAGCATCACGTCGCCGACGATGACGACGGTGCGACCCGCGAGTCGTTCGACGATGGCCGCTGGAGTGGCAGCCGTCACGCGGCGGCGGCCGTGGCGCGCGCCGGCTCGGTCTGGCGCTCGGCGGCGAACGGCAGCGTGACGAGCACGAGCAGCAGCATGAGGAATTCGGAATCGCCGAAGTTGTACTCGAAGAAGCCGGCGGCGAGCATGCTGACGAGCGCGGCGAGCGCGCCGCCGACGAGCGACGGGTAGGCGGAACGACGCCAGAGGCGCCACAAGTCGCGCGTGACCACCGCGAGAAACCAGAGCCATGCCGCGAGCGCAGGCAGGCCGCGCTCGGCCGCGATCTGCAACGGCACATTATGCAGGTGCGGGCTGTTCTCGTTGACGGCGGTGGCGTCGCGATATCGCGGATAGGCGGACTCGATCATGTTCGGTCCGACCCCGGTCAGCGGATCGTCCTGAATCATCCTCGCGCCCGACCGCATCATCGCGAGCCGATCGCGGTTCGAGGGGTCGTTGAGGTCGAAGATCGAGTAGACGCGATCGGTTACGGTCGACGGCGCCAGCGCGACGAACAGCGCAACGATGACGGGAAGCACGGCGAGCATTCGCAAATCGCGCAGGACGAAGAGGACCGCCAGACCGGCGCACGCGCCGACCCACGCGCTCCGGGTGAGCGTCAAGGCGAGCGCCACAACCAGCGCGGGCAGGACCAGAAACGTCCAGATGCGCCCGGGGCCGCCACGCGCCGATTGATCGTTGAGCGGAAAGAGCAGCCGTGCGGCAGCAGCGGTAATCACGAGCATCAACAACCCGGAGTACGTCATGTAGTGCCCGAGCGAGCCTTGCGGGCGGCGGCCCAGGTTGTCGAAATTGAGGATGCCGTACTGAACGATCCCGATAATCGCGCTCGCCGCGCCGACGGTGATGATGACATCGATGACGCGAACTGCACGCTCGCCGGATGCGATCTGGTAGACAGCGGGGACGATGAGGAAGAGCAGGAGCTGGCGCGAGTCGATGACGCTCGCGACGGGATTTTCGGAGAACACCGACGCCACGAGCGTCAGGGCCGCATACGCGGCGAGCGGCCAGAACATCGGCGGCACTTCCGGCCGCGCCTTCCGGCGCACCAGCCAGACCACCCAGCCCAGGAGCATGACCGCCAACAGGATGTCCGCCGCCGCGATCGACAGCTGAAGCGCTGCCGCGAAGCCGAACAGGCCGACGATGGCGATACGTTCGGCTGCGTCGGCCGGCCGGTCCGGACCGATCAGCGACGAATGTGAACTGAGGACGGAGCTCTGAGCGCCAGCCACGATGGACCCACTATTATAGACAGGGCCGTGCGCATTCTCGTGGTTCGGGCCGGGGCACTGGGCGATACCTTGATGGCGACGCCGGTGCTTCGCGCGCTGGCCACCCGGTATCCGGGTTCGGCGATTGACGTGCTCGCCAGCGGCGTCGCCGCGCCCCTCCTGGCGAACCATCCGCACCTCGGGCGGGTCGTGGCGCTCAAATGGCGGAACCTCCCGTTTGCGATCTCACTCGAGAAGCGGGCGCTGCTCCGCCGCCTTCGCGAAGCCTCGTACGACCTCGCCGTCGTGCTGGAGCAGGCGCCGCACTATCTCGACTTGGTGCGGCGCGCGAGGCCAGGTCGCATCATCGGTTTTCACGAGACGCCTTTCGATCCAGCCCTGTCGAGCGCCGCGAACAACCTCCGCGCGGCCGGGTTTGACGACTGGGCGACGCGGCCGCTTGCGCCGGAGATCTTCCTCACCGATCGCGACTTGGCCGAAGCGGCTGGGGTGGTCACGGTGCGGGAGCCGTCGCCCGTCGTCGGGCTTCACTCCGGCTACGGCCCCGTCCGCCGATCGAAGCGAAATCAGGACGGGCGGCTGCGCGGATGGAAGCTCGAGAACTTCATCGATCTTGGCCGCGAGCTCGCCGCACGCGGAATGTCGATCGTTTTGACAGGGTCGGCGGAGGATCGACCCGCCGTCGAGCGGATCGCCCAAGGTCTGCCCGCCGGATCGTTCGTCAACGCGGCCGGGGCCCTCAGCGTCCGCGGGCTGGCGGCTGCGATCGGGATGATGGATGCGTTCGTATCAGTGGATTCCGGGCCGGCGCACATCGCGGCGGCGGTCGGCACGCCGCTCGTCGTTCTCTGGGGACCCGGAATTCTGGAGCAGACGCGGCCCATCGGCGCGCGGGCGCCGGTCCTCATCGTTCGGCATCCTCCGCCGTGCGCGCCGTGCTACGGCACGCCGCTGATGCGAACGTGCCCGCGCAACATCTGCATGGAATCTATCGCGCCGGATGAAGTGCTTCGCGCGACGCTGACGCTCGTCGACAATCCACAATCAGCAATCGACATTCAGCATTGATCAGTTTTCGATCGTTGCCTCGTCGACGAGCATGACCGGAATATCATCCTTGATTGGATACACTCGCTTGCACTGGTTGCACTTGAGCGCCGTGCCGTTCTTGACTTCCACGACCGGCGTCTTGCAGACCGGACACGCGAGAATCTCGAGGAGTTCCTTGTCGACCGCCATGACGTCGAGACCTCCGCGAAAAGCATATCTCATGTGCGTGATGGCCGCGACGCTGACCGCGGCTGCGTGCGCGCCGCGCCCGCTGACGCTGCCTTCGGGGCCGGGTGCGCCGTTTGCCGACGCAGATGCCGCGTACGCAGAAGCGACACGCGGCTGTGCCGGCGCCCGCACGCTCACGGCGGAGCTGGCGTTGTCGGGCAGGGCCGGTCGGACGAAGCTTCGCGGCCGAGTGCTCGCGGGTATCGAGCGTCCCGGCGCCGTTCGTCTCGAGGGCGTCGCGCCGTTTGGCGCGCCGGTGTTCATCTTCGTGGCGAAGGGGGGGCGCGCGACGCTGCTGCTGCCGCGCGACAATCGCGTGCTGCGCGACGCCGAGCCTGCCGCGGTCGTGGAAACACTCACGGGCGTGCCGCTCGAGCCGGACGCGCTGGCCGCCGCACTCACCGGATGCGGCGCGCCGGAAGCCGACGCCGTCTCGGGAGTCATTTACAGCGACGGACGCGTCATGATCACGCTTGCGTCGAAGGCAAACGTCTATCTCGATCGATCAGCGGGCCGCTGGCGCATCGTCGCGGCGGTTCTCGACCCGTACACGGTCGAGTATCCCGAATGGACCGGTGATCGTCCGGCTCGCGTCCGCGTCCGGACGAAGTCGGGCGCCACCACGAGCGCGGATCTATCGGTCGGACTCTCGCAGGTCGATATCAATACGGATCTCGACCCGGCCGCGTTTGACGTCGACGTGCCGGCCGACGCCGCGCCGATCACACTCGACGAATTGCGCGACGCAGGTCCACTCGGACGTGGCACGGACCCTTGAGGTGGCACGACCCTTCAGGGTCGTCATCAGACTGTGAAAGTGCGTAGCGTTCGGGCGAGAGCCCACGCCAAAGTGAATCTCGATCTGCGCGTGCTCGGCACGCGGGCGGACGGGTATCACGAGCTGCGGACGGTCTTCCAGTCCATCGCGATTGCCGATTCCATCACCTGCACCGCACGCCGCGGCAGGTTCTCGATTGTCTGCCGCACGCCCGGTGTGCCTCTGGACGAAGACAACGTCGTGTGGCGCGCCGCCGCGATGCTGTGGAAGACGCTGGGCTTCGGCGGCAAAGTGCGCGACGTCACGATCCGGATCGATAAGTCGATTCCCGTTCAATCGGGACTCGGTGGCGGCAGCAGCGACGCGGCCGCGGCGCTCGTCGCGCTCGGCCGGCTGTGGGCGGGCCATCCGCCGATCGCGAGCCTGCGCGAGCTGGGCGCGCAGCTCGGCGCCGACGTCGCATTCTTCCTGACCGGCGGCACCGCGCTCGGCCTCGGCGCGGGGGAAGAGATCTACCCGCTTGTCGATCTGCCGTCTCACTGGATCGTTCTGGTGATTCCGCCGTTCGGCGTCTCGACGCGCGAGGCGTACGGCTGGTATGACGAAGAGCGCGCAGCTGGCTACCCGCCGGCGCGCGAGCTGCAGGTGCTGCCGGTCCCGTGGCCGTCACGGGCGGCGCAGATGATCAACGATCTCGAGCCGCCGATCGCGCGCCGCCACCCGGAGATCACCGAGACGAAAGCCGCGCTCAGGGACGCGGGCGCGATCGCCGCGGCGATGTCCGGCAGCGGATCCGCGGTCTTCGGCCTGTTCCGGGATCGGCGCTCCGCCGCCGCCGCCGTCCCGCGCCTCAGCCGGGACGGCTGGCACGTCATCCTGACGCGCACGGTCGATCGCGCGGCGTACGAACGGCGATCCCGCCCCTTGGCAGTTCGCTGACCGCCGCTTGCCCCCAACCGGTGCCATCGGCTACACTTATCAATTCCACGGCCCCGCTGGGCCGCATCTGAACGTCGCATCCCCGGCAAATATGGTTGGGCAGGGCGGAAGATAATGCTACGGCCGAATTCTCGGTGGGGCGTGGCCAAGTGGTAAGGCGCGGGACTTTGGATCCCGTATTCGAAGGTTCGAATCCTTCCGCCCCAACCAGTCAACGACCGTCACGACGTATGGGGCGTGGGAACATGAAGGTCTTCGCCGGCAGTGCCCATGCGGCACTGGCGCGCGAGATTGCCGATTTCCTCGGCGTGCAGGTCGGGCGCGCCCGGCTCGAGCGGTTCCCGGACACGGAAGTCTCGTTTCAAATCGACGAGAACATCCGCGGGACCGACGTGTTCATCGTCCAGCCGACGTGCCGGCCGGTCGATCAGCACCTCGTCGAGCTGTGCATCATGATCGATGCGTTCCGCCGTTCGTCGGCGTCGCGTATCACCGCGGTCATCCCGTACTACGGCTATGCGAGGCAGGATCGCAAGGACAAGCCGCGCGTGCCGATCTCGGCGAAGCTGGTCGCGAACCTGTTGAGCGCGGCGGGGGCGAACCGGGTCCTGACGATGGACCTGCACAAGGCGCAGATTCAGGGATTCTTCGACATCCCGGTGGACCATCTGTTTGCGGCACCGGTGATCATCGAGTTCCTCGCGAAGCTGGGCGCGACCGACATGACGATCGTGTCGCCGGACGCCGGAGGCGCCGAGCGCGCGCGCGCCTACGCCAAGCGGCTCAACGCCGAACTGGCGATCGTCGACAAGCGCCGTACCGATTCGGGTGCGGCGGAAGTCATGAACGTCATCGGAGACGTGCAGGGGCAGACCTGTATCATCCAGGACGACATCATCGACACCGCCGGCACGATTGTGAAGTCGGCGCAAGCGCTCGTCGACGCGGGCGCGAAGCGCGTGTTTGCAGCGGCGGTGCACGGCGTGTTGTCAGGATCGGCGATCGACCGGCTCGAGAAATCGCCGATCGAAAAGGTGATCATTACCAACACGATCCCGCAGGGCGAGGCGCGGCCGTCGAGCAAGTTCGTCGTGCTGTCGGTGGCGCGGCTGCTGGGCCAGGCGATTCGAAGTATTCACGAGGAGACATCGGTCTCTTCGCTGTTCGTGTAGCAATCAGGGACTAGGGACTAGGGACTAAGAAATGGAAGCGACACTAGACGGTCTGAAGCGGGAAACGTTCGGCAAGAACGAGGCGCGGCGGCTGCGCGCGCAGGGACGAATCCCGGCGGTGCTCTACGGTGGGCAGAAAGCGGGCGAGAACGCTGAGCCGATCGCCGTCGATCCCAAGGTGTTGATGCGCATCCTCCACTCGGAGTCCGGGTTGAACACGCTGATTGCGCTGAGCCTGAACGGCAGCAGCACGCGCGTGCTCGTCAAGGAGTACCAGGTCGACCCGGTGACCCACAAGTTGCTGCACGTCGACTTCTATCGCATCGCGATGGACAAGGTCCTGACGGTCACGGTGCCTGTCGTCGTGAAGGGCGAGCCGAAGGGCGTCAAGCAGCAGGGCGGCGTCCTCGACTTCGTTCACCGCGAGGTGGAGGTCGAGTGCCTGCCGGCGGACATTCCGGACAAGATCGAGATCGACGTCAGCGAGCTGCTTCTCAACGAAGCCATCCGCGTGCGCGACGTCGCGCCGAGTCCGAAATTCAAGATCGTGACCGAGGGCGAGGTCATGCTCGTCCACGTGGAGATGCCGAAGGCCGAGGAGCCGGAGCCGACTGCGGTTGACACGGCTGCGGCAGCGACAGCGGCGCCGGCCGAGCCCGAAGTCATCAAGAAGGGCAAGGTCGAGAAGCCGGAGGAAGAGGAAGAGAAGTAGGCCCGACCTTCAGGTCGGGCGTGGTGACATGGAGATCGACGTCGCGCGTGCCCATGAAACTCATAGCGGGCCTCGGCAATCCAGGGCCCAGGTACAAAGGGACGCGCCACAACGTCGGCTTCGCAATCGTCGACGAGATCAGCCGGCGGCACGGGCTCACCTTCGAGTCATCTCCGTCCGAGGCGGTCGTGGCCAAATGGCGCGACCGCAACGCGCTGCTCGTCAAACCGCTCACGTTCATGAACCTGAGCGGCCAGGCGGTGGGAGAGCTCGCGCGGTACTTCAAGGTCGACCCGGACGCCGTCTTCGTCCTCGTCGACGACGTGCACTTGCCGCTGGGCCGGTTGCGGGCGCGGGCACGCGGCTCCCCGGGCGGCCACAACGGATTGAAGTCGATCGAGACGCACCTCGGAACCGACGCATACGCGCGGCTGCGGATCGGCGTCGGGCGCGAGAGCGGCGGTCGGATGATGAGCGATCACGTGACCTCGCGGTTCGAGCCGGACGAGCGCGACGTAATGGTCGAGACGATCGGGAAAGCGGCGGACGCCGTCGAGACCTTCCTGAGCGAAGGCATCGATGTCGTCATGAACAGATACAATAGGAAGGACGATCAAAAGAAGGAAGACACAGAGGACGATCCGCCACGATCTATGTAGCAACGACACAGATGACTCGGTAGGTTCCATTGCATCTGCGTTCGTCTGCGTTAATCTGCGGCTTCTCCTTGTCGCCACCAGCTCGATGTTCGAAGGTGGCGGCCTGAGTCCAGAAGGAGACCTATGAGGGAAACCCGTCAATACGAAGTCGTGTACATCGTCACGCCGGATGCCGGTGAGGACGTGATCGCCGAACTGCAGCAGCAGATCGAGGCGATCGTCAAGCGGTTCGGCGGCAACATCGAGAAAACCGAAAACTGGGGCCGGCGCCGCCTGGCGTACGACATCGCCCGTCACCGTGAGGGCACGTACGTCCTTCACGTGATCAACGGACCGGGCGAGTTCGTTCACGAGCTGGACCGGCGCCTCAAGGTCATCGACCAGGTGGTGCGCCATCTCGTCGTACGCGTGGACGAAGAGCTGCGGGTCGCCGAGCGCGCGAAGGCGAAGCGACGCAGCGAAAGCCAGCGCCGCCGCGCGGCGCGCGGCCTGCCGCCTCTGGCGGAAGGGGAAGAGCCGCGCCGACGCTCTGAGGATCAGGACGAGGCGCCGGATACGGAGACGGAGGCGGTGCGATGAGCGACGAACGAGGCGGACGGCACGGCCGCGGCAAGAGCGCCGGGTCGAAGGAACAACAGGGCCAGCGTCGGACGTTTTTCCGGCGCCGCCGCGTCTGCAAGTTCTGCGCGGACAAGATCGACTACATCAGCTACAAGGATGTGAAGCTGCTGATGTCGTTCGTTCCGGAACGTGGCAAGATTCAGCCGCGCCGGATTTCAGGGACCTGCGCGACCCATCAGCGGGCGCTGCAGACGGCAATCAAGCGCGCCCGTCAGATCGCGCTGATTCCGTACGTTTCAGAATAGTGACAGGGACAAGGGACTTGGGACTAGGGACTACGTTGCCCCTAGTCTCAGCATTGTCGCTAGTCCCTAGTCCCCAGTCCCTAGTCCCTACAGAGGAAACATGGAAGTCATCCTGAGAACGCACGTCGAGAACCTCGGGCGGCGCGGCGAGATCGTGAAAGTGGCCGAGGGCTACGCGCGGAACTATCTTCTGCCGCGCAAGCTCGCGCTCGCCGTTACCGAGTCGAACAAGCGGCAGATCGAGCGGGAGCGACAGGCCGCCGAGGCGCGTGAACTGGAGGAAAAAACCCAGGCCGAGGCGTTCGCGGCGCGACTGTCGGCGGTGGAAGTCTCGATAGCCCGGCGGGTCGGCGGCGAGAACGACACGCTTTACGGCTCGGTCACGTCCGCAGACGTCGCGAGCGCGCTCGAGAAGCAGGGTTTCGACATCGATCGTCGGAAGGTGCAACTCGCGGAGCCGCTGAAGCAGCTCGGAGATTTCACCGTTCCGATCAAAGTTCATCGCGACGTGACCGCGCAGGTCACGGTAAAGGTCGTCAAGGAAAGCGCGTAGGGGCGGTTCGCGAACCGCCCTTACGACGTAGGGCAAATCCCTGAACGGTCGCGTCGTGCGGGCCGTGCTACAGTAACGGCCCGTCCATGCCCGAGGCCGTCTCCACTCAGACTCCAGAACGCACGCTTCCTCACAGTCTCGACGCCGAGAAATCCGTGCTCGGCGCGATCCTCATCCAGAACGACGCGTTCAACGCGGCCGCTGAGCTGATCGACTCGCGGGATTTCTTCCGCGACGCGCACCGCCGCATCTTCGACAAGATGGTGCTCCTCAGCGAGCGCGGGCAGCCGATCGACTTCATCACGCTGAAAGAAGAACTGGCCCGCGGCGGCGACCTCGAGGAGGTGGGCGGCCCCGCGTACATCACGTCGCTGGCCGACGGCGTACCGCGATCGACCAACGTCGAGCACTACGCGCGCATCGTCAAGGAGAAGTCGGTTCTCCGAAGCCTGATCTTTTCGGCCAACCGGATCATTACGCACGCGTACGAAGGCGAACAGGAGGCGGACCTCCTGCTCGACGAGGCGGAGAAGGCGATCTTCGAGATCGCCGAAGACCGGATCCGCGAAGGCTTCGTGCCCCTGCGCGACCTCGTGCAGCAAAGCTTCGCGACGATCGAACAGCTCCAACAGCACAAGGGGCTGGTGACCGGTGTGCCGACCGGCTTCGTCGATCTGGACGAGATGACCTCGGGCCTGCAGCCGTCGGACCTGATCATTCTCGCGGCTCGTCCGTCGATGGGGAAGACGAGCCTGGTGCTGAACATCGCGCAGCACGTTGGCGTCCATGCGGGGATGACGGTCGGGTTCTTCAGCCTGGAAATGTCGAAGGAGCAGCTGTTCTTGCGCCTGCTCACCTCGGAGGCGAGGATCGACGCGCACCGCTTCCGCAGCGGCCACCTCGCGGAGAAAGACTATGGCAAGCTGTCGCACGCGCTCGGGACGCTCGCCGAGGCCAAGGTCTACATCGACGACAGCGCGGCGGTCGGCGTGCTCGAAATGCGCGCGAAGGCTCGCCGTTTGATGGCAGAGCACGGGCTGCACTTGTTGATCGTCGACTACATCCAGTTGATGCAGGGGCGCGGGCGGTTCGAGAACCGGCAGCACGAGCTGGCGTCGATCTCGCGGTCGTTGAAAGGTCTCGCCAAGGAGCTGAACGTTCCGATCATCGCGCTGTCGCAGCTCAGCCGCGCGCCCGAATCGCGCTCGGACCACCGGCCCCAACTCTCGGACCTCCGGGAGTCGGGCGCGCTCGAGCAGGACGCAGACGTCGTCCTCTTCATCTACAGGGAAGATGTTTACGACGCCAACGAGGAGAATGCCGGCGTCGCCGAACTGATCGTCGGCAAGCAGCGCAACGGTCCGACGGGAACGCTCAAGCTCGCCTTCATTCGCGAGCACACGCGGTTCGAGAACCTCGCGAACCGGTGATCCGCCCAACGCTCGCGCGCGTCGATCTCGCCGCCCTTCAATCGAATCTCCGCGCCATCGTCGATGTGCTTGCCGGCCGATCGCGCGTGATCGCGGTCGTCAAGGCGAACGCGTACGGGCATGGTGCGGCGCGAGTGGCGCGCGCGTTCGAATCGGCCGGCGCCGACGTGCTGGCGTGCGCCGACATCGAAGAGGGCGTCCTGTTGCGAAACGCGGGCGTCACGGCGCCGATTCTCGTGTTCGGCGCGCTCAGCGTGAGCGATCTCGCGGGTATCTTCGATCATCAACTGACGCCAACCATCTCGACGCCTTCAGCAGGCCGGGCCCTGCAACAGGCAGCGGCCGCGCGCGGCGTGCGGCTGAAGTGTCATCTCAAGATCGACACGGGAATGAACCGCCTGGGTTTCCGGCACGACAACCTCGCGCGAACGCTGCCAGAGATCGCAAACAGTCCGAATCTCGAGATCGTCGCCGCCTATACGCACTTCGCGACAGCTGACGATCCCGAGAGCCCGTTCATGGCCTCGCAGCACGAACGATTCGAGGCGGCATTGAAGACGATGGCGAGTCTCGGACTTGCGCCGGCGGCCCGCCACGCGGCGAACAGCGCGGCGCTTTTGCGAGACGAACGCGTCTGGTACGACTTCGTGCGGCCGGGTCTGCTGTTGTACGGGATTGCTCCGCCGCCACTGGCCACGACGATGCCGCTGCGGCCGGCGCTGACGCTCAGCAGCCGCGTCGTCGCGGTCAAGGGCATACGTCCGGGCGAAGGAACCGGCTACGGCCTGCGGACGCGCGCCGACGAACCCCGATCGCTTGCCGTTGTCCCGGCAGGGTACGCGGACGGCCTCGACACGCGGCTCGCCGGGCCTGGCGCCGTGCTCGTTCGCGGACGCCGCGCGCCAATCGTCGGCTCGGTCTGCATGGACATGATCACGATCGACGTGACCGACTTCACCGGCGATCAAGCGGTGCAGACCGGTGACGAGGTCGTCATCATCGGCCCGCAGGGAGACGATCGCATCGACGTTCGCGAAATGGCTGCGACGATCGGCACGATTCCGTACGAAATCCTCTGCCGAATCGGCGCGCGGATCGAACGGGTCTATACTGGCGGGACGTGAAGGCGAAATCGGTTTTCGTCTGTCAGGAATGCGGCGCGCAGGCGCCGAAGTGGCTCGGGCGCTGCGCGGACTGTGGCGCCTGGAACTCGCTCGTCGAAGAGCGGGCCGCGCCCGAAGGTACGGCCGCGCATCGGTACGCGCTCGCATCCGCTGCATCAGGTCACCAGGGCGCGCGGCTCTACGACGAGATCGATACGGTCGTCGCCGAACGCATCACGACCGGCATCGATGAGTTCGACCGGGTCCTCGGCGGCGGCCTCGTTCCAGGCTCGCTCGTCCTGCTCGGCGGTGAACCAGGCATCGGCAAGTCGACGATCCTGCTCCAGGCTGCCTCGCACTTCGCGCAGCACGCCGGGCCGGTGCTGTACGCATCGGGCGAGGAATCCGAACATCAGATCAAGATCCGTGGCGAGCGTCTCGGTGTCGGCCGCGCGCCGCTCTATCTCCTCGCCGAAACCTGCCTCGAGCGCATCGTCGAAGAGATCGCGCGGCTCAAGCCCTCACTCCTGATTGTCGACTCGATCCAGACCGTCTACTCGTTGAAGCTGCAATCTGCCCCTGGCAGCATCGGACAGGTGCGCGAGGCGGCGACGCAGCTGCTCTTCACGGCAAAAGGCCAGAACATCCCCACGTTTCTCGTCGGTCACGTCACGAAAGATGGCGCGATCGCCGGACCGAAGGCGCTCGAGCATATCGTCGATACCGTGCTGTACTTCGAGGGCGAGCGCCATCACGCGCACCGGATCGTCCGTGCGGTGAAAAACCGGTTCGGCGCCGTCAGCGAGCTGGGCGTGTTCGAGATGACGGGCTCCGGCCTCGCTGCGGTTCCGAATCCCTCCGAGCTGTTCCTGTCCGAGCGGCCGAAGGATGCGCCCGGGTCGGCGGTCCTCTGTTGCATCGAGGGGTCGCGGCCGATCCTCGTCGAAGTGCAGGCGCTCGTCAGCACGAGCGCTTTCGGTAACGCCCGGCGCACCGCCAGCGGCCTCGACCACAACCGGCTGTCGCTTCTGCTCGCGGTGCTCGAGAAGCGGGCGGGGCTGAACCTGATGGCGGAGGATGTGTTCGTCAACGTCGCCGGTGGGATGGCGGTGGATGAGCCGGCGGCGGATCTCGGCGTGGTGGCAGCGGTCGCGTCGAGCGTGCGCAACCGGCCGGTCAGGCCGGCGACGGCAGTTTTTGGTGAGGTCGGGCTGGCAGGCGAAATCCGCGGCATCTCGCAAGCGGCCGTGCGGGTCCGCGAGGCGGCGCGGATGGGCTTCGCCCGCTGCGTGCTGCCGGAGAACAACTGCGCTCCGTCGGATGCACCGCCCGGCTGCGAGCTCGTCGGCGTCCGAACGGTCGGAGAGGCGCTCGACGAGCTCATGGCGTGGTAAAAAGAGGCATGGTCTGGGCATGGCTCGCCCGCGGGCTCTTCGTGGCGGCCGTCGCGTACGCGGCCGTCCTCCTCCGGCCGGTTCACGTTGCGCCGGCTGCCAACCTGACGTTCGGCGTGGCGCTGGGCCTGCTCATCGTCGTTGCCGAGATGCGGCTCCGCCGGGCGTCGGTCACCCACCTGCTCGGCGCGCTACTCGGCGGCGCGATCGGGCTGGGGATCGCCAAGACCATCAGCGCCGCGCTCTTCTGGACCGACGCCACCGACCCGCGCATCGTCTTCGTTCACAGCTTTCTGCTGCTCGTTCTCCCGTACCTTGGTCTGGTAATTGGCGTACGGCGCGGGGAATGGCTGGAGCCGGCTCGGCTGGTCGCGCTCTTCCGCGACGCATCACCCGAACGGCGCCACAAGATCCTGGATACGAGCGTCATCATCGACGGGCGGATCGCCGACATCTGCGAGGCCGGTTTTCTCGACGGCACGCTTGTCGTCCCGCAGTTCGTCCTGAAAGAACTTCAACTCGTGGCTGATTCGCCAGACGCGCTGAAGCGCAACCGCGGCCGCCGCGGGCTCGACATCCTCCAGAAGATGCAGAAGATGTCGAACGTCGAGGTCACGATCTCGGACGCCGACTTCCCCGGGGTTCGAGATGTCGATCTCAAGCTCATCGAACTGGCGCGCATGCTGCACGGCACGATCGTCACCAACGATTTCAATCTCAACAAAGTCGCGCAACTTCGCGGCATCCAGGTGCTGAACATCAACGAGCTCGCGAATGCGCTCAAGCCGGTCGTACTGCCCGGCGAGTTCATGAAGGTGTTCGTCCTCAAAGAGGGGAAGGAGTACAACCAGGGCGTCGCCTACCTCGACGATGGCACGATGGTCGTCGTGGACAACGCGCGCAAGATGATCAGCCGCAACGTCGACATCGTCGTCACCAGCGTGCTGCAGACGACGGCGGGGAAGATGATCTTCGGCCGCTACATCGATCCGGGCACGTCCGCCGGACAGACGCCCATTCCCGTGCCGGGATCCGCACCGAGCCCACTGCCCGCGCCGGCGGCGCCGCCGCAGCCAACGCCCGCGCCGGTTCCAGCCTCGCAGGCGGCGAACCGCCGCGTCTCGCCCTGACGGGTGGGCCGGATTCCTCACCCGCCGCCGTTCCACTGGTGGCGCACCGTGTTTTTCCTCATCCCGCTGATCAGCATCTATACGATCGTTCTCGGCGCGCTCTCACTGGCATCGAGCGTCGTGGATCATCGCGGGCGCTTCGCACACCGGTGCGCGCGGTGGTGGGCGCAGCTGATTCTCGGAACGACCGGCGTCCGCGTCCATGCCTCCGGAAGCGGGCGCCTGCGGAAAGAAGCGAGCTACGTTTTTGCCTCGAATCACCAGAGCATCTACGACATTCCGATCGTATTCGCGACGATCAAGCGCGACCTGCGGATCGTCGCGAAGGCATCGCTCGGACATTTCCCGTTTCTCGGCTGGCACTTGCGGCTCGCCGGCCATGTCCTGGTCGACCGTGACCGGCCGGGCGCGGGCGTCCTGAAGCGCATGCAGCGCCTGGTCGCCGACGGCGCGTCCGTCATCGTCTTTCCCGAGGGGACGCGCAGCATTGACGCGCAGGTCGGCCGGTTCAAGGGCGGCCTTTTCCTGATGGCGATCGAGACGCGGCTGCCAATTGTGCCGGTGACGATCGAAGGCAGCCGGCACGTCATGAAAAAGGGCCGTCTGATGGTGTGCCCGGGGGAAGTCACGCTGACCGTGCACGATCCCATTCCGACTGAAGGCCTCTCGCGTGACGACGCGCGCGCGCTGGCCGAACGCGTGCGCGCGGTGGTGACGGGCGCCGTCGTATGATGGGCCACGGATTTCACGGATCACACGGATGAATGCTGAGGCACGACGCGTGCACGTCACCGCCATCGTCGCGGCCGGGGGCCGCGGTGCACGTATTGGCGGACCGACGCCGAAGCAGTTTCTCGATCTCGGCGGCCGCACCGTGCTCGAGCGATCGGTGCGAATCTTTCTGGAGCATCAGGCGGTGGACGATCTCGTGGTGGCGCTGCCGCGCGATCAGGCGACAACCGTTCCGGCCTGGCTCCACGGTGCGGCGAAGCCCGTAGTCATCGCGGAGGGCGGATCGCGGCGCCAGGATTCGGTCGCGAACGCGTTCGACCGCGTGCCCGTTCACGCAGACGTCGTGCTGATCCATGACGCGGCGCGACCGTTTGCGAGTGCGGCGCTGGTCTCGCGAACCATTGCGGCGGCGGCAGCAAGCGGCGCTGCGGTCGCGGCGGTGCCGGCCAGTGACACCGTGAAGCAGGCGTCGGAGGACGGCCGGTTCGTCCGGACGACGCTCGCGCGCGAAACGATCTTTCTCGCGCAGACGCCGCAGGCGTTCAGGCGGACGGTCCTCGCTGATGCGATCGCGCTCGGCCGGTCCGGATTCGCCGCGACCGACGAGGCGATGCTGGCGGAGCGGGCCGGACACCGCGTGCAACTCGTGGAGGGCGAGCGAGCGAACGTGAAGATTACGACCACGGACGATCTGGAGACCGTGCGGCGCGAGAGCCACGGCAGGGGCCGTACGAGTGTCGGGCGGGTCGGCATCGGCTACGATCTCCATCGCCTGGTCGAAGGACGGCCGCTCATCCTCGGAGGCGTCGTTATCCCGGCGCCGAAGGGTGCGCTCGGGCACTCGGATGCGGATGCGGTTTGCCACGCCGTCACCGACGCCATCCTGGGCGCCGCGGGGCTCCGAGACATCGGTAGTCACTTTCCGGATACAGACGCGGCGTGGGAGGGTGCGTCGAGCCTGGATATGCTCGCGCGCGTGGCTCGCCTCGTACGAGACGCCGGGTTTGCCGTCGCCCATGTCGATGTCGTTGTGATTCTCGAAGCGCCGAAGCTGGGATCTCATCGCGAGGCGATGCGCGCCCGTGTGGCGGCAGCCCTGGGCATCGAGGCAGCCGGCGTCAGCATCAAAGCCAAGACGAACGAGGGCGTCGACGCGGTCGGCCGCGGCGAAGCGATCGCCGCGCACGCGGTCGCAACACTGGAGACGATTGGATAATGCGCGTACGGTTCGCGCCGAGCCCAAGCGGGCAGTTGCACGTCGGCAACGCGCGCACAGCGCTTTTCAACTGGCTGCTCGCACGCGGGCGCGGCGGCACGCTCGTTCTTCGCATCGAGGACACCGACAGCGAGCGCTCGTCCCGCGAGTCGGAAGCGGGCATCATCGAGGACCTGCGCTGGCTGGGGCTCGATTGGGACGAAGGTCCTGATATCGGCGGACAAGGTGGGCCGTACCGGCAGTCGGAACGGTTGCACCTGTATCAGTCCTACGCCAATGAACTGATCGCCGGGGGTCATGCCTACTACTGCTTCTGCTCTCCAGCCAAGCTCGAGGCGGATCGGCAGAAAGCACTTGCCGCAGGTCGACCGCCGAAGTATCCGGGCACGTGCCGCGAGATCGCTCGTGAAGAAGCGTTGCGCCGGGTCGAGGCGGGTGAGGCAGCGGCTGTCCGCTTCCGCGTGCCCGACACCGGCGAAGTCTCCTTCCGCGACCTGGTCCGCGGCCAGGTCACGTTCGCGATGGATGTCATCGGCGACCCCGTGCTGCTCCGATCGGATGGCCGTCCCGCCTACAACTTCGCCGTGGTCGTCGACGACGCGCTGATGGAGATCACGCACGTGGTGCGCGGCGAGGATCACATCTCGAACACGCCGCGCCAGGTGCTGTTGTACAAAGCCTTAGGGTTCAACCTGCCGGAGTTCGCGCATCTCGCGCTCGTCATGGGTCCGGATCACACCCCGCTGTCGAAGCGGCACGGCGCCACATCCGTGGCAGAGTTCCGCGATCGGGGGTTTCTGCCCGAGGCGCTGGTCAACTATCTCGCGCTCATCGGGTGGTCGCCGGGTGACCATGAGGAGATCGTGCCGCTGGAGGAGCTGGCGCGCCGCTTCTCGATCGAAGGCGTGGGTCACAGCGCCGGCGTGTTTGACGAGCAGAAGCTCGCGTGGATGAACCGGCAGTACATGAAAGTCGCGGATCCGATGCGGCTCGCCGCCCGAGCGTTGCGGTACTTCGAGCGCCACGGCTTCGTGAACAAGCCCGCGCCCGCCGCCGTCGACTACCTCGCCACGCTCGTCCCGATGGCGGCGGGATCCGTCGATCGGCTCGAGGAAATTCCCTTTCGTCTGCGATTCATCTTCGAGTTCGACGCGGCGCGCTCGGCGGCGCGACAGGAAGTGGCGGAGGTGCTTCGCGAGCCGGGCGCGCGGGAAGTCGTCGCGGCGCTGGCCGACGAGCTGGCGAAGGAACCGCGGCTCGACCGCGATCTGTTTCGCGCCGTGGCGGCGCGCGTCAAGGCGCGCACCGGCCAGAAGGGACGCGCGCTGTTTCACCCGATTCGCGCCGTGCTGACCGGAGACGTCGCCGGCCCCGAGCTGGACCTTGCCGTCCCGGCGATCGATCGGGGCGCGTCACTCGATCCGTCGGTTGGTATCCGGGCAATCGTGGGATGCCGAGAACGGGCGGCAGCATTTGCCGCGCTGCCGGCGGCGGCTCGCTAAAACCTGGGCAGCCGGTCGAAGATGTCCGCCAGGCGCGGCAGCGCCGCGTCCCGTCCGGAGAGGATGGGTTCCCGATCCGGCCATTCGATGGCGATCTGCGGATCGTTCCAGACGATGCCGATTTCGCCGGCAGGGTTGTACGGGCTGGAGCACTTGTATTCGACCTCGGCGCCATCACTGAGCACGTAGAACCCGTGCGCGAAGCCCGTCGGGATGTAGCACTGCCGGAAGTTTTCCGATGACAGCCGGACGCTGATCCACCGCCCGAACGTCGGCGACCCTCTCCGCACGTCCGCTGCCACGTCCAGGACTTCCCCGGCGATCACGCGCACGAGCTTGGCCTGCGGTTCGTCGAGCTGAAGATGCAGGCCCCGCAGCGTCCGCGCGCGCGATTTGGAGTGGTTGTCCTGTACGAATGGTCCCGGGACCCCGAGCGTCGTGAACTTCGCCGAATGATACGACTCCAGGAAGAAGCCGCGGTGGTCGCGGTGGACGTCGGGCTCGACGATCAGAACGTCGGGAATTGCGGCAGGAACGACCTGCATCACCCTTCCTGCACGACGCGTATCAGGTATTGGCCGTACTCGCTGTTTTTCATCGTGCCGGCCAGCCGCTCGAGATCCGACAGCGTGATGTAGCCCATGCGATACGCGATCTCCTCGATGCACGCCAGCATGAGCCCTTGGCGCTCCTCGACGACCTGCACGAAGTTTGCGGCCTGCAGGAGCGACTCGAGCGTGCCGGTGTCGAGCCACGCGATTCCCCGGCCGAGCCGTTCGACGTACAGCTTCTGGGCTGCCAGGTACGCCTTGTTGACGTCGGTGATTTCCAGCTCGCCCCTCGCCGACGGCTTCAAGGACGAGGCTATGCGGACGACGTCGTTGTCGTAGAAATACAGGCCGGTCACGGCCCAGCTCGAGCGCGGCTTCTGCGGCTTTTCTTCAATGCCGAGAGCGCGGCCGGCGCCGTCGAATTCCACGACGCCGTATCGCTCCGGATCTCGGACCGTGTAACCGAAGACTGTTCCTCCCTCTTTGCGCGCGACGGCGGCGTGCAGGAAGTCGGTCAGGCCGTGCCCGAAGAAGATGTTGTCGCCGAGGATCATCGCGACCCGATCGGCGCCGATGAAGGTCCGGCCGATCAGGAACGCCTGCGCGAGCCCGCCGGGGTTCGGCTGTTCGGCGTACTCGATTCGGAGCCCCAGCGAGGCGCCATCGCCCAGCAGGCGCTCGAACGCGGGGCGGTCGAGCGGCGTCGTAATAACGAGGATCTCCCGGATGCCGGCGAGCATCAGCGTCGACAGCGGGTAGTAGATCATCGGCTTGTTGTAGACGGGGACGAGCTGCTTCGAGAGGGCGCGCGTCAACGGCTGCAGGCGGCTGCCGCTGCCGCCAGCCAGGATGATGCCTTTCAATCGATGAAGCCTTTCGGATGAGCGTTCGGTGCCGACCGCCTCAGGAATCGAGGTTGTAGTCTGTTCGAGCCCGCGGCGTCAAAGCAAGTCCGCGCGCGGTAGGATGGACCGAACCGTGGTGATTTTTGGCATCAACCCGGTGCTCGAGGCGTTGAAGGCGGGCCGTGTCGCCAGGCTTCGGGTTGGCGATCGCAACAGCCCGCGGATTGGTGAGATCCTCCGGCTCGCGGCCGCCGGCGGCGTCGAGGTTCAGCAGGTCGGCCGCGCGATCCTGGATCACGCGGCTCATAGCGGAGCGCACCAGGGGGTGGTGGCCGAGTTGGTCCAGCCCCGGGACTGGAGTCCGGCCGAACTCGTTTGCGAAGCCCGCGGTCCCGCCCTCATCGTCGTCCTCGACGGGATCGAGGACCCACACAACGTGGGCGCAATCCTGCGGACGGCTGACGCGGCCGGAGCCGATGGGGTCATCCGCCAAACGCGGCATGCGGCGGCGATCGGCGGCGCGGCCGCGAAGGCATCGGCCGGGGCAATCGCCCACGTAAAGGTGGCCGAGGTCGTCAACATCGCCCGGGCGCTCGAAGAACTGAAGGCGGCTGGCGTCTGGACGGCCGGGCTGGCGGCCGATGGCGACAAGCGCTACGACCTATTAGATATGACCGGCCCGACGGCACTGGTCCTGGGAGCCGAGGGGACCGGGCTGAGGAGGCTGGTGCGCGAACGGTGCGATTGGCTCGTCTCTATCCCCATGAAGGGACACGTAGATAGCCTGAACGTCTCGGTTGCCTCCGGGATCGTGCTGTTCGAGGCGCTTCGACAGCGCCGGAACGCACCGGCCAAGGCCCGGTGACGGCGGGGCCCCAAAACTGGTGACGGCTCCTAACTGATTCGGAAAAGACCCCTTGCGCGACTGGCACACCTCGTGCTACAAATGCTGTTTTGTCTGGCTGGCGTAGCTCAGTCCGGTAGAGCAGCTGATTTGTAATCAGCCGGTCGGGGGTTCAAATCCCTTCGCCAGCTCCATTGGGCGATTCCACGAAATTATCGCGGCGCAATCACACATATTCAGCGCGCGAAGAGTTGGCGAGGTTGCGGAGCGGTCAAACGCAGCAGACTGTAAATCTGTCGCCCTAGCGGCTTCGGAGGTTCGAATCCTCCCCTCGCCACCACGATATCGGGCGATGGGAGATCGGGCGATCGCGTCACGGTTCGGGGTTCGGGCGATCGGCGGATGGCTGGATGACGTGGCTCGATGGCTCGATCGGCCATCGGACGATCGGTAGGCGGGAGTAACTCAGTGGTAGAGTCACAGCCTTCCAAGCTGTTGGTCGCGGGTTCGATCCCCGTCTCCCGCTCCAACCTTCGCTCGGCGCGTGAAACTGGAGCGCCGAGCTGCGGTTGGCAAGCCGGCGCGCGAGGTCTGCATGAGATCGGCCGACTTGTCGGCCGTAGCCGCGTAGCGGCGGCGGGCCGATGTAGCTCAGTTGGCAGAGCGCGTCCTTGGTAAGGACGAGGTCACCGGTTCAATCCCGGTCATCGGCTCCAGCCTTCGCTCACGCGAGTTACGCCGAAGCGTGAGCTTCGGCTGGGCACGCCACGCGAAGGCTGTCGCGCCGAAGCCGCGAAGCGGCGAAGGCGGACTGGTTCGGCGGGCAAAACGATCTTCATCTAGGTGAGAGCGACACACGCATATGGCGAAGGAAAAATTCGATCGGTCGAAGCCGCACGTGAACGTGGGAACGATTGGGCACATCGACCATGGGAAGACGACGTTGACGGCGGCGCTGACGAAGGTAGCGGCGGACAAGGGCTGGGCGAAGTTCGTGCCGTAT
>DATAEE010000299.1:0-3013 GCA_036258175.1 Vicinamibacterales bacterium
CGCTGAAAGCTGGCGCAGAGATCGGCGACGTCGCGCTCGGAGAGTGCCCCGGCGCCGCCGCGCGACTGGACCTCGCGCGCCACGGCCGTCTTCAACCCGCTGAAACTGAAATCGGTGCGATGCGCCATGGATGGCGGAAACAGACCCGCCGGCGCGGTTGGCGTCCGCTGAACGCGATCCGCGTGCGTCATCCGCGTCACCGGCAGATCGATGGCTCGATCGTTCCCTTCTTTCGCGAGCCGATCGACGATCGGACCGCCGGGGTAGCCGAGCCCGAGGAGCTTCGCGACCTTGTCGTACGCTTCGCCTGCCGCGTCATCCCTCGTGCGACCGACGAGCTGGTAGCTCCCCTCCTCGGCCACGTGGTAAAGGCTCGTGTGCCCGCCCGAGACGACCAGTACGGTCGCGGGGAGCGGCAGCGGTCCGTTGTGGAGGAAGAGCGACTCGATATGCCCGGCCAGATGGTGAACGCCGACGACCGGAACGCCGAGCGAGGCGGCGACCGATTTGCCGAAGCTGACGCCGACGAGCAGGGATCCGACCAGGCCGGGCCCCTGCGTGACGGCAATCGCGCCCAGATCCCGCCAATCGGCGTCCGCCTTCTCCAGTGCGCTCTCGACGACGCCGCAGATGTCCCGCACGTGCTGGCGCGACGCGAGCTCGGGGACCACGCCGCCCCACTCGCGATGGATCTCTGCCTGTGACGCAATCACGCTCGAGCGGATCGCCCACGGGCGCGCAGGGTCTTCCGTCTCCGCGACGACAGCGGCGGCCGTTTCGTCGCAGGAGGTTTCGATACCGAGGATCAGCATGGTCGCGTGCGGGGCGGGGGCGGTTCGCGAACCGCCCCGGCGGTCAGCCCGTCTTCACAGGGCTCAGCGGCGGCTGCACGAGGCGCCGGAGCGACTCCAGGTAGGGAGGGTGGCAGATCCCACGTTCCGTGATGATGCCGGTGATGTAGCGGTGCGGGGTGACGTCGAACGCGGGATTCCGGATCCGCGCGCCCTCGGGCGTCACGCGCGACGCACCGAAGTGGCTGACCTCGCGCTGATCGCGTTCCTCGATCGGAATGTGCGCGCCGTCCGGCGTCGAGATGTCGATCGTCGACACGGGCGCCGCGACGTAAAACGGGATGTCGTGCTCCCGCGCGAGCACGGCGACCGTGTAGGTGCCGATCTTGTTCGCGACATCTCCGTTCGCGGCGATCCGATCGGCGCCCACGATGGCGAGGTCGATCTCGCGATCGCGCATGAGCGGTCCGGCCATGCTTTCGGTGATGACGGTGGTCTCGATGCCCTCGCGCACGAGCTCCCAGGCCGTCAGCCGTGCGCCCTGCAGGAACGGGCGCGTCTCGTCGGCGAAGACCGCAATCCTTTTTCCGTGCTCGACCGCCGCGCGAAGCACGCCAAGCGCGGAGCCATACCCCGCGGTGGCGAGCGCGCCGGCGTTGCAGTGCGTCAGGACACGGGCGCCGTCCGGCACGATTGTCGCGCCGTGCTGGCCCATGGCCCGGCAGTTCGCGACGTCCTCGTCGTGAATCCGCCGCGCCTCGCTCTCCAGGCGCTCGCCGATTTCTTCGGGTGACTCCCCCGACTGCGCACCTTCGGCGAACGCCTTCTTCATCCGGTCGATCGCCCAGAACAGGTTGACCGCGGTCGGCCGCGTGGCGGCCATCAGCGTGCAAATCTTCTGCAGCTCGACGGCGAGCTGGGGCGTCGCCTTCGCCTTGCTGCGCTTCACGCCGAGCGCAATGCCCATCGCCGCCGCGACGCCGATCGCCGGCGCGCCGCGAATCACCATCGTCCGGATGGCCTTGGCGACCTCCTGCGGCGTCCGGCATCGGACGTACAGCTCTTGTGATGGCAGCTTTCGCTGGTCCACCATGATCACGACGTCGTCCTGCCAATCAATCGTGGGTAGCATGTTCTTCTAATGGGGCTCCGCCCCAAACCCCGGCTCGGTCGATCATATCAATCAGGATTACTTTTCGACATTCGGCCTTCGGCATTACTCGAGCAATCTGGCATCGAACGGCAGCGGCAGCAGCGACGCGAGCCGGCAGCGTCCGGTCACGCCGTCGAGGTTCGCGAGCACGACGTCCACATCGCCGCAGAACTCCCACAAGAGCTGGCGGCAGGCGCCGCACGGCGGCGTGGGCGACTCGGTGTCGGCGACGACGACGACGCGCGTGAAGGCGCGGTGCCCTTCGGAGACAGCTTTGAAGATGGCGACACGCTCGGCGCACATCGTGAGCCCGTAGGTCGCGTTCTCGACGTTGCAGCCGGTGATGATGTCGCCGGCGGCGGTTTCGAGCGCCGCGCCGACCTTGAACCGTGAAAACGGCGCGTGCGCGCGCTCGCGCGCGACCTGCGCCGCCTCGACGAGGACCGCTTCGATCGCGGGATCGGCAGCATTGGCCGCCGTGTCCAGCGCGACCGGTTCCCACCCCCGATCCGTGCGGCGGTCGGTTCCGGCCCGGCGCTCACGCTGGCGCCGGTCGCCGCCGCCGCGCCGCCGATCCGCGTCGACGGTGGCCTGTCCAACGCGCCGTTCCGTGCCGCTTCGTCGATCGCCCTGGGCGCGACGCTGCCCCTTGCGGCGGTCGTTCCACGATTTCCGCCGGTCAGATCCGCCCAACGGTGCCCTCCAGGAGCGCGCCGAACTCGCCGCGCACGCGGCGCGCGGTCTCCATCACCTCGGAGTGGTGCAGCGGCTGCGGCAGGATGCCTGCCGCCATGTTCGTGATGCAGGAAATGCCGAGCACCTCGATTCCCATGTGGCGCGCCACGATGGCCTCCGGCACGGTGGACATGCCGACCGCGTCGGCTCCGAGCGTCCGGAAACTGCGAATCTCGGCGGGCGTCTCGTAGCTGGGTCCGCGAAGCGCGAGATAAATGCCGTGAGCGATCGGGATCCCTTTCTCCTTCGCTGCGGCATCGGCGAGGCCGCGAAGGCGTTTGGAGTACACCTCCGTCATGTCCGGAAAGCGGAGGCCGAAGCGATCATCGTTGGG
>DATAEE010000300.1:0-146159 GCA_036258175.1 Vicinamibacterales bacterium
CGTCTCCTCCGTGAATCCGTGGTTCTCGACCGGGTAGACCGCGAGCTCCCACTTCTCCTTCCGCAGCTCGATGAGCCGCTGCGCAAGCCGCACGGAGTCCTGGAAGTGGACGTTGGTATCGACCATGCCGTGGCAGATGAGGAGCGCGCCCTTCAGATTCTGCGCGAAATAGATCGGCGACGACCGGCGGTAGGCCTCGGCGTCCTTGTGCGGCTCGTTCAGGATGTTCGAGGTGTAGCCATGATTGTAGTGCGCCCAGTCGGTAACCGGCCTCAGCGCTGCGCCCGCCGCGAAGACGTCGGGCGTCGTGAACATCGCCATCAGCGTGATGAAGCCGCCGTAGCTGCCGCCGTAAACGCCGATGCGCTTCGGGTGGACGCCGTGCGCCGACGAGAGATACTTCGCGCCGTCGACGATGTCCTCGAGATCCTTTCCGCCCATGTGCCGGTAGATGGCGGTACGCCAGTCGCGCCCGTAGCCCGAACTGGCGCGGTAGTCCACGTCGAGCACCATGTAGCCGCGGGATGCGAGCAGGTTGTGGAACATGTACTCGCGGAAGTAGCTCGCCCAGTAGCGATGCGCGTTCTGGGCGTAGCCCGCGCCGTGCACGAAGACCACACCGGGGTGCGCGGGGTCGCGTTTCGCTCCCATCATCTCGGGCGTGAAGAGCCTGGCGTAGACCTCCACGCCGTCGCGCGCCTTGAACGTCACGAGCTGCGGATCGGCCCACTTGAACGACCGCCACGCTTCCGTCGGCGTCGTCGTGACCTGCACCGCGGTCGTGCCGCCGCGATTGGGCATGACATACACCTCGGGCGGCTTGGTGCTGTACGAGTACACCAGGCCGAGCGTCGAATCGTCCGGCGAGACCTCAGCCTGATTCGACCCGGTCATCGTCGTGATGCGCATGCGCGCGCCGCCCGCGACTGGCATCGAGAAAAGGTGACGTTCACCCGGATGGATCTCGGTGGACGTGAGATAGAACTTCGACTGATCCGTCGACAGGTCGGCCGATGTGATCTCCCACTTGCCGGACGTCAGCTGCTTGGGCGCGGGACGATCCCCCGTGACGTCCAGCGTGTAGAGATGCATCCAGCCGTCGCGCTCGGAGAGAAACCAGATCGTACGGTTGTCGGGAAGGAACTCGACCGTCGCGGTGCCGAAACCTCCGCCTTGCCCCAGCTCGCGGATCCACGCTTCGTCCGTCAGCCGATCCATGACGCGGGTCTTCCCCGTGTCCGGATCGACGATCACGATCCACCGATCTTTGTTGTCCGTCGATCGCGCGGCGCCGACGACATACTTGCCGTCGCCCGATGCCGACGGCATCGACCAGCGCACTTCACGTGAAGGTTTCTTGTCGTCGGGCTTGTCCTGGCCGTTGGAAGCCGGCCCCGGGCCTGAGAGGCCGGGGGCTCCATTCCCATCGTTCCCGTTGCCGACGCTGCTCGCCGTCGTCTGTCGCCGATCCCCTTCGGCCGCGAAGCTCGAGTCGGCCCAGACGGTCTTGCGGGTCTTCAGATTGAGGATCGCGAGCAGCCGCTTCTCCTGTGCGTCTCCAACATTGGTGCGCGTCTGGATCATCTCCGAGTAGGACGACTCCGTCACATAGTTCGGGACGTCGGCGATCTTCGAGCCCTGTCCGCGCTCGGACACGATGATGAAGACGTGCTCCTCGTCCGGCGAGAGGGCGACGTCTGTCGCCGTCTGCCCTTCCTTCAGATCGACCTTCGGTAGTCCTTCACGCAGACGACGCTCTTCTTCTTTCTTCTTCTGCTCCGCTTGTTCTTTCAGGTACTCGATCAGCTTCTGTTCTTCTTCCTTGAGAAACTTCTGACTCTCGGTCAGCCGCGGATCGGCCTTCTTCACCGCAATGTCGGTCAGCTGGACGAAGCTACCCTCCGCGATCGGCACGATGAAGAGGTTGCCGTCGCGCGTAAACGTCACGTGCGTGTCGGTGCGCGCCCACCGCGGATTGGCTTCACCGCCCGTCGTCCGCGCGATCCAGCGGCGCGTGCCCGCGACAGTGTCGATGAGCACGATGTCGCCGTTGTCGACGGCAAGCACGCGGCGATGCGCGCGGTCCCATCGGCCGTTTGCCGGCGGGGCGAGCTTCCGTTCATCGTCGGTGAGTTTGCGCGGCGTCCCGCCCGCCTTCGCGACGACATATGTCGAGGCTTCGTCCTCACCCGGCTTGCGCCACTCAAAGTAGAGCCGCTCGGAGTCGCCGGACCATCGCAGCCCAGTCGGCGGATAGCCGACAAGATCCGGTCCGCGCATGATGTTGTCGACGGTCAGCGTGAATTTCTGAGCAGTAGCGGCTGCGGTCGCCGGCATTGGCGCCTGAGCCCCGACAGCCATCACCGTCACCGCCACGAAGACGGCGACGGTCGCAACCCATCCCCGGGCATCCGTGGCAACCTGCGGCAAGGTATTGATTCGAGCGTGTTTACGCATACGGCACAGTATACAATTGAGAGAAACCGCGGACCCACGCCGCCCGTCTAACAGTGGACGAGGCTCCGCCTCGTGCCACGTTTCTTGCTAATCAACCGGCATCAGTTCTTGACCAACTGTAAGTGGAGAGATTTGCAATGCGATTGAAGCCTTGGATTTCGGCCGGCGTACGCCTCGCGGCCGCCACCGCCCTGACGATGAGCGTGTCCGTTAGCGACCACCCCCTGTTCGCGTCCGAGCAGTCGACACCGGCGGCCCAGCCGGCGCCGGCAACGCAGCCGCCGCCGCAGCGGCCGCTGGCAGTGCCGGCACTGCCAGCGAGTCAAGCTGGAGCCGGGCCGGTTCTGAGACTCTCGGTCGAGGAAGCCGTCACGCTGTCGCTCGAGCAGAACCTGGGGATCCGTGCGGACCGACTCGCGCCGCAGATCGCGGACATGGGAATTGCCAGCGCGGCCTCGGCTTGGACGCCCAATGTCAACACACGATTCCAGTCTACGAGCGTCACGAGCCCGACCGACAGCTTTCTGTCTGGGACACCGGAGGACGCGGCGGAATCAGATCGGGTTTTTACCACCGTGGGCGTCTCGCAGAATCTCAAGTGGTTTGGCGGCAACTATTTCGTCGGCGTCGACGGATCGCGTCGCGAGACGAACAGTTTCTTCGACGACCGTAATCCGAGGTTGGATTCGAATTTGAACGTACAGCTCGTGCAGCCCTTACTGCGCAACTTCAGCATTGATTCCTTCCGTCAGCAGTTCCTGCAGGCGCAGAACCAGCGGCAGGTTGCCGACCTCACGCTGCGCCAGACGATGGTCACGACCGAGCGCAACGTTCGGAATGCCTATTGGGATCTCGTCTTTGCCGTGGCCAGCCACCGGGTGCAGGTGCAGTCGCTCGAGCTCGCGCAGGAGCAGTTGAAGAACAACCGAACGCGCGTCGAGGTCGGCACGCTCGCGCCGATCGACATCATCGAGGCGGATGCGGAGGTCGCGCGGAACGAAGAAGCCGTGATCGTCGCCGAGGCGAACATCAAGACCGCCGAAGACGTGCTGCGCGCGCTCGTCCTCAATCCTGAGCGGCCGGATTTCTGGCAGCTCCGGATCGAACCGACCGAAGCGCCCGTGCTGCAGCCGCGAACGATCGATGTCGAGGCGGCGGTCCAGGCGGCTTTGGCCGACCGCACGGACCTGCTCGCGGCGCGCAAGCAAGTCGAGTCAGATGAGATCGATGTGAAGTTCTTCAGCAACCAGCGGCTGCCGGATCTGAACGTGCAATTCAATTACAGTGCCACGGCGCTCGGGGGCACGTTGTACGAGCAGCTGGAGTCCTTCCCGGGGCCTGGTTCCTTCGTCGACCGTCCTGTCGTCAGCCAGCGGAGCTTCGCCTCGACGTTCGGGGACATCTTCGCCAACGACTTCCCGACCTGGACGCTCCAGCTGGTCGTCGGCTATCCCATCGGCCGGAGCAGCGCGGAGGCGGATCTCGCGCGGACACGCCTGCAGCGCACGCAGTCGATGACGAACCTGCGGAACACCGAGATGCAGGTCGTGACCGCCGTGCGGGATATCGGCCGCCGCGTCCAGACGAACTTCCAGCGCGTGGAAGCGACGAAAAAGGCGCGCGATTTCGCCGAGCAGCGGCTGTCGGCCGAGCAGAAGAAGTTCTCGGTCGGCATGTCCGACACCTTCCGCGTCCTGCAGGCGCAGCGCGACCTGGCGGTCGCGCGGAACAACCTGCTGCGCGCGATCCTCGACTACAACCGCACGCTGAACGACTTCGACGCGATTCAGAAGGCGCCGATCCTCGGAAGGTAGCAGTCGATCGCCGGGTGCCTGGTGCCGGGTGCCTCGTGCCTGGTGCGAGGGGGGTGCCTGGTGCCGGGTGAGTGCGTGGTGCCGGTACCAGGCACTCACCAGACACCAGGCATCACGCACCAGGCACTCACCAGGCACCAGGCACCCCGTTCGCACCCGGCACCCGGCACCAGGCACTCGGCACCGATGTAACATCCTCCCGTGCCGGGCCTGACCGTCACGGTCATCACCAAGAACGAAGCACCGAACCTCGCCGCAGCCCTCGAGTCGGTCACCTGGGCCGACGAGATCGTCGTTGTCGATTCAGGCAGCAGCGACGGAACGACGGCGATCGCAAGGCGGTTCACGCCGCGCGTCGTCGAGCGCGCATTTGCCGGGTACGGCGAGCAGAAAAACCAGGCGGCGTCGCTCGCGAGTCACGACTGGATCCTGTCGCTCGATGCCGACGAGCGCGTCTCGCCGGCGCTCGGCGAAGAGATCCGCGCCCTCCTGCGGGTGGAGCCGCCGGCTCGCGGTTACCGAATCCCGCGCGTCACGTTTCACCTCGGACGCTGGATCCGCACGACCGACTGGTATCCCGACTTCCAGCTTCGCTTGTACGACCGGCGCGCGGGCCGGTGGTCCGAACGGCTCGTGCACGAATCCGTGCAGCTTGATGGCCGGCCCGGATACCTGTCCGGCGAGCTGCAGCATTATCCTTACCGCGATCTGGCAGCTCACCTGGAAACGATCGACCGCTACACGACGCTGGCGGCCGAGCAGATGCACCGGGACGGCGCACGGCCCGGGGTCGTGTCGATAGCCGTACATCCCCCACTTGCGTTTCTCCGGAACTACATCCTGAGGCGCGGGCTGCTCGACGGTGCGGCCGGGCTGAAGATCTCGGCTTTGAATGCGTATTACGTCTACCTGAAGTTCGCGAAGGCCAGACGGTTAAGCCGACAGCCATGACCATCTTTTCTTCCTTTGCGCTGGGGCCCCACCCCCAGCGCCTGCCAACCTTCGACTCCGCTCAGGTTGGCCCTGAGCCTGCCGAAGGGCCACGCCTCGCTGACGCTCGGCGCGCTAGCTCCGACACCGAGGCCCATCCGAACGGCTGCTAGTGTTTTCGCTACACATAGACACGGCGCGTACTTGGCGGGGCGGCCAGAATCAGGTCCTCCTCACGGTCCTTGGGATGCGCGCCGCCGGGCATCGCGCCGCGCTCGTCGCGCATCCGGCGGGCGAGCTGCGCCAGCGCGCGGCGGAAGGTCTCGAGCTCGTGCCGCTGGCACCGATGACGGAAATGGATCTGAGCGCAGCGTTCCGGCTCGCGCGCGTCGTGAAGCAGCTCAAGCCGGACGTCGTCCACGCCCATGATCCACACGGGGTTGCGATGGCCGCGCTCGCGCTGTCGATGGGGACCGGGCCGCAGCCGCCGCTGGTCGCGTCGCGGCGCGTGGATTTTCACATCAAAGGAAACGCGTTTTCGCGGTGGAAGTATCGCCAGGTTGACTGCTTCATCTGCGCTTCCGATCTGATCCGCCGGATGCTCATTGGCGACGGCATTCCCGAGGACCGGACCGTCACGGTCCACGAGGGGATCGATCTCGAGCATGTCGCGGCCGTACCTGTGATCGATCCGCACGCCGAATTCTGGCTGCCCCACGGCGCGCCGGTCGTCGGCAACGTGGCGGCGCTCGTGCCGCATAAAGGGCAGCGGCACCTCATCGCTGCGGCCGCTCTCGTGCTGCGCGAGGTTCCGGACGCCAGGTTCGTCATCGCCGGTGAAGGCGAGCTCCGGCCCACGCTCGAGAAGCAGATCCGCGAGCTGCATCTCGAGAAACACGTGCTCCTCGCCGGCTTTCGTCCCGACGTGCTGTCTCTGCACAAGGGCTTCGATCTCTTCGTGATGTCGTCCATCACCGAAGGGCTCGGCACGTCGCTGCTGGATGCGATGGCGTGCGACAAGGCCATCGTCGCGACGACTGCAGGAGGCATCCCCGAGGTCGTCGTGGACGGCGAGACCGGACTTCTGGTGCCTCCGCGCGACGATGCCGCGCTCGCAACCGCGATCGTCGAGCTGCTGAAGGATGCAAGCCGTCGCGCGGCGATGGGACGGGCCGGATTCGAACGCGTGCGCCGGCTGTTCAGCGCGGAACGGATGGTGCAGGCGACGCTCGGCGTGTACTCGCGTGTGCGAGCCGAGCTCGCCGTCGCTAGGTAGCTCGCGGCCGGCAGATACCCTTCAGCGGGCACTGCGAATCGCGCTGCGGCCGGCCGTATCCGCACGCGTTCATCATGCCGAGATGGCACAGCGAAAAGTCGAACTTGACCGGATCCGCTGGATCGATCGCGCGCAGCGAGGCCGTTATCTCCGACGCCATCTTCCACCCGGGACTCGCGTACCGCGTCAGTCGAAGGCAGCGGCCCAGCCGGATGACGTGCGTGTCGAGCGGTACGATTAACTTCGCCGCCGGAACGCCCGTCCAGACGCCGAGGTCGACCTGATCGCGCCGGACCATCCAGCGGACGAACAGGTTGAGCCGCTTGCAACCGCTTCCAGCCGAAGGACACGGAAAGAAGTAATGGACACCCGGGCGCTTCGGGACACGCGCTCGCGGACGGCCTGACCGCGCATAGACGGGCCTGAGATCCACCTCACGTGCACGTCGCGAAAAAGAGTCGAGCGCCGGACCCACGTCGACGTGATCGCCGTGGAATCCCTCGAGAAAGAAGGCCTCGAGGGATCCGCTCCGTTCGAGCATCGCACGCAGGATCCAGATGAGGGCCGCGAGATCCCGTCCGCGCGTCCAGCGATGGACCAGACCGTCGAAGGCTCCGGCGTCGCGTGCAGGATCGAACTGGCGGGTGAAGGCCGCGGGGTGCGGCCCCATCAGCTTGAACAGCGCCTGAATCGACTGAAGCACGCTCGCGACTCGCCCGAACGCCAGCGCGGCGGCGCAGAAGCCGGCGATCTCTCGGTCGGCGGGGTCCTGGAATGGCCGAACCAGCTCGATCGGATCGGCCGCGGCCGCCTCGCGGTTGAAGGCGTGATAGTGCCGGTCGAGCTCGTCCCGGAGCGTCGCCTGTGAAGCGAGCGAAGGCACGGAATTAGAACGTCGTGATCGGCTCACCCGCCCGGCACATCGGGCAATCGGCGGCCGGGAAGTTCTCCGACGCGCGGTAGCTCGCGAGCGAGAAATTGGGGACGCCGAGGTCGACGACGGCCTCGAGCCGATCGTAGATTTCGCACGTTGCGATGACCGTCCCGCCGACGCTGCGGACAAGAGCGGCGCACCGTTCGAACGTCTTGCCGGTGTTCAGCACGTCATCGGCGAGGAGAACGCGTTTGCCCGCCATTTGTTTCGCGTAGAACGGACGAAGGCTGAAGCCGCCTGACGGATCGGCGGAGAACGGCGCGAACGTGCACGGTGGATGCGTGAGCGCGCGCCGGCCGTCGAGCAGACCGGCGAGCGTGTGCGCGAGCAGCGCGCCGCCGGTCGCCGGTCCGGCAAGCACCTGCGCCGACGACGTGATGTGCGACGGAAGGACGTCGAGCAGATCCTGCGCGAGCTGCCAGATCGTGGACGGATAGCGGAACAGCTGGTGCGCGTTGAGGTACGTCCGGCCGTGATAGCCGTTCCCGTAATCGAAGTGCCCGTCGAGCATCAGCACCTCGGAGTCGCGGAGTTTCTGAAACGCGTGAGTTCGCAGCTCTTCCAATCGATTCATTGTTTCCTTTAGGCCACGCCTCGCTACGCTCGGCGCGCTGATTCAAGCTCTCTGCTGAAATTCGCCGCACCAGGCGCGTCAGCGTTCACATATACGATCCGCCCGTCGATGATCGTCGCGCCGACGCCGCCGCGCAGGTTCCAGCCGTCGAACGGCGTGTTCTTCGATTTCGACCGGAATCGCGCGGCCGCAATGATGACCGGCAGATCGGGCGCGAGGAGCGTCACATCCGCCCGGGCGCCTGCCGCGAGCGTCCCGCCCTCGACCCGAAGGATGCGCGCCGGGTTGACCGACAACAGCTCGATCATCCTCGAGATATTGATATGCCCGGCGTGAACCAGGCGATCGAACACGAGCGACACCGCGGTCTCGAGGCCCACGATGCCAAACGGCGCCAGGTCGAACTCCACTTCCTTTTCATCGTAGTGATGCGGCGCGTGATCGGTCGCGATCGCATCGATGCTGTCGTCGGCCAGCCCCTGGATCATCGCGTCGCGGTCGGCGGCATCGCGGAGCGGCGGGTTCATCTTCGCGTTGGTGTCGTAGGCGAGGCCCCGACCTCCCGGGCTCGCGATGCCGGCCAGCGCGTCATCGGTCAGCGTGAAATGATGCGGGGCGACCTCGCAGGTCACCGGCGCGCCGCGCGTCTTTCCATCGCGGACCGCACGAAGCGACCCGCTGACGCTCATGTGGGCAATGTGGACCGCGCTTTTGGTCAGCTCCGCCAGCATGACGTCACGTTCGACCATGATCGCCTCGGCGGCGGCCGGTATGCCGCGCAGGCCGAGCAGCGACGCCTGATGCCCTTCGTTCGCGACCCCATCCGCCTTGAGCGACGGATCCTCGCAGTGGTCGATGACGGGCATGCCGAACATCCCGGCATACTCGAGTGCACGCCGCATCAGCAGCGCCGTCGCAACAGGTCGCCCATCGTCTGACACCGCTACGCAGCCGGCCGTGTGCAGCTCGCCGATATCCGCCATCTGCTCGCCGCGCGATCCGCGGGACACCGCGCCGATCGGATACACGCGAGCGAGCCCCGCTTCGACCGCGCGTCGAAGGATGAGCTCCGTGACGCTCGCCTGGTCGTTGATCGGATCCGTATTGGGCATACATGCCACCGCGGTGAAGCCACCCGCGACGGCGGCGGCGCACCCGGTCGCGACCGTTTCCTTGTGTTCCTGGCCCGGCTCGCGTAAGTGCACGTGCATGTCGATCAGGCCGGGACACACGATCCAGCCCTTCGGCACCTCAATCACCTGCGCGCCGTTCGCAGGCAGCGACGCGTCCACGCGCGCGATCCGTCCGTCCTCGACGAGGACGTCACGCGGTCCGTGCACACCGGACGCCGGATCGACGACCAGGCCTCCCTTAATGAGCAGCTTCATCGCTCGTTCCACCTGCCATGAGATACAAGACCGCCATGCGTACCGCCACTCCGTTTGCAACCTGATCGAGGATGACCGAGAACGGTCCGTCGGCGACGTCAGACGCGATCTCGACGCCGCGATTCATCGGCCCTGGATGCATGATGATGACGTCAGGCGCCGCCCGCCGCAACCGCTCGGTCGTCATCCCGAACAGCGTGAAATACTCGCGCGTCGACGGCAGGAAGTGTCCCTGCATCCGTTCCCGCTGAATACGAAGCATCATGACGACGTCGGCGCCTTCGATGGCGTCGTCGACCTTTGTCGTCGCGCGCAGGCCGAATTGTTCGATGCCCGGCGGGATGAGCGTCGCCGGCCCGGACACGCAGACGTCCGCGCCGAGTTTCCGCAGCAGGAGCAGGTTCGAGCGGAGCACGCGGCTGTGCAACAGGTCGCCGATAATCGCGACCTTGAGGCCGGCGATCCTGCCCTTCCGTTCACGGATCGTGAACGCATCGAGCAGCGCCTGCGTCGGGTGCTCGTGCATCCCGTCGCCGGCATTGACGATCCGGGATCGGCAGATGCGGGCAAGCAGATGACAGGCCCCCGACGAGGCGTGGCGCATGACCGTGATATCCGGCGACATCGCGTCGAGATTCCGTGCGGTATCGGCGAGCGTCTCCCCTTTCGCCACGCTCGAGCCGACGGCCGCGATGCTCAACGTATCTGCGCTCAGCCGCTTCTCGGCGATTTCGAACGACGTCCGCGTCCGCGTGCTCGGCTCGAAGAACAGGTTCACGACGGTGCGCCCGCGCAGCGTCGGGACCTTCTTGATCGTGCGCGTCCCGACTTCCTTCATCGCTTCCGCCGTATCCAGCACGAGGCCGATTTCCTCTGCCGTGAGCTCTGCGATACCCAGCAAGTGACGCCCGCGCAGCGAGGCGGTCGCGGGCTGCGACTCGAGCGTGTCGGCGGGCATGACGGTGTCCGGAGATCGTTTGGTCATCACGCGTGCTCCTCGATCGAGACCAGGTCCTGGCCGTCGATCTCCGTCAGGCGGACCTGCACGCTCTGCTTGAGCGAGGTCGGCACGTTCTTGCCCACGTAATCCGCTTTGATCGGCAGCTCGCGATGGCCCCGGTCGACGAGCACCACGAGCTGGATGGTCCGGGGCCGCCCGAAGTCAATCAACGCGTCGAGCGCCGCCCGCACCGTCCGCCCCGTATAGAGCACATCGTCCACGAGCAGGATCCGGCGGTCGTCAATCGAGAACGGGATATCGGTGCTGCGCACGAGTGGCTGCGGCCCGACCGGGTGCCGCATGAGATCGTCGCGATAGAGCGTGATGTCGAGCGCGCCGGCCGGCACTGGCTCGCCGGCAATCTCGGACACCGTCTTGACGATCCGCCGCGCGAGTGTGACGCCGCGGGTGCGAACCCCAACGAACGCGAGCTCCGCAACGCCGCGGTTGCGCTCGACGATCTCATGCCCGATCCGCGTCAACGCGCGCGCGATCTGCGCCTCGTCCATTACGACAGCCATGGGCGTTGATGGCACACGACAAAGGGAGGCCGCGGCCGCGAGGGAGCGGCGCGGGGCGTAGGGCCCCCGCAAGCGACCGAGCCGGGGTGTGGGGCGAAGCCCCACATGATCAAAGCTGGGATTGAACGAAGGAGAGGGACGGTCACGGCACACCTCTTCGCGGCCTCTCAGGACCGCAGTTAAAGAGTGGACCTATTCTAGCAGAATCTAACGGTCGTACGTGGCAATGAATGTGATGGGCCGGTCCGCAGTGAACGTCCGCTCGAAGAGATCCGTGCGGGCGAAGCCGTCCATGTCGCGTCCGACCGGCAATCCCAGGAAATAGAGCACCGTCGGCGTCACGTCCACGATCGATCCCCGCTCGGGCAGCTTGCCCGTCGTCACGTGAGCGCCGTAGGCGATGAGGAACCCGTCGGGCGCCCGGTCGTGCGTGCCCGTGATGTGCCCCTCGCGCATCGCCCGCGCGACCAGCCGCTTGCCCGGGCTGACCGGCTGCATGCCGAACCCGGAAACCACTAGAAGCAGATCCTCCGGCCCAAGCGTTTGGACGACCGAGCCGATTTCAGCGTCGATGTACCCGTAGTAGCGCTCGAGGACTTCACCGTGACGCTGGCGCTCGGCATCGGTGACATCGCCGAATGCGCCGGGCTGTGCATACCGCAGGTAGACGTGGCCGACGTCGTCGAGCCCCGCGTACCGCACGGCCGTCAGCGTGAGTGGCCCGTTTCCAGCACCAAGCTCGCGCGCGGCGCGCGCATAGACCGGATCCCAGCGCGCTTCCGAATCGTCCCCGCCGGGGGCGTCTGCGCCTTCGAGCCCGGCCGGCACGATGTCGGGCCGTTCCGCCGCTTCCGTGAAGATCCCGCGCGTCGCCGGCAGAATCTGCGGTGGATAGGCGATCTCCTCGTCATCGAGCCGCAGGAGCGGACTCGAGATCTGGTGGAAACGATCGCTGACGAGAAAGCCGCGGACGGGCCGCGCGGGCAGCGTGGCGGGCCATCGGACAACACCGCTGGCGAGACCGAACCCGTTGAGGATGTCCCAGAGCGGCCGCGCGCGCCAGGCGGCCGACGTCGTGGGATCGCTCCTCACAAGCTCGAGACGCACGAGAAGATGCGAGAACGTGTAATCGGGCAGCAGGTCGACCGGCGCGTCCGACGGCTGCACTCGATACGTCGCGGCCGACCGCACGCCATTGCCGGGCGGATACTTACCCGTCGCGACGGCGGTCCAGACCGGTTCGGGCTGGGTCGGACGAATGGTGGCGAGATCGATCGTCGCGCCACGCGTCAGCAGGCGATCGAAATTCGGAAGGCGTCCCTCGGCCGCGAGAGGCCAGAGATACTCGAGCGAGGCGCCGTCGAGCAGGATCAGCACGACGCGCCCTCCCACGGGGCCGGCCACGACGCTGGCGAGCTCGGAGCGACGTGGCCCTGGCGGATCCGGCTGTCCCGGCCCGCGCGCCGCGAGGGGTGCAGCGATCGAGGTCGCGACGGCAAGGAGCAGCATGGCACCGGCGGCCGGACTGCCCCGCCGCCCGAAGGAGTACCGTGCCAGCGCGGTCAGCAGCACGACCGATGCCGCGGCCGACATGGCGATCGCTCCAATAGTCATGCGCCGCACCGCGTGCTCGCCGAGGCTCAGGCCAAAGCCGCGGACGTTGACCCACATCAGCACGGCGGCGCCAACGGATACAAACGCCGCCATCCACGCGAGGAGCCGAACGCTGATCCAGCCGGGCGACACCGGCGTCGCCACGAACTCGCGCAGCGCGAGGGCGAGATAGAAAAACACGATCAGATGCGCGCCGTAGAACACCGCCAGCGTGAGCGTCCAGTGCCACGTCGTCGCGGAGATCAGCGGCACGTGCGGGTTGAGCTGCAGGAGGAGCAGCGTGAGGTACACGGCGCCGAGGAGTCCGCCCGCGACTGCGTTGGTGAGCATCCGGAGGAACCGCACAGCCGCAGATTAACGCAGATCAACGCAAGCCGCCGATCAACGCAGATAACGGGCAATCTAGGTATACTGCCGGGATATGCCGATCGACGTCGACGCCGCGGTGATCGCGAACACGCGGCTGTCCGACGAGTACAACGTCGTCGCGCTCGACGCGCCGGCGATCGCGCGCGATGCACTGCCGGGACAGTTCGTCATGTTGAAGGCATCGCCGGGCACTGATCCACTGCTCCGGCGGCCGTTTTCGATCTTCGAGATTCTTCGCGACGCTGCCGGCCGTCCGACGGGCGTGTCGATTCTCAACAAGCGTGTCGGCGTCGGCACGCGGCTGTTCTTCGACGCCGTCCCGGGTGCGACTGTTCCGTGCCTGGGTCCGCTGGGACGGCCCTTTGAACCCGTCGATCGATCGGGCGAAGGCTGGATGGTTGCGGGCGGCGTCGGGCTCGCGCCGTTTGCAACGCTGGCGGAAGCGCTCGCGACCCGACGCACGCCAGCGACGCTCTTTTATGGCGGCCGCCGAAGCGCGGACCTCTTCTACGTCGAGTTTTTCGAGCGCCTCGGCGTGGGAGTCGTGCTGACAACTGAAGATGGCAGCCGCGGGGAGCACGGACGTGTTACGGCGCCGCTCGAACGCGCGCTCAAAGCGGCCGCCGCCGATCGGAGTATCACGCTGTATGTTTGTGGGCCGACCCCGATGATGGCGGCCGTCGCCAGCCTCGCGCGCCGTTACGATCGGCGCGCGGTGGTGTCGCTCGAACAGGTGATGGGGTGCGGTCTCGGCGGCTGCTACAGCTGCGTCGTTCCCGTGCAGACGGACGGCTCGGCACACTTCGTTCGGTCGTGCATCGACGGACCCGTGTTCGATTCAAGCCTGATCGTGTGGGAAGATCTCAGGCATTAGGCCGGGCCGCCCTCCACAATGACTGACCTCGCTGTCCAAATCGGTCCACTCAAGCTCGCGAACCCGATCATCGCCGCGAGCGGGTGCTTCGGGTACGGCGTCGAGTACGCCGATGTGGTCGACCTCTCGACGCTCGGCGGCGTCGCCGTCAAGGGGCTGTTCCTCGAAGCGCGCGAGGGTCACCCGCCGCCGCGGATCGTCGAGACCCCGTCGGGGATGCTCAATGCGATCGGACTGCAAGGCATCGGCGTCCACCGCTTCATCCGCGAAAAGCTGCCGGAACTGCGGGACCGCCGCGCGGTCGTCATCGTCAACATCTGCGGCACCACGCTCGACGAGTACGTCGAGCTGGCGCGGATTCTCTCCGACGCGGAAGGCGTAGCCGCGCTCGAGCTGAACATCTCGTGCCCCAACATCAAAGAAGGTGGCATCACCTTCGGCTGCAGCCTCACGGGCACGCTCGACGTTGTCAGCGCCGTCCGGAAGGTCACTCGTCTGCCGGTCATCCCGAAGCTGACGCCGAACGTGACCGATGTCGCGTCCTTCGCGCGAGCCGCTGAAGAATCGGGAGCGGACGCGGTGTCGCTCGTGAACACGTTCCTCGCGATGGCCATCGACGTCGAGACGCGGCGGCCAAAGCTCTCGAACATCGTCGGCGGGCTCAGCGGCCCGGCCATCCGGCCGATCGCCGTCCGGATGGTGTACGAGTGCCGGCAAGCCGTCAAAATACCGGTCATCGGCATGGGCGGCATCGCCACGCCCACCGATGCGCTCGAATTCATGATCGCCGGCGCAACCGCGGTGCAGGTAGGCACCGCCAACTTCGTCGACCCGTTCGTCTGGTCGAAGCTCCTCGACGGCCTGCGCGACTATCTGACGCGCCACAACATCGGGCGGGTTGCTGATCTCATCGGAACGCTCGATACACGCGCGCGCGAGCAGGCGTGGATCAGCTCCTAGTCGCGCTCGACGTGGACGATGGCCAGCGCGCGCTGGAGCTGGCCGAATCGTTGAGAGGGCTCGCGGGCGGCTTCAAGGTCGGCAGCCGGCTTTTCACCGCCGAGGGCCCCGCGATCGTTCGCGCCCTCGCCGAGCGCGGCGACCGGGTCTTCCTCGATCTCAAGTTCCACGACATCCCGAACACCGTGGCCGGCGCCGTTGAGGCGGCAACGGTGTTCGGCGCCTGGATGGTCAACGTCCACGCCGGGGGCGGCGCCGCCATGATGCGCGCCGCGCACGAGGGTGCCGTCAAGGCGGCCGCCGCAGCTCGCCGCGAGCCGCCGCTCGTCATCGCCGTGACCGTGCTCACCAGCATGACGCAGGCGACACTGGACGAAGTAGGGGTGCTCCTGCCGCCGATCGACCAGGTCACCAAGCTGGCATCGCTGACGCAGGAAGCGGGGCTGGACGGCGTGGTGGCCTCGCCGCTCGAAATCGCCGCGATCCGGCGCCGCTGCGGCGATGAGTTCGTCGTCGTGACGCCCGGCATCCGCGGTGACGCTGCCAAGGCAAGCGGCGCCGATGATCAGGCGCGCACGATGGGACCGGCCGAGGCCATCGCCGCCGGCGCCAACTACATCGTTGTCGGACGGCCGATCATCGCCGCGCCCGATCCGCGGGCGGCAGCTGAACGGATTCTTCAGGGACTAGGGACTAGGGACTAGGGACTAGGGACTCGGTTGACGCTGACAATCTATTCCCGCCCGGGTTGTCATCTCTGCGAGGAAATGAAGGCTGTCGTCCAGCGTGTCCGCCGCGAGCATCCGTTCGAGCTGACCGAAGTGGATATCAGCGGCGATCCCGAGCTGGAGCTGCGCTACGGCCAGGAAATCCCCGTGCTCGAACTGGACGGAAAGAAGATCGCCAAGTTCCGACTCGACGAGGACGCCCTGCGGCGGGCGCTCAAAGGACGGATGCCAGGGACGGGTAGGGGCGGTTCGCGAACCGCCCCTACTTCGCGGTGATAATGAACCGCCCTCTCCGGTTCCGCGACCAGCAGGCTTCGTTGAGCTCGGTGCAGACCTGCTGCTCCTCGCCCTTGCTCACGATCGCGATGCGGTCGCCGGTCAAGCCCAGTCCATTGAGGTAGTCGCGGACGGCGGCCGCGCGGCGCTCGCCGAGCGCCAGGTTGTATTCGTTGGTGCCGCGTGTATCCGCATGCCCTTCGACGGTCGCCTTGACCGCCGTCCAGCGCTTCAGCCACGCCGAGTTCTTCTGCAGGGTCGTGCGGGCGGTTTCGCTGAGATCCGCGCTGTCGTAGTCGAAGTGCACCTCCGCGAGCGGCGCCTCGGCGTTGAGATCGTCGACCGACTTGCGGGCGAAGAGCTCGTCTTCCGTCATCGGGGTCGGCGCGGGGGTCGCCGGCGGCGGCGGAGGCGGGGGGGGTGGCGGTGGAGTGGGATCGGCGGCCCGCGGCGGCGGCGCCGGCGCGGGAGTCGTCGCCGGCTTCGGCTTTCCACATGCGGCTGCGGTAAGCAGCGCGGACAGTCCTATCGCCAGACACGCACGACTCGCGTGATTCATAGAAACAATCTCCTGGAAACTGAACGAGCTTAACATACGCCGATGGACCGCCTGCTCGAAGCGACGGCGCGCGCGGAGCGCAACCACTTCTGGTTCCGCGGTTTCCGCGCGTTCGTGACGCCGCTCGTCGCGCACGCCGTCGACCGCCACCCTGCGGAGATCCTCGACTGCGGCGCCGGCACGGGTCACAACCTCCAGTGGCTCTCGACGTTCGGACGTGCCACCGGTATCGATCTGACGTGGAGCGGTCTCGCCCACGCGCGCGCGTCGGGCCGGACCCGGCTCGCACGCGCCAGTGCCGCCGCGCTCCCTTTTTGCCGCGCTTCTTTTGATCTCGTCACTTCGTTCGATGTTCTACAGTGCATTCCCGGAGAAGCCGAGGAAATCGCGGTCCGGGAGATGCACCGGGTCCTCCGCCCGGGGGGCCACCTCGTGGTCACCGTCGCGGCCCTGAACCTGCTGCGGGGCAATCACTCGGTCCTCTCGCGGGAAGTGAGGCGCTACAGCCGCCGTGATCTCCGACGCCTGCTCGAGCGCGCGGGCTTCAGGGTGCTCCGTCTGACGTACACCAACGCGACGCTCTTCCCCCTGGTCGCGGCCGTTCGAGCCGTGCAGCGGATGTCCGGTCTGGCGGGCTCCGACGCCGACGCGGAGGCGACCCGGGAGATTTCGATTCCCCCGGCGCCGGTCAACGCGCTGCTCGGCAATCTGCTGACGCTCGAAGCGCGTGTCGTCCGGGCGGTGCCGATGCCGTTTGGCAGCTCGCTGATGGCGCTCGCGCGGGTGCATCAATAGACCCGCTGCGCCGCGCCGCCGTCCGGCTCGTTGAACGACGGGCCGGGCTCCGTCCGGTACAGTTCGCGACCGTCCTCTGCAGCAATCTTGACGAGGCCGAAGGCGCTGACGGCAAACTCGCGCAACGCCGGAGAGGCGCGCTGCGTGTCAATCACGACGTAGCCCATGCGCGTGCGCTCGACGAGCGGTTGGGCGTCCTCTCGCGCCAGGCGCTCGGTCCCGGGATCGGGCGGCTTGCGTTCGCTCAAATCGAGCAGTGCCGACAGCAACGGGAAACGGCGGTACTTTGCCACTTCGGACACCGGAATGCGCGACAGGTAGCCGCCGATCAACGCCTTCTCGTGGTAGGTCTGGTAGAACTGACTCGACGCGCTGAAGTCTCCCTCCGACATCACGCCATCGCGAATACCGAACGGCAGTTCGAGGATGCGGATGCCGCGTGGATCTTCCTTGATGGTGCGGTAGATGCCCGGCACCTCCGCCGTGTGCAGGGGCCGCGGCGCCGGCCACAGCTCGAAGACGAGGAGCGCGCCGACGACGGCCAGAACCATCCGCCTGCGCGGTCCGGTGGCCAGTCGAGCGAGACAGACGGCGAACAGCACAGAGAAGGCGAGCATCGCGGGCACCACGAAGCGCGTTGGCATCCGCGCGCCGCCGACGATCGGCACGTACCGGAGCAGCGCCCATGGCCCCGGAATGTAGGTCTCGATACCGGCAACCCGGATGAAGGGACCGAGCGCCAGCAGCGCGAACGAGACGGTGATCGCGAGCCACATCCGCGGCAGCGGCTGCCGGCGCTTCCAGAGCGCGAGACCGACCACCGCGACCGCCACGAATGTGAGCGACGCGACCTGCTCGGGAAATGCGTCGCCGCGCTCCCGCGTGAGCCATTCGCGCCAGATCGACCCGGCGAGTGGGTGATTCGGATTCGGAAGTAGCCACGCCGCGAGATCGATCCCGGACGGGCTGCTGCGCCAGAAGATTTCTTCCTGCAGCCGTCCGCCTTCCGCCATGCGATGGCCCAGCGCATACAGAACGGGCGACAGCATGGTCGCGCACACGACTCCGCCGGCGAGCAGCATTCCGACAATCGGTTTGAGATCAAAGCCCGGCGCCGCGACGCGCGGACGCGCGACCAGCGCAAGCCGGACGAGCGCAGTGAGCGTCAAGAGCAGCATCGGCGTGTACGCCGATCGCATGCTCACCGTGATGCCGAGCAGCTGCACGCGCCGGCCACCGCTTGCCAGGATCCCGAACACGAGGCCGCCCAGGCACAACATCAGCACGTCGAGTACGCGCGCGAGCGGCATCGGCGGCGCGTGGCGCTCCATTCGCACGAGCCGCGCCCCGGCAAACACGCAAAACAGAAGGACGCAATAGATGCCGTAGTACGCGTCGCAAAGCGCGGCCCAGGCGACAACGAGACCGACGAGGGCCGCGTCGCGCAGTTTCCCTGTCTGTTCGACTCGCAGCAAGAGCAATAGGAAGAACGCGAGGGGCGCGGCGGCGAGCAGGCTGAAATGCGCCGTGCTCTTCGCGATCATCGTCGGTGAGAACGCGAACAGGAGGCCAGCCAGCCACGCCTCGGCGTCGCGCTCCGTCACGCGCCGGGCCAGCAGATACGTCGCGAAGCCCGTCAGCGTGAGCATCGCGAGCTGCACCAGGTTGAAGGTCGCGACGACGCCGAGGAGCGGGAGGAGCGGAAACGCGAGAACGTCCTGGAAGATGGTGTAGTTGTGCAGGCTGAGATCGATCGGCGGCGTCAGCGCGAGAATCTTCGACGTGAACAGCGGGAGATGACCGTGGGCGACGATCTCATGCCGGAACACCCAGATGTTCCAGACGTAGACGCCCGTGTCGCCCGACACGGATCCGGTCAACGATCCCGTGATGTTGTTGGGCAGCGGCCACAAAAACAGCACGGCGGAGAGAGCATAGCCGAGCAGCGCCAAAGCGCTGCGAGGGGGTCTCATGGAGCGCTGGCGGGCGCCACGTTAGCACAACGCCGCTTTCAGGGGGCAGGATCGTTGAGCCGATAGGCCGCCAGCTCCGGCGACGCCGCCAGCAGCCTCGCACCATCGAGGAGAATGCCGAGCTGTCTGGCGTCGGCTGGCGGCACCAGCACGATGGACGCGCCGTCGCGCGCCGCCTGCTGGACCTCTGGCGCGCGCGCCGGCCAGTCGAGAATCCAGCCAGGCCGATCCACACAGAACATCACATCGGGGCTCGGATAGTTGACGAAGAGCAGCCGGTCCTCGGCTTCGACTTGCCGTGCGATCGTGCGGCACAACTCCAGCCATGCGGCTTCGACTTCGTACCACGAGTGCGCGCTCAGGCTGCGAACCGCGGTCGTGATCGCGAGGAGCCAGAGTAAAGCCGCCGCAAGCCACTGACGCCGCGCCGCCGGCCATCCGCGGCGGGCGGCTTCCTCGACCGCCGCGACCACGCCCAGACCCACGAGCACAGCGCCGATCGGAAGGATCGCGAGCTGGTAGTAGTCGTGGTGATAGTTGCCCCGAGCGACGGCGATCAGATACACAGCAAATGCCATGAGCCCGGCTGGTTCCGCCAGACGCCGCCGCCGCACCGCGGCGATCGTGCCCCACACGAGCAGCACGAGACCGACCGGCCCGATGACGTCTCGCACGAGCCGCCGCGCGATCCGCAGCGGAAACCGCGTGGAGAAGACAAGGGATGGATCGAACGTCTTGTCGCCGAGGCCGAAACTCAATCCGGTCGTCGAGTACAGCGTATGGGCGTGCGCATACCAGATCCCGGCGGATGCCACGCTCGCGACGAGCGCGACCATCAGCGCGGGCTTGAAAACCCCCCGCCAGCCGAACCGCTCGACGAAGAGCGCTCCGATTGGTGCGTACACGACGAGATACGGGAGCTTCACCATCCCGACAATCGACGTCGCGGCGGCGAGACCGATCAGCCAGGCCACTCGGGGCCGGTCGAGCCAGGCCTGAGCCGCGACGAGGGCGGCCGCACAGAGCAGAATGAGCAACGGCTCATTCAGGTACGCCCGATCGCCGAACAACCCGAGCGGAAACGCGAACGCGTGCGCGTACACGGCGGCCAGCGCCGTCATGTCGTCGTGCCGGCGTCGCACGAACCGGTACAGCAGCAGTGCCGTGGCTACGTACATCGCGGCGGCGAGGGCGCGGCCGGTCTCGACGTGAATCCCGCCCGCGCGCCACACCCCGGCGATCAGCAACGCCTGGAGTTCCAGCCCCGTTTCGACGTAGCCGGTTGCGCGACTGCCGCGCCAGTCAACCTGTGGATAGAGCGGATTGAAACGCTCGCGCACGAAGTTGCGCGCGATCGCGGCCGTGTCCGCCTGCCGCCAGCTGTGATGGTCGAAGATCGGGGTGCGCAGCGTCGCGGCGCGCGCCGCGAAGCCGAACGTCACGATGAAGAAGAGCACAATCGCCGGACGAAGGCCGGCCACGACTCAGACGACCTTGAGCAGGAGGGCCTCGTTGAGGCTGCCGCGGCGGTAGCCGCGCGGATCGATCGTTACTTCGTCGTAGCCCACGGCGCGGACCTCGCGTTCGATGATCGCCCGCATCGCCGGTTCGAGCGCGCGCGCGAGCTCGTCCTGGCCGATCTCGAGCCGCGCCATCCGATCGTGATGGCGCACGCGGCAGACGCGGAACCCGAGCCGGCGCAGCGCGGCCTCAGCCTGATCGATCGTCCGGAGTTTTTTCGGCGTGACTTCGTTGTGATACGGAATGCGCGACGAGAGACACGCCGACGCCGGCTCGTCCCAGGTGGGCAGGCCGGCAGCCCGCGAGAGCTCACGGATCTCGTCCTTGATCAGATCGACCTCGTCGAGCGGGCTCCGCACCCCGAACTCGCGCGCTGCCTTCCGGCCGGGACGATAGTCGCCGCGATCGTCGGCGTTGTTGCCGTCGACGATGATGGCGAACCCGCGCGCACCCGCGATGGCCGACAGGTGCGTGTAGAGCTCGTGTTTGCAGTGATAGCAGCGGTCCGCCGGGTTGGCGCGGTACGCGGGATTCTCGATTTCCCGCGTCTGAATGATTTCGTGGTGGAGGCCGAAGTCGCGGGCGATCTCGATTGCGATCCGGCGATGCCGCTCGGGGTAACTGTCGCTATCGGCGGTCACGCACAGTGCGCGGGACCCGAGGACGTCGGTCGCCGCCCAGGCGAGATAGGCGCTGTCGACTCCGCCGCTGTAAGCCACGACGACCGAATCGAGGCCCGCCAGCAGATCGTGAAGCGCCCGGGCCTTCGCGGCGCTCACCTCGCTCGTCACTCGTCCCAGTCCTCTTTGTCCTCGTCCTCGTCGACGGTGTCGTCCTCGTCGTCCGTATCCTCGCCGTCGTCGTCTTCCTCGTCGTCCTCATCTTCTTCGTCGTCGTCGTCGAGTGATTCAAGCTCGAGCGGAGACGTCGTCACGACGCGGAGCGTGGAGCCGCACTCAGGGCAGCTCACTTCTTCGTCTTCCTCGACGTCGAACTCGTCGACGTCGAGCTCGGCGTCACACTCCGGACAGGTCGCGGCCATTCAGGACTCCCTGGCGATTGTCAATCACCAGAAGTTCGGATTATAGCGAGATCCTGATAAATTCTGCAATGCAACAGGGACCGTGGCTGCCCAGAAAACCGTCATCATTGCCGACGACAGCGCGTTCGTGCGCGACCGTTTTGCCAACGCCGTACTCGCAGCGGGACACCGCGCGATTCCGGTCAAGTCTGGCGTCGAACTGCTCGCGCGGATCCGCGCTGATCTGAAGGAGGTCGACCTTGTTTTGATCGATCTGCGGCTGCCGAATGCAGGCGGCGTCGAGATCGTGCGGTCGGTCCGGCGGATCGACGAAGGCCGTCTGCCGATCCTCGTGTTCAGCGGAACGGTTGCGAACGCGGATGAGGTCCGCACGCTCGCGTCGCTCGGCGTCGCCGGCTACGTCAACGAATACAGCGCGGTGCAGCACATTCTGCCGTCGATCGCGCCGCATCTGTTTCCGGATAACTTCAACCGCCGCGGTAGCCCGCGCGTCGTGCTCGGCATTCCAGTCGCGTATCACTTCGGTGCAACGATCGCCGCGGCCCTCACGCTGAATCTGAGCAAAGGTGGGCTTGGAATCCGAACGATGAGTCCGCTTCCGGCCGGCTCCAAGGTACGCGCGCGCTTCCGGCTTCCGGGATCGACCGACGACATCGAAACCGAATCACGCGTGGCCTGGAGCGACCGCAGAGTCGGAATGGGCCTTCAGTTCGAGAGAGTCGACGCCGCCGCGCAGACGGCGATCGACGAGTTCGTCGATCAGCATTTCTTCTCGAAAACCGCGCCTTCCTGAGCCGCGGATTACGCGGATCACGAGCCACGGATTACGCGGATTCTCTTTTTGGAACCGCAGATACACGCAGGGCGCACGCAGATTAGTGACGGCATCTGCGTTTATCTGCGGCTTTAGAAACGGTGATCTGCGGTCAGTCTGTGCGGAGCAGTCGCAGCCCGTTCGCGATTACGATCAGCGACGCGCCCATGTCGGCGACGACGGCCATCCACAGCGTCGCGATGCCAGCCACGGCGAGGCCGAGGAACGCGGCTTTGAGCGCAAGCGAGAACGCAATGTTCGCGCGGATGTTGCGGACGGTCGCTCGGCTCAGGCGAACCGCGTAGGGAATTTTCAGAAGCTCGTCGGCCATCAGCGCGACATCGGCGGTCTCGAGCGCGGCGTCGCTGCCCGCCGCCCCCATCGCGATCCCGACATCCGCGGTCGCCAGCGCAGGCGCGTCGTTCACACCGTCGCCGACCATGACGACGGTGCCGTATCTCCGGCGCAGGTCTTCGATCGCGGCCACTTTGTCTTCCGGCAGCAGTTCGGCGCGGACCTCGTCCACTCCGATCTCGCGCGCGATCGCATTGGCGGTCTCGGTGTTGTCGCCCGTCAGGAGCGCGACGCGCCTCACGCCCTGCTGACGGAGAAGATCGACGGCATCCCGGCTCGCCTCGCGCAGTTCGTCGGCGACGCCGATGACGCCGATGGCCTCGCCGCCGCGGGCGACCAGAATGGCGGTGCGGCCGCGCGCCGCGAGCGCGTCGAGCCGATCGTGAATCTTCGGCGAGCACAGACCGCGCTCCTCAAACAGGCGATGGCTGCCGACGACGGCCGGCGAGCCCGCGATGCGCGCCTCTGCGCCGCGTCCAGGAAGCGCCTGGAACGAATCGCCCGCCGCGACGGCGATCCCTGCCGCCGCCGCACGCCGCACGATCGCGCGGCCGATCGGATGCTCGGAGCGGATCTCGAGCGCGGCCGCGAGCCCGAGTACTGTCTCGGCGGATGCGCCGTCGAGCGGTTCCACATCGGTCACATGGAGACGTCCTTTGGTCAGCGTGCCGGTCTTGTCGAACGCGACGCAGCGCACCGCCCCGGTCCGCTCGAGGTGCACGCCGCCTTTGATCAGGACACCTTTGCGCGCCGCGGCCGCAAGCGCCGATACGATCGACACCGGCGTCGAGATCACCAGCGCGCAGGGGCAGGAGATGACGAGCAGCACGAGCGCGCGATACAGCCATGGACCGGCCGGCGCCCCGGCGAGCGGCGGGATCGACGCAATCGCGAGCGCCAGCACGAGGACCGCGGGCGTGTACCAGCGGGCGAAACGGTCGACGAAGGCCTGGCTCGGCGCCCGCTGCGCCTGAGCTCGCTCGACGAGATGGATGATCCGCGCCAGCGTCGTGTCGCGGCGCGGCCGCGTGACGATGACCTCGAGCGCACCGCGGCCATTGATCGTCCCGGCGAAGACGTCGTCGCCCGGGCACTTGTCGATGGGCAGCGACTCTCCCGTCACCGGCGCCTGGTTGACGTGGCTCTCTCCCGCGGCGACGCGGCCGTCGAGCGGGATCTTTTCGCCCGGCTTCACGATGATGGTGTCGCCGACCGCCACCTCATCCACGCTGACGCGACGCTCGGCGCCGTCGCGCCGGACGAGCGCTTCCACGGGCGTGACGTCCATCAGCGCGCGGATCGCACCGCGCGCCCGATCCATGCTCCGCGCCTCGAGGAACTGGGCTAGCGCAAAGAGGAAGACAACGGTGGCGGCCTCGAACCACTCGCCGATGAGCACGGCGCCCGCCACCGCGACGAGCATGAGAACATTGATATCGAGCGAGAACGTCCGGGCGGCCGACAACGCGCGCCGGACCGTGTAGAGACCGCCGGTCACCACGGAGAGCGCCAGAAGCGCGACCTCGAGCGCCCGCGGAGCGTCAAAAAGACGAGTGAGGAGTCCCGCCGCCAGCGCCACGCCCGAAACGACGACGAGGATCCGCCTGGCGCGCACCGAGCCGGCCGCCCGCACCGGCTCTTCGTGCTCGAGCCAGGCGCGCATCCCCGTCTGCGCCACCGCCTCCGCGATGGCGGCCGCGGTAAGCTTCGCGGCATCGTACTTAACGCGCAGCCGCTGGCTGATTACGTCGGCGGCGAGATCCTCGAGGCCGGGCAGCCGCTTGAGGCGTCGCTCGAGGATAGCCACCTCCTCGTGGCAGTCCATCCCCTCGACCTTGAAGATGGACTCCGCGTGGATTTCACAGACGGCGCAGACTGTCCGGGCCATTCCTGTCCATCTTGACACGTTTTTCGGCGACTGATTAGCATACAGGGTTGGTCCTAATCGTTTTCACTACCACTATTTACGGAGCGTGCCGTGATTGAGGTGCAGCACCTCACGAAGCGATACGGTCGGGTGACCGCCGTCGACGACGTCAGTTTCCGGGTCGAGAAGGGCGAGATCCTCGGCTTTCTGGGCCCCAACGGCGCCGGCAAGACCACGACGATGCGGATCCTGACCGGTTACATTCCCGCCACCGAAGGCAAGGCGGTCGTCGCGGGCTACGACGTCTTCGAGAAGCCCATCGACGCCAAACGCCGGACAGGCTATCTGCCGGAGACGCCTCCCCTCTATCCGGAAATGACGGTGCGCCAGTACCTGAACTTCGTCGCGCGCCTGAAGGGGATCCCTGGCGCGCAGCGGAACGCGCGCGTCGGAGAAATCATGGAGAAGACGCGCGTCACCGACATGGCGTCGCGCCACTGCTCGAAGCTCTCGAAGGGGTACCGGCAGCGCGTCGGGCTCGCGCAGGCGCTCATTCACAACCCCGACGTCCTCATACTGGATGAGCCCACGGCGGGACTGGATCCGAAGCAGATCATCGATACCAGACAACTCATCCGGAGCCTCGCGGGCGATCACACGATCATCCTGAGCACCCATATCCTGCCCGAGGTTTCGCAGACCTGTCAGCGCGTCGTGATCATCAACCGCGGCCGGGTGGTCGCGATCGACACGCCGGAGAACCTGACCGCGCGGCTGCGCGGCTCCGAGACGATGTACGTGCAGCTCGACGCGGGGAACGTCGATCCGAAGGGCGTGCTCGAGCAGGTCCCGGGAGTCCTGCGGGTTGCGCTCGCGGATCAGCGCGAGTCAATCGTCGGCTTCGAAGTCGAGAGCGAACGCGGAAGCGACATCCGCCGCGATCTCGCGCGGACGGTCGTCGGCAAGGGATGGGGGCTGCTCGAGCTGAGGCCGATGCGCATGAGCCTGGAGGAGATCTTCCTGCACCTCACGACCGAGGAGCGGGAAGAAGATAGCGGCGCGGCGGGACCTCCGCGCGCCGACGAGGAGAGTGAGGCGGCGAACGAGCCGGCGGGCGCGAGCCGCACCGATGGGGAGGTGCTCGGTGGGTAACGTTCTCACCATCGCGAGAAAGGAATTCCGCACGCTGTTCGCGTCGCCGATCGCCTACATCGTCACGGGCTTCTGGGCGCTCGCGTTCGGGTGGTTCTTCTACGTCATGCTGCATTTCTTCCTGCAGCGCAGCCAGGGCATGCCGGGGATGGGACCGCAGACGGTCAACATCAACCAGGACATGATTCGGTACGTGCTGACGAACTCGAGCGTCGTGATCCTCTTCCTGCTGCCGGCGATCACGATGGGGACGTACGCCGAGGAGAAGCGGTCCGGCACGATCGAGCTCCTGCTCACGTCGCCGGTCACCGACCTCCAGATCATCCTGGGCAAGTTCCTGGGCGTTCTCGCGCTCTATGCGACGATGCTGCTCGTGACGGTCCTCTACGTGGCGCTGCTGTTCTGGTTCGGCGATCCGGAGTGGAAACCAATCGTCATCGGTTACCTAGGGCTCTTGCTGCTCGGCGGCGTGTTCCTGTCGGTCGGACTGTTCATCTCCAGCCTCACGAAGAACCAGATCGTCGCGGCGGTCGCGACGTTCGTGACCTTCCTGATGTTGTGGGTGATCGACTGGATGGCCACGGACTCGAGCGGGACCACGGGGTCGGTGCTTCGGTATCTGTCGCTCACGGGCCACTTCGACGACTTCTCGAAGGGCGTGCTCGACACGAAACATCTCATCTACTACCTGAGCTTCATTTCCCTCGGGCTGTTCCTCACCGCTAAGTCGGTCGACACCGAGCGGTGGCGCGGATAACCATGATTAGAAAGATCCTCAACATCCTCGGCTGGGCGGGCGCGGCGGTCGTGTTCGCTGCCTTCGCGATCTGGATCATCCCGAACACGGCGCTGCCAAGCGGGCCAAACTGGGACGCGTGGCAGCGCGGGCTCGCGCTGACGGGGCTCGTGCTCGTGCTCCTGTACATGCTGAGCCAGTGGCGGGACATCGGGCGGTCGTTCTCCGGGCGGCAGGCGCGATACGGCACGCTCACGATCGCAAGCGTCGCCGTGGTGCTCGGAATCCTGGTTGCGATCAACTGGATTTCGAACCGCCAGAACTATCGCAAGGACTTCACGGCGGGCGGCACGTTCACCCTGTCGGACCAGACCAAGAGGATTCTCGAGACGCTCGACAAGCCGGTCAGCATCAAAGTGTTCACGAAGGGGGACGACTTCGAGCGGTTCCGCGATCGGCTCGATCAGTTCCAGTACGCGTCGAAGAATGTGACGGTCGAGTACATCGACGTGTACAAGCGGCCCGCGCTCGCCGACCAGTACAAGATCCAGCAGGAAGGTACGGTCGTGTTCGAGCACGACGCGCGCGTCGAGCGCGCGACGAACGATTCCGAGCAGGACCTGACGAACGCGCTTATCAAGGCCGTGCAGGGCAAGGAAAAGACGCTGTACTTCGTCCAGGGGCACGGCGAGCACGACACGGCCGGAACAGATCGGCGGACGGGCTACTCAGGCATCGCGCAGGCATTGCAGATCGACAACTTCAAGGTCGAGAAGCTCGGACTGCTGCAGCAGAAGTCGGTGCCGGCGGAGGCAACGGCGGTCGTGATTGCGGGACCGCAGGTCGACTACACGCCCGAAGAGATTGGCATGCTGCGCGAGTACCTGCAGCGCGGCGGCCGGGCGCTGTTCCTGCTCGATCCGCCCACCCGTCCGGATGCGACGCCCCTCACCAACCTTGCCGCGCTGCTGCACGAATGGGGCATCGAGGCGGGGAACGACATCGTGGTGGACGTCAGCGGGAGGAGCGACGAGCCGTCGGTTCCGGTCGCGATGCCGCCTTATCCGTCGCACCCGATCGTCGATCGGTTTGCGTTGTTCACGGTCTACCCGATCGCCCGCTCGATGACGCCCGTCTCGGGCGGCGTCAACGGTCGCACCGCGCAGCCATTCATCGAAACGAGCCCTCGCAGCTGGGCCGAGACCGACATCAAGGCGCTCCTGACCACCGGCCGGCTCACGTCGGACGCGGCGAAGGGTGACAAGACCGGTCCGATCCCGCTCGGTGCCGCCGTTTCCGCCGCAGCGCCGGAGGCGCCGCCTCCACCCAAGTCGGAGAACCAGGTCGAAGCCGACAAGAAGGAAGAACCCAAGAAGCCGGAGACCCGCGTCGTGGCCATCGGCGACTCCGATTTCGCGTCGAATGGATTTCTCGGCGCCGTGGGGAGCCGCGACCTCTTCATGAACGTCGCGAACTGGCTCGCCGGACAGGAAAACATGATCGCGATCCGGCCGCGCGAGGCGCAGGATCGCCGGCTGTCGATGACGGCCGACCAGCAGCGTTTCATGATGCTGCTGACGATCTTCATCATTCCCGGCGCCATCCTGTTTGCTGGCGTCTATACCTGGTGGCAGAGACGCTAAATGGGACGGCTGCGATCCTTCATCGCTCTTCTCGTCATCGGCCTCGGTCTCGGCGCCTACATCTATTTCGTCGAATCGGAGAGGGCTCCGAGCTCGGATCCGAAGCCCAAAGCGAAGGTCTTCGAAGGCGTCCAGGCAGACAAGATTGAAGAGATCACGATCGCGATGAAAGATGGCGATCGGACGACACTCACGAAATCTGGAAACGACTGGCAGATCGTCGCGCCGCTGAAAACGGCGGCGGACCAGACCGAAGCCTCCGGGCTCGCCACCAATCTCACGACGCTGGAAGTCCAGCACGTCGTGGACGAGGCGCCCGAGGACCTGAAGCAGTTCGGGCTCGCCGAGCCGCGCTCCGAGGTCTCGTTCCGCCTCGCCGGCGAGAAGGAACCCAAGCGCCTCCTCGTCGGAAACAAGACGGCCACCGGCGGTGATGTCTACGCGAAGATCGGCGCCGACAAGCGCGTCATCCTCATTCCCGGGTACCTCGAGTCCACGTTCGTCCGCTCGACATTCGACATGCGCGACAAGTCGGCGCTCAAGTTCGACCGCGACAAGGTCGACGGGCTGACGGTGGTGTCCGGTGGCAAGACCGTGCGCATCAAAAAAGACGCAAACGAGTGGATGCTCGCCGAGCCGGTCGCCGCGCGCGCCGATTTTGGCACCGTCGAGGGCGTCCTCGGACGACTCTCTGGCGCGCAGATGAAGGGCATCATCGCGGCGGAGCCATCCGAGGCAGACATCAAGAAGTACGGCCTCAACTCGCCAGCCGTCATGGTGCGCCTGAACGCGGGAAGCGCACAGGCAGCGCTTGCCGTCGGCGGCGATGCCGGCGAAGGCAACCTGTACGCGCGCGATCTATCGCGGCCGATGGTCTTCGCGCTCGAGTCGGCGATCGCCGACGAGTTGAAGAAGAACGCAACCGACTTCCGCCGCAAGGACGTGTTCGAGTTCCGGCCGTTCAACGCGAAGCACATCGAAGTCACGCGTGACGGGCAGACCACCGTCTACGACCGGGTCGAAAACAAGGACCCGAAGGCGCCAACGACCGATAAGTGGGTACAGTCCGCCCCCGAGAAGAAGGATGCGGACATGGCGAAGATGGATGCGATGCTGTCGGCATTCTCCAACCTGCGCGCGACGGCGTTCCCGGATACGACCGCGGGAACCGGCCTCGAGGCGCCGGCGCTCACCGTCGTGGTCCGATACGACGATGGCAAGAAGGAAGAGCGCGTGACGTTCGGGGTGCGGGGCGAGAACTATCACGCCGCCCGCAGCGGCGAGCCCGGCGCGATGAAGATCGAAAAGGGCGACTACGAAAACGCAGTCAAGGCGCTGAACGAGGTGAAATGATACGCGCCCGTGCCGGGTGCCTGATGCCTGGTGCCCGGTACGAGCGGGTGCCGGGTGCCTGGTGGGTGCGTTGTGCCTGGTGGGTACATCGTGCCTGGTGGGTGCGGACCGCCGTCGCATCGCTGCTTCTCTTCTGTACCCCCGTACCACCCGCCGCACGAGGCACCGACCGGGCACCAGGCACCCACCCGGCACTCGGCACCCGTTCGCACCAAGCACCCAGCACCAGGCACCAGGCACCCCGTGCTCGGTACCAAGTCCTGTCGCAGCAGCTGACCCGCATCTTCGACGCCCCCATCCTCGATCACTCCTACCTGGCCGTCGTCGTCCGCTCGATGACCACGGGCGAGACGGTCCTCGCGCGGAACAGCGGCAAGCTGATGATGCCAGCCTCGAACATGAAGGTCGTGACGCTTGCGGCGGCTGCCGAGCGGCTGGGCTGGGGCTACCGCTTCGAAACCCGATTCGTGTCGGACGGAGCGGTCGTCGATGGCCGGCTCGGCGGCGATCTCGTTATCGTCGGCTCCGGTGATCCGTCGATGAACGAGCGCCACGACCGTGCGGACAAGATCCTGGAAGACGTCGCGTGGCAACTTCGCGAGGCGGGCATCCACGCGATCGAGGGCAGAATCGTCGCCGACGACCGACTTTTTAGCGGCGCCGAGATCGGCGGCGGCTGGTCGTGGGACTACTTGCACGAGTGGTACGCCGCGCCGATCAACGCGCTCGCGTTCGGCGAGAACTTCGTCACGGTCCTCGTCGAGCCGGGTCTCGCGGTGGGCGAGGCGGCGCAAGTGACGGTTCTACCCTCGACGTCCGACCTCGAAACCCTGAATCACGCGCTGACGGCAGCGGCCGGAACGGATCCGACGGTCGACCTGGCGCGGGAGCGGGGCTCGCGGACGCTCGACGTCGTCGGGACTATTCCACTCGGCAGTCAACCTGTGCGCCGTCCGGCAGCCGTAGAGGACCCCGGGCTGTGCTTCGCGCGCGCGACCCGCGATGCGCTCATTCGCCATGGGATCGACGTCCGCGGCGACGCAATGGTACCCCCGTCGAACCCAATCGAACCTGCTCGAACCCCCTCGAACCCGCTCGAACCTTCGCGAACCATCGCCCGTGTCCTCTCGCCTCCGTTGTGGGAGATCGCGACCGTCATGATGAAGGCCAGCCAGAACCTTTACGCGGAAATGTTGCTGAGGGTGATCGGGGGCGGCACGATGGAGGGCGGTCGCAGGGCGGTGACGGACGTGATGACCTCGTGGAAAATCGAGCCGCAGACCTTCGTCATCGCAGACGGCTCTGGCCTGTCGCGCTACAACTACGTCACCGCCGAAATGCTCGTCACGATCCTCGAACAGATGTATCGGGACCCGCGCCATCGCGAACGGTTCATGGCGACGCTCCCCATCGCGGGCGTCGATGGCACGCTCGAGCGGCGTATGCGCGGCACGAAGGCCCAGGGGAACCTGCGGGCCAAGACCGGGTCGATCGCCAACGCGCGATCGCTCTCGGGCTACGTGCGGACGGCAGGCGGCGATACGCTCGGGTTTGCCATCCTGGCCAACAACTTCACGCTGCGCGGCGCCCAGATCGACGAGATTACCGATCGCGCGGTGGACGCTATGGTAAGGACAAGGTAAGGAACTCATCGACAAAGCGTCGAAGATCATCGGCCGACACGGTGACACCGCCACCCTGCGCCAGGTCGGCCCGCCCTCCGCCTCTACCGCCGAAACGCCCGGTGATGCCGCGCAGCAGCGCGGATGCATCAAACGTCACATCCGCGGCGCGCGCAACGACGAGCGGCGAGCCGGCGGAAGCGGAACCCAGCAGGATCGCGGCGTGACCCGGGCGCGCGGCGATGGATGCTGCAATCACCTTCAGTCCGCCCGCGTCCCATCCATCGAGCACACCGGCGACGACCCGGCCGGGGCCGATTGGCGTGGCCGACGCCGCCAGCGAATCTGCTTCATGCGACGCGAGGAGCTCCTGGAGCCGTTTCAGCGTCCGCGTGTGTTCTTTCGCATCGGCCTGAAGGCGCTCGACCGATCCGGGCAGCTCCGACGGGTGCACGGTGAGCGCCCGCGCGCCGGCGGAGACGATGTCCCGCAGGGACCTGAATGTCGCCAGCGCCCGCCCGCCGCAGACGAACTCCACGCGCAGCCCGCCTTTGAACCGCTCCCAGCCGGCGATCGCGATGATTCCGATCTCGCCCGTACGCGCGACGTGCGTCCCGCCGCACGCCGACAGGTCAAAATCCTCCACCTCGACCAGCCGCAGCTCGCCGCCGCGGCGGCTTTCCTTTCGCAGCGCCATCCGCGCCGCCTCGTCCGCGCTCGCGAAGTGGATCGAGACCGGCCGGTTCTCCCACACCACGCGATTCCCCGCCGCCTCGGCAGCGGCGATCTCGGCCGGCGACGGTTCGCGCGACAGATCGATCGTGCTGTGCTCCGCGCCGAGGTGAAAACTGACAGTCGGTGCCTTGCACACGCGGGCGAACGCCGCTGACAGTACGTGCTGCCCCGTGTGCTGCTGCATGTGATCGAAGCGCCTATCCCATTCGATCTCGCCGTGCGCGGGACCCGGCTCGATCTCCCGCTCCGTGACGTGAAGAATGTCGCCGTCGTCGTCCTCTTCGACCTGCAGGACACGGAGGCCGTTCAGCGTGCCGGTGTCGAACGGCTGGCCGCCGGACGTGGGATAGAACGCGGTCCGATCGAGCCGCGCCGCCGGTCGGCCATTCATCGTCGTCACCGACAGCACCGCGGCGTCGAACGCGCGCGTGTACGGGTCCGTGTAATAGAGCCGTTCGGTCATCGCGAATCGTTCCGGCTCGAGACTGCGCCGGCTGTCAGCGGGTCGACGGCGCCCGCTTCGGCGAAGCCGGCCGCGCGCAGCCGGCAGCTGTCGCAGCGGCCACAGGGCGCGCCGTCCGGCGCCGGATCGTAGCAGCTGTGCGTGAGGCCATAGTCGAGCCCGAGCTCGAGACCCGTCCTGATAATGGTTGCCTTGCTCCAGTTGATAAGCGGTGCTTCGAATCGCAACGGACGCCCCTCGATGCCGGCCCGTGTCGCGAGCGCGGCGAGCTTCTCGAACGCGTCGAGGAATTCGGGGCGGCAGTCCGGGTATCCGGAGTAGTCGACCGCGTTGATCCCCAGCACGATCGTCTCGGCGCCGATCGCCTCGGCCCAGCCGAGAGCGACCGCGAGAAAGATCGTGTTTCGCGCCGGCACGTACGTGGAGGGGATACCTGGCGCGTCGAGCGGCCGATCCTTGGGGACCTGTTCGGCCCCTGTCAGCGACGATCCGCCGATGGCCGCAAGATCGATATCGAGCACGAGATGACGGGCGACAGCGAGCGCCGCCGCCACGCGCCGCGCCGCTTCCAGCTCACGCTGATGAATCTGGCCGTAGCGGAAGGTCAGCGCGAACAGCTCGTAACCGTGCCGGGCGGCAACCGCCGCGGCAGTGTACGAGTCCAGTCCACCGCTGAGCACGACGACGGCTTTGGGCATGACGTTAGAATCTAGGGTACCCTACGCCGATGGCGAAGCCCACGTTCTACTGGAAACCGACTTGAACGACCTGCCGCAACGCCAGAAGGTTTCTGGAAACGAAGGGCGTCAAAGTCGAGGAGCGCGATATCAATCGCAATCCGCCCACGCGGGAATTCCTCGAACAGCACATCGACAAGGATACCTTCCTGGACTTCGTCAGCACGCGGAGTCCAATCTTCAAGAGCCGTCCGCTGCCCAAGTCGAGGAAGGAAGCGATTGACATGATGATGGCGCAGCCTAACCTGATCAGGCGCCCCATCCTCGTGCGCGGATCGAAGACCGTCTTCGGCTTCGACAAGGAAAAATACCGCGACTTCGAATGAAGAATCCTGGATCGCCGGCCGGCTCAAGCCGGCGAAGCAACATCCGTGTCGGCACGTCAGGCTGGAGCTACCCGTCTGGCAAAGGGACGTGGAAGGGCCTTTTCTATCCGAAGAAGCGCGGAGACGAGCTGCCCTTCTACGCGGAGCACTTCGACACCGTAGAGGTGAACTCCAGCTTCTACGGGCCGCCAACGGCTGCGACGGCGAAGAAGTGGGCCGAGCGCACGCCGGCGGGATTCGAGTTCGCGCTCAAGCTGTACCAGAAGTTCACCCATCCGGAGATGTTCGCGAAAGCGACCGGCAAGGACGCCTTCGATCTCAGCAAAGCGGACGTCGATGAGTTCCGCCGCGGTATCGCACCGCTCGCCGACGCCGGCAAGCTGGGACCACTCGTTGCGCAGTTCCCCGCCAGTTTCCGCGCCGACGCCGCGTCGCGTGACTATCTCGCCTGGCTGCTCGATGCGTTTCGCGACTACGCCGTCGCCGTCGAGCTCCGTCACAGGAGCTGGAGCGACGAACGCGACGCCACCGACGAGCTGTTATCGGAGACGGGCGCGGCGCTGGTGCAGATCGACGAGCCCAAGTTCCGGGATTCGATCCGGCAGACCTTCAAACCAAACGTGCCCGCCTTCTTCTACATGCGACTGCACGGCCGGAACGCCGCCAACTGGTGGAGGCACAAGGATCGCGACGATCGCTACGACTATCTGTATTCGGAGGATGAACTGAAGCCGATCGCAACGGCAGTCCGCGACGCGGGCCGCGCGGCGAAGAAAGCCTATGCCTACATGAACAATCATTTCGCCGCAAAGGCCGTCGTGAACGCGGCGATCCTGAAGCATCAGCTCGGACAGGATCTTCCGGGCGAGTACCCGCCAGGGCTCGTCGATCGCTACCCGGTGCTCGAAGGTATCGTCAGGGTTTCTTCTCCGCTTTTACGTAGATCCTCTTAACGACGTCGCCAATCTCGATCTTGTCAACGACGTCGGCGCCGGCGATCAGCTGGCCGAACACCGTGTAACGGCCGTCGAGCCGCGGCGTCGGCGCCTTCGTAATGTAGAACTGGCTGTCGCCCAGCGACGGGTTACCTGCATACGCGAGACCGACGGCCCCCTGCTTGTGGGTTCGCTTTTTCGAGAACTCGGCGACGCCGACGGGTTTGCCGCTACCGGCACCTGGGCCTTTTCCCCACAGATCCTTTTTGGTCATGTCGCGCGTTTGCGGATCGCCCATCTGGATCACGAAGTTCGGCTCGACGCGGTGGAAACGCTGACCATTGTAGAAGCCGCGCCGCACCAGGTTGAGGATGTGCACGACTGTCTTCGGTGCATCCTCGGGATACGTCTCGAACTCGATCGTCCCCTTCGCCGTCTCCATGACGACGACGGGACCGGCACCGGGCGAGGTCTGCTGTACGGTTACGGATGAGCAAAGCGCGACCGCGACGACGAAGCTGCTGAGCATTTCGGAAATATAGCCCGGATTGCGCCAAGGCATGCAGTTTGCTCAGCAGTACGACCTGGGGGTCGTCATGATCGGATCACTGGTTCGTCTGCTGGTCGTGGTCGTCATCTTGGTGGCAGCGGCCGCATTCTTCCTCGGATATCGCTGGAGTAACGGCAATGTCGTACGGCCGGGCTCCGGGCCGGTCGGCACGGTTGGACGTGACGCGCCTGTCGACCCGTCGAAGGCGCGTGAGGCTGGCGCCAAGATCGGCGAGCAGGTCGCGACCGCGGCGAACGCCGCCGGCGAGCTGCTCGAGGACGGCCAGCTGACGGCGAAAATCAAATCGAAGATGACGCTCGACGATCTTGTGCAGGCGCGCACGATCAACGTGGATACAAAGGACCGCGTCGTCACGATCCGGGGCCGCGTACGAACGGAAGCGGAACGTCAGCGTGCGGTGCAGCTCGCGCGCGAAACGGCGGGCGTCAAGGCTGTCGTCGATCGGCTGACAGTCGAGGCGCGATAACTCGAGTGCCTGGTGCCAGGTGCCGGGTGCCTGGTGCATAACGATAGGTGCCTGGTGCCTGGTGGGTGCCTGGTGCCTGGTGGGTGCTTGGTGCTTGGTGGGTGCCTGGTGCTACGCACCGATCCAGGCACCACGCACCAGACGCTGTGCACCAGGCACCCCGCACCAGGCACCAGGCACCCATTGGATCAACGTCCCGTCTTCTTCACGCCAATCTTCGGGCAGATGTCGACTAGCACGCAGGCCGAACACCGCGGATACACCGGTCGGCAGACGTTCTGGCCCCACGTCACCAGATAGAGGTTGATGAGCGGCCACCACCGCCGGGCCGCAACCTTGTAGAGCGCCTGCTCGGTCTGTTCAGGTGTTTTCGTCAGAACCCATCCCATGCGGTTCGCGATGCGATGGACGTGGGTGTCCACGCAGATGTTGTCACGGCTCGCATGCGCGAGAATCAGGACCAGGTTCGCGGTCTTGCGGCCCACGCCTGGCAGCGTCAAAAGATCCACCATCGTCGACGGCACGCGGCCTCCGAAGTGCGTCATGATCTGCTCGCACGCCGCTTTCACGTGGCGCGCCTTGTTGCGATAGAAGCTGACGGGATAGATCAGTTTCTCGATTTGCTTCGTCTTCAGAGCGGCCATCGTTCGCGGCGTGCGCGCGACACGAAAGAGGCGTTCCGAGGCCGCAGCGGTCACAGGGTCGCGGGTCTGCGCCGACAGTATGGTGGCGATCAGGACCTGGAACGGATCCTCCTGCTGCTCTTCCGCAATTTTCTCGACCGCTGGTTCCTCAAGGCCGTCGATCGCTTTCGCGAGCCGCCGCATCACGCCAGTCACCGGCACCGCGAAGACGGGCAGCCGCTTTCTTGATTCCGAAGTCTGGAGTCTGGATTCCACGAGTGTCATACAGGCGTCAGGGGCGGCTGGCCGCTCAGCACTGCAAGCACGTTGTTGACGGCGAGATCCGCCATCGCCGTGCGTGTCTCGCGCGTCGCGCTGCCAAGATGCGGCGCGAGCACGACGTTCTCGAAACCGAGCAGGTCCGGATGAACGATCGGCTCCTTCTCGTACACGTCGAGCGCCGCGCCAGCGATCAGCCGCTCCCGGAGCGCCCACGCAAGCGCCGCCTCGTCCACGACCGGGCCTCGCGAAGTGTTGATCAGATACGCGGTCCGTTTCATGCGCGCGAGCGCGCGCTGATCGATGAGATGACGCGTCTCCGGAGTCAGCGGCGTGTGGATCGAGATGACGTCCGACGTCACGAGGAGCTCGTCGAAGCTGACGGTGCAGCAGGCCTGAAGGCTTGCGCTACGTCCGCGATGATACGCGACCGCCATGCCGAAGGCTGGCGCGCGCGCCGCCACCGCGCGGCCGATGCGTCCCATGCCGAGAATTCCGAGCTGCTTGCCGGCCAGCTCGGCGCCGAGCATGAAGTCGAGTCCCCATCGCTTCCAACCGGCGGCGCGGACAAGGCGATCGCCTTCGGTAATGCGCCGCGTCACCGAGAGGATGAGTCCCCACGTGAACTCCGCGACCGCTTCGGTCAGCACTTCGGGCGTGTTCGTGACGACGATCCCCCGCGCGCGGGCGCGCTCGACGTCGATGTTGTCGTAGCCAACCGCGACGTCCGCGATGATCTTCAGGCGACGTGCGGCATCGATAACTGACGCGTCGATGCGGTCGGTCAGCACGCAGATGAGTCCGTCTGCCTCGCGCACCCGATCGCGAAGCTCATCCGGCGAGAGGACGTCGCCCTCGTGCCGATCAACCTCGAAGCGTTCCTCGAGCCGCGCGATGACCCTCGACGGCAGCCGCCTCGTCACGAGGACGCGAGGTCGGGTTCTAGGTTCGGGGTTCAAAGTTCAAGGCACCGTTCGGGGTTCTTGGTTCACGGTTCGGTTCGAGGTGCCGCACGCGGAACTTTGAACCGCACCTGGAACCCGGAACCCTGAACGGCTCCTTGAACCTTGAACCATTCGAACCCTGAACCGTCGTTTAATGGCCGTGCGACAGGCAGTACCCGCAGTGATTGCAGCTGACCGACGGCTCGATCAGGCAGGGGCCGTCGATGTCGCCGCCGCTCATCAGATTGAAACGGGCGTGGCTCGAATGCAGGGTTCCATGGGTTCCATGAGTTCCGGAGGTTCCCGGCGAGGCGGCGAGGTGACGTTGAACGGCGTCACGTATCAGCGAACGAAGGGCCTGCTCGTCCATGGCTCAGCTCAGGTCGACGCGATCGACGATCCCCATTATGGCAGCATCGACCGCGGCAGCTTTGCGGCCGAGCGCGTCGCCCGCCGCGCGACCTTCGAGCACGATGAGCACTTTGTCGCCGACGCCCGCGCCGACCGAGTCGATCGCCAGCAGCGTCGTGCCGCGCGGCGCGTCGTCGAGCGTCAGCGGCTGCACGAGCAGCAGCTTCGCGCCTTCGAGCTTCCGGTTTTTCTGCGTGGCGACGACGGTGCCGACGACGCGGGCGATTTGCATTGTCTGCTCACGCTCGGCGCGCTGATTCGCGGCGTCTTGTCGTCATGCCTGCGATTCGTTCGTCCACTGATCCACGATACCGATAATCGTGGCATCGGACGGCGCCTCGACCGGATAGAAGGGGTACGCTGCCTCCCGGCCGCGTACGAAGAACACATTCTCACCCACGCCGGCGCCAATCGAGTCGCACGCGACCAGCGTGCGGCCTGCGGAGGACCCATCCGCGGCGATCGGTTGAATCAGCAGGAGCTTGATGCCGGTCAGGTTCGCGTCCTTGCGCGTCGCGACGACGTCACCGATTACGCGGGCGAGCTGCATTCGCTTCTTTTATTTGTTTGCCGGGGGCCCCACCCCCCGGCCTGCCACGCCTCGCTTACGCTCGGCGCGCTGCTCCCAGCATCAAGCCACTAATCCTGCGATTCGATGGCGTCCACGATACCGACGATCGCAGCGTCGACTGGACAGTCCTTCATGCCGGAGGCCATCCGCGCGGAACTGCCGGAAACGATGAGCACCGTCTCACCGACGCCGGCGTCAACCGTATCGACCGCGACGAGGTAGGCGCCGTCCATCCGGCCCTGTGGATCGATGCCGCGCGCAATGAGCAGCTTGCTGCTGACGAGCCGTTCGTCCTTTCGCGTGGCGACGACGGTACCGACTAAGCGAGCGAGAATCATGATATGGAGCCGGACCTCGGACCTCGGGCTTCGGGTCTCGGACGTGCCTCGTGCTTCAGCCCTCGGGTTGTTCCGTGCCTCGTGACAGCGCATGAGGCACGATCCGCTAGGCACGCGCGAGGCACAAGGCCCGAGCCCCGAGGCACGCGCCTAGGCTTTAGCAGTCGCAGCAGCTTTCCCGATCGGCAGGGTGTCTTCAAGGTTCGCGTGCGGGCGCGGAATGACGTGGACCGACACGAGCTCGCCGACGCGGCGTGCCGCCGCCGCTCCGGCGTCGGTCGCCGCTTTCACTGCCGCCACGTCGCCGCGGACGATCGCGGTCACGTAGCCCGCACCGATTTTTTCCCAGCCGACCAGGGTGACCTTGGCCGCCTTGACCATCGCGTCCGCCGCTTCGATCATCGCGACGAGCCCCTTGGTCTCGACCATCCCCAGCGCCTCGCCCATTGAATGCCTCCAGGCCCGGCCCGCAGCCGGGTTATCCGCCGACGCCCGACCTGAAGGTCGGGGCTACGTAAGTTTCTTGATAGCGTCCTCGATGAGGGCCGTGAGCTCGCGGTATGTTAGCCGAATTTCCTGATCGGATCCTAGCGCCGTGTCGGGGACGAGACGCGCGCCGCCTGCGGACCGTGGCGCCTGTACGACCTGACAGCTCGGATCGGCAGCCTCGGGTCCGTCGGCGCAAATCGGCGCGGGCGATGCGATGCCGTACATCCCGCGCAGCCCCTGGAGCCGCTCGACCTCTTCGCGCGAGAGGAGATGTTCGCGGCCGAGCAGCCGCGCCACGAGGCTGATGCGCGCGAAGTGTTCGACCGTCTCCATCTTGTAGTAGGCCGAGAACAGCTCCCGGCACGCGGTGAGCGCGCCGTGATTGGCGAGCAGCAGACCATCGTGCGCGCCAATGTAGCGCTCGACGGCATCCGCCAATTCATGCGTCGAGGGTGTCCCGTATTCGGCGATCGGGATGGAACCGAGCGTCGTCACCACCTCCGCCAGCACCGCGCGATCCAGCGGAATGCCGGCGACGGCGAAGCCGGTTGCCACCGGCGGGTGCGCGTGCACGACCGCCTGGATGTCCGGGCGACGCCGGTACACCGCCAGATGCATCAGCAGCTCCGTCGATGGATCGCGCTCGCCGGCAATCTTGCGGCCGGACATGTCGGTCACGACCATCATCTCGGGAGTCATGAATCCCTTCGACACGCTCTTCGGCGTCGTCAGGAGACGGTCGGCGGACAGGCGGACGCTGATGTTGCCGTCGTTCGAGGCGACGTACTCCCGCGCGTGCAGGCGCCGCCCCACTTCGACGATGTCTTTGCGGAGCGCGTCCTCGGACTTCATTGTCAGCTCCGCGCCTTGGCGAGAAACTGTTCGCGGCAGCGCTCAGAACAGAAGTACTGCGTCGCGCCGGCCGCGGTCAGCGGCAGCGCGCGCCCGGGGACGACGTACGTGCCGCAGATTGGATCACGCACAAGCTGTACCGGACCTCCCTCACGACCCTTCTTCTCGGCCATGCCGGCAATCACGCCGCCGATCAGGCGCGACAACACCCGGATCAGCAGCAGGATGAGGAGAAGGCGAAGGAACCAGCTCACGATACTCCGGGATGGGCCGCCTTCATGCTTTCGAGCGCCTGCTTCGCCGCCCGCGCCTCGGGGCTGTCCGGCGCGATGGCGATCACTTTCTGCCACGCCTCCGCGGCACCAGTGAGATCCTGCTTGCCGAAGGCGCGGACGATCCCCTGGTTCAAGATCGTCTTCGCGTGTTTGGGATTGATCGCGAGCGACCGATCGAATTGCGCGAGCGCCCGGTCCGGCTGATTGGTGTAGTAATAGCTGACGCCGAGGTCGGTACTCACGTCGACATTGCGCGGATCGAGCTTCAGGGCATCCTCGTACCATCGAATCGCCTGGTCGTACCGCTCGACGTCGAAGTACATGTTGCCGAGCTCGGCGCGTACGGACGGGTCGTTCGGAGACTGTTGCGCCCGCACCTCAAGCGCGCGCGCACGGGTGTCGTCAAACGCGGGAGCGGCGGCAGCTTGCTGCTGGCCTGACGCCGGCGCCTCTGCGCGCGCCGCCACCGGGGCCGGCCGCGTCGCCTGCTGACTCCCGAGGATCCAGCCGACGATGAGGCCGAAGAACGCGCCCGCTATCGCGAAGACCACGGACTCTTTGGACATTGCTGAAATTTTGGATTTGGGATTGGGGATTGTCGACTGATCGATGATTGGGGATCGTCAAGCCCCAATCCCCAATCGGAAATGCAAGGATCATAACAGCGTGCGCCGGAACCAGTCCACCAGTGTACGGATGAGCGACTCGTTCTCCGCCAGCATCGTCGTTCCGTGACCGGCGCGATCGAGCAGGATCATCTCACGGCCGGGAGCATCCTTCGACAGCTCGCGCATCGAGCGCCACGCGTACGGATCTTCGCGGCTGGCGACGAACAGCGCCCGCCGCTGTCCGTACTTCTTCATCGCCGCCTCGATTCGCACACCGCGATAGTCGATCGCCGGTGAGAGGAGCGCGATGGACCGGATCGTGGGGTCGTCACCCGCCGCGATCGCCGCGAGTGTGGCGCCGAAGGAAGCGCCTGCGATCCCGATCCGCCCCGGCAGCACGTCCGCTCGCGTGTCGAGGAATCGCTTCGCCGTCTTGACGTCCGCGACCATCGCCGCGAGCGTCGAGCGCTCGTCAGAGCCGCCGCTCGACGCGGACGACTCGCCATGCCCGCGCAGGTCGATCGCCAGCGTGGTGAACCCTTCGCCAGCGAGCCGCGCCCCGGCCGGCTCCCAGTCCTTCCGCGATCGGCCGAGCATGTGCACGAGAATGATCGCCGGCGCGGGCCGTCTCGACGGCTCCATCATCGTCGCGACAATCGTCTGACCGTCAGGCGTCTGGTACGTGACGCGGCTCGTGCGGTCTTGCGGCGCGAGCGCGGAAGCAAATCCGGCGCAAAGCGCAACTACGACGAAGACTAAAGAGATTTGCGCACGCACGAGCGGTCAGGACTCTGCCAAGACCGCGAGGTATTCGCGGACAACCGTGCTCAGACCGACGAACACCGCGCGGCCGATGATGGCGTGGCCGATCGAGACTTCCGCCAGATGTGGCAGCCGGCGGAAGAGCGTGAGATTCTCGAGGTCGAGATCATGGCCGGCGTTGATGCCGAGCCCTCGATCGTTGGCCAGCTGCGCGGCGGCCTCGTAACGCCAGAAACTCTCAAGCGCTTCCTGCTTGCCGCGCTCCCACGCCCGCGCGTACGGCTCTGTGTACAACTCGACGCGGTCCGCGCCGACATCAGCCGCCCACCGTATCGCATCCGGCTCAGGGTCGACGAAAAGGCTGACGCGCACGCCACGGCCACGCAGGTCCTTCACGACGCCGGCGAGACGTTCGCGCGGCGTGTCGGCGCCCCAACCCGCCTGGCTGGTGATCTCGCCCGGCCGCACGGGCACAAGCGTGCACTGATCGGGCTGCACCTCATGGACCAGAGCGATGAGGTCCGGCCGTGGATCGCCTTCGATGTTGAACTCGATCTTGCCCTTGAGCGGGGCGAGCAGCGCGGCAATGGCGCGCACGTCGCCGGGACGAATGTGCCGCTCGTCTTGCCGGGGATGCACGGTGACGCCGGGCGCGCCCGCTTCGACGACCGTACGAGCCGCGGCCAATGGATCCGGCACGTCCCCGCCGCGCGAGTTTCGCAGCGTCGCAACCTTGTTGACGTTGACGGAAAGCTTGACCAAGGCCGCAGATTAACGCAGATGGACGCAGATCACAGTGCTTGCCGTCAGCCGAGGTGGGCCTTGACCGTTCCGGCGAGCTCGGAGGCCCACGACTGGATCTCGCTCTGGTCGCGCCCTTCGATCATGATCCGCAGCAGCGGTTCCGTGCCGGAGTAGCGAACGAGCAGCCGCCCCTGCCCGGCCAGTCGCCCCTCGACCGTTCGCATCGCGTCGGCAATCGCCGGCACGCCGCCGAGGTCGCGCTTCTCGCGCACCTGCACATTCACGAGCACCTGCGGATACGTTTTGAGATCAGCGGCAAGATCAGCCAGCTCGCGTCCTGTCTCGGCCATCACGCGCAGCACGCGCAGCGCCGTCACAATCCCGTCGCCGGTGAAGAGGTGGTCCGAGAAGATGACGTGGCCGGACTGCTCGCCGCCGAGGCGCAAACCGCGGTTGGCCATTTCCTCCTTGACGTACTTGTCGCCAACCGAGCAGCGAATGAGCTCGACCCCCTGCTCGCGCAGCGCGATCTCGAGGCCGATGTTGCTCATCACGGTCGCGACCACCGCGTCGCCCGCAAGGGTTCCGGTGCGCTTCATCTGCTTCGCGCACATCAGCAGCACCGCGTCGCCGTCCACGACGCGGCCGTCCGCCGACACGAAGATCGCGCGGTCGCCGTCCCCGTCGAACGCGACGCCCAGACGATGATGGCCGATGCGCACCAGGCTGACGAGCCCGTCAGGATGCGTCGATCCGCACTCGCGGTTAATGTTCCGCCCATCCGGCTGGTTACCGATGATCGTCGTCCGGAACCCGAGCCCTTCGAACAGCCGGGGTGCGACGGTCGTGGTCGCGCCGTTGGCCAGATCGAGCGCAATCGTCACCGAGCCGAGCCGGCCGGGATCGGGCAACGCGTCGCGCGCGTGCGCGATGTATTCGCCGACGAAGTCCTCGCGCTCGACCGGCGCGTCGTCGCCATCGCGCACCGTCCACGAGCGGTCGGCGACAATGCCTTCAATCTTGGCCTCGAGCGCCTCGCCGAACTTCTCGCCGGCGCCGGAGAACACTTTGATTCCGTTGTCCTGATACGGATTGTGCGAGGCAGAGATGACCAGGCCGGCGTCGAAGTGCGCGCGTGTGACATAGGCGATCGCGGGCGTGGGGAGCACCCCGGCCGAGACAAGCGTCGCTCCCTCGGACCTGATCCCGCGCGCGAGGGCACGCTCGAGGAGCTCGCCCGACTCGCGCGTGTCGCGGCCGACGACGAGCCGCGGCCGATCGCCTCGCCGTTCTCCCGGCGGCAGCGCGCGGACGAGCGCCGCGCCGAGCCGGGCGACGGTGTCCGCGTCCAGCGGGTACTTGCCGGCCGTGCCACGGACGCCGTCCGTACCGAACAAACGAGCCATCGGCTAGCGGATCACCACGACTGCGACAGCCGGCTCGATTCGGACCACTCCGAATGCCTGATTGGGTTCAGCGCGCACCCGAAGATTGTACCGGCCGGGTCCGAGCCCGGCAAGGTCGACGAAGGCGTCGATCCCCTCACCGCCGATCGCGTCGAGCGCCTCTTTGCCGCCGCGGACGGTGACCCGCGCGGTTTCGGAGCCCACTGATGCGCGGAGGCCGGACGTGAGGTTCCGCAAACGCACCGGCACTCCAGTGACCACGCGTTCGACGGGAGCGGGCACGATGTCAATGGTCACAGTGGCGTTCAGCGCCTCGCGCAACCGCACGGCCGAATCGCTGACGCCGACCGTCACGGTGTCAACGACCGGGCTCGTCGCGCCCGACACGATCAGCGGCTCCGTGGTCGCTTCGGCCACTTCATTCAGCCGGCTCTCGGGCCCTTCGAGCTGGACGGTGGACGGCGCGGCGGTAATCCGTCCCACGACGAAACCAGGAGCGGGGTCGCCCTCCACGGCGGGCACGACCGGAACCGTGCGGCGGCTGGTCTTCTCCAGCTCGAGCGACAGCGTCGAGGGAACCACCTGCGCAACCTCGACGCCGTACGGAGTCTCCACTTCGTCTGTGCGCAAATGAAACAGCCGCGAGCCGGCGCGCGCACTCTGAAGGTTCAGGACGACGATTACCTCGCCCGGATCGAGGCGGCCCAGCGTGCCTGACGGCCCGCGCATCCGAACGTCCACGGTTGCCGGCGGGTCTCCGACGATCTCGAGCCCGGCCGGAATGTTCCGGAACTCCAGCGGGACGCGAAGGCTCCGCTCGACGATGTGCTCTCCGGCGACGGTCAGCCAGAGGAGCGCGGCGAGCGCGACCGCCAGCACCTTCAGCGGAAGATTTCTGAGCGGGTTGTAGGCCATCAGATCTCGTAGGCCGCGCGCGGCGCCCGTGCGGGCGCCCGACGCTGCAGCACGAGTGCGGCGAGCCTCGCGCGGAGTTGGTCGGGGGTCATCTCACGTTCGAGCTGACCATCGAGCGCGATCGAAATCTTCCCCGTTTCTTCCGAGACGACGACGGCGATCGCGTCGCTTTCCTCGGTGAGCCCGATGGCGGCGCGGTGGCGCGTGCCGAGCTCGCGGCCGAAGACCGGGTTCACCGTCAGCGGAAGGAAGCACGCGGCAGCGGCGACGCGCCCTTCCTGGATCATGACCGCGCCGTCATGAAGCGGCGATCCGGGCTGGAAGACAGTCACCAGGAGATCGTGCGTCACCTCGCCGTCAATCGGGATGCCGCTCTCGATGTAGTTACGCAGCCCGATTTCGCGCTCGAGCGCGATGATCGCGCCCGTCTTGTGGGAGGCGAGCATTGCCGCGGCGCTGACGATTTCCTCGATCGCTTCGTCCCCCGTGTCACCGCGGGCGAACCAGCGGAAGAACGGGGCGCGTCCGAGGTGCGCAAGGGCCCGCCGGATATCAGACTGGAAGACGACAATCGCGGCGAAACCGAGATAGACGAGCAGGTTGCGAATGAGCCAGTTGACGGTCTGGAGCGGCGCGAGCCGCGACACGAAGAACACCAGGAGGATCAGGAGCGAGCCTGCGGCCATCTGCACGGCACGTGTTCCCCTGATCAGCTTCAGGGACTCGTAAATCAGCAGCGCGACGATCGCGATGTCGAGGATGTCCCACCAGGTCATCGGCGGGCGCCGGATTGTGGTCGTCAGCCACTCGAACACGGGGGTTAGCTTACATTACCGAAGGTGCACTGGTGCTCTGTGACTCCAAGAAAACGCTACGACATCGCGCTTCCTGACGGCAACCGGCTCGAGCTCGGTGGACGCACGCTCGTGATGGCGACCCTCAACATCACGCCTGACTCATTCGCGGATGGCGGCGCGAGGATGGAACCCGCGCGGGCCCTCGATGATGCCGTGCGCATGATCGATGAGGGAGCCGACATCATCGATATCGGCGGCGAATCGACGCGTCCCGGAGCGGAGCCGGTGCCGGCTGACGAGGAATTGCGGCGCGTCCTGCCCGTTCTCGAGGGCCTTGCCGGCCGCGTGAGGGTGCCGATCTCCATCGACACCTACAAGGCGCGCGTGGCCGAGGCGGCGCTCGATCGCGGCGCCTCGATCGTCAACGATATCAGCGGACTGCTGTACGAGCCGGACATGGGCGGAGTCGCGGCTCGCCGCGGCGCCGCGCTCGTGCTCATGCACCATCGCGGCCGTTCGTCGGATATGTACCGCGAAGCCACCTACGGTGACGTCGTGGGTGAGGTGGCCACCGAATTGTCACAACGAATCAGTGCCGCGGTCGCGGCCGGCGTGCCGCGCGACCGCATCATCCTTGATCCGGGCCTCGGATTCGCCAAGCGCCCGGAACACAGCTTCGCCACGCTGGCTGGGCTCGATCGCCTTGCGGTACTCGACCGACCGATCCTCGTCGGCGCCTCGCGGAAGTCGTTTCTCAGAGCCGCAATCGGCGACAGACCGGCGTCAGACCGGTTCTGGGCCAGCGCCGCGGCCGTGACCGCCGCCGTTCTCGGCGGAGCGCACCTAGTCCGCGTGCACGATGTGAAGGAAATGGTGGATGTGGTGAGGACGGCGGACAGGATCTTAGGTGCTCAGGGTGCTCAAGGTGCTTAGGGTGTTCAGGGTGCTCGGTGCTGCACCGTGAGCACTATGGGCACCCTGAGCACCATGAGCACCGTTATTCCTGGGGAACCGGCTTCGTAATCGTTGGAACGATTGACGGCCGCTCGCGCGACGGACGGCGTGAGGCGTCGTCGGCCGGCGCCGCCGGGGTTGACGGGGCGGAACGCGCCGGTTCGTCGAGCGGCTCGCCCATGACGATGCGGCGGACCTGCTCGGCATCGAGCACTTCGCGGATGAGGAGCTCTTCGGCGACGCGCTCGAGCTTCTCCCGCTGTTCCAGGAGCACCACGCGGGCGCGGGAGTAGTTCTCCGTGACGATCCGCTTCACTTCGTGGTCGATCCGGACCGCCGTGTCCTCGCTGTAGTCCTGATGCTGAGCGATCTCGCGGCCGAGGAAGATCTGCTCCTCCTTCTTGCCGAAGGTGAGTGGCCCCATCTGGTCGCTCATGCCCCACTCGCAGACCATCTTGCGTGCGAGCTCAGTGGACCGCTCGAGGTCGTTGCCGGCGCCGGTCGTGATGCCGCCCATAGAGACTTCCTCGGCGATGCGGCCGCCGAGCAGGATCGCGATCATGTCGTGCAGGTACTCACTCGAGTAGTTGTGCTTGTCGTCCTCGGGCAGCTGCATCGTCACGCCGAGCGCCATGCCGCGCGGGATGATCGTCACCTTGTGGATGGGATCGGCGTGCGGCAGGAGCACCGCGAGCAGGGCGTGCCCCGCCTCGTGGATCGCCGTGACCTTCTTTTCCGCCTCGCTGATGATCATGGAGCGCCGCTCGGCGCCCATGAGCACCTTGTCCTTCGCGAACTCGAAGTCCAGCATGCGGACGGTGCGCTGGTTGTAGCGCGCCGCGTTCAGCGCCGCCTCGTTGACGAGATTCGCGAGATCGGCGCCGGAAAAGCCGGACGTCCCGCGCGCGAGCACGTGGATGTCCACGTCGTCCGACAGCGGAATCTTCTTGGTGTGTACCGCGAGGATGCCCTCACGGCCCTTGACGTCGGGCCGGTTGACGACGATACGCCGGTCGAAGCGGCCCGGCCGCAGGAGCGCCGGGTCGAGCACGTCGGGCCGGTTCGTCGCCGCGACAAGGATGACGCCCTCGTTCGACTCGAAGCCGTCCATCTCGACGAGCAACTGGTTCAGCGTCTGTTCGCGCTCGTCGTGTCCGCCGCCGAGCCCTGCGCCGCGATGCCGGCCAACCGCGTCAATCTCGTCGATGAAGACGATGCACGGCGCGTTCTTCTTGCCCTGCTCGAAGAGGTCGCGGACCCGCGACGCGCCGACGCCGACGAACATCTCGACAAAGTCCGAACCGCTGATCGAGAAGAACGGCACGTTCGCCTCGCCCGCGACCGCACGCGCGAGGAGGGTCTTGCCTGTTCCCGGAGGGCCCATCAGGAGAACGCCCTTCGGAATGCGCCCACCGAGCTTCTGGAATTTCTGCGGTTCCTTGAGGAACTCGATGATCTCCTGGAGCTCTTCCTTGGCTTCGTCGACGCCCGCCACGTCCTTGAACGTGACCTTCTTCTGCGAACTCGACGACAGCTTCGCGCGGCTCTTGCCGAACGAGAGGGCCTTGTTCCCCCCGCTCTGCATCTGCCGCATGATGAAAATCCAGAACCCGATCATCAGGAGGATCGGGGCCCAGGAATACAGCAGGTTGGCCCAGGGGCTCGTGGTCTGCGGCTTGGCCGTAATCCGGACGCCCTTGTCGTGAAGCCGGTTCCCCAGCCCCTCGAACTGCATCGGGGCGTAGGTCCGGAACTTGTTATCGACGCCGATCTTGAGCGTCCCGACGATCTCGGGACCGGTGATGGTGACTTCCTCGACCTCGTCGGCCGAGACCTTGGCGAGAAAGTCGCTGAACGGAATGATCTGTTCGGATCCCTGCAGTCCGGTTGAAAAATTCCAGATCAGGACCGCGACCACGACCAGGACCATCCAGAAGAGCAAACTTTTCAGGGTCGAACTCACCCGAGGCCTCCTAAACGCCTTGCTTTCAAGAGTATCACGCTTGCGGCGGGCTCCGTGACCCGAAAATCCTCGGCCACGGTCTGGCCCACGACCCACACAATTCTGTCGTTCCGATCGACGACGAGCGGCAGGCGATCTCGTTCTGCTCGTGCGACTTTCCGGTCAACGAGCAAATCCTGCAGCTTCTTGCGCCCGCCGAGGCCCAGAGGCCGCAGCGAGTCCCCTGGCCGCCGGCTCCGGACCAACAGCTCCGGGCCCAGCCCCGCGGCCTGGACCGCCACTTCGTGCCCGCGCGCATCGAGGGTGGCGGCCGCCCCGATGCCCGGTTCCGCCGAGATCAACCAGCCCGCTTCGACGATCTCGACCTCTCCAGGAATAGACAACGAATACGCGAAACCGTTCGGCTTTCCAGCCTGCCGCTCCGACGCAGGGCTGATGATGATTTCGGCTCCGCGGCGCTCGACGTGCACACCGGGCAGATCCAACGCCTGGCCCGGCTCGAGCCCCAGCACCGCATCGACGTGCTCGAACCCGGCGAACCCGGCGTCCTCGACCTCGACCAGCACGCCACGGACGATGCGCCGCGCCAGCGGCGCCGGGGCCTGATGGAGCGCCGCCGCGTCGAGCCTGGTGTGTGCGCCGTCTTTACTTAAGACGACGGAAGGGGCCAGTTCGATTGCAGACTTTTCGAGCCAGGCCTCTTCGTCGCGGGCCAGGTCGGCTTCGCGCGCGAGCACGTTGACGACGCCGGGCGAAAAACGCTCGCTGAGAAAAGGGATGAGCTCGTGGCGGATGCGATTTCGTGGAATCCCCACGTCGGCATTCGACTGGTCCTCGCGCCAGTCGAGACGGTGTTCGGCGAGGTACGCCATGACGTCGGCACGGGTCGCATCGAGCAGCGGCCGCACGGTCGCGCCGGCCCGCGGATGGATACCGCCGAGGCCGCGCGGCCCCGCGCCGCGCAGAAGACGGAGGAGGAACGTCTCGGCCTGATCGTTCCGCGTGTGCCCGACCGCGAGGCGGTCCGCGGCCAGACGCTCGGCGGCGCGTCCGAAGAACTCGTAGCGCGCGCGGCGGCCGGCCGCCTCGATCGAAACACCCCACTCGCGTGCCAGCGCGCCGACGTCCGCAGATTCGACGTCGATTGGAACCCCAATCGCCGCGGCGACGCCGCGGCAGAATCGTTCGTCTGCCTCGGCCGCTTCGCCGCGAAGTCTGTGGTTGAAGTGAACGAGGCCAGCGAGCGTGAACTCACCGGCGCGCTGGAGCTCGTTCAGGACGTGGGCGAGAGCAACCGAGTCGGGCCCGCCGGAGATCGCCGCGGCTACGCGCGACCCGCGCGGGATCAGATCATGACGCCGAATCGTCCGCAGGACGCGGTCCGTAAGCACCACATCACCCGATCGTCCATCGCAGATCGCCGAAAGATTGGTGCCGGTGCAGGGACTTGAACCCCGGACACTGCGGATATGAGCCGCATGCTCTAACCAACTGAGCTACACCGGCAGGAACCCCTTATTATAGCGGCAATCTTTCAGACTGGAGGCGAGCGGCATGCCGAGAGAGGCCAACCTGTTCCGGATCACCGGTGGCTCACCGTCGCGCGCGCTCAAACGGGTCGCGAACATCCCCCCGAGCTGGATCGCACGCGCGCGAAAGGCGCGCAAGGCGCGAGAACCGCAGGTCGCGAAGGCCCTGCAGAAAGCGTCGCGGCTGCGCCGTCGCCGACCGAACGCGCGGGCCGCGATCCGAAACGCGGAAATGGAACTGCGCGCGCTGCTCCGCGAGTGGGAGGTCGCGTACCAGAAGCAGTGCTTCTACTACGGCATAAGGGCGTTGCTCGAGATTGGGAGGAAGGGCAAAACCAGCTTGTGAGTTACCAGCGGCCCCGATCGACGACGTAGTCGGATCCGATGCGCGAGATCGCCGGCGTGCCGGCCTGGCGCATGACGAGGACGAGCTCGCGGCCCAGGATGTCGAGCACCTTCTCGACGCCCGGCTGACCGAACGCCGCGAGTCCCCAGACGTACGGACGGCCGATGCAGACCGCCGTCGCGCCGAGCGCGAGCGCTTTGAACACGTCGGTCCCGCGCCTGAACCCGCTGTCGATGAGGACCGGCACCTTGCCACCCGCGCCTTCGAGGACCTCTCGCAGGCACTCGATTGACCCGCGCTGACTGTCTTCAGCGCGCCCACCGTGGTTGGACACGATGATGCCGTCGACGCCACGCTCGACCGCCATCTGCGCGTCCTCGCGCGTGACCAGTCCTTTCAGGACGAGCTTCATGCGCGTGCGATCTTTGATCCGGCTGACGAAGTCCCAGCTCCACACGTGCGGCGTCAGCCTCGTCGCCTTCGACACGTCGAGCCCCGAGAACATTGGGCGCGCAAGCTGAGAGCGATCCCATGGCAGCGTGTGGCAGACCTTGCACTCCCGGGTGTCCTGCCGCTTGTATCGCTCGACCGTCTCGCGGTTGTTGTCCACATTGTCAACCGTGAGGACGAGAACCGGGCAGCCCGCCTTTTCGGCACGCTCGATGAGCGCCTCGGTGATGATCCAGTGGTCTGTCGGATAGAGCTGATACCAGACCGGCTCGCCCCTCGCTTCGTTGACCGGTTCGACCGCGGTGGAAGAGACGGTCGACAGGATTTGCAGATGCCGCTTCGCGCGCGCCGCGCGCGCGACCGCGAGCTCTCCTTCGGCGTGGAACGCCTTCTGACTGCTGACTGGCGCCAGGACAATCGGCGTGTCGTACGTGACGCCGAAGATCGTGACCGACGTGTCCACTTTGCCGACGTCGACGAGGCGGCGGACCCGCAGCTGATATCGGCCGAATGCGTCCCGGTTCGCCCGCACGGTAGCGTCATCGTCAGTCCCGGTCGCTAGGTAGCCGAAGTGCGCGGGCGGCAGTTTCTGTTTTGCGGCCGCTTCGAAGTCGAGCACGTTGAGCGCTTGATCGAGCGACGCGATCACAGCCTCGGCCTGCTGAAGGGAACCGAGCAGCGGAGGGAGTCCGTTGGCGCGGGCGGCCCACGCGGCGAGCGGGCTCGCCGCCATGAAGCGGAGGAAGCGACGGCGGGCGACCGCGCCGTCTCTCGTCATTCCGAAACCTCCTCGACGAGCGCCGCCGCGAGCAACGGGAGCATGATCTCGTGGTGACCCGTGAGTGAAAACCCGCGACCCGTCCCGGCCACGGGGCGCGTGACCACGTTGGTCTGCGGCCGATAGAGCCGGACGAAATCGAGGTTGACCGTCGTCAGGCCCGCGAGCGGGATCCCTCGGTTGCGTGCAAGTGCGACCGCCTTGAGGAACACCTCCGGCAGGACTACGGCGGACCCGCAATTCAGATACACCCCGCGCTCGAGACGCGCAACGTTCGCGACGAAGTGGCGGAAATCTCTGAGGCTGCCCTCGCCCAGCGCCGCACCAGACGCGGAGGCGTGCATGTGGATGATGTCCGTGCCCAGCGCGACGTGGACGGTGACCGGCACGCTGAGGCGCGCCGCGGACGCGAGGATGCTGCGATCGGCAAAGCGCGGCTTCGTGTCCGCGAGGTGGCGCGCCACCGCCTGTCCGATCCCCAGCCCGGCCTGAACGCCGCGCGTGATCGCTTCATTCAGGCCGCGCCCGGTCTCCTCCGCCATGCCGAAGCGGCCGGGACCCAGCGATTCGTCGACATCCTCGGACGTTCCACCGGCCATCGCAATTTCGAAGTCGTGGATCACGCCCGCGCCGTTGAGCGCGATCGCCGATACGAATCCCCGGTCCATCAGATCAATGAGGATTGGAGCCAGACCGGTTTTGATGACATGCGCGCCCAGCCCCCAGACAATGCCGGCCTCATTCTTTCTGGCGTGCGTGAGCGCGTCGACGACCGCGCGGAAATCCCGGGCGGCGAGCATGCGCGGCAGCGACTCGACCCACCCGCGCATGCCGCTGGCAGGCAAATACGGCTTCGCAAAATCCTCCACCCGCGCCTTGCTGGTGCGTGAAGCCAATGGATAGGTGCGCACACCGGAGAGATCGAATTCGTCGTATGGGAACGCCATGGCGGTTGCGGAAGAATACCTCAGAGAATGAGCATCGCGTCACCGTAGCTATAGAAACGGTACCGCCGCTCGATCGCCTCGAGATATGTCGCGAGAATCAGCTCGCGCCCCGCAAACGCTGACACCAACATCAAGAGGGATGACCGTGGAAGGTGAAAATTTGTCAGGAGCGCGCCCACGATCTTGAACGTATGGCCCGGATGAATGAAGAGGGTCGTGCTTCCGCGTCCGGGCTCGACGCGTCCGCTGGACCCGGCAGACTCCAGTGCCCTGGTCGTCGTCGTGCCCACTGCGACGACGCGGCGTCGCTCGTCCAGCGCGCGATTCATGGTCGCCGCCGCTACCGATGAAATCTCGAACGCTTCGGGATCGACTTCGTGCGCTTCGACATCCTCGGTTCGTACCGGCTTGAAGGTTCCATAACCGACGTGCAGCGTGACCGCGACGCGCTCCACGCCGCGCGCGGCCACACGATCGAGGAGATCGGGTGTGAAGTGCAGCCCGGCGGTCGGTGCCGCGACCGATCCGCGCGCTCGCGCGTAGACAGTCTGATACCGCTCGCGATCCTCCGGACGATCCTCGCGCTTGATGTAGGGCGGCAGTGGCACATGCCCGAGCTCGTCGACGCGCTCGTCGATCCCGGCACCGTCCTCCGTCCAAAGCCGAATCGTCCGCCGGCCGTGGAAGCGGCGTTCGAGGACTTCGACGTGCAACTCGCGTGGCGCGGTGCCGAACGCGACGCGTGAGCCTTCGCGCAGCTTCTGGCCCGGGTGCATCAGCGCGTCCCAGCGATCGCCCTCGAGTCGTCCGACCAGCAGGCACTCCACGGCGCCGCCGCTTGGCACGCGGCGTCCCAGCAGCCGCGCGGGAAAGACGCGCGTGTCGTTGACCGCGAGAACGTCGCCGGCCCGCAGCCATTCGGGCAGATCCGCTATGGAGGCATGCGTCCGCTCGCCCCTCGCGCGGTCGAGCATGAGCAATCGTGACTCGCCGCGCACCGCCGGCTCCTGCGCGACGAGCTCGGCCGGCAAGTCAAAATCAAAGTCCGAGACCTTCATGTAAGATGCGGAACGTTAGCATGGCCGAGCCGACCACGCCGGCGCCGGACGCGCAAGAACCGTCGCCCATCACCATCGACGCGCCCGTCAGTATCCGCAGCGCCGCGCTCACCGCGATTCTCGTTCTCGCGACGATCTTCCTGCTGCAGTACGCGCGGCAGGTGCTCATCCCGATCGTCCTGGCGGTTCTCATCAGCTACATGCTGACGCCGATCGTCAGCTGGCTGCACCGGGTGAAGATTCCCCCGTTCATCGGCGCGATCGCCGCTGTCGCCATGCTCGTCGCGGCGCTCGCCGCCTCTGTCTGGTCGGTCTCGGACGACGCGATCCGGATTGTCGAAGATCTTCCGCGAGCCGCGCGTCAGATGCGCGCGACGATTCGCCAGCAGCGCCTCGGCCGCGCCGACACACCGTTCGAGAAGGTCCAGGAAGCGGCGAAGGAGATAGAAAAAGCGGCGGCCGAAGCATCAGCGACTCCGACGGCGCCCAGCGGCGTCCAGCGGGTGCAGGTCGTCGAACCGGCGTTCCGCGCCGATTATCTGTGGTGGGGTTCGATCGGAGTCGTGGGATTCGCGGGCGAGCTGACGATGATCCTGTTCCTCGTGTATTTCCTGTTGGCCACCGGCGACCTCTACAAGCGCAAACTCGTCAAGATCGGCGGCGACACGCTCAGCCGTAAGAAAGTCACCGTCCAGATTCTGGATGACATCAACCAGCAAATCGAAAACTACCTGATCACGCTGCTCGCGACGAGCGCGCTCGTGGCCGCGCTCACGTCGGTCGCGCTCTGGTGGCTCGGGCTACGGGAGTGGCTGTTCTGGGGCATCGTGTCGGGCGTCCTCAACACGATTCCCTACTTCGGGCCGGTCATTGTCAGCGGCGCATTGTTCGTCGTCGGCTACCTCCAGTTCCAGGCGTTCGGTCCATCATTTCTGGTGTCGGCCGTTGCGCTCGTGATTACGTCGCTCGAAGGCTGGCTGCTGACCCCCGTGCTCATGGGGCGCGCCGCGCGCATGAACCCGGTCGCGATCTTCGTCGGCCTGCTGTTCTGGAGCTGGGTCTGGGGCGCGTGGGGCGTCATTCTCGCGGTCCCGATGATGATGATGTTCAAGGCGATCTGTGACCGCGTCGAGGATCTCCAGCCTGTCGCAGAGCTCATTGGAGACTAGGTTCGAGAGGGTTCGAGAGGGTTCGAGGAGGTTGGTGGATGAGACGGTTGGCGTTGACCGTCGCGCTGGCGTTCGCCGGTGCGACTGGAACGGCACAGAAGTTCGAGTTCTTCCCCGGCAGAACATACGATCCGAAAATTCCCACGCCTGAATCGGTGCTGGGCTACCCCATCGGCACCTACCACACGGACTACGCCGGGCTCGAGCGATGGCTGACCGCGATCGGCAAGAGCGATCGTGTTCGAGTCGTCCGATATGGTCAGTCCTTCGAGAAACGGCCCCTCTACTTGGTCATCATCTCGTCGCCGACCAACATCGCTCGGCTCGATCAGATCAAAACGGCAATAAACAAGCTTGCCGACCCGAGGACGACGACCGACGCCGAAGCGGACAACGTCGCCACCTCGATGCCCGGCGTTGCCTGGATGAACCACGCAAATGACGGCAACGAGTCTGCCGCGTTCGAATCGGCCATTCAGACGAGCTATCAGCTCGCGGCGGGCACCGACGAAACGACGCGCCTGATCCTTGACCGCCTCGTCACGATCGTGAACCCCGCGCACAACCCGGAGAGCCACGAGCGTTTCGTGGCCTGGTACAACGCCGTGCAGATCGGCGCCGACGGCACTGCGGATCCACAGGCCGCCGAGCACCACGCGCCGTGGGGAATGAGCACGAACAACAACCACTACCAGATCGATCTCAACCGTGACGCGTTTCTGATCTCGCAGCCGGAGACCGCGGCGCTCGTCAAGGCGTTCGGGGAGTGGAATCCGATCCTCTTCATCGACCATCACGGCCAGACGAAGAACATGTTCTTTCCGCCGCCGGCCGAAGCAGTCAACCTCAACGTCACGAAGAACCAGAGGGACTGGATGGATCGTTACGGCAACGCGATCGGCGACGCGTTCGATCGACACGGCTGGAGCTATTACCGCCGCGGACGCTTCGACCTCTTCTTCGCCGGGTTCTGGGACTCGTGGCCGACGCTCAACGGCTCGGTCGGCCTGACGTTCGAGACCGACGGCGGCGGATCGAAGGGCCTCGCATGGGAGCGCGAAGACGGCACCATCCTGACCCTGCGCGACGGCGTCGTCCATCACCACACTGGGACGATGGCATCGCTCAAGATCACAGCTGACGGAAAGGATCAGCGGCTGCGTGATTTCTATCAGTACAAGAAGACGGCGATAGACGAAGGACAGCGCGATCCTCTGAAGCAAGTCGTGCTGCTGCCGGGGCGGGATGAATCCCGCGCGGCGCTGCTCGTCAACGTTCTGCGTATGCAGCGCATCGAGGTCCATCGGACGACGGCACCGATCAAACTGACGAAGGCACACGGCTATTTCGGCGGGCCGGCTGCCGCGCGGGACGTGCCTTTCGGCGCATACGTCATTTCACTAGCACAGCCGCAGAAACGGCTCGCGAAAGCACTCCTCGAGATCGAACCGGGATTCAAGGACGAGTTCCTGAAGGAAGAAGAGCGCAAGAAGCGGCGGGCGGAACTGGTCGGCCAGCGTCCCCGCGACGGGTTCTACGACACGACCGCGTGGTCGCTGCCGTTGCTCTTCGGAGTCGAAGCGCTCTGGGCGGAGGATGCCGTGGCCGCCGGCTCGCTCAAACCGGTGACGGGCGAGGCGGCCTGGAATCCGCGATCGCCTGCGATGGCCGCGACCGGATTCGAACCCGGCCGTTATGGCTATGCCTTCTCAGGCGATTCGTACGGCGCGATGACGCTGGCGGCGCAGCTTCTGCGCGAGAAGATGAACATCGCGGTCGCGACCGAGCCGTTCAGCATCGGAGAGGCGGATTACGCGCGCGGCGCGATCATTCTACGTAGCGAGCGTAACCCGGCTTCACTCACGGAGCGGTTGCGCGTCCTTGCGGCAGAAGCGGGCGTGGTCGTCCGTCCGCTCGACAGCGCCCGCGTCCAGCAAGGCAAGGATTTCGGTGAAGATCCTGTCGTCGAGGTACGACATCCGCGCATCGCGGTGATCACGGATGAACCGACCGACGATCGATCGTACGGCGCCACGTGGTTCACGCTCGAGCAGCGATTGGGACTGCCATTCACGGCGTTGAAGACGGAGCAGGTACGAAACGCCGACCTAGGGCGCTACAACGTCATCGTCTTTCCGCACGGCGCCCCGGGACCGTACCACGACCTGCTCGGCGAGGCGGGCGTCGCAAAGCTGCGCCGCTGGATGCTGGATGGCGGAACAATCGTGCTGCTCAAAGGCGCGGCGGCGCTCGGTACGCGAAAGGGCGTCGAATGGACGGCCTCGACGCTCAAGCGGCACGAGGCAACGATCAGATTGTTTTTCGAAGCCGCCGGGCCCGAGAGACCCGGCGCCCCAGCAGCCAAAAAGGGTGAGGAGACGTCGGGCCGATCAGCTCCGGACAAGAAGGAGGGAACGACGCCGTCATCAGCACCTGGAGCGCCGGGCCTCTCAGGCCCGGCGGAACAGAAAACAGAAACCGACAAACCGCTGACTCGTGAAATGGATCTCGTCCGCACACCGGGCGCGATCCTGCGGGTGAAAGTCGATCCGGAACACTGGCTCGGCTTCGGGTACGACCGCGACACCGCCGCGACCGTCCAGTCGAACTACGCGTTCACGCTGTCGCGAACAGCTGTCCACGTCGCCGCGTTTCCCGGCGAAGATCAGCTGGAGCTCGGCGGATTCGTCTGGCCCGAAGCCCGTAGGGCGCTCGCGAAGTCGCTGTTCGCCTGGGTCGAGCCGATCGGCCGCGGCCAAGCGATATTTTTCGCGGAAGATCCGAATTTCCGCGCGTCCCAGTTGTCTACGCAGCGAATGTTCTTCAACGCGGTAGTTCTCGGCCCGTCGTTCGTCACCCGGACCGGCGGTCAGTGACCCGGATCATTCCGCTCGCAGCGCGGCGACCGGATCAACGCGCATCGCGCGGCGCGCCGGTACGTAGCACGCCACGATCGCACTTGCCAGCAGGATGAGCGCGACGCCTATCAGCGTCACCGGATCCGACGGGCTGACTTCGTACAACATCGACCGGAACGCGCGCATCAGCAGAACCGCGCCGGCCAAGCCAATTCCGAGCCCCGTCAGCGTCTGGACGACCGCTTCCTGCATGATCTGCCGCAACACATCCCTCGGCCGCGCGCCCAGCGTCATCCGGACGCCGATCTCCGACGTTCGCAGGCTCACCAGGTGCGCCATGACGCCGTAGATGCCGGCCGCCGCCAGAATCAGCGCAACGCCGGCGAACGTCGCCAGGAGCAACATCGTCACGCGTTGCGCTTCAACCGTGAGTTCCTGCACGCGTTCCATCGTCCGCACGCGCGCGACGACGAGCTGCGGATCGACGGCGTGAACGGCGGATCGAATGATGGGCGCCATCGCCGCCGCGTCACCCGAACCGGAGACGACGAACACGAGCCCGCCCCATGGATATTGCGGCAGGGGCATGTAGAGCTCAGGTTCAACCGGACTCGTCAGGCCCCAGTGCCGGACATTCCGCACAACGCCGACGATCGCCCGCCAGTCTTCGGATCCGACGGTGCGAACACGGCCGCCGATTGGCGATCCGTTCGGCCAGTAGCGCCGAACGGCTTCTTCGTTGACAACGGCGACGAGCGGCGCTCGCGCATCATCCTGCGGCGTGAAACCGCGCCCTCGAATCAGGCGGATGCCCATCGTCCGAAAGTAGCCGGGCGTGGTTGCGCGGACGTGCGCGCGTGTGGGCGAGTCCGGCGCCGGTTCGTATCCCTGGATCTCGATGCCGGACCGCGCGTTCATGCCGCTCATCGGCAACTGGCTCGTCGCCCCGACGGAGCGTGACCCGGGCACCGCGGCGAGGCGTTCTTCGATCGCGAGAAACGTCGCGATCTGTCGATCGGTTTCCGGATACCTCGCGCGCGGAAGCGTGACGAGCGCGGTCATGACCCCGTTGGCATGTAGGCCGGAGGCGGTCGCCAGCATCATCCGGAAACTGCGCAGCGCGAGGCCGGCGCCGACGAGGAGGAGCGACGCCAGCGCGACCTCGGCGACGACCAGACCGACCCGCAACCGGTGACGGCCGCCGACGATCGAGCGTCCACCGTCCCGCAACGAGTCGTTGACGGCCTGCTTCGTGAGCTGCCACGCAGGCAGCAGACCGAACAGCGCTCCGGTGGCGACCGACAGGAGCAGAGTGAAGCCAAGCACTCGTGCGTCGATGCCCACGCGATCGAGTCCGACGATCGTTCCGGCCTCCGGCGCAAGATAGGGCAACATCGCGACTCCCCAGTTCGCGATCAGCAGCCCGGCGAGGCCACCGCACAGCGCGAGCACGATGCTTTCGGTCAGTCCCTGCGCGGCGAGCCGGAATCGGCCGGCGCCGAGGGCCGCCCGGATCGCGACCTCGCGCCGCCGCGACACCGCTCGAGCGAGAAGCAGATTCGCCACGTTGACGCAGGCGATCAGCAACACGAAGCCGACAGCGGCCAGAAGGAGGATCAGGCCGGCCCTGACCGGCTCGACGAGCTCACCGCGAAGCGGCACGACGTGAGCGCCGTGTCGGCGGTTGGTGTCGGGATACGTCTGCGAGAGCCGCTCCCCGATCGCGTGCATCTCCGCGCGCGCCTGCTCCACGGTCACCGCGGGACGGAGACGCGCGTAAACGTTGAGCATATGGGCCGCCCGGCCCGGCGGCTGCGGTCCCCCTTCGAGCGCGAGCGGCACCCAGAGTTCGATTTCGCGGTCGATGAACTCGAACGGCTCCAGCACGCCGACGATTTCATGCGGAATGCCGTTCAGCGTGATCGATCGCCCGACGATGGCCGGGTCGGCGCCAAAGCGCTCACTCCAGAGACCGTGGTTCAGCACCACGACGCGATGACGGCCGACGAGCTCCTCGTCCTTGCGGAAGAAACGGCCGAGCACCGGTTTCACGCCGAACACGTCCGTGAATCCTGCGGAGACAGCCGCGGCGTTCAGCCGCACCGGTTCGCCCTGACCTGTCAGATCAGCGGCGGTAGTCATGTAGCCGGACATCGCGGTGAACAACGTCGCGGATTTCGACCAGTCCACGTAGTCCGCCGGCGCCACGTTGTTGTTCATGACGCCTTCCTGCGGCCGTTTCTCCCAGATCATCACCATGCGGTCCGGCTCGGACCACGGCAGCGGCCGCAGCAGGACCGCGTCAACGGCAGAAAAGATAGCGGCGTTCGCGCCGATGCCGAGCGCGAGCGTCAATACGGCGATCACGGTGATACCTGGCTGACGGATCAGCAGCCTGACGGCCTGTCTGAGATCGTGGCGAAACGCGGACATCGGAGCTCTCCGCTCATTGCTGAATGTGGATTGTGGATTGTGGATTGAATGATCGAGACGCGCGGCGAGGCCGTGCACGAACGAGTCCGCGATGACCACAAGCCAGAGCCTCGTCAGGCCGAACGACTGGCGACGCGCCTCGCGGCGATGCTCGTGGAACAACGCCCGCATGTCCGCGCCGAATTCGGCGCGGACGCGCGCCGGAAATGCGAGCAGCAGGACGCGGTACGCGAGTTCCGCAAACTGATCGCGCATCGGTCAGCTCCGGGGTCGTGACGGCAGGAGGCGCTTCGCGCGCGACTCGACGACGAGCGCTTCGAGGCGGCGCGCCTCGGCGGCAGCCACCCGTTGGCCGAGCGCCGTCAGGCGAAAGTAACGGCGACGTTCATCAACGACGGCGCGGCTGGGCGCCGGTGCTTCCTCGATCAGGCCGTCGGCGAGCGCGCGGGACAGCGTGCGGTAGAAATGCCCGGGCAGAATCCGTGTTCCGGGGGATCGGTCCTGAAGCGAACGAACGATGGTCCAGCCGTGCCTCGGACCGCTGGCCAGAGCGAGCAGGATCTCGAACAGGAGCGGCTTGAGCGGACGGTCGACGGAGGTGCGACGAGGCACGTCCGCGACGGTACTCTCAAAATGTGACTATGTCAAGTTTTTAGCAGCTGACCTGCGCGGGAGCAGCTCTAAAGGGCTGCGCTACCTTTGATCTTTCGTACTGGAGCTGAGCGCCTGCTGCGCCTCTTTCGTGCCGCGGTAGGTCGGGTCGTGCTCGGCCAGCTTCGCGGCGGCGTCGCGCGCCAGATCCCAGTCCTCGGCGTCACGCGCCACGGCGAAGATCGACTCGAGAAAGAAGAGGCCTTCGATCCATCCGTCCGGCGTGCGCTGGCGGCGCGCGCGGGCCATCGCGTCCCTGAGAAGCGTCTCACCTTTCGACGCATCGCCGTTTCGGAGAAACCACTCCCCCTTCGCGACATCCACTTCGAGACCCGCGTAGGAGCCGTACATGAACCCGTCGCCCTCCGCATCGGCGGCGACGAGCGGCGCGAGATGCTTCTTCGCATCGTTCATCCGCCCCATGGCCATCAACGAACGGCCGGCGAGCGCGTGACCGACGATGCTCACCATCTTCGTGGAGGAGCCACTCATCGGGACCGCTTCGGTGAGCGCTTCCTCGTTGCGGCCGCGCGCGATGAGCAGACTCGTGAGGAGCCCGCGGTAGTAGCCGGCTCGAACCGGAGACGCCTGTTTGATGCTCGCCGCGTCCCGCAGCATCCGCTCCGTCTCATCGAGTTGCCCGACATGGCGGTACGACAACGCAAGCAGGGCCGTGTTGTGGGCGTGATGCCAGTCGAAGTCGCGCTGGACCTTGTCGCTGGCGTAGTAGTCGTGCTCGAGGCGCCGCGCCTTTAAGAAGATGTCGATCGCCTCCTGCATCCGGCCCAGCTTCATGAGGTCATGGCCGTACATGTGTAGTGCGTGCGGCACTTTCGGCGCGGCGGCCGCGTAGACTTCTCCGTGCTTGAGCGCCTGGTCGAAGCGCCCGACGTTCTCGTACGAGTGAATCAAGTAATGATGCGCCGGAAAGTGGCCGGGCACGCGGCGAATCGCCTCCTCGTAGAAGACGATCGCGGATGACGTGCCGCGCTGGCCGCGGCCGGAGGCCCCGAGGTGCACCTCCTCAACGTTGCCCCGCAGCGTCCACACCTCCGGATCATCGGCATCGTGCTCCAGCGCCTGATCCAACGCCGCGATGTACGCCAGCCGTTTGACCGAGTTCTCCAGATCGGACATCGCGTCGAGCTGAAGCGAGCGCGCTCGAATCCAGCGGCGCTCGCGATCGCTGACCTTCTCTTCGAGCGCTTTCGCGCGCTCCTGCGCCTGCGCCGCCGCTTTCGGATCTTCGAGTCCTGAGTACGCGCGGCTCAGCCCGACCCACGCGAGCGCCAGCGACGGATCGATCCGCAGTGCCTGGTTGAACGATCGCGCCGCTTCGATCCAGACGTACGAGTGAAGATACGCGAGTCCCTGCTCGTAAAAAGACTGTGCCTCGGCAGATTTCGTACTCGTCGCGTGCGTGACCTTGCCGATGCCGGTGCGCATCGGCAGCGGACGCTCGGTGATCTCTTTCGGCACGAAGTGGCCGATGAGGTCGGATGACGGCGAGTGGGAATCGTGCTGGGCGGAGGCGGGAACGGCGATCAGAAGGATGAGGGCAAAGCTGCTACAGCGCATGGGCCGAGTATAGCGCCGCGCGACACCAGCATCACCGCACAAATCCAGGCGGGCGAATGTTCGCGACGCAGGATGTCTCGAGGCCCGCGACGCTGCCGCGCTCGATGAAATCGGCCTGCACACGTCTCAGGCACTCCTCGCCCGCCATGCCGCCGAATCCGTGCGCGCCGGCTGGAACCACGATGTGCAGACTGTTCTTCAGCCGCGCCGCGACGTCGGCGCCAGCATCTGCGGGCGTGACCGGATCGAGTGCGCCGGAGAGCAGCAATACCGGCGCGTCGGAAACGACCGGCTCGTGAAAGTCATCCGGCACACCGCCGGCGGCCCAGCGTCCGCACGCGGCGCGCTGCTCGCGGAACCGGTAATCGCCGAGGAACGTCCCGGCCGCCTCGTGTGAGGCCTCCGCCGGATCGATGCCAGGAAGATCTTCGGCGCACGTGACGCTCAGGTAGAGACCGATACTCCCCGGCGTCATCGTGTCGCGCCGGCGCGCGATCGCCGCTTCCGCCAGCGGCCGCCAGTCACCGGATGCGGCCCGGTGGATTAGGTCCGGAATCCGTCGCGCCGACACAGGCGAGTACAGCATCCAGCGCACCACCTCGCCCACCATGTCTCCTGGCAGCGACACGTTGACGGTCTCGCCCGACTCGCGATCGCGTACCGTGACGTCGATCGCTCCGCGCTTCGCCCGCTCGAAGACGGCAACCGCCTCGGCCCGCAGCTGCGGGAATGCGCTGCGGCATTCGGGCGTTCGTTCGCACTCGGCCAGCAGGCCGTCCAGCGCCGTCTGCGCGTCACGCGGAAATGTGATTGGAATGCGATCCGCGAGCGGTGAGACGCCGAGCAGAATGGCGGTACGGACGCGGCGGGGATGCCGGCGCAGGAACACTTGCGCCATGCGCGTGCCGTACGACGCGCCCGCGAGATTCACGCGGTCATATCCGAGCGCCTCGATCACCTCGGCGACGTCGTCGACGGCGATCGTCGTCGTGTACAAACCAAGGGTCGCCTGGGTAGAGAGCCCCGTCCGACAGGTCTCGACCGCTTCCGGCGGCATGAACGCGCGGGTAAAGCGAGCGACGCCTGTGCCGGGATACAGATTGCACGTGAGCTGATGCGATCCGCCGGTGCCGCGCTGATCGATCAGGATGATGTCCCGCGAACGCCGGGCGCCGCCGAGCGTCGCCGCGACGTACCCGGCGTTGCCGACGGCCGAGTCTCCGGGCCCGCCTGCGAAAAAGACGATCGGATCAGGCGCTGGCCGCGCAGTGGCCGGCAGGACGACTACGCGAAGACCGATCCGGCGCCCTTGCCGCGCCGCCCGATCCTCGAAGACTTCGTAGGTTCCGCAGCGCGCGTCCCCTTTGATCTGATCGAGCGCGCACGGCTTCAACCAGCCGGGTCGCGTCGACGACTCCGGGCGCGCGCACGCCGCGAGCGTTAGAAGGACAACCGCTAGGGAACGCCGCATGCGACCTAGACTACACTCTGCCAACTTGGAGATGCTGATCTTGAAACGATTTCTCTGCGCCTTTGCGATGGTCCTCGTGTCGTCCCCAACCCCCCGAACCCAGAGCCCCAAGCCCCAAGCCCCAGGCCCTTCAATTAAGACGTCGGAGTTGAACGAGATGCGCTGGCGCATGATCGGCCCGCATCGCGGCGGACGTGGCAAGGCGGCCGTCGGAATTCCCGACCGTCCCAACGTCTTCTTCATCGGCTTTCACAACGGCGGCGTCTGGAAGACGACCGACTACGGGCGCACCTGGACGCCGATTTTCGACGATCAACCCACGGGATCGATCGGTGCGATCGCGATCGCACCGTCGAACCCGGACATCCTTTATGTCGGCAGCGGCGAGGGCAATCAGCGGCCGGACCTCGCGACCGGAGACGGCATCTATCGCTCGAGCGACGGCGGCAGGACGTGGACCCACTACGGCCTCCGCGACGCGCAGCAGATCCCCCAGATCATCGTCGATCCGCGCAACCCCGATCGGATCTTCGTCGCGGCGCTCGGTCACCCGTACGGAGCAAATCCCGAGCGTGGCGTGTTCCGGTCGACCGACGGCGGCCGGTCGTTCGAGAAAGTTCTCTACAAGGACGAGAACACCGGCGCCGCCGACGTTGCGTTCGATCCGAAGAATCCGGACGTCGTGTATGCAGCGCTGTGGGAGTCGCGTCAGGCACCGTGGGAGAACGGCGTCTTCACCGGACCTGGCAGTGGTCTTTACAAGTCGATCGATGGCGGGTCGACGTGGCGCCCCATCGGCAGCGGTATGCCGTCAGGTGCCGACGGGCTGGGCCGCATCGGACTCGGGGTCTGCGACGCGGAGCCTTCACGCATGTACGCGATCATCGCGTCGCCGCCCAAGCTCGGTGGCGTCTATCGTTCGGACGATGCCGGCGAGAACTGGCGGCGCGTCAACGACGACAACCGGTTATGGGGGCGCGAAGGAGACTTTCACGAAATCAAGCCGGACCCGACGAACTGCGATGTCCTGTACGTGGCAAACATCGCGTCGTGGAAGTCGACGGACGGCGGCAAGACGTTTACGGATTTGCGAGGCGCACCAGGCGGAGACGACTATCAGCGCATCTGGATCAACCCGAAGAACACCGGCATCATCATCATGATCGCGGACCAGGGCGCCGTCGTCACCGTCAACGGCGGCGAAACGTGGAGCTCCTGGTACAACCAGCCGACCGCGCAGTTCTACCACGTCAGCACCGACAACGCGTTTCCCTACCGAGTCTGCGGCGGCCAGCAGGAAAGCGGGTCTGCCTGCGTCTCGAGTCGCGGCGACGATGGCCAGGTGACGTTCCGCGAGTGGCACCCGGTCGGCGTCGAGGAATACGGCTACGTCGCCGCCGACCCGCTCGATCCCGACATCGTCTACGGGGGCAAGGTCTCGCGCTACGACCGGCGGACCGGCCAGGTCCAGAACGTCAGCCCCTGGCCGCCGGGATCGACCAGCGCCGCTCTGCCGGGCGGTTACCGCGTCATCCGCACGATGCCGGTGCTGTTCTCGCCGATCGATCCGAAAACTCTGTACTTCGCGTCGAACGTCGTCTGGAAAACGACGACCGGGGGAAAGCACTGGACGCAGATCAGTCCCGACCTGACTCGCGAAACCTGGGAAGTGCCCGCGAACGTCGGCAAGTACAAGGGCACCGAACCCGCGAAGCCCTCCCGGCGCGGCGTCGTCTATACCATCGCGCCGTCACCGCTCGACATCAATCGCATCTGGGCCGGCACCGACGATGGATTGATGCACGTCACGACCGACGGCGGCAAGACGTGGAACGACGTGACGCCGACGGAGCTCAAGCCGTGGGCGAAGGTGTCGCTCATGGAGGCGTCACATTTCGACGCCCGCACGGCATACGCCGCGATCAATACCTTCCGGCTCGACGATCTGAAGCCGCATATCTATCGCACGCGCGACGGCGGCGAGAGCTGGACGCGCATCGTCAACGGTATTCCGGACGGGGGCATCGTCAACGCCGTCCGCGAGGATCCGAAACGGCGCGGGCTGCTTTTCGCCGGGACCGAGCAGGCGGTCTACGTGTCGTTCGATGACGGAGAGAACTGGCAGTCGCTCCGGCTGAACATGCCCGCCACGTCCATCCGCGATCTGGTCATCAAAGATGATGACCTCGTCGTCGGCACACACGGCCGATCGTTCTGGATTCTGGACGACATGAGTCCGCTGCGAGAGTTGACCGCGTCGAGCTCGTCGAAGGTGGAACCGCATCTCTTCACGCCCGTGCAGGCCTGGCGCGTGCGCTGGAACAAGAACACCGACACGCCGCTGCCGCCCGACGAGCCGGCGGGCCAGAACCCGCCTGACGGCGCGATCATCAATTACTGGCTGCCGGCAGATACTCGCGAAGTCGTGCTCGAGATTCTCGATGCGAAAGGATCCAGCGTCCGCAGGTACGCGTCGGGTGATGCGTTGTTTGATCCGGAAGCGGAACGCGTGAACTTTCCGCGGTACTGGATTCGACCGCCGCAGAAGCTCTCAGCGGAGCGCGGCCTCCATCGCTTCGTCTGGGACGTGCACTACGCGCCGCCGCGAACGACGCAATTCAGCTATCCAATCGCCGCGATTCATCGAAATACAGCGCGGCAGCCGCAGGGGCCGTGGGCGCCGCCAGGCGCCTATACCGTTCGTCTGACGGTGGACGGCGCCGCGCAAAGCCGGCCCCTGATCGTGAAGATGGATCCGCGGGTGAAGATGTCCGCGCTGGATCTGAATCGACAGTTCACGCTGTCGAAGCAACTCTACGACGCGATAAACGGCCTGGACGAGTCGCAGGGACAGCGGCGCGGTCAGTTGCTGCAGCTCTACGGGATCGTGCAGGGTGCGGACGTCGCGCCCACGTCTCAGGTCGAAGCCGCAGCCAAGGCGCTGCTGAGCACGAAGCAGTGACGAGGTGCGCCTAACGCCGGCGCAGAAATTTCAGGCCGGACCACGTCTGATCAATCGCGCAGACTTTCACGTCGACGAGGCCGGTGGGAAGGATTACTTCTCGCAGCACGTCTTCGGTCAGGTCGCTCGGCACGCCTGACGTTTTCTTGGGCCACGCGATCCACAGTCCGCCTGGCCCGGCGAGCTTCGCGTTCCGCGCGAGATTGCCCGCGAGCGCCTGTCGCGAGGTCGTGAACCAGACGACGAGATCGACGCGCGCCTTCGGCGCGCGAACCAGCTTCGCGCCGGCGGGAAGGTCGCCCAGCGTCTTCTGAAAATCATCCGGCGCGCCGATGAGGCCTGCGGTCGACGCCGGTTTGATCCCGAGTTTCTGTGGAAGCGGCGTGCCGGAGTAGCCCGCCGGCCGGCTCGGCAGGATCGGCGCCGCGGGCGGGCGGGCGATCGCGCGCTTCAGCGCGCCTCCGATCCGCTCCCAGGACGTGAACACGGCGTCGGGCAGCTCACGGCGCGCCTTCTCGACCTTCTCCTTCTCGCCGTTCACGAATACGAGCGGCACACTGCGTGTGGCCTTTCGTATGCGGATCGACTTCGCGATCTCGCGTCCCTGGGCCGGCAAGCGCGAGAGGTCGATGACGAAGGCATCGGGGGGCCGCTCGGCGGCGCGCCTCATCGAGGCGGGCGTCGTCGGCTCGAACGCGATGTCGAAGCCGGTCTCGCGCAGCCGCTCCGCGCGCTCGCGTCCTTCAGCGGTGTTCCAGTGGATGAGGATCACGCGCGGCACGGCCGAAATTATACGAGGCTCCGCTGATCGTCGCCCGCGCGACTTGCGCGACGCTGCACATGTCCGTCGGCGGAACACCGCGCGGCACACAACGGAACACCACACCACCACAACTGAAATCGGCGAATGGTGAAAACTCTACGCGCGGCGCGCGTTGATTTTTCCCCGAGGACGGCGGCGGTCGCCGTCTCGCCGGTGTCGGGTTCGACGGCGCGCGCGACCGTGACCCTGTCAGGTCTGGCCGGCGGCGGGCACAAGATCACGGCCACATACCTGGGCAACAGCACCTACAGGGGGACCACGGCGGGGGTCAATCAGACGGTGATTTAGTCAGCCCATCGTCAACCTCCCGTCAACCGGTTGAACCCAGGGCGGGGGTAGAATCCGTGTTTGATTTACAAGCACGGAGGCCCCATGAAACGGCTGACGATCGCCCTGACTCTCCTCGTTCCGATGTCGGCGTTTGCGCAGACGCCGCCGCCGACGCATCAGCACTATGAAAAACCAGCCGGCTACGACGCTCCCGCGCCGCCCGGCATGCCGATCGCGCCGCGGCTCCTGAATCTCGGGCCCCACACCTTCAAGGTGTCGACGAGCTCCGAAGAGGCGCAGCGATTCATCAGCCAGGGCCTGAACCTCGCCTTCGGCTTCAACCACGCCGAGGCGGCGCGCGCCTTCGCCGAAGCGGCGCGGCTCGACCCCGAGCTGGCCATGGCGTACGCGGGGCACGCGCTCGTCCTCGGCCCGAACATCAACGCGCCGATGAACCCCGACGACGAGAAGAAGGCGTACGAGCTCGCGCAAAAGGCGGTCTCGTTGAAGGCGAAGGCGACGCCGCGCGAACAGGCCTACATCGACGCGATCGCGGCGCGCTATACCGGCCAGGCTGACGACCGGAAGAAGGCAGACCGCGCGTTCGCGGACGCGATGCGCCAGATGACGAAGGCCTTCCCCGACGATCTCGACGCCAGGACGATCTTTGCCGAGTCGCTGATGGATCTGCGGCCGTGGAACTATTGGACGCGCGACGGTGCGCCGTACGACGACACACACGAGATCCTCGGTGCGCTGAAGGACGTGCTCGCAAGAAACTCGAACCACCCTGGCGCTCTGCACTACTGGGTGCACGTCTGGGAGCCGACCGACACGCCGGAGCGTGCCGAGGCCGAGGCGGATCGACTGCTGCCCGCGATGCCGGGCGTCGGCCACATGGTCCACATGCCGGCGCACATCTACATGCGCGTCGGCCGTCACGCCGACGTCGTCAAGTCGAACCAGATGGCGGCGCTGGCCGACGAGGACTACATCTCGCAGTGCAAGGCGCAGGGCATTTACCCGCTCGCCTACTACCCGCACAACGTCCACTTCATCTGGATGGGGGCGACCGCCACGGGACAGAGCAAGCTGGCGATCGACTCAGCGAAGAAGGTGGCCGGCACGATTCCGAAAGAGGCGCTTGGCCAGGTGCCGATTCTGCAGGGGTTCGTCGTCGTTCCCTACTGGGCGCTCGTGCAGTTCAGCAAGTGGGACGAGATTCTCGCCGACAAGGGTCCGGCGCACGCCACGCCCTTCACCCGCGGCGCCTGGCGCTACGCGCGCGCGATGGCGCTCATCGGCAAGGGCCGTCTCGCCGAAGCGGACAAGGAGCTGGCGCTACTCAAGAAAATCGTCGCCGACCCATCGCTGAAATCGCAGGTCACCTTCTCCAACAATACCGGGTACGCGATTCTGCGCATCGCTCCGGAGGTCATCGCCGGTGAGCTCGCCGCCCGGCGGCGGCAGTGGGACGCGGCGCTGCTCCACCTCGAACGCGGCGTGCGGTACGAAGACTCATTGATCTATCAGGAGCCCGCGGACTGGCACTCGCCCGTGCGCCACTCGCTCGGCGCGGTCCTGCTGAAAGCCGGCCGCCCGGACGAAGCGGAAGCCGTCTATTGGCAGGACCTGAAGATCAACGCCGAGAACGGCTGGTCGCTCCACGGCCTGATGCTGGCGCTCGAGGCGCAGGGAAAGAAAGACGCCGCGGCGCTCGTCAGGAAGCGATTCGAAAAGGTGTGGAAGGACGCCGATTTTCCGCTGTCGCCCGTCAGAACGGGAACGCACTGAATGTAGGCCCGACCCTTTAGGTCGGGCGTGTTGGGGCTAGCCGAGCGTCTGGGTCATCCGGTCACGCCCGGCCTGAAGGCCGGGCCTACCGTCCCCTTTATCGCGGCCGCCGCAACCAGATTTCGTCCGACTGGTGCATCGTGTTGGATGTGACGAGACGGCGGCCGTCAGGCGAGACGTCGAACGGGTGGTTGCTGCTGCGGTACCGCACGCTCCCGAGCGTGGCAGTGGCGCCACCCTCCACCGGCACGGCGAGGATCTCCTGCGTGCCGTCGGGCCCTTGAACGAGAAATCCAATCCGGCGTCCGTCCGGCCACCAGACTGGCCAGCCTCCCTGTGCTGACACGCGCCGCTCATGGGTGCCATCGGTGTCGATCACGAACACGCCGTCCGCGAAGCCGCGACTCGGACTGAACGCGATCCGCCGTCCATCCGGCGACCATCGCGGCACCGAAGCGGGTGACGGCGTCAGCAACCGTTCCTGCCCGCGAACTGCTGACGAGGCGCCGGAAGGTGCGCCGTCGAGCGGCGCGATGTAGACGCGTTCACCCTGGGCCTCGCTGCGTGCGAACGCGAGCCACCGGCCATCAGGTGACACGTGCGCGTAGCTCTCGCCGTCGTCCCATCGGCTGACGAGCTGCGGCGTGCCCCCATCTGCCGGGACGCGCCAGATCCGGCGCGGCGCGCTCCAGTTGTGATAGAGGACGAACTTTCCGTCCGGCGTGTACTGCGGATAGATCTCTCCCGCGTCGGTCGAGGTCAGGCGGCGCGGATCCGATCCAGTGTCGACCGGCACGGTCCAGATGTGCCAGGACCCATCGACTTCTCCGCGTGTGAACGCGATCGTGCGTCCGTCCGGCGAGAACACCGGCGCCCAGAGGAACGGCGCGTGGGTGAGAAGCGTGCGCGCGGCGCCACCGTTCAGGCTGTGCAGGTCGAGCGTGTTCCGCCAGCGCGAATTGACGAACGCGACCGACCCGTCGACCGCGGCCGACGGCGATTCGTCGGGCCCGGCGCCCGCCGTGAGCTGCACCGGCGCGCCCCCGCGAAGCGATCGAAACCAGATGTTCGTGGCGCCACCGCGGTTCGACGAATACACGAGACCGCGGCCGTCAGGCGTGAAGAACGGTGATTCGCTGAACACGGTTGGGGCTTCGTCGGACAGCTTCCGCGGTTCACCGCCCGCCGCCGGCACGAGCCAGATCTCACCGGAGATGCCTCCGAGCCCGCGCACGATCGCGAGCGTGGCGCCGTCGGCCGACCAGGCGGGATGGCGCAGGAAGGGATACGAGCTGTCCGCGCGGAGCAGGACGCGAAGATCCGACCCGTCCAGGCGAGAGGTAACGAGCTCGACCGGCGAGCCTGCTCCCACGCGGCGGAGGAAGCCGAAACGAGTCCCGTCGGGTGACCACACGGCGTACGCGCCGGGCGTGATGACGCAGGAGGCCTGGCCGCCGAGCGTCGGCACGATGCAGATCTCGGGTGCGCTGTCCCTGGAGCTGCGGCGCGTGAACGCGACCTGCTCGCCGTCCGGAGAGACACGTGGTGCGCCTTCATACGCCGCGTCGTCGGTGAGGCGTACCTGCCCGCCGCCGCTCACGCGGCCAGAGAAAAGGTCGACGCGTCCCTCGCTGTCCTCGGTGACGTAGACGATCGTCCGGCCATCCGGTGAGAGCGACGGCTCATAGGCGCGGTGCGCCGGCGACACGACGAGACTCAGGCGCCCGGCCGACGGCGCGCTCTGCCACGGGTTCGGGCTCGAAGGCCGAAAGAGAAGGACAGCCGCAACTGCGATGGCCGCGATCACAGCGGCGGTCGCGAGAATGGCGTATGTGAGACGCCGGCGCGGCCGTCTGGCGGGCGCGTGCAGCGGAATCGGCGCCCAGATGTCCGACTGGATCGCCTGCAGCGCAGCCCGCGCCTCGCTCGCGCGCGCGTAGCGCTGATCGGGCTCTTTGGCGAGACACCGCAAAATGATCGCGCGCAGCATCGCGGGCACGTGCGCGGGCATCGGGTCGACCGGCGACCGCAGGATGGCGGCGGTCAGCTCGAACTGACTGCGCCCTTTGAACGGAAGATCGCCCGTCGCCATCTCGTAGAGTACGACACCGAGAGACCAGACATCGCTGCCCGCGTCCGCCTGCTGACCGAGTAGGACCTCGGGGGCCATGTATGCGAGCGTGCCGCCGGCCACAGGATTCGTATCCGTCGGGCTGGTCTGCGTCCGCGCGTCAGGCAGGTCCGTGTCGAGGCGCCGCGCGAGACCGAAATCGAGAACCTTCGGACGCCCGTCGCTCGAAATGACGACGTTCGCGCTCTTGAGATCGCGATGGACCACGCCGCGGTCGTGCGCGTGGCCCAGCGCTTCGGCGATTTGCGTACCGTACCTGATGACCGTCTCCGCGGGCAGCCCACCCGCCGGGATCATTTCTCCGAGCTGCCGCCCTTCCACCAGCTCCATGACGATGAAGGCGGCGGTGCCGTCCTCGCGGACTTCGTACACGGTGCAGATGTTGGGATGGTTGAGAGCGGAGGCGGCGCGCGCTTCGCGGAGCAGTTCGCTCCGGCTCGCGCCGACGCCGGGCCGCGGCTCGAGAACCTTGATCGCGACGGGGCGCTGGAGCTCCGGATCGTACGCGCGGTAGACGGTGCCCATGCCGCCAGCACCGAGCCGCGCGCTCACCTCGTAGCGGCCGAAGCTCTGACCCGACATTTTTCTGCTTGCGCTGCCCGATTCTAGCCCACGTCTATAATCGTCGCGGTGCTGACGCCTGGCGCGCGGCTGGGTCCGTACGAAATCGTCGCATCCGTCGGTGCCGGCGGGATGGGCGAGGTGTACAAGGCGAGAGACACGCGATTGAATCGCGTCGTCGCTCTCAAAGTTCTCGCGGAGAACTCAGCCGTCGATTCGGCCGCGGTCATGCGGTTCCGGCGCGAAGCGGAGACCATCGCCGCGCTCAACCATCCGAATATCTGCGTGCTCCATGACATCGGCCGCGAGTCCACCACGGACTTTCTGGTCATGGAGCATCTCGACGGCGAATCGCTCGCAGAACGGCTCGAGCGTGGACCGTTGAAACTCGACGACGCCCTGCGCATCGGAATCGACGTCGCCCGGGCGCTCGGCGCCGCACATCGCACCGCGATCGTGCACCGCGACCTCAAGCCGGGAAACATCATGCTGACCCCGACGGGCGCAAAGCTCGTCGACTTCGGCCTTGCTCAGCTCAAGCCGCAGGCCGGCGCCGCCGTCGTGAGGGCGATGACACAGACGCTGCCTGCGACCGCTCCAGGCACCATCATGGGCACGCTGCCGTACATGGCGCCGGAACAGATAGAAGGACATCCTGCCGATGCGCGTACGGACGTCTTCGCGCTCGGCGCCGTCGTGTACGAAATGGTGACCGGGAAGCGAGCGTTCCCGGCGAACACGGCGGCGTCGCTCATCGCGTCGATTCTGGAGCATCAGCCGCCGGAAATCACGCAGGCGATCCCGTCTGCCCCGGCCCTCCTGCAGCGCGTCATCGCCAAGTCGCTCGCGAAACGGCCGGACGATCGGTGGCAGGCTGCAGACGATGTCGCCGAGACGTTGGAGTGGGTCCGGGAACACCAGACCATCGACCACCGTGAACGCTCTCGGGCCGGCCCATGGATCGCGGCGGCGATCGCCGCTGTCGCCGGGGTAGCCGCGCTGTCGATGCTTGTCGCGCGGCCCTCGGGCCCGCGCGAAACACTGCGACTGTCCGTGGTGGCGCCGCCTGCCACGGCGTTCAGGTCGCTTGATGTTGCAGGCGCGCCGCAGTTCGCGCTCTCGCCTGACGGATCTCGGATCGCGTTCGTCGCGGGAGATTCCAACGAGCGGCAGCGACTCTGGGTGCGACGGCTGGATGCTCCCGGCGCCCAGCCGCTCGCAGGAACCGAAGACGCGTCGATGCCGTTCTGGTCGCCCGACGGTTCGAGCCTTGCGTACTTCGCGCGGGGCCGGCTGAAAACCATCGCCGTCGATGGAACGACGGCACCTCAGGATCTCGCCGGCGCCTCGATTGACGTGAACGGCGGGACGTGGAACCGCGACGGCACGATTCTCTTCGGCGCAGGACCAGGCGATGGATTGTTCCGTGTGTTGGCGCGGGGCGGCGCGGCCGTGCCCGAGACCACGCTCGACACGACTCACAAAGAGGTCGGGCATCGATGGCCGCAGTTCATCGATGACGGCCGCCGTTACCTCGTGTACATCCGAAGCTATGCCGCAGGACGGGGCGGGGTCTATCTTTGCGAGCTGGGCTCGTCGGAGCGTCGTCTTCTCATCGAATCGCCAAGTAACGCGGTGTACGTGAAGGGAGAGCTCTTCTTCAGTCAGTCCGGACGGATCGCCCGGCAGAAAGTCGATCTTGACAGCGCGACGCTCGTCGGCGAGCCGATCACTCTGCCAGATCAGATTTCGTTGCTGACCGGTCCCAGCCATTTCCCACTGTCTGCGAGCGCGAACGGGCGAATCGCATATTGGACGGGCGATCGGACGTGGACGAGCCTGGAGTGGTTCGATCGAAGCGGGCGCCACATCAGTCAGGCGATGCCACGGGCAATCATCGACAGCCCGGAGTTGTCACCCGACGGCCGTTCGCTGCTGTTCGAGCATGGGGACCCGGGCACCAGTGCAGGGTCCAGCCGATCCCTTCAGGTAATCGACATCGGAACGGGCGTACCGACGCGGCTTCCATTTCCCCCGGGGGGCGGCCGGCAGGCCATCTGGGCCCCGGATTCGGCGGACATCGCGTTCAGGCACATCTCCCCCGGCGCCTCCCGAATTGTCCGACGCACGGTGACTGGGTCCGGCGAAGGGTCCGTCATCTGCGAGTCGGACGCATATTGGGCGATGATGCCGAACACGTGGCGCGGCGATTTGGTCGTGTATCAGGCCACGGTTGCCAGAAACGGCTGGGATCTCGGCATCGTCCGGGGCGCGGGAAAACCCGTTTTACTGATTACCGGCCCGGGTCATCAAGTGCAGGGGCAGCTTTCACCAGACGGCCGCTGGCTCGCCTACTCCTCTGATGAATCAGGCACCTGGGAAGTGCTGGTTCGCGGCATGTCGACCGGGAGCACTCTGCAGATCTCGGCTGGCGGCAGCCAGCCACGATGGCGGAGCGACGGCAGCGAACTGTTCTACGTTGCTTCCGGCGGGACGCTGGTCGCCGTACCACTGCGGCAGGTCGGCCCGAGCCTGGCGATCGCCGGCCGGCCGCAGCGGTTGTTCGAGACGCGGACACCCCCGATGCTGGCGCCCTTCCGAATGGGATTCGCAGTCACCGCGGATGCGCAACGCTTCGTGGTGACGACGGTCGCGCCCGACACGCCACCGCAGGTCATCACGATCATCGACAACCTGAGGTGACGGCGGCCCCTAGGCCTGCGGGGCGCTCGCGAACGCGGCCTCGGCACGCTTCATCATCTCTTCCGGCGAGACGTCCTCGACGTGCGTCGCGAGGTGCCACGAGTGGCCGAACGGATCGCGGACCTTGCCGTACCGATCTCCCCAGAATTGGTTGTCGAGCGGCATCGTCACCGTCGCGCCGGCGTCGACGGCCTGCTTGAAGACCGCGTCCACGTCCGGCACGTAGAGCATCAATCCCGCCGACTCCTGAGTCCCGAACGGCGCGCTCGAGCCCATACCTGGAAATGGATCGGACAGCATGATCACCGAGTCGCCGATCTGAATCTCGGCGTGGCCGACCTTGTCGTCGGGCGCCGGCATCCGGAATCGTTCGACCGCTCCGAATGCGCGCTTATAGAATTCGATGGCCCTGCTGGCCCCGTCGACGACGAGGTAGGGCGTGACGGAGTGGTATCCCTGGGGGACTGGTTGGACGTCAGCCATAGACGTTCTCCTTCGAACTGGCGACTTTACTCGATCTCACAGGCAGCCCTTCAGGGCTGCGCGACATCCGTGAATCGAGCCGGCCGTTTAGACGCGGCGATCGTGCGATAGGTTCGTCACCGCACTCGTCCCAGCTTTCAGCGGGTGTAGAATCCTGGCGCTTCAGCCATCCACAGGAGGACGCCATGCCGCGCCGCCTGCCTATCTTCGCCGCCATCTGTGTCGTTGTCGTGACATTCGCGTCGTTGCCGGGCGCCCAGGGCACGACGGGTCCGGCCGTTGACGCGTACGGATCTTTCCGTTGGCGCCACATCGGTCCGGTGGGCAACCGCGTCACGTCGGTGGTCGGCATTCCTGGCGAGCCCGACATCTATTACATCGGCGCCGCTTCTGGCGGCGTCTGGAAGACGACTGACGCCGGAGCGCACTGGGAGCCGATCTTCGACGCGCAGTCGGCGCAATCGATCGGGTCGCTCGCGATCGCGCCGTCAGACCCGTCCATCGTCTGGGCCGGGACAGGCGAGCAGTGCATCCGCAGCCACATCTCGCTGGGCGACGGCATTTACAAGTCGACGGACGCCGGACGGACGTGGACGCGCATGGGGCTGGAAAAGACCGGGCGCATCGGCCGGATCATCGTGCATCCCAAAAACCCGGACACTGTTTTCGCCTGTTCCATCGGCCACGCCTACGGCTCACAGCCGGAGCGGGGCGTCTTCCGCACGACCGATGGCGGCAAGACGTGGGACCGCGTGCTGTTCGTGGACGAGAAGAGCGGCTGCTCCGACCTGGAGATGGATCCTTCCAATCCCCGCGTGCTGTTCGCCGGGATGTGGCAGTTCGAGATTCATACCTGGGGACGCGAGAGCGGCGGGTCTTCGAGCGGGCTCTACACATCGCGCGACGGCGGCGGGACCTGGAAAAAGATCACCGGGAGCGAGCTGCCCAAGCTGCCGCACGGAAAAGTGTCGCTGTCGATCGCCAACAGCAATCCGAACCGGTTGTACGCGCTGATCGAAACCGGGGACGGTGTGCCTCTTGGCGGAAAGGACCAGGAAAGCGGGAAGCTCTGGCGATCCGAAGACGGCGGCGAGACCTGGCGGCTCGTGTCGCACGATCGCAATGCCGGCGGTCGCACGCACTATTACTTCCACGTCTACACCGCGCCGGACAACGAGAACGAGGTGTACTTTCTGACGGCGGCGTTCGCGAAGTCGATCGATGCCGGTCAGACGATCGCCACGCAGCCGTTCCGGTCGAGCCCCGGCGGCGACAACCACGATCTATGGATCGACCCGACCGACCCGTCGCGGATGGCGGTCGCGAACGATGGCGGCGTGAGCCTGTCGGTCACGCGCGGCCGCACGTGGACACGTATCAACCTACCGATCGCGCAGATGTATCACGTCACCGTGGACAACGAGATTCCGTACAACGTGCTGGGCAACCGGCAGGACGGGCCGTCGTTCAAGGGGCCGAGCTACAGCCGCACCGGCGGTTTCGGCGGGGGCGGCATCCCGCGCGGGATGTGGCATCCGGTTGCCGGCGGCGAGAGTGGCTGGGCGATCCCGGATCCTCAGGACAGCAAGATCATCTGGGCCAGCGGTACGGGATCGGGCGGCATCGGCGGCTCGGTCGATCGCTTCGACGAGCGCACGGGACAGTTCCGGCGCGTGGAAGTGTGGCCCGACAGCCCGCTCGGAGGCACGGCGGCGGACACGAAGTACCGGTTCAACTGGACGTTTCCGCTCCACATGTCGCCTCACGATCGCAACACGATCTACGCGGGGAGTCAGCACGTTCACAGGACCACGAACGGCGGGCAGAGCTGGGACCTCATCAGCCCCGACCTGACCTTGAACGACAAGAGCCGCCAGGGGTTCTCGGGCGGTCTCACCGGTGACAACATCGGCGTGGAGTACGCCGGAACCGTTCTCGCGATCGCCGAGTCGCCGCGCGAAAAGGGCGTCATCTGGGCCGGCACGAACGACGGCGTCGTTCAGGTGACTCGCGATGGCGGGAAGTCGTGGTCGAACGTGACGGCCGCGATCCCAAATTTGCCCCCGTGGGGCACGGTCTACAACATCGAGCCCTCACGCCACCGTGACGGCGGCGCTTACGTGGTCTTCGACTTTCACCAGGTGAACAACCGCGATCCGTTCGTCTACAGGACGAGCGACTACGGGAAATCGTGGAAGAACCTCAGCGGGACAGTCCCAAAGAGTGTGCTCAGCTACGCGCACGCGATCAAAGAGGATCCGGTGAAACCGGGCCTTCTCTACCTGGGCACCGAGAACGCAATCTACGTGTCCTGGAACGATGGCGACACGTGGCAGCCGCTTCAGAACAACCTGCCGCGCGCGCCCGTGTACTGGATCACCGTGCAGGAGCACTTCCACGATCTCGTGATCGCGACCTACGGCCGGGGGTTCTGGATCCTCGACGACATCACGCCGCTCAGGCAGTTGAGCGCTGAGGTGATGAGCGCCGCGGCGCACCTCTTCGAGCCGCGTCCGGCCTACCGCTTCCGCCCCATCGCGAACGCGCCGGCGGCGGTTGCGGACGATCCGATTACGGGCGAGAACCCGCAGTACGGGGCGAGCATCAATTATTGGAGCGCGGGAGGAGGCGACGGGGTCACGATCGCGATCCTCGACGCGCAGGGGCAACCCGTGCGCACGCTGCGCGGACCGGCCGCGAAAGGACTCAACCGCGTGTACTGGGACCTGCGGTACGACCCGTCGACCGAGATCAAACTGCGCACCAGTCCGCTCCACGCGCCGTGGCTACGCGTCGGCACGGACGGCACGCGGCCGTATCCGGGCGGAGCGCGGCTCTCGCTGCTGGCGTCGCCTGGCACCTACACCGTGAAGCTGACCGCCGGCGGTCGAGACTTCACGCAGAAGCTTGTCGTCAAGAAAGATCCGAACTCGACCGGCAGCGAGGCGGACATCGCCGCGCAGTTCCGGCTGATGCAGGACGTGCGCACGAACCTGAACGCCGTTGCGTCGATGATCAATGACGTAGAGCTCGTCCGGAAGCAGCTTGCGGACATGACCGCAATCGTGGACGGAGATCCCGCGGCGGCGCAGGTGCGCGCCGCGTCGAAGGATCTCGACGCTAAGCTCGTCGCATTCGAGGGAAAGCTGCACCAGATGAAGCTGACTGGCACCGGGCAGGACGGCGTGCGTTACTCGAACATGCTGCTCGAGAAAATCATGCACCTCGCCAATGACCTGGAGATCGGCGACTTTCCACCGACCAATCAGCAGACTGAAGTTCACAAGATGTACACGGAGCAGATCGCGGGCCATCGCACCGCGCTGGCCTCGTTGTTCGCGAACGACGTCGGCGCGTTCAACGCGACGTTAAAGGAACGCGGGCTGGGGATGATCGTCGTCCCGAAACGAGCGACGACGACGAACTAGGTTTTGGTAAGACCAGGCTTCAGCCTGGTCTTACTCACATCGCAGCGCGTTCAGCGGATCGGCGTTCGCGGCCCGGCGCGCCGGGAGATAATTTTCAGGTGCTCAAGGTGCTCAGGGTGCTCAGGGTGCTTAGGGTCCTTTAGGGTGCCCATGGTGCTGTTATCCTTGCGCACCGATGAGTGAACACGCGGTGGACCGTCGCGCATTCCTCCGGATCGCCGGAGGCGCCGCCGGCCTCGTGGTGGCTTCCACCTGTGCGCCCCGTCCACTCGTCGTCGATCCCGTGCGCGCCCGACGACGGTTCGCTCGCGTCATCGTGTCGCCCAATCGGGTCATCCGCACCATCGCCGGCCTCCGACCATATCGAGCCTCCGGATTCGTCGTCCGCGGGGAGCGGCTCGGCGACAAGTTGCTGGTGCACGACTACGGACATGGCGGTGGCGGCGTGACCCTCTCCTGGGGTACCGCGCGGCTCGCAGTCGACGAGCTGAACGGCTGGACGGGTCGGGCGGATCGCTGCGGCGTGGTCGGGTGCGGCGCCGTCGGACTCGCGACGGCCCGGCTCCTTCAGCGCCGCGGCGCAGCCGTCACGATTTATGCGAAGGACGTCCCGCCAAATACGACATCGAACATCGCCGGCGCGCAGTGGGGGCCCTTCAGCGTCTTCGAGCGCGGAAAAACGACGGCGGCGTTCGACGAGCAGTTCGCCCGCGCGGCACGGCTCGCCTGGCGGATGTTTCAGGAACTCCCGGGATCGACCTACGGCATCCGCTGGATCGAGAACTACAGTGCGGGCGACACGCCGAACGAGGCGCCACTCGAGAGTCCCTTTTATGTAGATGGGGTCGATCTCCGGCCGGACGAGCACCCGTTCCCGGCGCGGTACGTCCGCCGGTTCACGACGATGCTGATCGAACCGCCGATCTATCTGACGGCGATCCTGCGTGACTTCCTGGTCGCGGGCGGCAGGCTGGTCGTGCGCGAGCTCAGCTCGAGAGAAGAAATGATGGGGCTGGACGAGCCCGTCGTGTTCAACTGCACCGGCCTTGGAGCGAAGGCGCTGTTCGCTGACGAGGAGCTGACGCCCGTGAAAGGGCAGCTGACGTTTCTACTGCCCCAGCCGGAGGTCGATTACGTCACCCTGCTCGACGGACCGTTGTACATGTTTCCGCGCCACGATGGGATCCTGCTCGGCGGCACCTTCGATCGCGGTAACTGGTCGCTCGAGCCGGACCTGGAAGTCGAGAAGCGGATCCTCGACGGGCACCGGCGCTTTTTCGAAGGGATGCGCTAGCCCGGTCTATCGCAGCAGCTTCAACTCCCCCGCAAACAGCCTCGCGCGCAGGTTGTAGCCGCCCTGCCCGTCCCACTTGAACGACCGGAAGATTCCGCCTTTGTTGATGTTGAACGGACGTGCGTCGATCTCGCCGAATCTCACGGACGCGTCGACTCGCCGGTACTTGGCGGAATCGCCGACCTCGATCGTGATCTCGCCCGCCCAGGCGCTCACGTTCTTGCTGCCGGTGATCTCGCGAATGCTCAGCTCACCCGCGCTGAGGTCGAGATCGAGGTCGCTCACCGAGGGGAGCTCGATATCGACGCGGAAATTATCGTGTGGACCGTCGATGGCGATGAACGCCTCCTTACCCCGCGGCTCGACCTTCGCGTCCACCTTTTGACCAGCATGTTTCGTCGTCCACCGGACGACAATCGCGTCGGCCCGCCGTCCTTCGATGCGGTAAGAGCCAGCCGACAGATCGAGCCGGACTTTTCCGCCGGCGGCGAACGGACGCTCGATTCGCGAGGGATCCGATGGGGCCGGGGATTGCGCCGGCGCGCGAAGACCGGCCGCCGTGACGAGGGCCAACAAAATGCCGACGGTGCGCATGGCTGGGGCCTCCATGTTCGAACAATACGGATGAGGGGTGCGCCGGGTTGCGTGGATGAGGTTGCCCGTGGCGCATGAGTTGCATCGGCGCCCGCCCTATGGTGCGGCCGCAACGACTCCGGCGAGGTGCGTCCCTCGATCGTCTGTCGGACGAGGAGCGCAAGTCGGTCACTCACGGCGATTTCTGGATCCCCGACGAGGCGCGGAACGTCTACAGTCTCGCACTCCAGACCCTCAATCAAGCCGACGTTCCGTACGTCGTTGCGGGCGCGTTCGCCATCTACGAGCACACGGGCATCTATCGCCAGACGAAGGACCTCGACCTCTTCTTCGAGCCCCACGACGTCCTGCGAGCCGCCTATGCGTTGCGCGATGCCGGCTTCGAGATGCGGCTCGAAGAAGAGCACTGGCTCGCGAAAGCGTTCCGCGGCAAAGTCTGGGTCGACCTGATCTACGGGATGGGCAACGGCGTCGCGTTCATCGACAGTGTCTGGCACGACTTCGCGCGTCCCGGAACGCTGGCTGAAATGCCCGTGAGGATCGCGCCGGCCGAGGAACTGCTCTGGCATCGGCTGTTCATTTACGAGCGGCACCGCCACGACATGTCCGATATCCTGCACCTCGTCCTCAGTGTCGGCGACACGCTCGACTGGGAACGGCTGCTCAAGCGCGTAGGCCCGCACTGGCCGCTGCTGCTCGCACAGCTGCAAGTGTTCTCCTATGTGTACCCCGGTTTCCGGAGCCGCGTACCCCGGCACATAATGGAGACGCTGCTCGACCGGGCGCGCGATCTCGCAGGAAAAGATGACCCGGACGAAGCGATCACCAATGGTCCGCTCATCTCGAAGTTCAGCTTCGCGATCGACACGCAGGAGTGGGGCTTCGTCGACACCCGCGCGGAGCGCGTCCGCCGCGCCCGGCACAGCGAGCCCGTTCAGCGGATCGCCAGCGATCCGATATGGACCCGATCGCCGGAGCCGGATGACGAGGAATCCGCAGCGGCCAGGTCGGCATCCCTGGAGAGCTCCTAGACGCTCCGGCCCTACAATTCTCACGTGAGCGAGCCGACAGTTCGCGCCGCCGGCCTCGCGGCGACCCTTGCCTATGCCGTGTTCATCGGCTGGGCCTACGCGCGCCAGCCGCAGACCGTCGCTCAGGTCACCGGCGGACTGGCGGCAGAGATTGGCGTCTATCGAATCGATCCGCAGGCGTTCGAGGACGGCGTGCGTTTTTTCCGGAGCGATCGGTTCGACGAGGCGCGCGCCGCGTTCGCGCGCGCTGATCCAGCCGAGCGCGATGGGCGGACGCAGTTCTACATTGCGTACACCTATTTCCGCCAGGGCTGGGGGCGCGTCTATCACGACGATGCGCTGTATGCCCGCGGGCTCGAGCGCGTGAACATGGCGATCGCGCTGGCGCCGTCCGGCCGCCTGATCGTCGACGATCCGACGCTCGGGCTGCACTCGGCCGACGAGCTCAAGGCGGAGCTGGAGGCGGGGATACGGCGTGACGCGTCCGATCTCAACCCGCTGCGCGTCTTCCGGCAGCGCCCATGACCGTCGCCCGCGAAGCGTTCACCCTGCCGCTGCTGCTGCTGACCGTCGCGCTTCTCGGCGGCCTCCGCGTCGGGGATCGCGTCGATCTGCTCCCCCCGTCGCTATTCTCGCTCGTGCTCGCGATGCTGCTCGGCGGCGCGCTCGTCCGGAGCGGCGCGCTAACGCCGGGGCGGCTCATGCACTCCGCCCGAGGCGCGCTCGCGAATCTCAACGGGCTCGCCGTGCTCGTGGCGCTCTTCGCCGCCTCGGCGCAGGCGCTGGCGCTCGTCACGCCGGACTGGGGCCTTCCGCGAATCGGCGCCAGTATCTTTCTGCTGGTGCTCCTCTTGAACACCCATGCGGCATCACCCGATCGCCAGCGGCTGCTCCGCAGCCTCCTCGTGATCTTCGGCGCCACGTTCGTCCTGAAGTTCGTCATCCTCGCGGCGCTGTCCGATCCCGTGCAGGGCCGGCTCGGACGGGCGCTGCAGATCCTGCTCGAAGGTGTGACGCTCGGGTCGCTCACGCAGCCCGTTCATCACCCGGTCACGGGCTATGTCGCCTTCTTCACGCTCGTCGTGTATCTCATCGCGCTCGCGCTGCTTCCGCACGCGGCGTCGCGCGGCGAGGCACTGGGAACGCTCGAAGCACGAGGCACGAGGCACCCCCGAGACCCGAGGCCCGAGGCACTGACGAGGGACGAACCCCGAGGCCCGAGGACCGACTGGTGATGCGCGTCTGGCCCGGGACCCCGTACCCGCTGGGCGCCACGTGGGACGGGATTGGCGTGAACTTCGCGATCTTTTCCGAGCATGCGACGGGCGTCGAGCTCTGTCTGTTCGACTCCCCTTTTTCGATCGCGGACAGCACGAGAATTCCACTGCCCGAGCATACGGACATGGTCTGGCACGGCTACTTGCCGGACGTGCGTCCGGGGCAGCTATACGGCTACCGGGTGCACGGCCCGTACGACCCGGCCGCCGGCCACCGCTTCAACCCGCGCAAGGTGCTGCTCGATCCGTACGCGAAGGTCGTCGGCCGCACGACACGATGGCACGAATCGCTGTTTGGCTACCGAAGCGTCGATCCGGACGGTCCTGCGGACGACAAGGACAACGCGCCGTACGTGCCGCTGGCGGCAGTCGTCGATCCGGCGTTCACGTGGGGCGACGATCGGCCGCCGCGCACGCCCTGGCACCACACGATCATCTACGAGCTGCACGTCAAAGGATTCACGAAGCTGAACGGCGCGATTCCAGAGGGGCTGCGCGGAACGTACCTCGGCCTGGCGACCGACGAAGCCATCCGCTACCTGCTCGATCTCGGCGTCACCGCGGTCGAGTTGATGCCGGTTCACTTTCGTCTCGACGATCTGCCGCTCGTCGAGCGTGGCCTGACGAACTATTGGGGCTACAACACGCTCGCGTTCTTCGCGCCGGACGTTCGCTACGCGATCTCTCCGTCGCCAATCGAGGCCGTGCGCGAATTCAAGATGATGGTGCGCGCGCTCCACTCCGCCGGCCTCGAAGTCATCCTCGACGTCGTCTACAACCACACGGCGGAAGGCAGCGACCGCGGCCCGACGCTGTCGTTGCGCGGGATCGACAACCTCACGTACTACCGTCTCGCTCCGGGCGATCTGCGACGCTACGAGGACTTCACCGGCTGCGGCAACACGCTGAACATGCGCAGCCCGCGCGTGCTGCAGCTCATCATGGACAGCCTGCGGTACTGGGTGCAGGAGATGCACGTCGATGGATTCCGTTTCGATCTTGCGAGTGCACTGGCTCGTGAATTGCATGCCGTGGACAAGCTCGGCGCGTTCTTCGACATCATTCATCAGGATCCGATTCTGTCGCAGGTCAAGCTGATCGCCGAGCCATGGGACTTGGGCGAAGGCGGTTATCAGGTCGGCAACTTCCCGACGAAGTGGACGGAATGGAACGGCAAGTACCGCGACACGCTGCGGCGCTTCTGGCGCGGCGAGGGCCGCGTCGTTTCCGAGCTGGCGACGAGACTGGCGGGCAGCAGCGATCTGTACGAGCGGAGCGGCCGCCGGCCGTACGCGAGCATCAACTTCATCACGGCGCACGATGGCTTCACTCTCGCGGATCTCATCAGCTACGACCAGAAACACAACGAGGCGAACGGCGAAGCGGACCGCGACGGCGAGCCGAACAATCTGAGCTGGAATTGCGGCGTCGAGGGACCGACCGGCGACCCGGCGATCACGGCACTGCGCGCGCGGCAGCAGCGCAACTTTCTCGCGTCGCTTCTTCTGTCGCAGGGCGTTCCGATGATCAGCGGTGGCGACGAAGTCGGCCGCACGCAGCGCGGGAACAACAACGCCTACTGCCAGGACAACGAGATCAGCTGGACCGCCTGGACCAGAACGCCGGAAGCGGAGAGCCTGCTCGCCTTCACGCGGCGTCTCATCGCGCTGAGGAAGGCGCAGCCCGTCCTCCATCGCCGCAACTTCTTTCAGGGGCGGGCGCTGCGCGGCGAGGACATCAAGGACATCGTGTGGCTGGACGCGTCCGGCCGGGAGATGACCGACAAGGGCTGGGCGGCGCCCGACGGCCGATCGCTCGGCGTCCTGCTCGCGGGCGACGCGATCGACGAGGTGGACGAGCGCGGCCGCCGCGTGTCTGGCGACACGCTCCTCGTGCTCTACAACGCCGCCCCGGGCGCCGTGACCTTCGTCCTGCCCGCCGACGGTACGCGCGAGGGCGCCGCCGGCCGTCCGGCCTGGGAGACGCTGGTCGAGACCGACGATCCGGATCGGGCGCCGCACGCATTCGCTGCGGGCGACCGATTCTCGCTGCCGGGCCGTGCGATGGCCGTGTTCAGACGGCTGCCGTAGGTCGCGCATGACCACGGATCCGTATGGGTGTTGCGATGAAAGCAGACCGGGCACCGCTCAGCACGTACCGGCTCCAGCTGCACGGCCGCTTTCCATTCTCAGCGGCGGCGGCCGCGGTTCCGTATCTCGCGCGGCTGGGCATCACCGACTGCTACCTGTCTCCGATCTTCGCGGCAACGCCCGGCAGCACGCATGGGTACGACGTCACCGATCAGAACCAGATCAACGAGGAGCTCGGCGGGCCGGAAGAGTACGCGCGGCTGTCGGCCGCGATCGAGGCCGCCGGCATGGGGCAGCTCCTCGACATCGTGCCGAACCACATGGGGGTGGACGCGGCCACCAATCCGTGGTGGCGCGATCTGCTCGAGAACGGCCGGTGCTCGGTCGGCGCGCGTTTCTTCGACATCGACTGGGCACCAGTGAAGGCGGAGCTGCGCGGCCGTGTGCTCCTGCCGATCCTCGGCGATCAGTACGGCCAGGCGCTCGAACGCGGGGAGCTCACCGTTGCGTACGCCGAGGGTCGGCTGGAATTGCGGTACGGCGAACGACAGCTTCCGCTCAATCCGAAGGAGTTTCCGCGTGTGCTCCGGCACGGCCTCGACGCGCTCAAGAGCGAGCTCGGCGACGATCCGGCGCTCGGAGAGTTCCTGAGTATCCTGTCGGCGCTCGGGAACCTGCCGGGCTCTGACGACCTGTCGCCCGAAGCGATCGCCGAGCGGCGCCGGGAGCGCGACATCGCGCGCGAGCGCCTCGCGCGGATCGTCGATGCCTCGCCGCGCCTCCGCCGCCACGTCGACGACGCGATCGCCGCGGTCAACGGCGAACCGGGCCGCCCTTCGAGCTTCGACACGCTGCACGAGCTCCTCGAAGCGCAGTCGTACCGGCTGGCGTACTGGAGAACCGCGGCGCACGAAATCAATTACCGGCGGTTCTTCGACGTCGACGCGCTGGCGGCGCTGCGCGTCGAGGATCCCGAGGTCTTCGAGGCCACGCACGGGTTGCTCGTCGAGTTGCTGCAGAAGGGGCTCGTGAGCGGCGTCCGTGTCGATCATCCCGACGGGCTGTTCGATCCGCGCCAGTATGTCGACATGCTGCAGGGCCTCGCGGTTCGCGCGCACCGAACCGGCGCCGGCACCAACCGGCCCTTTTTCGTCGTCGTCGAGAAAATTCTTTCGACCGGTGAGTCGCTTCCCGAATGGCGCGTCGACGGCACGACCGGTTACACCTTTCTGAGACATGTCACCGGGCTCTTCGTGGACGAGGCAGGGGCCCGCCGGCTGCGCCGGATTTACACCCGCTTCACGGGCCTGCGCGTGCCGTTCGGCGACGTAGCTTACGAGAGCAAGCGCCTGGTCATGGATACGGCGCTCGCGAGCGAGCTGAACGTGCTCGCGCATGCCATCGACCGTATTGGTGAGAAAAACCGCAAGGCCCGGGACTTCACCCTGAACAGCCTTCGCGATGCGATTGCCGAGATCGTCGCGTGCTTTCCTGTGTACCGAACTTACGTGACGCTCGACGGCTGGAGCGTCTCCGATCGCCAGACGGTGGAAACGGCGGTTCGGCTGGCGCGGCGCCGCAATCCCGCGCTCGAAGCCTCAGCCTTCGAATTCCTGCGTGAGGTGTTCCTGCCGCGGGGCGCCAACGAGCCGGCGGAAGCGCTGCCGGAGATGGAAGCGGAAGAGCGGCGCAACGGTTACCCGCCCGCGTCGGAAGCCGAGCGTCGGGAGCGCCTTCATGTCTCGATGAAGTTTCAGCAGTACACCGCACCGGTTCAGGCGAAGGGCATCGAGGATACGGCCTTCTACCGGTACAACGTGCTGCTCGCCGCGAACGAGGTGGGCGGCGATCCGGCACGGCCGGACGTCTCACCCGCCGCCTTTCATGCGGCCAATCGGAGCCGGCGCGAGCGGTTTCCGCGCGAGATGCTGGCAACGGCGACGCACGACGCCAAACTGGGCGAGGACGTGCGCGCGCGGCTGGCCGTGCTCTCAGAGCTGACCGAAGAATGGTCCCGCGTCGTCTCGCGGTGGCGGCGCATCAACCGGTCGCATCGCACGCTCGTCGACGGGGCGCCGGCGCCGGACCGCAACGACGAGTACCGGTTCTATCAAACGCTCGTCGGCACATTTCCTCCGCAGGGGCCCGCATCGCCTGAGGAATACGTGGCCCGTCTCCGCGAGTACATGCACAAGTCGATCAAGGAGGCCAAGATTCACACGACGTGGATCAATGAGAATCGCGCATACGATGCGGCGATGGCGCGCTTCGTCGAGCGCTCGCTGACCGGCGCGGGCGGCGCGAGATTCCTTCCCCTCCTTGCCCCCTTCGCCGAGCGTGTGGCGCGTCACGGCATCGTGAATTCGCTCGCGCAGGTCGCGCTCAAGCTGGCGTCACCCGGCGTTCCGGATTTCTATCAGGGGACGGAGCTCTGGGATTTAACGCTGGTCGATCCGGACAACCGGCGGCCGGTGGACTTCGAACAGCGCGCGCGTCTTCTGCAGGAACTCGAATGCCTGCTCACGCAGAGATCGCCGGGCGTCAGCGAGCTGCTCGAGGCATGGCCGGACGGCCGAATCAAGCTGTTTCTGACGGCGGCTGGCCTGAGACTGCGGCGTTCAGACGCTGCGCTTTTCCTCGAGGGCGCCTACACACCGCTCGAGACGGAGATGACGGTGCCCGCCGACGTCGTCGCATTCGCGCGCTCGCTCGACGATCGCTCACTCATCAGCATCGTCCCGCGATTGACGGTGCCGCTCTGCTCTGGCGACCACGTGTTTCCGGTGGGACCGGACTGCTGGAAGACGTCACGAATTCTGCTGCCGCCAGCGCTCGCGGCACGCCCCTACCGCAACGTGCTGACGGGTGAATGCATCGATCCGACTCGAACCGCGACACAGGCGTGGATCTTCGCCGGTGAGGCGTTTCGAGTGCTGCCGGTCGCTCTTCTTGTCGGCGAGCCGCCGCTCAGCGAATGATGCGGAAATTCTGCGGAGCCGTCAGCGGGCCCCACGGCGTGTCGGTCGACCACTCGGGACCTGCCGGCGATCCGCCGAATCGCCGTACGCCGTGGCTCGGCCCGAACGGGGCGCCCGACGTGTCAGCGATCACGTCCCCGGATCCTTCATCGAAGTGATAGAGCGCGACAGTGTTGCTGTCGCGCACGAACGGCTCGAACGGCGGCGTGAAGTTGGCGGTGTAGCGGATCATCGGCGACACGCGCAGCTCGTCGAACCACCCGTGGTAGGACGGGTACGACGGCCCGGCGTCGTGCTTCTCGGCGCCGATGACGAAGTACGGATCGCTCGCGGGAAACGACGTGGGCCGGAGGGTGCGATAGCTCGCGTTCCCTTGCGGGCCGAAGGCACTCGCGTCGAGCGAGCCGTCGACGAAGAGCTGCATGTGGCCATCCGCTCGCCGCCGCGTCACCGCGACATGGTGCCACTGTCCATTGGCTACGACGCGGGTCCCCACAATCGTGTGCTCTCCTCCGATCGAGGTCCCGACGCCAAAGGCGAGACGACCCGCGCCGAGCGACACGCCATAGTCGCCCCAGTCGCCGCTGCCGTAGATGTCCCGGTCGATGACGATGTTGCCGAATATCCAGTTGTTGCCGCCGGGCGTGATCGCGGCAGCCGTGTTCTCGCCGGGATTCGCCTTCATCCACCACTCGACGGTGAAGTCGGTGCCGCCGACGTCGATGGGATATTCCGGGTCGAGCGGAATCTTCACCCGGTCAATGTCGTTGACGCCGTTTCCGTGAAACCGCAGCGAAAAGCCCCCGACCGCGCCAGGCGTGGCGCTGGCGGCCACCAGGCAGGCCGCGATTAGCACGAACAGGCTGCAGGAGCGGCTCATTCCGGAGAGGGAACGAGCAATGGCTGTGCCCGGAAATCGGGGGCCTCCACTGCGCCGGCGGTGTCATCGCTGACGGCCGGAATACCAGGATTGTGAGCCGAATCTCAGAACTGAGCGGCGGACTCTGCCGCGGGTAACGGGCGGAAACTCGGGACGGGCAGGACGAACCGCACGACGGCGCCGCCCGTCGAACCGTTCTCCGCCGTGATACGTCCGCCGTGCGCGTCGATGATGCTGCGCGCGATCGAGAGCCCGATCCCCATGCCATCCGGCTTCGTCGTGTGGAACGGCTCGAAGACGTCCGGGAGAAGATCGGCCGGAATCCCGAGCCCCGTGTCGATCACCGCGACCTGAAGCTCGCCGTCGCTCGCAAAGGTCCGCACGAAGACATAGCGGTCTTCCGGTGGAACGGCCGCCAACGCTTCCATCCCGTTGAGCAGCAGGTTGAGCACGACCTGCTGCAGATGGACCTTGTTGGCCTCCACCGTCGGCAGACCGGTCGTGAGCTCGGTCATGATCTGCACCTGCCGTGCGGCCGCGTCCGACGACACCAGGCGCGCTGTCTCGAGGACCAACTCGTTCACGTTCACGGTCTGGGTTTCCAGCTCCCGCTTGCGCAGGAGCACGCTCATGTGCCGAATGATGTCGCCGGCGCGTTCATCGTCTTTGGCAATGTCCGCCAGAATCTCCTTGAGTTCCACGAGCGGCGGAGTGTCCTGCGCGAGCAGATTCAACCCGGCGTGGGCGTTGCCGAGAATCGCCGTGAGCGGCTGGCCCAGCTCGTGGGCAATCGACGCCGAGAGCTCACCGAGCGCCGAAACACGGGCGGCATGTGCGAGCTCGATACGCGCCTTCCGCAACGCCTCTTCCGCCTCGCGCCGGCCGGTGATGTCGGTATTGGTGCCGATCACGCGCCGCGGACGACCGTCGGAGTGCCGGATCACGGCCGCGCGAGCCAGGAACCAACGCACGCTGCCGTCTTTGTGCAGCATCCGGAGTTCCATCTCGAACGTCGGAGTGCGATCGTTTATGTGGTCCTGCAGCTGAGACAGGAGGCCAGCGAGATCATCCGGGTGCACCAGTCGCGTCCAAACTTCGCGAAGGTTGGCAATCTTGTCGTCGCAGAACCCGAGCAGCGTTTTCATCAGTGGATCGACGTAGAGTTCGTCGGTATCGGTATTCCACTCCCAGACGCCGACGCTGCCCGCTAAGGTCGCGAGCGCATAGCGCTGCTGGCTGTCGCGGAGCGCCGCTTCGGCTCGCTTCCGCTCCGTGATGTCCTCATGCATGCCGATCAAGTAGCGCGGCCGGCCCTGCCCGTCCCGAAGCAGGGTGAAGATCACGTTGGCCCATGCGTCGGAGCCGTCGGGAAGCACGAAGTGCTTCTCCTGGCGGAGCATGTCACGTTTTCCTTCTCGCAGCTCGCGATGGAGGAGCGCGTCGCGTTCCCGCTCTGATTCGTGGGTCAGCCGGTCGAACGTTTCCAGGCGAGCCAGGTCGTGTGGACCACACTTCAGCATCACCTGCAGCGCGCGGTTGAATTCACCAGGCAGCTCCCCGGTGAGATCTATGAGACTGATTCCGGTTCCGGCCTCGTTGAAGATGGCCCTGAAACGCTCCTCGCTGTCGCGAAGCGCGTCCTCGGCCCGGCGGCGCTCGGTAACGTCGCGGCCGATTCCCTGCAGCTCAGCGACACGTCCGGCCGCGTCGACGATGACGCGATTGATCCACTGCTGCCAGCCGATGCTGCCGTCGGGCCGCAGCACCTGGTGCTCGTGGGTCTCCTCGCGCGGGCGTTCCACGATCGACGCGACATGCCGGAGCACCGCCGCCCGACTGCCTTCGGGGATGAGCTCAACGAATTTTGTGCCGATCAGCTGCTCGCGTGTCTTTTTCCAGTACTGGCAGTACGCATCGTTGACGAACGTCAGCGTCGTGTCGGGCAGATACCGGCAAATCAAATCCGTCTGATGTTCGACGACGCTGCGATAGCGCTCCTCACTTTCGCGCAGTGCCAGTTCGATGTCAGCCCGGATCAGCGCGTGAGCAAAGATATCTCCGACGACGCGAAGCCTGGCCACCAGGTCGTCCGGCCACGTCCGATGCTCGCGCATCGTCGTGATCGCAAGCTCACAGACAACCGAGCCGTCCGTGATGACAGGCAGGGACAAATGAGACTTCACGCCGACACGACGCGCGTACTCTCGCTCGCGGGTCGCTTCCGCGGGCAACTCGTCCAGTATCCTCGTGTAGTTCATCGCGATCCCGCGCCGGACCTGCTGGACGTACCAGGGCCACTCCGCGTCCGTGATGACGTCAGGGGCGGCTCCGATGCCGGGCCGTGAGTAGGAAATGATGCCATACGCCGTCTTGCCGCCGCGCGCGACCGGGATCAGCGCGGCGCGATCGACGTCGAGCACAAACACCAGCCGCTCGAGCCAGGAACGGATGGTTCCGTCGGCGGCGGCGCCGGCAAAGGCGGCCGAGAGGTCCGCCAGCAGCGTCTCGAACCGCAGGCGCTCGTCCAGAGCCTCATTCGCGCGCCGCCGGCGGCGACGCTCGACGAGAAGTCCCGCGATGAGGGTCAACTGGAACAGGAGGGCGCCCGCCAGAATCCAGCTGTTGAGACCAGAAATCACGGTTGTCTCAGGGACGAGTGTACTGTCTCACACCGGCCCCCGGACCGCTAGAGAAACCCCGGAAATCGACCCGGCCCGTACGCTGCAGGAGCGGCTTCCAGAGGTCGTCTGCCTTCGCGAGCCGCGCCGCGAACGTTGTCGAACCGCCAGCCTTCGATCTCGACGCCGTGTTCCACTTCCTTCCAAGTGACTGGCATTCGGGACGCGGCGACGGCGCGCGCTTCCTGAAGAAGAAATCGCCATACGCGCCATTCGGGTACCGCTTCATGACCATCGCGCGGTCCTTCAAGTGCGGCAGGAGGTACGGCGCGACGTCCGTGTAGTACTGAATCAGATCACCCTTTGTGATCTTGAGATCTGGCCAGAACGGTTTGTTCAGATTGGTCAGGCGTACCTCGCGCCCGGAGGCGCGAACGACCGCGTCGGTACGGTCCGCGAGACACTCCAATTGTCTGCCGGGTGGACGCGGAGGCCGACGAAGGGCTGCCGTCAAGGAGATTTTCACGGTTTTGCACGGACGCGGCGGATAGACGCAACTTATACCTGAAACTGGAGTTGTGCACGCATGACCGATTCGGCTGGGCTTGGACTGGGACTTGCTGATTGTCGCTCCATCTGGGTATTTATCGAGGTGTCGATGAAACGATTGGCGCTGCTCACTGTCTTCGTCTTCGCCCTCGGCTTGGCGGCTCGTGCCGAGGCGGGCCCTCTCACCTTGGACGCGACAAACGGCAGCAACCTGTCCGCGCAGGTTATTTTTGACGTCGTCGGGGGGACCAACCTCCAAGTCACCCTCACGAACACGTCGTTGTTTGGCGCCGTCGTGCCGGCCGACATCCTCACCGCCGTATTCTTCGATCTCACGGGGGTTGGGACACTGACTCCGCTGTCGGCTGTGGTCGCGCCGGGCTCTATTCTGAATGATGACCCGGCCACTAATGTCGGCGGCGAGTGGGCGTATTCCTCAGGGATCGGAGGGAAAACCCCCGAGGGTCAGAACTACGGTATCGGTTCATCCGGTCTGAACATTTTCGGCCAAGCGAACTTCAACGGCCCCAATCTCGACGGTCCCACTGCGGTGGCCGGGATGAGCTACGGGATCGTGTCGGGGCTGGCGGCCAACTCGAACCCAACGGTTTCAGGTATGCCGCTCATCTCAGACTCCGTGATTTTCATGCTGAGCGGTCTTCCTGTTGGTTTCAACCCGTCGAGCGTGACCATCAGGAACGTGTACTTCCAGTACGGCACCTCGCTCTCGGAGCCGCACCTCAGAGTGCCCGAGCCGGCGACCGTCCTGTTGCTGGTGCCTGCTGTCATCGCCGTAATGGCCGGGGGCGTGCGAGCCCGGCGTAAGCGATAGACGCTTCCTCCTTCCTGCTGAATCGTTCGACTGGGGCTTGGACTAGACACCAGACCTCCGCAAAGTCGCTCGTAACGGCTCGAGTTTCGGAGGCCGTGGGCCGTGCCGTACAGCGCCGGCGACCGGTTGATACTGGAGCTCCCGGCCGTCCGCGGCCGCGCGCAGCATGAGACCGCCGCGGCTCATATCGCCGCGCCCGACGAACGCCGACGGAAAGAGCAGGCGCTGCCCGAAGACTCCGAGCAGCACGTCGACGTATTTTGGCGAGGCGATGCTCCCGAGCAGCACCACATCGCAGTCCGGTCCAATCTCCCGCGCTACAGCTTCGGCGCTTCGCACGAGCGGGGCGCGGTACGCCGCGTTCGAAGCATCCACGCTTTCGGCGGCGAACCGCCGCAGCGCGTCGAGCGTGACCGGTGTCTCCGGCGCGCGCAGTCCGGCACTCGACGTGATGATGAGCACGCCGCGTCCGGCGAGGGAATCCTCCGGCGGCGTGTCGGCAATCCGCGCGAAGGCCGTTGCGTATGTCAGCTTCCCGCGGAAGTAGAGGCCGCTGACGAAACTGAACACTTCACCGATCGGCGCGTCGCGGTCGCGCAGGCGGGCGGCGAGGTCGAACGACGCATGCGCCGACAGCAATAGCTGAGCTCTGCGGCCGGAGCAGTTTGCGGGAGACAAGAGAAAAAGGCGAGAACCCACGCCCGGCTATTCTAACCAGTCGTGGACACTGGCCGCCGGTCTGCAATACAGTCATCGGTTCTTGTCGATGGACGCTCCCATCCTGTCCTTAGCTCTGCAGCACGAACAAGAGGTCACCGCACGGCAGCGGGCGCGACTACAGCCGGCGCCGCGCCGACGTCACCGTCGTCGTCGGGCGCGGTCGAATCAGATAGCCCACCGTAGCAGCACGGCGCCGACCGTAAAGCCCGCGCCGACCGACGCCAGCAGCACGAGGTCGCCCTTCTTGACCCGGCCCTGTGCGACCGCGTCGGCGAGCGCCAGCGGGATGGTTCCCGCCGTCGTGTTGCCGTACTGCTCGAGGCTGATGACGACCTTCTTCTGGTCGAACCCGAGCCGCTCGGCTGCCGCGGAGATGATGCGGGCGTTGGCCTGGTGCGACACGAAGAGATCCACGTCCTTGGGATCGGTACCTGTTTTCTCGAGCAGCCGCCGGCTGATCTCCTCGGTCTTGCGCACGGCGAACCGGAAAACGGCGTGGCCATCCTGTTTGACGTAGTGCAGACGCTGGTCCACGGTCTCGTGCGACGCGGGGCGCAGGCTGCCGCCGGCCGGCATGCACAGCGCCGGGCCGCCGCCGCCGTCCACTTCGTGCAGGAAGTCGATGATCGCCGGCTCGCCATCTTTCGCCGCCGACAGCACGGCGGCGCCCGCCCCGTCGCCGAACAGCACGCAGGTCGCGCGGTCCGTGTAGTCGATGATGCTCGACATGATGTCAGCACCGACGACGAGCGCGTGGTCGTGGGCGCCGGTCGCGATCATCTGATGGCCGGTCGTCAGCGCGTAGGTGAAGCCGGAGCAGGCTGCGCCGAGGTCGAACCCCCAGGCGCGGGTCGCGCCAATCTTGTGCTGCAGCAGGCACGCGGTGCTCGGGAAGATCGTGTCCGGCGTCGTCGTACCGACGACAATGAACCCGATGTCTGCGGGCGTCAGGCCGGCCTGTTTGATCGCGCAGAGCGCCGCCTCCTTCGCGAGGTCGGACGTGCCGACGCCGGGATCGGCGATGTGGCGCTCGCGGATGCCGGTCCGCTGCAGGATCCACTCGTTGCTGGTCTCGACCATCTTCTCGAGGTCGGCGTTCGTCAGCACCCTCGGCGGAACATAGGTGGCCAGCGAAGCAATTTTGACGCGTCTCACCACAATCTCGAATCCTTTCCAGGGGCGGGCAGCCCGAAATACTCGTAGGCGCGGGCGGTCGCGACGCGCCCCCGCGGTGTCCGATCGAGGAAGCCGATCTGCATCAGGAACGGCTCGTAGATGTCCTCGATCGCATCCTTGTCCTCGCTCGTCGCCGCCGCGAGGCTGTTGAGGCCCACGGGGCCGCCGCCGAACTTGTCGATGATCGTACGGAGCAGCCGGCGATCGATCTCGTCGAAGCCGCGCTCGTCCACTTCCAGCAGCTTCAGCGCGTCGAGCGCGACGCCGGACGTGATCCGGCCGTCGGCGCGGACCTCGGCGAAATCGCGCAGCCGCCGCAGCAGCCGGTTGGCGACGCGCGGAGTTCCGCGCGAGCGCCGCGCGATCTCATCGAGCGCCTGCTCCTCGATGGGGACCCCGAGGATGCGGGCGGAGCGGCGGACGATGAGCCGGATGTCATCCTCGGTGTAGAAGTCAAGGCGATGGACGATCCCGAAGCGGGCTCTGAGCGGAGAGGTCAGCAACCCTGCCCTCGTCGTGGCGCCGACGAGCGTGAAGCGCGGCAGCGGCACCTTGACCGAACGCGCGCCGGGGCCGGTCCCGATCAGGATGTCCAGCTCGTAGTCTTCCATCGCCGGATAGAGGATTTCCTCGATCGTCGGGCTCATGCGATGGACTTCGTCGATGAAGAGGACGTCGCGCTCCTGCAGGCTGGTCAACATGGCGGCGAGGTCGCCGGGCTTCTCGATGACCGGGCCGGCGGTCGCGCGGACCGGCACGCCGAGCTCATTCGCAATGACGTACGCAAGCGTCGTCTTGCCGAGGCCGGGCGGACCGTAGAGCAGCACATGATCGAGCGCTTCCTGACGCTGACGCGCCGCCGCGATCGCGACCTGCAGATTCTCACGCACGCGATCCTGCCCGACGTAGTCATCCAGCGTACGCGGGCGCAGCCCCGCCTCGTACTGCGTGTCCTCGTCGGCACGTGACGGTGTGATGATGCGCGCCTCAGTCACCCTAGTCCCTAGTCCCCAGTCCCTAGTCCCTACCGTTTGACGAGCGCCTTCAGCGTTTTCTTCAACGCTGGCTCGAACGCGTCGGCGCCATCGTTCATCACCGTGCCGACGGCTTTCTCGGCCGCGGGCCGTTGATATCCAAGATTGAGCAGCGCCGAAATCAAATCGTCGCGCAGCCCGTCGCCGGTCACTGCCGGCGATTCCGCCCCGGTCAACGCAATCGATGCGGGCAGCTTGTCGCGCAGCTCGAGGCTGATGCGCTCGGCGGTTTTTTTGCCGATGCCCGGAATCCTCGTCAGCCGCGTGACGTCCTGCGCTCGGATCGCGTCGACCAGTTCCGGCGGCTCGATGCCGGACAGCACGGCGAGGGCCAGCTTCGGACCGACACCGTTGACGCCGATCAACCGCTCGAAGAGCTGCAGCTCGAGCGGCGTCGCGAAGCCAAACAGCGCCAGCGCGTCCTCCCGTACGTGCGTATGGACACGCAGGGCGATGTCGCCGCCTGGTTCGCCCAGATTGTAGAACGTCGAGAGCGGAATCTGTACGTCGTACCCGACGCCGTTCACATCTACGATGGCGCGCGACGGATGTTTTTCCAGCAGGCGTCCGGCGATCCTCGCAATCACAGCTGCGGCCGGTAGTCGCGCCAGCGGCGGGGAAGAGTCGGCGTGGTGGAGGGGCCGGTCCCACGACCGGTCCGTCCAGAGAGACGGGCCCGCCCAGTGACCTGGTGCAGATGACAAATCGCCACCGCGAGCGCGTCGGCGGCGTCGTGCGGCGTCGGCGGCGCGTCGAGCTCGAGCAGCAAGCCAATCATTCGCTGGATCTGGTGTTTGTCCGCGCGCCCGTAGCCGACGACGGCACGCTTGATCGCTGCAGGTGCATAAGCCGCGACCGGCACACCGGCACGCGTGGCCGCGACGAGCGCGGCGCCGCGCGCCTGGCCGAGCGTCAGCGCGCTGCGCACGTTGCGCGCGTGAAAGACGTCTTCGATCGCGACGCAGTCCGGACGATGCTGCTCCAGGAGCGCGGCAAGACCGTCGTAAATCGCAAGGAGTCGCGCCGGAAACGGCGTCTTCGCCGGGGAGGTCAACGCGCCGCAGCTGACGAGGTGATGGCGGCTACCGTCGCTTTCGACGCAGCCATAGCCCGTGCGGTCAGACCCGGGATCGATCCCGAATATTCGCATTCTAATCTGCGTGCATCTGCGTCAATCTGCGGCTACGCGAGGGAGGCCTCGATCTCCTTTTCCTCGATGTCGAAGTTCGACCAGACGTTCCGCACGTCGTCGTGCTCTTCGAGCGCCTCCAGGAGCTTGAGCATCTGCTGCGCGCTCTTGCCTTCGAGCTTCACGTAGTTCTGTGGCAGCATCGCGACCTGGGCGGAGATGGGCTCCACCCCGAGCCCTTTGACCGCCTCGAGAACTTTCTGATGCGCGTCGGGCGCGCTGACGATCTCCCAGTTGCTCTCGTCGTCCCGCATGTCGTCGGCGCCGGCGTCGATCGCCGCCGACATAAGCGTCTCCTCTTCCGTTTTCGACTTGTCGACGACGATGGAGCCCTTCTTCTCGAACATCCAGGCGACGCTGTTCGTTTCGCCGAGGTTGCCGCCGTACTTCGTGAGCGTGTGACGGATCTCGCCGACCGTCCGGTTCTTGTTGTCGGTCAGCACGTCGATCATGAGGGCGACGCCGCCCGGGCCGTAGCCCTCGTAGGTGGCCTCCTCGTACGAGACGCCCGGCTCTTCGCCAGTCCCGCGGCGGATCGCCCGCTTGATGTTGTCGGCGGGCATGTTGACCGCCTTGGCCTGCTCGAGAACCGTGCGGAGGCGCGGGTTCGCGCTCGGATCCCCGCCGCCATGGCGGGCGGCGACGGTCAGTTCCTTGATGATGCGGGTGAAGGCCTTGCCGCGCTTGGCGTCAACGGCCGCCTTCTTGTGCTTGATGCTGTGCCACTTGGAATGGCCGGACATGAGGAGAACTCCCCTGGAATTCGACCGGAAATGGTATCACAGCCAACCCGAGCCGACTCGCGTCGCCAGAATGAGCCAGGTCTCCGCCCGCGAATCCCATGGCCGGCCCGAGTAGTCGCCGAAGACCGCGTCCACGCGGAACCCCACGCGTTCGACGCGCCGCACCATCTGCTTGACCGAGACGGTTCGGAACGCGAGCGAAAACCGATGGATGCGCCGCGTACGGTGGCGCCGCTCGACGTACTCCTCGTCGAAGAGCGTCAACCCGCGACGCCGGTCCTGACGCACCGACTCTACGAGCGCGACTTCGCCGCCGCGGATGGTTCCTCGAAGCGTCACGCGCCGACGGTATTCCTTCCAGCGCGTGAGATCCGGCACCAAATCGAGGCCGAGGCGGCCGCCCGGCCGCGTCACGCGCGCGACGGCGCTCAAGGCACGCTGCAGATCCCGATCGCGTGTCATCGATTGCAGGATGCCGTACGGCGCGATGACGAGCGCGAAGCGTTCGGAGAAAGGAAGCTCGCGGATGTCCGCGCGGACCAGCGCGGCGCGGATCCCGCGCACGCGCCGGATGCGCCGCCGCGCCCGATCGAGCATCTGCGCGGAACGATCGACGCCGACGACCGGCACGCCCGTGCGCGCCACCGGCAGGAGCACGCGGCCGGTGCCACAGCCGAGCTCGAGCACAGGGCCGGCCGCTTCGTCGGCCAGGCGCCGCCAGAACGCGACGTCCCGGCGCCCGAGCGTGCGGGCATTTTCCCAGTCATAGAAGGGCGCGTAGGCGTCCCAGCCTTCGGAGCCGTCTTTCATTTTCTTGATTTGCGCCGGGGCCCCACCCCCGGCGCCTGCCAACCTTCGACTTCGCTCAGGTTGGCCCTGAGCCTGTTGAAGGGCCACGCCTCACTCTCGTTCGGCGCGCTGAGTCCGACATCCATCCGGTCTCCGGGCAGCGTCAGTTCTCAGCCCTGCTGCCGGCCGTTGCAAATAGGAGGGTGTTCTGAATTTCTACGAACGCGCTGCCGGCCTTGGTGGCCTGCTCCGCGTAGCGCGTGACCAGCTTCTGGAAATCTTCCGCGAGCCGGCGAACGCATCCGTCCGGCGCGTCGTTCATGAGCGCGGCGATCGCTTCGCGGCGCGCCGTCCACACCGCGCGCGGCGGCTTGCCGAGGCGCGACACGGTGACCGGGAACAGCTGCACGTCGCTCGGCTCGATGCCCTTTGCGGCGAAAATCGCCGGCAGGCGCGGGCCGACGACTGGATCGGTCGCATCGCCGCGCGCCTCGGCGAGCGCCGAGAACAGGCGGTTCGCGAGCTCGAACGCTTCCATGCCCGCGGGAACGGAGCTGTACCAGTAGCGCGCCCGGTTGTCCGGCTCGACGGCGAGCACACGCCCTCCCGGCTTCGTCACGCGCGCCATCTCGGCGACGGTACCCTCGACGTCGCGGACGTGCTGCAGCACCGCGATGCAGAACGTGCTGTCGAACTTGGCGTCACCGAACGGCAGTTTGCAGCCGTCGCCGGCGGCGTACCGCGCGCGGATGTTGTGCGCCTTCGCCGCCCCAACGGCTTCGATCACCCGCGAGGGCAGCACGTCGACGCCGAAGAACGAGACCTGCGAAATGCGCAGCCGTGAGAGCTGGACCTCGGGCATCCCCGTGCCGCATCCGACGTCCAGGAGGCGAGACCCGGCCCTCGGCTGCAGCGTGTCCTTCAGGAACGTCGTGAAGGCTTCGGTCCACCAGTTGTCGCGGAGATGCTTGAGAGTCGGTGATCCCAGCGCGTCGATGTTTCGCGGCGGCATATCCGAGCCCGGTACTCTATCACGCGAAATGACCGTGATCGTGGAGCACGGCCTGGCAAAGCTCTTCGAGCCGATCGGCGTCGTGCGGAAAAGCCAGGCGGCGGATGGGAACCGCGCCGCCGCAGGCGATCGCGCGATCGAGCTGGCGCTCCAGCCGGCCGCGATCGCTGCAGTCGAGAACGTAGGAGTTGGCGACGAGCGCCATCAAGGCTTCGCGCGGCGGGAGCGGATCGATGCGAATCGAGCCGGATGCCGCCGGCTCGAGCACGTAAATGCCGGCGACGCGTACGGGCGTGGTCGCGAACGGGATGGACGAGTCCGCGGGTCCGATCCGCCGTTTCGCGACGGGCGACGGCGCATCAGGCCAGAGCCTGAGGCCAGAATACGCGCCGACGGCGACGAGCTCGTCGCCGTCGCGGCGGACCGCGATCGCGTCATCGGCCACGACGCGCGCCCCCCGCGCGGCGAGCGCAGCGGCGATGGTCGACTTCCCTGCTCCACTGCGCGCGATGAAAAGAAACGCGCCAGAGCCGAACAGCGCGCCACTCGCGTGCAGAACGAGCTCGCCCCGGTGCGTCATCACGAGCGGCAGGATCAGATCGAGCAACAGATGCCGCAGTGTGTCGTCAGAAGTGTCTGCTGTCCGAACGACGCGCACGCACCTGCCGGCGTCGTCGATCAGGAAATCGGCCAGCGCGGGAACACGAACGAGGTAGCCGCCGGCGGGAAGGCGGGCGGCGGCAAGCCACGGATCCTCGTCCGGCACGCGCCACTCGCGGAACCACACGAGATCCGGATCGTCGAACGCCGCGGACCCGCGCTCGATCTCGATCGACGCCGGTTCCCCGTCCGCCGTCGGAAGCTCGGGCAACGGCCAGTCGCTGGCTACGACGAAGTCGAAGATTCTGTACCGCACGGGATCAGCGCGTGTAGCGGGTCACGACTTCGGTGACAAAGACCGCCGCCTCGGCAGGCGTGGCAAACAGATCACGATGGCGCTCGTACAGCACGCGCTCGATCTCCGCCAGCGGACGAGAGCCGTCGCAGAGCTCGAGGACGGTCAGCCGTGCGCGTCCGCGCGGCGTCAACGCGGGGATATATCCGGCCCGCTGCCGCGCGAGATCGCCGCGGCTCAACAGCATGCCGCCGAGCGTCGAACGGTCGAAGCACGCGAGCGTACGTCCTGCCCGCGTCACCTCGCCGCGCCAGGAGACGATGACCGCTGCAGGAAGAATTCGCATCCGTACCGTCAGGGTGTCGCCGGGTTCGACCGCAACCGGAGCAATCGGAAAATAGACGTTGCGCCGGTCGATCCGATCCGGCGACAAGGGCGAGTTCGTAAGCGTCACGCCCGGGGCCAGCTCCGCCGCGAACCAGCCTCCGATGCCGTCGAGCACACCCCGGTTCTTGATCACCGTCGACACATTCAGGTCGAGCGGCTCTCCCGTGATGCCCGGAACGTCCACTCTCGCCGCGACAACGGGCTCGCCGAGGCATTGATCCGCGTCGAACTTCGTGGGGTACCCGGTGCTGGCGGCCCAAGCGTGCGCCGGCGACATGTCGAAGCCCGCCGGACGCTGGCACCAGAACCGCACCGCGGCCTCCAGCTCCGGATCGGCCACCGGCGCGATCTGCAGGTCTACGCGTGCCGGGATCATCGCACCGCCCGGTTTCAGGAATCGGCGACGCGCATCGGTCACGAAATCAAAGAGCCCCGCTTCGAACCCGAAGTGGCCGATCTGATCGCAGACGAGGACGTCGACCTTTTCCGGCAGTTCGACTTCGTTGGACTCCGCTTGCACGAAATGCATGCGATCTGCGAAACCGTTGCGTGCGGCGACCGCGCGCGCCAGCTCGATCATCCCGCTGGTTTCGATAGAGTACACGCGTCCGGCGCCCGCCTCGCAGGCGAGCAACCCGAGAATGCCGCTGCCGCTGCCGACGTCCGCGACGACGGCGCCGGGAAAGACGACCTGCCGGATCGCACGCCGGAACGCGTCGATCCGCGGGCGATCGGCCAGATACAATCGGTGTTCGTCGACGACTAGAGACATCCCATCATGCTCATGCCGTCGAACCCGAACATGCTTCCGCTCTGCGTGAGTTTGGCCACTGAACCGTACTCGATCAGTTCCGGCGCACGATAGGGCCGCCGATCCGCAGTCGGCACATCGTCCGACCTGTCATCCTCACGCGGCTCGTCCGGTTTCGCCATCGCGCCCCTCCATGATCGATCGTGCCCAGATCTCCATTCCAGCGATTGCCCACAAAGACCACGCGTCGTCACTGAACCTGATCCAGCCGCCGCCGACGCACCTACGCATCCTGCGGTAGAGGGCGACGACTTCAGCGTTGTCGACCCATCCCATGCGCGCCAGCTCGAGATTCCGGAAAAACGTCTCGCCATCGAGCGCATCGAACGCATCGAGGAAAAGAGTCCCGAAATCCGTCTTGGTCTTCCGCCGGCGAACCGATTCAGGGAGCAGGCCCGTCAGAGCGCGCCGGAGAACGTACTTCGTCTCGCCGCGCTGCCATCGCTGCTCGTCCGGCAGCGCTGTCAGGAATTCGACCAGCCGGCGATCCAGGAAAGGGTAGCGGTCCTCGATGCCATTTTCAGCCGACGCCCGCTCCCCCGCTTCGTTGATCAGCGCATCGAGACCCGACCGATAGCGTTGCAGCGTATCGTACCGGGCGACTGACGGTAGACGATCGGGTGCCGGATGGCGTCGAAGCCGATCGTTCAGGGCCGTGCGCCGTGCGAACGCTGGTGAAATCCACGCGGGGACGCCGCTCGAGTGCCAGCGGCGCGCGAATCGCCGTGCAGCGCGCCTGGCGCGCGCGGGCAAGATCGGCCAGATGCCGCCTCGAAGGAACATCGCCGACCGCCAGCTCATGCCGTCCGATCGCGCGACGTCGGCGTACCGGCGGAGTGCCGCGACGAAACGACCGCGGCGGAGCAAGTCGGCGTAGTGGAAGACACTGCCGCCCAAGCCGAGATCGCCTGCTTCACCCGACAACGCGACTCGCACGCCTCGCTCGACCAGCGCGCGTCGAAGGCCCACGAAGGCGGCTGCGTTCGGAAACTCGGGAAAGTCGTCGTGGCGGACAGCGGATTGGTGCCACGCGCCGACATCAAAGGGCCGCGCCTCGACGCGGATCCATGGCACGCGGGCGGCGCGCACGACATCAGTAATGTACGGCGTCTCATCCATCTCAGGGTGGGATGGAAAGACAAGCGAACCCGCCTGGAGAGGCGCGACGCTGGCACGGCGCGCCAGGTCAGCAGCCATGACGACGATGGAAGAGGAATCGAGCCCGCCGCTCAAGTGAGACGCGATGGGTCCGTTGCTCCGCAGACGACACTTGACGGCTTCCTCGAAAACTTCGCGGAAACGGTCGGCATACTCGTCGTCCCGCCGGTAGCGAATCTCGCGAGCGAGATCGACGTCCCAGTGACGAAACACCCGAATGCCGTCCCGGTCGACGAGGAGGGCATGCGCCGGCGGCAGCCGGCGAACGCCGCGATGGAGCGTCGCGTGATCCGATCGCACACTCAGCGAGAGCAGCTCCGCGGCGAACTCCTCGTCGGGCGTACGGTCTACGGCGGGATGCGCGAGGACCTGGCGAAGCTCAGACCCCCAGACAAAAACATCGCGGGACGCCGCGTAGTAGAACGGCCGCACGCCAAACGGATCGCGGGCGCAGAACAGGGATCGCTGGAGCGGATCCCATAAGGCGAAAGCGAAGTCGCCGACGAGACGCGAGAGACAACGCTCGCCCCACGCTTCCCAAGCAGAGAGGACGAGCGCCGCATCGGACGTGCCCGACGCATCGCCGACGCGCACACCGTCGTATTCGTCGATGCGGCCGTCGAACACCAGGAGCCGGCCCGGCCCGTCCTCGAGCGGCTGCGTCTCACAGGCCGCTTCAATTGTCGTCGTCATGCGCTGATGCGCCATCGCGACCGGACCAGCGACGCGCAGGAAGGTTCCGTCCGGGCCGCGATGTGGCGCGGCCGCCAGGAGAGGGTCGAGCGCTGAAGCGGTCGCCGGGCGCCCATCTCGGTGCAGCACGCCCACACAGCCGCTCATGGGCGCCCATGTTACACGACGCGTCAGCGCACGGTGCTGCTCACCCTTCGACTCGCATCGCTCGCTCGGGGTAAACGAGCAGCGGTGCGTACTCGCCTGTTCGGGCCCCGCCTAGGAGTACTCCGCTTTCGTCGGACACCCAGGCGTGCGCGGCGATCCCTGAGCCCGTCCGCCGGACGCCGACGCGCAGCTCGTGAGGGATACCGCGTGAGGCAAGTACGCTCGCGAGTGCCAATGCCCGCGGCATGCACGACGCATGGAGGATCCGGCCGGCCGCATCGACGAGTGCGCCAATTCGCTGCGCACTCACAGCACTTCCGCGTCTGGACCGTGATCGGACGCGCCCGACGACGGTGCGAAACGGGAGGAGCTTCAGCCCGAGACCGAAAGCGGCAATGAGGAGGAGCGCTTCAATGACGACCCGGCGCTCGGCGCCGGACAGCGCAAGCCACTTACGCAACCTGAATCAGTCCTTTTTCCTGCAATGCGACGACCAGCGCGACCAGGTCGCGTTCCGCGGTGGTCGAGGGCACATCGAACTCACCGACTATGGCGTCGCGCACCGCATCGAGCTGGCCATGCTGTTCCATCAGGCGCCACATCCGCGTGCCTACTTCGTTCAGTCCGAAATAGATGCCCGTATCGAGGTTGAGGAGGACGGCTTCCCCGTCCAGCTCGCGGAACACGGCGGCGTCGGAAACGACGACGCGGCTCAAGATCGTGACCATCTGCGGGCCAGTCTACCCTGCAATTCTGGCGACTGCTGTGCGGTTCTGGCACACCAGCCTTTTTCCTTGGTCGATGGCACGAAGTCGGTTACGATTGAGCTATCCGCACGACAGACAACCATCGTCTTTTCTGATAGATAGGGCGATATGACGACTCGACGGCTGGCCGCGGCGCTTTTCGTGTCGGCGCTCGTCTGCCTGCCCGCCGCGGAAAAATTCGTGGCGGCGCAGCCGGCAGACGGTGTGCCGGGACGGCGGCCCGTTCCCGACGCACCGGTACGGGCGACGGCAACGATCGTGGGCTACATCTGGAGCGCGGACAGCTCTCCCATTCCGAGCGCGATGCTGCGGCTTCGAGACGCGGTGTCTGGCGACGTGGCGGTGACGGCGTACTCGAACGAGAGCGGCCGGTTCACGTTTGCCGACGTCGACGAGAGCACTTACGTCGTCGAGTACGTCGATGCAAACGGCAGCGTGCTCGCGGTTGGCAATCCCTTCGCGGTCGCGGCCGGAGAAACGGTGTCGACGTTCCTCCGGCTCGGCTCGCGCCGCCCCTTCGGCGGCTTTTTCACGACCGCCGCGGCGGCCGTCGTGGCGTCGGCGGCGAGCATCGGGGTGACGGCCGTCGTTCCCACCGGTCGGCCGGTGTCACCGAATCGATAGATGTTCGACCCGAAGCAGTTCACACCGGCGTCGAACGGCCCTCCCGCGGCCGCGACGCCGTCAATGCCCCACGTGCCCGTTCAGTCGGCGCACCTTCTCGATCGCCTCAGCATTCTGTTCAAGTATCGGCGGCTCGTGCTGGCCACGTTTGGCGTGACGGTCGGCGTCATGATGATGCAGGCCTACGCCGCGATCCCGATGTACCGCGCGAAGTCGCAGATTCTGATTCAGGACGAGCGCTCTGCGGCGGTGTCGAGCCTGTCCGCCTCCGATCCGAGCTTCTGGCAGGATCCCGAACCGTACTACAACACGCAGTACCGCATCCTCCAGAGCCGCGGCGTGGCGCGACGGGTCGTGAAACGGCTCGACCTGCAGAACGTGCCCGAGTTCAACGGATCGATGGCGGCGGCTGGGGGCCCGCTGGCATTCGTACGCCGGATTCGCGCGACGATCACCGGCGGCGTCCGAACGGCGATCGGCATGGTCACGAGCCGCGGCAAGCCGCCAGCGGCCGAGCCGCCGGCTCCCGACGAAAGCGCGCAGGAAGCGGCGTTCGTCAGCGCGTTCCTGTCGCGGGTGCGTGTCGAGCCGCAGCGCGGCACCCGGCTGGTCGACGCCTATGTCGACTCGGCAGATCCGGCATTTGCCGCGAAGGCGGCAGATACGCTGGCCGAGGAATACGTGCAACAGAACCTCGAGCTGAAGCTCGGCAGCGTGCAGAAGTCGCTGACCTGGCTCGAAGAGGAGCTGAAGCGGCAGCAGCAGAAGATCACCAAGAGCGAAATGGCGCTGACCGAGTACCGCAGCCAGCAGAACGCGCCGTCGCTCGACAGCCGGCAGAACATCGTGCTCGCCCGTTTGACTCAGCTGAACGACGCCGTCACGAGCGCGCGCACGAGCCGCATCCAGCGGGAATCGCTTTACCGGCAGGTGGAGCGCCTCGATCCGAAGAGCGCGAACGTCGACAGCTTCCCTGCCGTCGCGCAGAGCACCGCCGTTCTCGAGGCGCGTGGCCGGCTCTCGACTCTGGAACAGCAGAAATCGAGCCTCACCGGGCGGTACGGACCGCAGCATCCCGAAATGGTGAAGCTGGAAACGCAGATCGACAACGCCCGCCGGCAGATCCGGGTCGAAGCGGCGAAGGCAATCGAGCAGCTGCGCAGCGAGTACCTCGCCGCCGTCTCGCAGGAACGCAGCCTCGCGAACTCACTCGAAGAACAGAAGAAGGCGGCGCTGGACCTCGACAAGAAAAGCGGCGCCTATTCGATCCTCGAGCGCCAGGCGGAGAGCGACAGAAAAGTGTACGAGTCGCTGCTCCAGCAGCAGAAAGAGCTGAGCGTGATCCGGAACAGCCGCGCGAACAACGTGCAGGTGATGGATCACGCGGAGACGCCCGGCGCACCATACACACCCGACCTGCGCCGCGACTGGATGATGGCGCTCCTGCTCGGCCTCGGCCTCGCATTGGGCCTGGCATTCGGGGTCGAGTACCTGGATGACACGGTCAAGACACCGGATGACGTCACGCGACGGCTGAAGCTGCCGCTGCTCGGCCTCGTTCCGGCCGCGCGTGGGAAGGAAGCACCGGTCCTCATCGGCTCGGTGCCGCATGATTTCGGCGAGGCGTTTCGATCCCTTCGCACATCGCTCGTGTTCACGAGCGGCACCGAAACCACCCGGATCGTCGGGGTCACGAGCAGCCAGCCGCTCGAGGGAAAAACGACGACCGCGTGCAACCTCGGAGCGGCGCTGGCGCTCGGCGGCGCGCGCGTGCTGCTCATCGACGGCGACATGCGCCGGCCGAGCCTGCACAAGACGATGGGGCTGCAGAATGCCATCGGCCTGTCGCACCTGCTCGTCGGACAGGCGCGCGTCCGGGATGCCGTGCAGCGGACCAGCGAGCCAAACCTGTTCGTGATCACGGCCGGGCGGACGCCGCCCAATCCGTCAGAGCTGCTGTCGTCCGACCGGATGAAGGCGTTCCTCCAGAATCTCGCGTCCGGCCCGTTCGACTGGGTCGTGCTGGATACGCCTCCCGTTCTCGCCGTCACCGACGCGGTCATCGTCGGGCCGCTCGTCACGGGCCTGGTATTCGTGATCGGATCCGGGATGACGCGCCGGGTTCACGCCGAGCGCGCGCTGGAGACGCTGCGGACGAGCCGTCCGAACCTGATCGGCGTCGTGCTGAATCGCGTGGATTTCGACGGCAACAAGTATTACTACTCGCGCTACTACGGATACCAGTACAAGAGTTACTACGGTCAGCCCGCCACGACAGCCTGAGGCGGCGAAACAGGACGGATCGCGGCACGCGCTCGATCCGCTCTGGGCCGCGCGCGCTGTCTGCATGCTCGCTGTATGGGCACTCTTTGCCTTTGGCGGCGTCTACCTTCGCACTGAAATTCTCGTCGCCGCCGCGACAGCACTCCTCCTCGCGATAGTCCGGCCGTCGGTCATGTCCGGCGCGGCCCGGTCGCTCGATCTCTGGTTGCTTCTCTTTCTAGGCCTCTCGATCCTGCAGGTCGTCCCCGTACCGGCGGCATTTGCAGGCGCCGTCGTGCCAGCGTCGGTCCGCCTCGGACGTGAGCTGACGCTCGGCGCAGACTCGACGTTCACGACGTTATCAATCCGGCCCACCGACACGGTGCAGGCCCTGGTCGTCCTTGCGATGGCCCTTGCGGTGTTCTGGATGGCACGGGAGACGTACCGGACGGGCGGCGTGCGCACATCGGTACGCGCGATTGCGCTGGCGGGATTCGTCGTGTCACTGATAGCGCTCGCGCAAAGTGCGACGGCGCGCGGGTTGATGTACTGGCGGTGGCGGCCGACGTTCGAGGGGCCCGACCCGTTCGGTCCGTTCGTGAACCGAAACCACTTCGCGACCTGGGCGGTGCTGGCGATCCCCGTCTGTCTGGGGTATCTTGCCGCACGGTCGTACGGGCGCGATCATCGCGACGAGCTGCGCCCTCTTCGCGCGCGGATCGCGCACGCGATCGACGCCCGCGCGATGTGGCTCATGGCGTCGGTGGTCGCGCTGACAGCGGCGCTGGCGGTGACGCTGTCGCGCTCGGGGATCGCGGCGCTCGGCGCGGCGCTCGCCGGCGCCTGGTGGCTGACCCGCGCACGGGGCGGCCGCATGGGGCGCCGGGTCGCTGTCGCGGCCGCGATCGCCGCCGCCGGAGCGATCGCGCTCTGGAACGCGCCGGCGCTCGCCGGCCGCTTCGCGCGCACCGCGGTCGGCTACGCGGATCGAGTGATCATCTGGCGGGAGACGCTGCCGATCGTGCGCGACTTCTGGACAACCGGCGCGGGACTAGGCACCTTCGAATCGGCAATGGCGTTCTATCAGCAGGCCGACCGGTCGGTGTTCTTCAACCAGGCGCACAGCGAGTACCTGCAGCTCGCCGCCGAGGGCGGCCTGCTGCTCCTCGCGGGAGCCGCCGGTGCGACGATCGCATTCGTTCGTCTCGCGGCATCGCGCCTTCGGGAAGATCTGACGGGCGTGTTCTGGATTCGCGCCGGCGCCGCCGCCGGGCTTGCGGCCGTCGCGCTGCAGTCAGTGTGGGAGAACGGCCTCCGGATCCCGGCCAACGCCCTGCTGGCGGCGATCCTCGCCGCGATCGTCGTGCACGAGCCGCACAACCATCATACGCCGCGTCCCTGATGTCGCTGCGCGTCGGTATCGACATCGACGGGGTGCTCGCGGACTTCCGCACGGCGTTTCGCGCCGCGGCGGGCGGGCTCGTCGACGCGTCGCTGCAGGCCGGCGATGCCGACGAGGCGGACCGCGTGCTGTCGGAGTCTGCGATCAAGCGCGCCTGGAAGGAGGTCAGCGAGGCGCACAACTGGTGGACAACGCTGTCGGCGTTCGAGCCGGCGCAAATCGCGCAGCTGTACGCGCTCACGCGGCGGCACAAGTGGGAAGTGTTCTTCCTGACGAAGCGGCCTGCGACGCTCGGCGACACCGTGCAGATGCAGACCCAGTGGTGGCTGGAGCAGTACGGCTTCTACCTCCCGGCGGTCGTCACGGTGCCCGGCTCGCGAGGTGAGCTCGCGAACGCGCTGCGGCTCGACTTCGTCGTCGACGATCAGGAGCTGAACTGCGTGGAAGTCATCAGCGGATCTGGCGCCAAGGCGCTTCTGATGCTGCGCGATATCTCGCTCACGAAGCTCCGCGAGCAGGCGATGAGCCGCGGCATCGGCGTCGTCGCCAGCCTTGAAGAGACGCTGACGATCTTCGAGCGATTGCAGGACGTGATTCCACAGCGCCGCGGCCGGCTGATGCGACTGACCGATTGGTTCCCGGCGGCGAGGCGCAAGGACGAGCCGCTGCCGCTCAACCCGCGCGAAACGCGGCCGCTACCAGAATGATTTCGCGGATGAGGATCTTATGGGAACGATGCGACTGATCGTGGATGACCCAGGTCAGGCGAGGCCCATGGAGGTCGGCCTCGAGCGGCTCGGCGAGCTGCTGAAAGACCGCAAGAGCCGGTTGTGGCTCGACATCAGCGATCCGGGCGAGGCGGAAGTCGCCCTCCTCAGGCGGGAGTTCGGCTTCCACGAGCTGGCGCTCGAAGACGTCACCAAGCCCCATGAGCGCACCCGGTGCGACGCGTACGGCAGCTATTACTTCGTCGTCGTATATGCCGCCGAGCACGCGGGGAAGACGTTCGTTCCGCGCGAGCTCAATCTGTTCTGGGGCGAGAACTACTTCGTGACGATTCACCGCAGACCCCAGGCGGTGCTGGCCGTGCTGGACGAGGCGCGCAGGCGCTGGGAGCACCACGAAGGCCGCAAGGCGTACGGCATCGCCTGCCTGGCCTACACGCTGTTCGAAAGCCTCGTGGACGGGTACTTCACGGTGCAGGATCGCGTTCGAGAACAGATGGAAGGCATCGAGGAGTCGATTCTTACCGGGACCGAGGGCACGGCCGCGGATCTCTTCAAGCTGCGAAAGGAACTCCTCGTGTGCCGCGGCTGCTGGCGCCGACCAGCCACGTCCTGGCGGAGGTCCTGCGGCGCGAGCGCGCGATCCCTGACGGGCTACGGCCGTACTTCGCGGATGTCCAGGATCACGCGCTTCACGTCCTCGCAGAGCTCGACACCTATCGAGACTTGCTCGGCACCGCGCTCGACGTCCACGTTTTCTCCGCGTTCAATCGGCTCGGCCTCATCATGAAACGGCTGACCGCCGTCACCGTCATCATCATGGTGCCGAACTTCGTGGCGAGCATCTACGGGATGAACTTCAACCATCTCGTTCCCGCCAGCGAGTGGCGGTACGGTTTCATCGTCGTGGCCGCGTTCCTGGGTTGCATGGTTGCGTGGGGGTTCATCCACTCCCGGCTGCTCGGGTGGTTGTAGCGGCCGCAAGCCACCGCGCCGCCCCGTGGACAATGCGGCGGAAGTAGAGAGCTGGCATGGGCCAGCGCGTGTGAGGCGCGTACGCGCGCATGTAGGCGCGCGGCGGGAAGAGATGCTCGCGCAGCAGGCGGGTCCGGGCGCTCCAGCCGTGGAGCGCGCGGAGATCGAGCGTCAGCCCACGAACGGATCCGACGGGCGACAAGTACGCTGCGGACAGCTCGTCGTTGCCGACAGGCTCATTCGCCAGGGAGTGAAGCGGCGGTGTGAGGCGTGCGCCGAGCAGGTCGTGCGCGAGTGAGAGCGGCCGGCCGGCGACCGCGCAGACGCGAGCACGTGTCGCGCGCTCGACGAACGACTCGGCCTCACGAACTGAGAGACGCTCGGCCAGCCGCTGCACGTCCACGATCCATTTGAGCGCGCATCCGTCGGAGTGGTGTGCCGCCTGGTGCACGCAGGCGATGAGCAGCGCATCGGCCAGCGAAGGCGCGCGCGCAGCCGGGCCCAGCGCGGAAATCGGAGTCGATCTCTCCCAGAGCTCGTCCAGTAACGGAAGCGCGTCGAAGGCTTGCGGCACCGTGAGGCGCCAGTGCACGTCGAGCTGGTCCGCGACGCCCGAGCGATCCTCCCTGCGGTAGTGGAACTGGGGCATGACCAGCGATCCGCTCACGTGTGGGACGTACGTGTCGCCGGATCGTTCGAGGATCTCGCGCGTCCGCTCCTGGTCGGTCTCGGCAATCAGTAGATCGGTATCGCGGCGCGGCCGAAGGTAGGCGGATTCGTAAACCGTGTGCGCCAGATGGGCGCCCTTGATGACGAGCGCGCGGACGCCGCCCGCGGTCAGGGCGTCCAGGACCGCGGTTATCGCGCGTTCGCGGATTGCGGCCAGCGCAACCTCGCCGCGCAGCGCCCGGTCGAGCCCCTCGACGAACGCGGCCGGCCACCTCTGCGGCTCGCGGCCGATCCTGCGGGCAAGAAGCGGCGCAACGCCATGCTCCACCGCTTCGGTCACGGCATCGCTTGGATCCATGTCTTCGGGCCAGGCGCGAAGGGTGCCCGAGAGCATCGAAGCGAAGAGAGTGAGGCTGTTCACGTCGCCCGAGATCGGCAGATGAACCACACCTGCGAATTCAACCATGATTCGAGCCACGGCATAGGCGAGAACGTGATGCGTTCAATCGTGAATCTGTCTCCGAGCTCGTCGCGGAGCACTCGCCAGTCGAAACCCTTGTGGCCGTAATATCGGTACGCGGATCCATCCGGTCCCACCGACTCGTACGATGGACGATCGACCGTCGTCCCTGCGCGGGCGAACACCATCCTGATCAGCTCGGATGGCCGGTAGGTCTCGCGATGCTCGTAGTCGCCGAGGCCGCGCCACGCCGCCAGCGCGCGCGCGACCTGCTTGCCGACCAGGCTGGGTCCCACCTCGATCGGGACGCTGACGACCACCACGCCGGTCGGCCGCACCAGCCGCGCGAGCTCTCCGATCACCCGGCCGCGTTCGTGTTCGAGGCAGTGCTCCAGCACTTCCATGCACGTCACGACGTTATAGGTGTGGCTGTGAGAGCTGTCGAGCGCGTCGGGGGTCGTGAACGTGAGTGGCAGATTGCGCAGCCGCCGCGCACAGTCAGTGACCTGGACCGCCGCGGGGTCGACACCGACGGCGCCAGGAAACAGATCGTGAACCAGCGCGAGGAACGTGCCGTCGCCGCAGCCGTAATCGAGGAGCCGGCCGCCCGCCGCCGGTGCGACGAGCGCACGTCCGAGCTCGAACCGGCTGCCGTGGCTCCACCGGACCAGCCGACTGGGAGAGTGAATCTGCTTTCTTGCGTAGGCGCCAGGTTCGACAGCCCTCAGCTCCACAGCGACGACAGCACGATGTGCCGGAACGGCGCATGGCGCAGGAGTGCGAGGGCGGCGTCGCGGTGCCAATTGAAATTCGCGGTCTGCCGGAGGAGCGGAACGAGGCCGTCCACGCTCGCGAGCTCCAGGATGGCATCGATCGCTCGATCGTTGAGGCGGCTGACGATCGAACGAAACGCGAGGCCGGCGCGCATCTCGGGCCCGAGCCGCGCCTTCCAGCGGGATTCGTACGCGGCGAGCGCGTCGGCGTCGAGCGTATCGCGCCGCAGACAGTCGTCGAGGACGTCGGCCGCGAGACAGCCGCTGAGCAGCCCGTAGTAGATCCCACCGCCCGTCGTCGGCTTCACGAGCCCGGCGGCGTCGCCGACCGCGAGCACACGGGACCCGAACGTCCGCGATACGGGCCCGAGCGGGAGAATCTTCAGCCGCGGCGATGCCGAGGCCACGTCGATACCGCGCTCGGTCTGCACGGCAGCGGTAAACGCGGCAAACCGCGCAGCGGCGCGCGTCTCGCACATCAAACCGAGGCGCGCGTGGGGACGCCCGTCACGGGCAAACGGCACGATCCACGCGAACCCCTTCGGCGCCACGTCGCGGCCAAGCCGTACCTCGACGTGATCGGTCGACGCAAACCTGGTCTCGAGCTGTGCGCTCTGGACGAACGCCCGCGGCACGCCGAGCCCGAGCTGGCGATTGAACCGGTAGCTCGCGCCGCAGGCGAGAACCAGGGCGCGCGCCTCAACGGTTTCAGAGGGGGCCAGCGTGGCGCGCACGCCGTGATCGCCGGCGTCAATCCGCGTCACGCGCGTCCCCGTCCGTACGACCGCTCCGAATGCCCGCGCCTCACCCGCGAGTGCGGCATCAAACGCGCCGCGATCGATGACCGCGGCGCTGACATCCTCTGAAGCAATCAGGATGGAACGGCCGGATGCGGCGCGAAACGCGGCCGAGCGCGCGACGGAGAGAATGGTGTGCCGCGGCAACCTGAGCTCTTCGAAGGCATCGGTGCCCAGGAGCCCGGTGCAATGCACCGGGTATCCGATATCGGCATGTTCTTCGAGGACGACGACGCCGTGGCCCGCGCGGGCGAGGCCGCGCGCCGCCATCAGCCCGGCCGGACCGGCGCCTACGACGAGGACATCATACCTATGCATGCGGTGCAGGCCCGGCCTTCACGCCGGGCGTGGGCGGATCACCCGAGCCGCCGGATGATGCGGGCACGCCCGACCTAAAGGTCGGGCCTACCATTTTTGTCCATCGTGTTCCCACGTCCCGCGTGCGCTGATCCAGAAAGAGAGCGCAATGAGACGCAGGTCGAGCCAGAGCGATCGCCGGCGAACGTACAAGCTGTCGTACTTGAATTTGTGCCGCCGGTTCACGTCGCGCGGCGCATAGATCTGAGCCAGGCCGGTCAGGCCGGGGCGCACGCTGGCGCGCTCCGAGTAGCCGGGAATCGCGTGAAGCGGCACGATATGCCCGTTGCCGCCCCGCTCGATCTCGCCGGGCCGCAGGGCACGGGGGCCGACGAAGCTCATGTCGCCACGAAAAATGTTCCAAAGCTGCGGCAGCTCGTCCATCGCGGTCGCCCGGAGCGCGCGGCCGACTGCCGTCGCGCGCGGGTCGTTCGGCACCGCCTGCACGGCGCCCGTCGCCGCCTCGGCGTCGGGGATCATCGACCGGAACTTCAGCGCCCGGAACCGGCGGCCGCCCAGGCCGACACGATCCTGCGTAAAGAAGACCGGCCCTCGATCCTCGACCTTGATGGCTGCCGCGATCGCCGCCCACAGCGGCGCCGAGACCATCAGGCCGGCACTGGAAAGAAAGATGTCAAACGCGCGCTTCATCGAGAGCAGCGACCCGGGACTCGACCTGCGCGTAGAGGCCGGTCGTCTGCGCCACCATTCGTGCGATCGTGAAGTCGGTCGAGACGCGCGCGCGTCCTTCGCGGCCCATTCTACTCCTCAGTTCTGGATCTTTGAGCAGCTTCACGATCGCATCTCGAAGCGGCGGCACTTCACCGGGACGGACGACGAGCCCCGTACGGCCATGCTGATTGACCCACGGCACGCCCGTCGGCACCGACGTGCTCACGACCGGCTTCCCCGCCGCCATCGCTTCGAGCTGCACGAGGCCGAACGCCTCGGCGCGCGTCACCGACGGCAGCACGAAGAGATCGCACGCCTGATAGAGCGCGCTCATCCGGCGATCGTCGACGTCGCCGAGAAAAACCGCGCGGCCGGCCAGCCCGAGGTCTGCGGCGAGCTCCTCGAGCGCCGCGCGCCGGGGGCCATCCCCCACGAGCAGCGTCGTCGCGTCCACGCCGACGAGGGCCCGAAGCAGGACGTCGACGCCTTTGTAGTCGACCATGCGGCCGACGAAGAGGACCAGCGGTCCCGGGTAACGCTGACGGAGCGCTTCCGCCTCCGGCGAGGTATCGGGCGCCGGCTCCAGCCGCGCGGCATCCAGCCCGAAGGGAATGACGACGCACTTGTTGCGGAACTCGCGGAGAGCGGCCGCCTGGTTCGCGAGCGACGGCGACGAAACGATGATCCGTGCGGCCCGTTTGAGCGCAAAGCGCAGGAACGGGCGGTAGATGAGATTGTACCGCCACTTCGGACGCACCACTTCACTGTGGAACCAGACGAGCAGCGGCGCGCGGGGCCGAACGAGGAAGTACGACACCAGTGCGATCGGGTTCGGCTCGTGGATGACGATCACGTCCTTCTGCGCGCGAGCCAGCCAGAGCGGAAACGACGGGCACACCTGGACCGCGCCGACTCGCCCGATGCTGCCGACGCGCGTAATCGGCACGCCGTTCAGCGATTCGTGCGCGGTTCGCGCGCTCGCGGTATGCGCGACGAGCACGCGGCTGTCAGCCATCTCGCGCTCTCCTTCGCAAAGGAGCTGGAGCATCCGCTCCATCCCGCCGCTGACCGGCGGGTAGAACTTTCCGACGTGCAGGATCCTCATGCGTGGCCTCCGGCCAGCTGTTCGTAGATATCTATCATCCGCTGAGCGTACGCATCCCATGTAAAGCCGGCCGCCTGCGCGAGCCCGGCTGCCTGCCGCGCGGCCCACGCCGCCGGCGACCGGGTCTTCTCCGCGGCGAGCACGGTCACGGTGTCCACCCACTCGTGATCGTTGCCATGGGCGCAATAGGTCGCGGCGTGTCCTCCCGCCTCGCGGAGCACAGGCAGATCGCTCGCCACCACGATGGCGCCGCACGCCATCGCCTCGACGATCGGCAGCCCGAAGCCCTCCCGGAGGGAGGGCAGCAGAACGAGCCGCGCGCGGCGGTACAGCTCGGCCACGATCGGACGCGGCTGGAACGGCACCTCGACGATGGCGTCCTCGATCCCGAGCCTCACCGCGAGGGCGCGCTGGGCCGGCGTCAACGATCCGCCCACCTGAATGAGGCGCACGGGGTGCCGGCTCCGAATGCCGGCGACCACGCGCAGCAACAACCCTATGTTCTTGCGCGGGATCGTGCTGCCCACGTGCAGCAGGTCGATCGTCTCGGCGTCTGCTTGACCGAGACCCGCCGAGACGACCGCCGCCGCCTGTCCGTCGGGCTGCGCCGAGAAATCGGGATGGACGCCGTTTGGCACGACCGCGAGCCGATCCTCCGCGACGAGGTCGTAATCCAGTATGGCGTCACGCGTCGCGGCGCTGTCGCACGTGACCCGCGCCGCTCGGCGAAAGCCATCGAGTATCCGGCGGGTCATCGCGCGAAACGCCGCCGATCGGCGTTCCATCGATGGATGGAGCACGCTCCGGAACGTGTCCAGATCGTGGCACGTGACGACGGTCCTGTCGGCCGGCAGCTCCCGGACGAGATGCGAGTAGCTGTGATCCACGACATGAAAAATGTCGAAGCCATCTCGCGCGTCCCGAAGCCATCGCGGGTAGTCGACGAGCCTGTTCGTCATCCGATCGAATGTGAAGGCCGCTCGCGCACGGCCCGCGAGCGGCACCGCCGTCGCGCGGCGCCGGAAGGGCGCCTGGAGCCGGACCCCCTCCACGTCGCGTCCCTGTTGGCCGAGACGCTCGACGAGCATCTCGGCGACGAGGTCCATGCTCGGCCATCGCTCTTCCGCGAGATCGCAGACGACGCCGACGCGCAGAGGAGGACGGCCGTTCAGACCCATACCAACCCGATGCCCATGCCGAACCCGTCCTGGCTGTCCACGTCGAGAATTGACTCGGTTCGCGCACGCCCAGCGAGCTCGGCCCACAGCCGGTGCACCTCGGACGCCGGACGGCTCCGATCGGACACGATGTCGTGCAGCGCGATCAGGCCGCCGCGGCGGACCAGCGACCCGTATCGCTCGTAGTCGGTACGCACGGCGTCGTAACGGTGGTCGCCGTCGATGAAGAGAAAATCGATCGAACTCCCCTGCAGGTGGCCCTGGATCTCGGCAAGCGTCTCGGGCGCGTTCGAATCGGCCTGGACGCAGATCAATTTCTGTTTGCCGGAGACGAACGCCCCAAACACGTCCGCGCCGGGCCCGGTCGGCAGATCCACGCTGATGAGCACGGCGTCCGGGGCTGCGAGCTTCGACCAGCAGAACAACGTTCCGCCGAGATGGGTCCCGATCTCGACGACAACGCGCGGCCGAAGCTCTCGAACGCGGCGTGCGAGCGTCATGAGCTCGAACGAGCGCTGGAGCGCCCGATGCGTCACGATCGCCGTTCGGGCGAGCTGATAATCGGCACACCCGCCGGCGACGCATGCCGCCGCGATCCTGGCTCGCTTGCGCAGGCCGTCCAACATCACTGATTTCTCAAGCCCTCGAAAAAGACCAGATGCTCGGCCGCGATGCGGGGCCATGCATACCGCTCCGCTCGCGCGCGGCCGGCAGCTGCCAGCTCAGCGCGGCGCGTGCGGTTCTCGAGCATCGACTCGATAGCAGACGCCCAGGCGGCCACGTTGGTTTCAGACAACAGCACACCGGCACCATCGACCACGTGCGGAATCTCGCCGCTCTCGCTCGCCAGAACGGGTACACCACAGGCGAACCCCTCGACGAGCATGCGTCCGAACTGCTCTCGCCACCGCGTCGTCGTCTGGCTCGGCGCGCAGAGCAGATCCATCGCGTTGAGGTGGGCGGGCACGTCCGCGTGGCGCACACTCGTCGCAATGCGCACCCGGTCCCCGTACCGGCTCGCCCACTGTCGCAGGTCAGGCTCCAGCGGCCCGCCGCCCACGAAGAGAGCGCGCCACGGTCGTCGGATGCCGTCGAGCGCGGCGGTCAGAATCCCCAATCCTTTTTCTGGTACGAAGCGGCCCAGAAACCCCACGACCGGAATATCGTCCGTGGGCCATCCGAGCGTAGTGCGGACCGAGCGGCGCGCCGCAGAGTCCGGCCGGAAGAGCTCGAGGTCCACGCCGGGCGGGATGACCTGGTGCGGCCGCCCGGCGTAGCCGGGCCTGGACTCAAGGGCCGTCTGCGCCGTCCGGCCGAACGCAATCCAGCCGTTCGCGCGCCGCATCGCGCGGCGTTCGAACCAGCCGAGCGGGAACGGATACCGCTTTGCGATGTTCTGGAACGTCGCGAAGACCAGCGTCGCCGATCGCGGCGCCCAGCGCGCAATCTGGTCGGCCGCGAGCACGTACGGCTCTTCCCAGCAGTGAATGACGTCCCAAGGCCCGTCGAGGAGCGCGCGAAGGTCGGACCCGTACCCCATCACGTGAGGCCAGCGGGAGCGACGCACGGCGACTGGAACGATCCGGCAGCCCTCATTCGGCGCCTGTTCGAGCGCAATCGGACCGAGGTCGCCCGCGTACGACTTCGGAGCCGCAGCGACGACTTCCCACGAACCGCCGCGCGCCATCTCGGCGGCGAGCCGCCGGTTGAGCGCAACGACATACGAGTGGGCAATCGTCAGGAGGCGGCGCGCCACGAACCTCCAGTCGCGCGTTCGAACAGGTGCGCGTTAGCTCGCATCAGCCACTTGAACGTTCGTCAACCGCGGGGGCGACGCCCGCAACGCGCGCCAGCGGCGGATCGTCGCGCGTTTCACGGGACGCCGGTGGCGGCGCACGTCACCGAGCTGGGCGGCCAGCTCGCGCAGAATCCAGAACACGCCGCCGCGGTCCACGATCTTCCCCGCGCGACGCATTCGGAAGTACCGAGCAAGGCGAGCGGGCAGGAGCCACATCACCCGCGTCAGCGGCTCGTTGTAAAGCGCGCTCAGGCAATCGTTGCGGATCACATAACGCAGCCAGAGCGTCTGATCGCGTCCAACCGGATCGGCCAGATGGCCGACGCGGGCGCCAGGAAGGTACGCGACGCGATACCCCGCGTCGAGCAGACGCAGGCAGAACTCCTTCTCCTCACCGTAGAACCGGAGGCTGTCGCGATAGCCGCCGAGCGCCAGTGAGATATCGCGGCGGAGCACGTGCGCAAACCCGATGAACGACGGCACGAAGCAGGGGTAGGCGGCGGCGGCCGGCTGCATGGCCGCGGGCCACGGGCGTCCGTCGGCTTCGGCCTGCGCGAAACCGACGGCGGCGATCGACGTGTCGTGCCGCATCACGTCGAGCGCCTCCGCGATGCTTTCGCGACTGAGGATCTGCGTGTCGTCGTCGAGAAGTAGCACAAAGGGTGCGACAGCACGCTGGATGAGACGGTTCCGGCCGACGATGTAACCGGGAGCCGACGCGTCACGCAGGATCGTCACGCGTCCGGTTAGCGCCGTTGGAATCTTCACCGCGGCCGCCGGCTCGGAGGCGTCATCGAAGATCACTACTTCCTCGATCAGATCGGCTGCAAGCGCAAGGGATGCGACGCACGCGTTCAGCGACTCGGGCCGGTTCCGCGTCGTGATGCCCACCGACACTGGACGAAGGCTCATACGGGCTGCGCCGTCTTCCGAAGGTCGACGCCGACCGGTACGACTCCGCAGGCCTGGTCGTACGCCTGGAGGGTTTGGCGCGCGGCGGCGTCCCAGGACAGGCCGTCAACTGCCCGGAATGCCGCCTCCGCGAAGCGCATGCGCTCGGACCCGTCGCCCATCAGGCGCCGGACGGAGCATGCGATTGCATCGGGGTCGCGTGGAGCGACGATGAGCCCGCTCTCGCTGTCGCGCACCAGCGCCGGCGCCACACCTACCGGTGTGGCAACGACAGGCAAACGCTGGCTCATCGCTTCAGGCACGACGAGGCCGAATCCTTCGTATGTCGAGCACATCACCAGGAGGTCGTGCCTGCGGTACTGCCGCAACACTTCGTCTTCCGCCGCACGATCGAGAACAGTAACCGCGTGCCGGCAGCCAGGATCGAACGCCGCGCGTATTACTTCCGCCGGGTGGCCGCCACCGAGGATCGTCAGCGGCGGCGCGACTCCATCTGCCGCGAGGATTCGCCAGGCGGCAGCCAGATACGGGGCACCTTTGACCGTATCCCACGAACCGCAGAACAGCACGCCTGCGCCACGCGCAGCATCCGTCGGAGGTGCCGTCAGAAAGCTTTCCGGCAGGCCGTGGCCGATAACGTCGATGGCGTCGGGTGATTTCCATCGCTGCGTGACGACGAACGCACGGTCCTCATCGTTGATGAGGATGAGACGGTCGCAGGCGGCGATCGCGCGACGCACTTGCCGAAGCCGGACCGCGGGATACCAGATCCGCCGCGGCCACGGCTTCGACACGAGGCCTTCGCGCGCGTCCTCGAGCAGACGCGCATAGTTGCGGTGCTCGAGCCCGTTCGAGCGGCTGACGAACGCGGCGCCCGCCGCGACGCCCCGCGAACGCAACGCGCGAAACGCCGCTCCCTCTGCACCTGCGATGTCGATGACGTCGTATGGACCATCCGTACGGAACGCGCATTCGATGCCGCGCACCGTGAGTGATGGTGCGAGGAGATCGCGCGCATGGCGCTGTTTAGGCCAAGATCCCAGGTCGTTCGCAAAGAGCGCGTCGCAATGGTGACCGAGCCGCACGAACGCCTTTCGCAGCTCGTGCGGTACCTTCGACGATCCCAGCGTCGAATCGTCCGGAAAGTCGCATACGAGCAGGATGCGCATCGATCGTCGTTCGTTCGAAGTCATCACGCCGCGGGTTCGCTCGCGAGGTATCGAACCCAGCCCTTGAGGCGGCGGCTCGCCTGCACGGCACGGGCAAATGCGGACGGACGCCACACGAACGTGTCCTCCGCGATCGCCGCCGTCCGATCGAGTCCCCTGCCCTGGGCAATCTCTTTCGAGAGCAGATCGTGATAGCGGCACCACAGCGAAAAATATGGCGCGTCGAGAGCGCTGAGGTACTGGATGTATTGCGCGAACGGGCTCGACAGCCAGGCGGTGTCGTGGCGCTCGTGGGTCAAGGCGCCGTGCGAGTACACGAACGACGCCCGGCCGTGGCATGCCGCGATCGCGGAATACACACAATCCCAGACCGGCTCGCCGAGCAGATACGGTCGAAACCGGCGATGGTTGGAGAGCCACCAGTAAGCGTTGACAGCAAACCCGTCCATGCCGGATATCAGAATTTCGGACGGCCGGCCGCCGCCTACGTCGGTGCGGGCCAGCATGTAGGCGTCTGCGCCTCCAGCAGCGATCCGCGACAGCGCTGCTGACGACAACGCCGTGTCGGCGTTGAGGTAGGCAAAATGCGAACAGCCTTCCTCAATGGCACGCCGCGCCAGGACGTCGAACACCTCCGACGCGATCGGTTTGCGATGGCCGGATCGGCCACTCACTTTGTTCGAATCGAGGTCGAGCGCGCGCAGCGTCTCGAAGCCACTCACCTCGACCGCCGGCGCCTCCGCTGACCTGAATTGCAGGTTCACGCACCGGACGCCGTCCAGTGCCGCGAGAGCGCTGAGCGCGGTTCCCTGGCGCCGTTCGCCCTCTCCCGTCGCCGGATACGCATGAACGCCGACAAGCACGGAGCGATCGCCCGGGCCGCCACACAGCGCGTTGACCGTGCGCTCCATGCCAAAGTGGCGTTCGTAGAACTCGCGACCCGCGGCGCCGAGCGTGCGGCGGCGTGAGGGGTCGCGCACGAGTTTCTGACACGAATCAACGATCGCGACCGCATCCCCTGCAGGCGCCAGCACGAGTGCCTCGCCCGCCTCTCGCCAGAGGCGCTCGGACCACATTCCCAGCGTGGTCACCGTCGGCACGCCACAGGCCAGCGACGCCATCAGCGACGTCCGCCGCGTCGTCGCGCCGTCGGGATACGGCTGAACGAGAACGTCGCAGGCGCGCAGATGGCTGCCGATGCGATCGGCTGGCACCTCGCCACTCGCGACGATGCGGCCGGCGTGTTGCGGCAACGCCTCGCACCATCGCTCTCTGAAACGCTCGCTGTTGCGCCCGATGAGGAACACGGTCACATCGGGAATCGCAGGAAGCAGCGCGCCGAGAACGCGTTCCAGTTCCGCAGCCACATCGTCCGGGTAGCTCCCGAAGTGGCCGACGACGAGCGTGCGTTCATCCGGTGCGAGGCTCGCGCGGATCCGCGCGGTGCTGGCCGGATCGGTTGGCGGAACGACGGTTGCCGGGATTGGCAGAGAGACGAACGGATGACGGGCCGGAGCGTAGCGCGAAAGCAGTTTCTCCCACGACGACGTGGACAGATACGTGATGCGGCTGGATGAGAGCAACAGCGCCGCCATGAGACGGTGCACGAGCGCCAGCAGATTACGACCGAGAGATTGGCGGCCGAAGTAGAAGAAGGGCTCGTGGAACATCACGCGGACATCGTCTTTGCAGCGCCACGCGCGCAGCAGAAGCCATGCGCATAGCAGGACGTTCGCGCCGCGCATGCCGAACGCGTTTGGCGCGTACTGCACGAGCACGATCGGTTCGGCGCCCGCGGCGCGTGACGCATCGATGCCGCAGCCGATCGCGCGCAATCCGGAAACCCCAAACCGTGCCAGCCTCTCCGGAGGCGACCAGACGTGCACCTCTTCCCCGCGCGCACGCAGCGTGTCGACGAGCCGACCCGTGTAATCCGAGATCCCGCCCGGCTGCGGCGGGTGCTCTCCAGTGACGATGTGCCAGGTGCGCGGCAAGTGGGCTTGTTTCAGGGACTAGGGACTAGGGACTAAGCACCAAGGACTACGAACTTGGGCCCCTCGCCAGACGAAGCACGGGCTCCAGACGGTCGAGATGACGTTCCAGAGTCATCCCGGCAGCCTGGCGGCGCGCACCTTCACCAAGGCGCGCGAGCGTGCGCGGATCCCCGAGGACACGCGCGATCGCCTCCGCGAGCGCGGACGGTTCCGGCCGATCGCTGCGCGCCAGCAGGCCGGACTCGTTGTCGGTCAACCACTCGCGGATGCCGCCGACGTCGAAGGCGACCGCCGGCACGCCGCATGCGGCCGCCTCGAGACCGGTCAACCCGAACGGCTCCGGCCAGACGCTGGGCACAGCGAGGAGCGACGCCTCCCGAATCGCTTGGTCCCGCGCGGCCGGCTCGAGCCAGCCGGGGAACGCCGCGTCGACACCGAGACGCGCGGCAAGCGCGCGCCACGTCTCGCGTTCGGGTCCATCTCCCGCCATCGTCAATGCCACCCGACGTCCGAGTCGCCGCGACGCGTCGACGACGGCTTCAATAAGCAGATCGCCGCCCTTGAGCGGCGTCATCCGGCCCAGAAAGAGGATGCGGTCCGCGCGCTCCAACTGCGTGGCGGTGCCCGCTCCGATCGACGGCGCAAACAACGGCAGGGCGTGGAGCGAACTGTCTGACACGCCGTTCCGCGCAAACTCGCGGCGCATGTGCTCGCTCGCGACGACAACGGCCGCGTACCGCGCGAAGAGCCCGCGCTGAGTGCGCGCCCATGCGTACTCGCGCACCATCATGGCGGGGCTCAACCTTCCGCACCGGCGTGGCAGATACATCGCGAGGCACGGCGCGCCGAACTGACGGTCGCACGGCTGGCGGTGCGGAAACTCGAACGACTTCTGGCCACTGACGCACGTGCCCAGATAGCCGTGCATCATCTTGACGACGGGCCAGCGCTCCACGAGCGCCGTTTCGATCTCGAGCGCGCCCATGTTGTGGGAGAAGCAGACGTCCGGCTGCCACGCCTCGGCCTCACTGAACGCTTGCCCCGTGCCGAGCTCCTGCAGGCCGAACCGCTCGACGCGCGGCCAGGGCACGCCGGCCTTCCGCGACGACGCATTCTGATGAAGGACGGCGATTGCGTGCCCGCGCGCCACGAGGCCGCAGGCGACCGAAGCGAGATACGTATCTACGCCACCCGCTTCTTCGATGCCGTCGCTCGCAAGGAGAATCCGCATCGTCATGAGGGACGCAGTCGCAACGCCACACCCTCGAGGCTCCAGGGATTGCCACCGTGCCCGTTCGCCTCGATGTGGAGGCCGAGCGAGTCCAGCTCGGCTTCGATCTGCTCGCGGGTAACGCCGATGACCGGCCAGAGCGTCGGGTGAAGCTCGACAAAAACCGCCACGTTGCGACGACAGGCGCGCAGCGTGTCCCGCGCGCCGCGCAGAACGGCGAGCTCCGCGCCTTCGACATCAATCTTGATCAGGTCCGGCTTCACCAACTCGCGCCTGCAGAATTCGTCGATCGTAATCGTGTCCACCGTGAGCGGTGACGACTCGCCAGCCGCCGCGAGCCGGCTGATGCCATGTGATCCAGGCGTCACGAACGTTGAGCGCCCGTTCGCATCCGAGGCCGCCGCCGCAACCGGCACGACGATGCCGTCGAGAGCGTTGAGCGTGACGTGACGCTTGAGCACGGCTCTGATTTCAGGGGCCGGCTCGAACGCGTACACGCGGCCGCCGCGGCCGGCCCACTGACCGAACAGCAGCGAGTAGCTTCCGACACTGGCGCCAACGTCGAGCACCACGGCACCGGGTCCGACAACGCTTCGGAATGCACGGTACTCATCGAGATTCCACGTCGCGCTGCGGTACTTCGGCAGGACCCGGACGACTTCTCCGCCCGGCAGTCGGCACTTCAGGCCGCGCCCGCCGCTCCCCAGATTGAGTGCGGTTTCGAGGAGGCGCGCGGCTGCCGATCGAACCGGTCCCTGGCGGAGGGGCGCCGCAAGCACGCGTCCCGACCGCTCCAGTGCGGACGGCTGCCGGCCTGGAGTCGCGACGCCCAGAGTGCGGCCCTGGCTCCTTCGCGCGACGTCGTGAACGAGCGCCGCCAGGACCTGGCCGTAACGATCGAGCGTGCCGCAAGCCTCCATTCGATCCCGCGCGGCTCGACCGAGCTCATGACGCCGGTCTGGCGAAACCGCGAGCGCCCGCATGGCTTCGGCGAGCGCGCACGCGTCACCTGGCGGAACGAGGAGGCCGGTAACGCCATCATTAATGATCTCGGGCACCGCGTTAATGCGGGGGCCGATCGCCGGCAGCCCCGCGGCCGCGGCCTCCTGATACACCATCCCGAACGCTTCGGCGCGGGCGGGCATCACAAAGACATCTGCGTCGCGCCACAGGTTGCGCCAGGCCTGCGTGTAGGGCCGCACGCCACGGACGATGTCGACTCCCGCCGGCAGGCAGCGATCGTCCAATGCCCAGTCGGTCACGATCGTGAGCCGATGCGCCGAGCCGAACGCTCCGTCCTGCCATGCATGCAGGAGATCCGCGCCGCCCTTGCGCACGAAGTCGCCACCGATGAACAGGAACCGCGCGGGCGGGTCTGCCGCACGGCGACGCCGTACGTCCAGCCACTCTCTGTTGGTCTGATCGAGCCGGACCGGGTACGGTTGCACGGTAACTTTGCGCGCGCAGTCCGGGTACGCGCGAGCAAGACTTTCCGCCGCCCAGCGCGAAGTCACGACGATCGCGGCGGCGCGGCGGAACACGGCGCCGTCGTGCAAAACGTTGGGTTGATACGTGACGCGAAGCGCTTCCGGCGCTTCGAGTGACGCGAGCGGCTGAGTAATGTCGATCGACACGATGGACGGCACTGCGGCCATCAACCCGAGGCTGGCGTACGCGGTCGCCTGCGTATGAAAGTGCAGAACATCCGCCGGACCTCGTTGTGCGAGCGTCTGGCGCAGACGTTTTGCCGCCAGCAACCCGCTGTGCCACTCGCTCCGCCACCGCGCGACATCCAGGTTCGTCCGTCCAAGCGGTCGCGCGCACATGGCAGCTCTGATCAATCGCTCGCGCCGGCTGAGCGGATCGGTGAGCGAAATGTGCGTGGCGTTTATCTGCGGATCCCGGGCGATCGCATCCGCGATCAAAGAGGCCACGGACGCGTGGCCGAGCATCCCGGAGTTCACGAAGATGGCGCGGACCTGGCTCATGACGCCATCAGATGTATTCGAGGATCGCGTGACCGTCGGCGGCGAACGGATCGTTGCCCTCGAGCGGCCGGGCCCCGACTCCAAGCGCTTCCAGCCGATCGCGCGCGCTTTGCGGCGTGACTCCGAACGACTGCCAGAGCTGCGGGTGCATCTCCACGACGATTCGGAGGGTGCCGCGGCCCGTTCGGATGATCTCGCGCGCTCCCTCCAGCGCCGCAATCTCCGCCCCCTGCACATCCATCCGAATCAGCGTCGGACGTATTGCCAGGTCACAGCAGACTTTGTCGATCGTAGTGACACGAACAGTGTGGTACGAGCCTTTAGGCTCGTCGTGGTACGACGCTTCAGCCGCGTCGCTGTGGTACCAGCCTTCAGGCTGCTCCACAAGAATCTGATTCCTGTATGGCTCGTCATGACTCGCGAGCAGTGCGGTTCCGGCTCGATCCCCGACGGCCGCTTCAATCAACGTGATCCTGGAACCCTCCGGATTCATCTCGAAGTGCGCGCGCGCGACGGCGGCGCTCCGCGGCGACGGCTCGAACGTGACGACACGGCCCGATGGTCCAGCCCAACGCGCCTCGACGATTGGGTATGCGCCAAGAAACCCGCCGGCATCGACGATGACATCTCCCGGACGGATGGCTCGATGCAGGTACGCGAACAGTGCCGGTTCGGCCGACGAGGGAAGAAGATGGCGCACGCGCGGATCGATCCTGAATGGCTCGCCGTGCAGCGACCAGGGTACGCCGCGGCGTCCATGGCGCAGCTCCAGCCAGCGGAGGTAGAGACTCCGCGCGGTCGCAGCGGCCCGGCCGGTGCCGAGTGCCTCCGCGCGTGAACGTTCAGCCCGCATGCCGTTCGCCGGCCACGTGAGGAAGCCGCACCATGCCGGCGCGCCCGAGCGCGTACCGGCCGCACTGGACGACCGTGCGCAGCCATCCAGCGGCCGAGGCGCGGCGCCTCCACCGCCGGCGCGCGCGTCCGCGGCCGGCACGAATCATCACATCCCACCGCTCATGGAACAGGCGGCCGTTGGCGAGGATCTGCCGCCGATATGCCTCTGACGGCGTCTGGATCGTCGTGCTGCCGAGATGACGATACGCACCGAGCCGCTCGAATCCATGCGTGGCGACCGCCCATCCGGCCTCACGAATCCGGAACGCGAGATCGGCTTCGTCCCACTCGCTCAAACGGAACGCTGGATCGAGAGGGCCGACGCGTTCGATCGCGGCGCGGCGCACCATCCACGGCCGGATGACCGCATCGACCTCCTGGACGAGCGCCCAGTTGAGCGGCCACGCGCCGATGGTGCTCTCGAGCCGGCGCCAGTCCAGGAGATCTTCCGGGCGATCGATCGGCTCGTCGAGCGGGTTGCAGACCAGGCCGCGACTCAGGCTCAAGAGACCAATCGCAGGAAGCGCGCGGAACGTGCGCGCCAGCTCCGGAAGAAACCACGTGGTCTCGACGAACATGTCGTCCTGCCACACGAGCAGCAACTCGCCACGCGCCTCCGCCAGTCCCCGATTGGTTGAATGCAGCTCGTGCACGTCCGGCTCGTGCACCCAGCGCAAATGCGCGCGGCCCCAGGTCGTCGCGGCGATCTGCCGCAGCAGGTCTGGCGTTCGATCGGTACAGCCGTCCTCGACGACGATCACTTCGAAATCCATCCCGCCGGACCGCCGGCGCCAGCAGGACAGGCATTCCTCGAGCACCTCGGCGTTGTTGTGCGTGGGAATGACGATGGAAATCACGCTCAATGCTGAATATCGAGTGTGGATTGCGGAGTGAACGAGATCCAGCGCTTCACCGCCGGCGGCACGGGCAGGCTGGCATAGAGCGGCCGGGTCAGCCAGAGATACACCAGCCCGAGCAGCATTAACGCGGCGAACGCAACCCACAACGTCACGTTCGCGGCGCCGACGGCCGCGCCAATGGCCAGAACCGGCGCGGCGCGCCAGCTCCACGCGATGATGTCCACCAGAATGCCGCGAGGCGACAGATCTGCTGCCACGCCCAGCGTGCGCAGGCCGATCGGCAGCATGGTCACGGCGGCGCTGACGATCACCGCCGCAGCAAGGCCGTTCAGCCCGAACGAGAGCGCGAGGGCAGCCGAGACGGCGAGGTGCACCCCACCCTGGAAAAGGCCGGCAATTCCTATTGTTCGGCGGCGGCCCAGCGCGGAGCTGATCGCGGCGCAGGCATGCGCGATTGACGTGACGACGAGACCAATCGCGAGCAGCGCGTTGAGGATGACGCCGCCGTAGAACGCATCGCCGACCCACCACCGGACGAACGCAGGATTCAGCGTGAGAACACCCAGCGCCGCGCCGCCTGATAGCACGAGATACAACTTCAGGAGCGCATCCACCACTTCCCTGCGCCGCTCGTTCCGCCCCTCGCCGTGTACGTGCGACAGTCCCACGAGCGCGCTGTCGGGAACGATCCAGCTGGCCGGCAGCAGCAACTGCGTGGTTTTCGACGTGCACGCGTAAATCGCAATCCACTCGGCGCGCCCGGTGACGGCGAGTACGAGGCTGCTGCTCATCGCGGCGAGCCGCCATCCGAACGCACCGAGCCATCCGCCGACGCCTTCCATGACGAGCCGGCGGATCCCGGCGATCGACGGCGCAGGCCAGTCGCCCACCAGCGCCGGCTCCACGCGCGCGAGCCGGACGACGTTGGCGACGGCGAGGACAACCATCGGAAGGGATGTCCCGAGCGAGAGCGCGTAGAGGCCGCGGCCGTCGGCGAGCAGGCCGACCGTGATGGCAGCGGTGGCAACCGATCTCGCGACCGCGGTCGATCCAATCCAGTTCACATCCTGGATGCCGATGAGGACGGCGCCGAAGACCGCGAGCGGCGCGCTCAGGATCGTCGCAACGACGAGGATGCCGAAGGGACCGGCGAGGCTGCCGCGATCGGTGGTCTCAACTCCAACGAGCTGCGGCGCCAGGAACCAGACGGCGGCGGCGCCGGCAGCCGTGACCGTCGCGACGATCAGGCCGACGGCGACGCCGTTCGACAACGATGATCGAATGTCGCTCTGATTCTGGCGGCCTCGCGCTTCGGCGATCGTCCAGGGCAGGACGGCGGCGACGCCGATGTCGGCGAGCGCGAGGTACCCGAGCAATTCGCCCACCGCGAGCCACAGGCCGAACGACCGCGGATCCACCTGCCGCAGCACGAGCGGCGTCACGACGAGGCCGAGCACGATCGCGGCGGCGAACTGCACGTAGCCGAACGCGGAGGTCACGACCGCCTTGCATGTGCGCGTCATCCGGATCGGCGCCCGTACGCCTGCAGGTTGAACGCGAGCGGGGATCGCGCGCCGCCCGTGGCCCGGGCGGCGGCAGCGATTCCGAGCCTGATTGCGCTGCCCACCGATCCGCCAGGAAGCTCCGGCGCCGCGACGCGCAGCTCGACGTCGGTGAAGCCCGCAATCTCGAGCGCGAGCTGCATCGAGAACGGCGTGAAGTGATTGACGTGAACGAGATTGTCGCCAATCGAAACCCGTGGCGCGCGGCCGAGCGCGGCACGGAGCCGCTCCTTGCGAAGTTGGTTCGGGCCACACGGCACCTTGATGGCTACCCACCCGTCCGGCGCAACGAGCCGCGCGATCGTTTCCAGCGCCGCGCGCGGGTCGGGGATGTGCTCCAGGACATCGATGAGGGTGACCGCGTCGTACGCGCGTCCGAGCCTGGGCAGCGAGCGGAGGTCCGTCTGATGGATGGTCGCGCCCGTCCGTCGGGCATATGCCGCCGTTTGCGGGTTCATCTCGATCCCCTCGGCCGTCCATCCGCGCGAGGATGCAAGCTTGAGAAACTTGCCGACGTGAGCGCCGACATCGAGCAGCGTCCGGCGTGGCCTCGGCAGACGCCGGTCGAGCCCGCCGAGCACGTCCGTGAAGATTCGGGTCTTGGCTTCCGATGCAAACTCGCGCACGAGCCAGTCGTCCGACCAGCGCTGGTCGTACATCCGTTCGAAGAACCGCGGTAAAGACGGGAGCGCGAGGGGTTGACCGAACTCGCATTCGGCGCAACGGGCGATCATGACGCGCGCCCCCGTGTACGCCGCCAATTCCGGGTCCTGCCGTTCGTACTCGCGGAGATCGAAGAGACACTCCTGACTGGGGTCCAGACGGTCGGCGGTGCAGATCCAGCAGGCGGGCACGGGCGTGAATGCCGCACTCGAACGCACCGCTACTGCGGCTCTCATGCGGCACACTCCGCCAGCGTCACGATCTCCTTCGACATGTCGGACCAACTGCGAGCGCCAAGCGACGCCGCGAACGGCAGCACGCGCGCACGCCACGCTTCGAGATCACGGCGCCAGCCTCGGAGCTGATCCGCGAGCGCGCGGGCATCTTCCGGATCGCGGATGAACAGCGGCGCCAGGTCGGGCGGATACCGTTCGGCGACACCGGCGGCCGCCGACACGATCGCGGGAACGCCAGCGGTCAGCGCTTCGTGCACGCCGAGCCCGTACGCCTCGTAGCGCGCGGGATGAACGACGACGTCCGCAGCGGCCGCGAGGGTGGGCACATCCTCGCGAAAACCGAGGAACCGGATGCGGCGCTCGAGCCCGGCCGCCTGCGCGAGCTGGCGCCATCGCGGCAGCGCGCGCCCGGTGCCGGCGACGACAAGATCCACGTCCCACCAGCGGTCGCGGCACAGTGCAGCCCATGCCGCGAAGAGGGTGTCGAACCCCTTGCGCTCGTCGCCGAGCGCGCCCACGAACAGCGCTGCGGGACGATCCGCCGGCAGGGACAGGGCCGCTTTCGCGCGCGCACGCGCGGCGGCGTCGGCGGGACGGAACCGTTCATCGGCGCCGTAGTACACGACGTGCACGCGCGCTGGATCGACGCCAACCCGCTCGACGACATCGTCTCGCGTCCGGCGACTGTTACAGACGACCACCCGGGCGGCCCTCAGCGCGCGGCGCTCGGCTTCGCGATCGCCAGGCGCCCCGTAGACGGCGTGCACGTAGTGGACCCAGTTGACGCCGGGCCAGATGCAGTTGCCGCCATTGACGACGACGTGCCCGCCTCGCCGCGCCAGTGCCCGGGCACATCGCCGGCCCGCTGCCGCGAGCAGCGGCTTCCCGAGGCGGTGCGAACCGAACGGCCGCCACGCCTTGTGAACCGTGATGCTCGGACACGCCGTCAAATCGGTCCAGGCACGATGCGCGACCAGATGAACATCGTCTCCACGCGCGGCGAGATGCGCCGCGAGCGCGTGATTCGCCCGATCCATGCCGCCGAGCGGCGTGAAGTCGCCGGACACGAGCAGCCAGGTCACACGGGGTCCGACCCTCGCACCGCTCCGTGCAGCGCACCTGCGAGAAACCAGAACTGCAGGCCGATCTGCGTCATGAAAGGCGTGAAGCTCAGGATGAGCGCGAACGTTCCTGCGTTCGCGGCGAGTATCACCGCCGCCGATATGCGTACGAGTGGGTGCGGCGCGTTGATTGCGAGCCGCCACCCATGCAGGCTTGTCGCCACGAGCGCGCCGCAATACAGGAACAGCAGGATGAATCCGCCGTCGATCATCCAGCCGGCAATCTGAATCTCCGCCCAGATTGATTGCGCGTCGAGGTTCGACCGATCGCTGAAGTACGCGGCCGTCATGCCCCAGCGTCCGAGTCCGGCGCCGAACGGGAAATCGAAGAAGAACTCGTTGAGCGCGTAGACGAGCTGGCCGCCGCGCGACGCGTAGTAGACCTGGGCCGGATTGTCGGCGAAGAGCGTGAAGACGCGGTCGACGATGCTTTGGCCGCCCAGGACAGCCGCATACCCGAACGCGCCGACGAGCATGAGGCTGGAGAGCGCTGCGAATCCCGACAGCTCGGTCATGCGCCGCTGCCGGGCGAGCAGGACTCCGTAGGCGGCCATCATGCCGGCAAGCACGACGAGGCTGACCCGAACCTGGCTGAGGTAGATGGCGGCGACGCTCGCGAAGGCGAGGCCAAGCGAGGCTGCACGCTGCCACATCGGGATCCGGCTCGCGCCGAAGATCACGCCGAGCAGCGCCGACAGCATGCCGACGCCGGCGACGGCGCCCGGCGTGTCGAACAGCCCCGGTGGACGCACGATGAGCTCTCCGTTCGGCCCCCTGTACGACACGGGGCCGAGTCCCATATCTGATTCCGTCACGAGCCGCGAGAACTCGTGCGGCAGCCATCGGGCCGGATCGTAGACCTGCAGCACGCCGACGACGGTGTTGACTCCGTTGCAGATCAGCAGGAGCGCGAGAATCCGTCGCAGATGGCCCGGCGATCGCACGAACGCCGGCGCCCAAAAGAGCGGCGCGAGGATGCAGACGTACAGCCCAACATGCGCCACACCGGCCCGAAACGAGTTCGTATGCGGATGAAAGATCATCAGCGAGACGGTGGCGACGACGGCGAACAGCCACGGCACCGCCGGGTGCCGCGGAAGGTCGGTCTCGTGCGATGAGCGGACGCGCCACCAGACGAGCGCGATAAGGCTGATAGCGAACGAGCTGACGCGAATCGGCAGCCGGAAGACCTGCGTGCCGGGCAGGTAGAGCAGCGCCGGAAGCGCCGTCTGCGAGATCACGAAGAACTCCGCGAAGCCCCAGCGCGGCGTCGCCAGAAGATCTGCCGTCGTTCGCGGCTGGACCGACGGCTCGACCCACGGCTGGACGTGCGATGTCGCGGTCGTGCTCATGCCTTCTGACCAACCAGCAGGACGTTGTCGGACAACGCCCGCGGAAACCCGCGCGCCAGCCAGCGCGGATAGTGCACCGACATGAACGGCAGACGGCCGCGGGCCGTGAACCGGGTCTCGACGCGCACGAGCCGGCACTCTTCTGCGATCCGGCGAAGATCGATCTCCAGCAGCGCCGTGCGATGCGCCGGGTAGTCGCGATCCTGGAACGCGTTGAAGCGATGCTTCGTGACGACGGTCAAGAGACTTAGCAGGCTCACCTGGTTCGGCGTCGAGACGAGGACGGTGCCTCCCGGCCGAACGATGCGCGTCAGCTCGCGCATGAACCGGTGAGGATTTTCCAGGTGCTCGATCGTTTCGAGCGCCACGACGGTATCCGCCATGTCGTCGCCGAGCGGGACGTCGTCACCGTCCAGATCCGCAAGGAGGAACTCGGCGTCGAAGGGGAACTCGCCGTAGCGGACCGCGTCCACACCGATGTACCGCGACGGCCGATGGCCGAGCGCCGCCCGAAGGTGTCCCGCTCCGCATCCGACATCCACGACCACGCCGCCGCCGGCGCCGCGCGCGTTCAGAATCGCGGTGGCGGCATCGAGAATTGCCGGATGGCTCTCGCCGCGGCTCTGTCGCGCGCGGGTCTCGAGGTCGCTCATCGGACGGCCGCCCGCACTGGCGTCTCGTCGAGGATTTCGATGAGGCGCGCCAGTTGTGTGGGACCGTCGCACAGCGCGCGCGCCCGTGCCGGCCCGCGCGCGCCGAGGCTCTCACGGAGCCGCGCCGATCCGATCAGTTCACGCAGCGTCGCCGCGAGCGTCGTCGCATCGCCCGGAGCCACGAGCCGGCCACAGTCATCGACGACAATTTCCGGAGCCCCTCCAGCGGCCGTCGTCACGACGGGCAACCCCGCGCCAAGCGCCTCGACGAACGCGACGCCGAACGGCTCGGGATCGCGGTTCACCTGGCAGTAGATGTCCGACGCGGCCGCGAGGCGCGCGATGTCCGCGCGCTCGCCGGTGAAGCGCACCCGCGGCTCGAGGCCGGCGGAGGTCACGGCGCGGCGGACGGAGAGCACGTACACGCGCTCCGACGGCCGCTGCGCGCCGCCGGCAATCCATGCGGTCCAGCCCGGTAGATCTGCGAGCGTTGCCAACGCCTCGACGAGAGCCGTGTGCCCCTTCCACGCTTCCATCCGGCTCGCCTGCAGGATCACCACATCGTCTTCCCCGGTGCCGAGCTCGCGGCGCACACGGACGCGATCGCCGGCCGGGATCGCCGGCAGATCGACCGGCGGATAGAGGCACAAAATCGATGCGGCCGGCAGAAATGGCCGTGATGCCTCGGCGGTGTACTGGCTGTTCGCGATGACGAGATCGACGGCGGTCCGGCGCGCCCATCCGTCGGGCCAGAGCGCCTGCGCTGGTGGATTGTGGAGGTAGAGCACCGTCAGCGCGCGCGCGTCTTGCGCCGCTTGACCAAGAACAGCGAGTGCCCACGGCGAATGGGCGAGTACAGCAAGGGGACTCCCGAGCCCCGCGATCACGCTCGCGAGCTCGCGCCGGGCGCGCCAGATGGTCCACGGCTTGCGGGCGCGCGCGGCTCCGAATGTCACGACGTCGGCGCCGGACGCCTCGAGCTCGGTCCGAAGCCTGCCGTCGTACGCGACCGCAAACGTCTGGCGGACGGGAGCCGACGTTGGGCTCGCGGCGCGGGCGAACGCGACGAGCGCCCGCTCGACGCCGCCGTACAGATTGCCGCTGGTAACGTGAAGAAGACGCATCAAGCTGCGCGCGCCAGCCTCGTATAGAGCGGTGCAAGCTCCCGCGCCAGCCGGGCGCGGTCGAATCGCGCTTCCGCCGCGGTACGCGCGGCGCGCCCCAGTCGCGCCCGCAAGCCGGGATCCCTGACAAGCGCCGACAGCCGATCGGCGAGCGCGGCCGCATCGCCCGGCGCGTGGCCGAGCGCGTCCACGCCGTCCCGCACGATCTCGGCCGCGCCGCCCGCCAAGCTCACGACGACTGGCCGACCGCACGCCATTGCCTCGGCGATCACCATCCCGAACGGCTCGGGCTGGACGCTGGCGTGGACGACAACGTCGAGCGCGCGCATCGCCGCGGCGGCATCGACGGCAAAGCCGGTGAAGCCAACCCGATCCGCGATCTGCAGTTCCGAGACGCGCGCCTGAAGATCCGTGCGGCGGAACTGGCTGCTGTCGGTTTCGTAGAGTGAGTCGCCGATCACGAATGCGCGAATCGGCAGCGCTCGCGGCAGCCGCGCAATCGCGTCGAAGAACGTCTCGTGTCCCTTCCAACGGCCGAACGTCGCGACCAGACCGACGCGAACGGTGCCGGGCGCGGCTGGCGGCAGACCTGCGGCGGCATCCAGATTCAACTGCGGACCCTCAGGCGCGAAGCGTGCGAGATCGACCGCGTTGTACATGACGTGCACCGGGGCGCGCGGCCGCAGCGTCGACTTAACGTCACGCGACACGCTCTCCGAGTTCGTGACGATGGCCGAGGCGCGGCCGGCGACGCGGCCCAAGGCCTGCGCCGTCCGTGCGCGACCACTGACGTAATCGTGGACGTGCCAGACGAGCGCCGCACCAGCAGGCCGCGCAAGGGCACCGAGGACATGCGCCTTGAAGCCATTCGAATGCACGACGTCCGGGTTTTCCGCGTTCAGGAGCCGACCGAGCGCTCGTGCGTGCCCGGCCACTGAAAGTCCAGCTCGCAGGAAGCGCAGGCGGCCGCCGCGATTCGATCCGTGACTCTCCCCCACGCGCGCAAGCGCCCGCGGAAACGGCAGCACCCGCGCATCGACCCCGAGCGCGCGAGCACGTTCGACGAATGGCCCATCCGCCGGCGCCACGACCGACAATCGCCACGCCGGCTCCGCCGCGCGCACGCTCGCGAGGATCTCGAGCAGGCTCGTCTCGGCGCCGCCCAGCTGGCCAGAGGTGGTTAGGTATGTGATGCGCATGTGGCCGGATCGAGCCCGGATGCTGCGAGACAGCGCGCCGAGCGTGAGCGAGGCGTGGCAGGCGCTGGCCCTTCGACAGGCTCAGGGCCACCCTGAGCGGAGTCGAAGGGTGGGGGTGGGGCCCCAGCGCAAGACCAAAAAAAATGACGGAGCGGTGGAATAGGGATCAAAAGAATCTCTGCCTCACCACGATCGTGTCGCCAGGCCTGACGAGATCGGTCATCTTCGCGTCGACCGTCTCCTGCCTTCCGTCCACGGTGCGCATGATCTTCATGCCGCGATTCGATCCGCGTTCGGTCAGACCGCCGGCGAGCGCGACCGCCTGCAGGACCTGCATGCCCGGCTCGTACACGAACGACCCGGGACTGCGGACGTAGCCGGTCACGAAGAACGTCTCGGCCCGCGGCACGAAGACCGTGTCGCCCGGCTGCAGCAGGATGTTGAGCGAGAGTTTCCCGCCCTGCAGATCGCGGATGTTGACTTTCGTTGTATCCGCCGAATCCGCCTCGCCAGGAAGCAGCGGTCCGGCGTGCCCGTTCGTATCCTTCGGCCGGACGACGACAACCTCGTTGCTCGCAGTCTGCGTGGGTCCGGCCAGCGCCAGAGCCTCGACGATCGTCATGTTTCCCTTGATCGGATACGCGCCAGGCGACCGGACTTCGCCCGTGATGAAGATGCTCTGGCTCCGAAACTCGGCGACTTCGATCGTGACTTGTGGATTGACGAGAAACCCGCCGCCAAGCTTCTTCACGAGCGAGTCCTGCACCTGTCGGAGTGTCTGACCCGCCGCGCGGACCCGTCCGATGAACGGGAAGTCAATCGTCCCGTCGGCATCCACCGTGTATCGCTTCGAGATGTCCGCCTCGCCGAAGACCGTAATGTTCAACACATCCTGCGCACCGACGACGTACTCAAGTGATGAAGACGCGCGCGATGCCGCCGGCGCCGGACTGGACTGAAGCGCCAGGAGAGAGACAAGGGCCAGTATCGTCGTCATGATTCAGAATCCGTACGAGAGCGAGCCGTAAATGCGATGTCTGTCGAACGTGCGCAATAGGACTGGCGAATCGCGCGACGCGTCTTCGTAGTTGATCCCTATCCTGGCCGTGTCGCCGAGGCGATACCCGATGCCGGCGCTCCAAATCACGATCGTGTCGGCGCGTTCCCCGATGGACAGATCCAGCGCCGCGTCGTTGTCCCGATACTCGAGCCGCTGACGGCCGGCACTGAGCTGAACGTCCAGCGGTCCCGCGATGATCTGCGTCAGTGTGATCTGGCCGCCGGTCGTCAGGTAGTACGGCTGCAGGAGCTCGTACGAGTAACGGACGTCGCGCTCGATCCGGCCTTCCAGCTTCGTCGTGTCGATGCTCCACGCGAGCGCGCCGGAGGTCGTGAGGCCTCGATACGGCTCGATCGAGGGACTTTCCGGCTCGAAGCTCGTGAAGCCGACGGTGAGCCGACCGGAGATGAGCGCGTCGGGGGCAAATTCGAGCGTCGGGACGATCCGCCACGTCGTGCTGTCGCGTCCCAATGCGGTGTCGAACCGATCGCGCTGGTAGAGGCCCGTGACCTGGAGCGTCGTCAGGGGCGTCAGCGTGAAGCGGAGCCCGCTCTCGAACGCGTCGAAGTCGCTGTTCATCGTGGCAGCGAGTGGAACGCCGTTGAAGACCTCGTCCTCGTCGAACTCGAGCGAGCCGTGCCTGACGGCCGCGACGATGGACGTGCGGGAGGTGAGCGCGACGAGCGTGCCGGCCTCGAGACGCCAGTCGCGCCGCCCCGCTCGCGCATCGATCTCGGCGTTCAGCCGATCCCGCGTGTTTGCGACCATGCCGGCGACGTAGGGACGGAAGCGATTGAGGATCAGCTCGAACCGGCCTTCGTTCCCCACATTGATCGACCGCTCGTCGCTGAACTCCTGGAAGTACACGAAGTTGGCGTACGTCGCATACCGGATGCGCGCCCAGGAGGGCTCGGCCAGCACGTCGAGCCGCGGCGTGAAGTTCGCTGTGAAATCTTCCTTCGGATCGCTGGCCTCGTTGAAAACGTTCGAGTCGAAGCCCATCTCGCGGATGTCGAGCCGCGGCCGAAGCGTGACGGGACCGAGGTGCATCTCGGCGCCGGCGGGCGGACGCGGTGCTTCCTGCTGCCCCAGCGCTGGTGACGCCAGGGCGAGCGTCGCTGTAAGCGTCGTCAGAAGGAACCTCATTCGGCCACCTTCCGAGGCTGAATCCCGAGCTGCCGCGCTTTGCGATAGAGATTGGTCCGCTGGATGCCGAGGACGCGCGCCGCCGGCCCCATCCGCCCTTCGTAGTGGCGCAGCACTGCCGCGATGTACTCGCGCTCGAACTGGCGGCGCGCCTCGCGCAGGCTTGCCTGCGGACCGAGCGCGCCCTGCCGCGCATCGAGCAGCACCTGGCCCAGGACATCCTCGACGCGGATGGCCGGACCGGGCGCCGTGGCGCATACGCCTTCGATCACCCGGCGCAGTTCATCGACGTTGCCGTCCCACGGCAGCGCCGCCACGAGCGCGAGCGCGGCCTGAGTGAACGAACGGGCGGCAATGCCTCTCGCATCGGACACATCGTGGACGATGTGCCTGGCAATCGCGGGAATGTCTTCGCGGCGCCGCGCAAGCGCGGGGAGATCGATCCGCACCGCCGCCAGACGGCGATAGAGCTCAGGACGCAGACGTCCTTCGTCCACCTCCGCCTCGACCGGCGGTCTCGTCGTCGCCACGATCCGCAGCGAAAGGCGGCGCGATCCCTCCGTTCCCTCGACGCGCGCCTCGCGGTCACGCAGGATCCGGGCAAGACGCGCCTGTGCCGACGCGGGCAGCTCTGCGATCGACGTCAACAGAAGCGTCCCGCCGGAGGTCGTGACGAGCAGTGCGCTTTCCCCCACGGTCTCGAGCGCTTCCGCGCGAGCGCCACGGCGACCGGGAACGGTCGCCGTTCCGAACAGCGACCGCTCGACTTCGGAGACATCTGGCATCGCGCAGTCGAGCGTCGCAAACGGTCCGCTCGCACTTACGTGCGCTTCGCGCGCGATTGCCTCGAGGTCATAACCGCGCTCGGCTACGAGCAGGGCACCACCTTCGCGCGCCGCCGCCTTGCCGATGCGGTCACGCGCGAGGCGGACGGCGTCCGACGATCCGGTCAGATCGGGAGGCCACCCGCGGGCCGGAGCCAGCGCAGGCGACGACGCTGATGTTGCAGGCATAGAGATTTCCTTGGAGCGAGGCAGGGATTGAGGGGCGGCTTCGCCCTCTCAGTTACAGGACTGGAAGGTCAGGACCGCAAGGGTCCTGCAATCAGGAGTTTTGTGGGGAGGCAGGGCCTATAGTGCCAGCCGGATGAAGTTGTGTCAATAGAGATACAAATTGCGCATCTTTTCAGATACACGCCGTCTGCAGCGATTCACGATCGCTTGCGGCGCGAGGACGGTGGGCGATCGCGCGGCAGGAGCGCTGGCGATCCCTGGATGGCAACCGCCCCGAAGTCACGGAGGTCGAGCGTCGCAATCGCGCGCGCCCGCAGGCGCTCGGCGACCGCGATGACCGTCGCATCGACCAGGCCGAGGCGCAGGTTCCGATACTGCGCCGCCAGCGCCGCGGCGCGTTTGAGATCGTCGTCTCTGCCGAACTCGACCTCGAAGCGCCGTTCCGCGAGATCCGCGAGAAACGCATCCTCGGCCGCGGCGCCCAAATGGGCAGCGATCAGGTAATCGACCTCCGGGAGGATCGCCCAAGGCAGGACCCACGCCGCCGGGTCCTCATCGTAGAGAGCGCGGATGTCGCGATGAAACCGGTCGCTGCGATCCAGCAGCGCGATGACGGCGCCGGTGTCGGCGACGATCATCGCTTCTTCGCGCGCCGGCGGCCGAAACCCTCGAGCAGCTCTTCCGCTCGCTCGCCGAGATCGCCGCGGCCGCTGGTAAACGCGCCGACGCTCCGCGCCCGGCGCACGCCGGCGCCGCGCGCCGCGACGTACTCGGCGACCGCTTCACGCACGAGCGCCGCCGGCGGCCGTCCCGCGGCGCGGGCCAGCGACTTGAGCCGCCGGTAATCCTCGTCCTCGAGGTACAGCGTCGTTTTCTGGCGCGCCATATATGGTAACCATATCTGGGGCTGTCCGGGCCGTCAAGGGTCCGTTGCGGCCCGCCATGGCAGCGGAGGGGACGGAGAAAACGGAGTCAAAACGGAGGAACGGAGGTACCGGAGCCGAACGGAGTTTAAGCGTGGCCAAAAACGGAGCCGGGCCAGGTTAATTGGTTATCTCCGTTTACCCCGTTCCTTCGTTGTTCCTCCATTCCCTCCGTCCCCTCCGTTACCTGCTCGAAGGTGTTCACGCAGGAGCTGCATGTTCTTCTGATTTGCCCGGAAGAACACGTCACCGATGTCGCCGACGACGGGAAGCGCACCGAGCGCGAGGTCGACGCACACGTTCGCGACCATCTGCGCCACGATCGACCGTGGCGCGCCCAGGCGGACCGCGCGCGCGATGAGGCCGACGCCGATCGCCGCCGACGTCACGTCCCCCGCGACCGGCACCAGCCCGAGCAGCGCGTCGAGGCCGACGCCGCCGACGACCGGGAGCTTGATGACGCTGTCGAGCAGCTTCGACAGACGTTCGAGCCGCGCCAGCTCGCGCGGGTCGACGACGGGCGCGTCAGGGCCGGCGCGGCGAATCGACGGGACACGGTTCCCCGCTCTGAGCATTCCGCGCGCGAGCTGATCGGCCACGCGATCGGCTGCGCGTGTCAGAACGAAGCGCAGCACGAAATATCCGACGACGGCGATGGCCGCGACGATGGCCAGGATGGCCAGCGCGATCAGCAGAAATGTGCCGGGTTCCTGGAGCGGGGCGGGAATGGGCATCGTTTCAGGTTAGGGACTGGGGACTAGGGACTAGTACCGACACAACAGTCGAGCCGCGCGCTCGATCTCCTCCTCGCTCGGCAGGAAGAACGCCTCGAGCGGCGGTGAGTACGGCACCGGCGTGTCGAGCGCACCTACGATGCGGATGGGCGCGTCGAGCCACTCGAATGCCTCCTCTTGGATAACGGCAGCGAGGCTCTCGCCGATGCCGCCGGTGCGCGAGTCTTCGTGAACGATCAGGACTCGCCCGCAGTGGCGCGCCACGGCGAGGATCGCCGCGCGATCGAGCGGCGCGAGCGTCCGCAGATCCAGCACGCTCGCCTGAATGCCGTCGCCGGCCAGACGCTCCGCGACCCACAGAGCCACGTGCACGTACGCCCCATAAGAAATGATTGCAAGATCTCCGCCCTGGCGGCGCAGCGCCGCGCGTCCGATTGGCAGAGGCGATGGCGCCTCGGCGGCGAGCGCCTGCTTGATGCGGGGATCGCGATAGAGCGCGATGTGCTCGTAGTAGAGAACCGGATCCGGATCGGCGACCGCCGCGGCCATCAGCGCGCGGGCGTCAGCCGGCGTCGACGGGACGACGATCTTGAGGCCGGGCGTACGGTAGAACCAGGGCTCGGTGTTCTGGCTGTGATACGGCCCGGCGTGGCGCAGGCCGCCCCAGGGCATCCGCACGACCATCGGCACCGATCCACCCCAGCGATACCGGATCTTCGCGGCGTTGTTGACGAGCTGGTTGAAACCAGTCGCGACGAAGTCGTTGAACTGCATCTCGACGATGGGCCGATCGCCGGCGAGTGCTGAGCCGACCGCGACGCCGAGCACGGCTCCCTCCGCGAGAGGGGAATTGAGGATGCGCGCGCCGAAGTCGGCGAGAAGCGGCTTCAGCATCAGAAACGCATTCCCGTACGCGCCGCCGACGTCCTGCCCGTAGATGAAGACGCGCGGATCGGCCGCGAGCGCGTCGCGCAGGCCCATCGTGATCGCTTCGAGGAACGTCTGACCGGTCTTGTCGAACGCTGGACCTGTGTCGAGCGGCGGTAGTGCGCCACCTTGCGAGCGACCGGCCGGATCGAGCGGCTCCATCCGCACCCGGGGCGGCTCGTCCGCGAAGACGCCGACACCTGCCTGCTCGGGCGCGGGCCAGGGAGCCTCGATGACCTTCCGCGCTTCGCTTTCGACGATCTGTTCCGCCTCGCGCTTGAGCGCCTCGAGGGCACTGCGCTCGAGGATTCCGTCGCGTTCGAGACGGTCCGCATAGGTCGCGATCGGATCGCGCGCGGCCCAGTACGAGTAATGTTCGCGGTTCACATAGCCTTGATCGGGCGCTGGTGCGTAGTCCCATCCGATGGGCGGCTCCTTGCCCAGGTAAAGCATGTCGTCGTGGTGCGCGTGCCCGCACATCCGCATCGAGATGAGCTCGATCAGTGTGGGACCCTCGCCTTCGCGCGCCCGTTCCGCGGCCCACGTAAACGCCGCCGCGACTTCGTCCGGGTCCGTGCCGTCGATCGTGATTCCCGGGATGCCGTAACCGATCGCCTTGTCGGCGAAGACCCGTACGGCTGACTGGTCGGCGACCGGCGTCGAGAGCGCGGTCTGATTGTTCTCGACGCAAAAGATCGCGGGCAGCCGTCTGGCGGCGCAGGCGTTGATCGCCTCGTGCCACTCGCCGAGCGACGAACCGCCCTCGCCGATGAACGACAGCGCGACGCGTCCCGTCCGCTGCCGCGCGAACGAGATGGCTAGGCCGGCGATGCTCATCGTCCCGATCGACAGCGGCGCAGTGGCGGGAAGAACGCCCCAGCCAAAGTCGCCGACGTGAAAATCCTTGCCGTCCATCGGCGGACCGGCTTTCGCCATCTGAGCGGACAGCGTCTGCCGGATGATCTCGGCGACGCCCTCCGCCGGCCGCATCGCGAGCGCGACGCCCAGATCGCGAATCACGGGCGCGACGACGTCCCCGTTCCACGTGCCATCAGCCGCGCGAAAAGCCTGGCCTCGCCGCAGGCGGATCGCCGCGGCGAAAATCGCCTCCTGGCCGAGCGATCGAAACCCTTTGCCCTGAAACGCGGTTCCCTCGTAGCGAACGTCTGTTCCGCTGAAAAACTGCTTGAGCCGATTGTCGGTCGCGCGCGTCAGGAGCATTCCGCGCAGGATCTCGCGCCGCTCATAGCGCGTCAGCGAGGCCTTGATGATCTCGCGGCGCAGGAACCCGTCACACGCATCGACCAGCTCGTCTCTGGCCTGCGCCAGCCGGCGGCCGGCCGTGATGCGCGGCGTGGTCTCGCCGAGATCGGGCGCGTGCTCGGGAGTGGCGATCCGCACCTGCAACTCTCGCTTCAGCGCACCACGCAGCGCTTTGAGCCGATCGACGTCGGTCGCCTCTGGAGAGGCAAGCCGCTGGGTCGCGCAGGCTTCGAGCGCGGCGAGCGCCGGCGCCAGCGCGAACGGAAAGCGCTCCGCCACGAAGGCGCCGAATCTCGACGCGAGGGTATCGTGCGCTGGAGGCACACGGCTCATGGAACTGAATATACTCTGCCGCTACGGGCAGCCCTAAAGGGCTGCGCTACGACTACGACAACCATACGAAATGGAACTCGACCTCGGCATCTGTCGCGTGCGCTCGTGGCGTCAGAGCGATCTCGCGAGCCTCGTCCGCCACGCGAACAACCGCCGAATCTGGCTCAATCTCCGGGATATGTTTCCCTCGCCGTATACCCAGGACGCGGGGCGGATGTGGCTCTCACACGCGACGACCGCGTCGCCCGAAACCAACTTCGCGATCGAAGTCGATCGCGCCGCGGTCGGCGGGATCGGCTTCATCCCGGGCCGGGACGTCGAACGGATTTCAGCCGAGGTCGGCTACTGGCTTGGCGAAGCGTACTGGGGCCGCGGCATTACGACGGCGGCCGTCGACGCCCTGACCCGCTTCGCGTTCGCGAACTTCGATCTGCATCGCCTGTTCGCGCTGCCCTTCGCCGACAACCTCGCCTCGCGCCGCGTCCTCGAAAAGGCGGGCTATACGCTCGAAGCGATCCTCCGCTCGAGCGCCGTCAAGGACGGGCGGATCCTGGATCAGGCGTTGTACGGACGGACCCGTTCCTGAGCCCAATGCTGATTGCTGATTGTGGATTGCTGAATGAATTCAGCAATCGGCATTCCACACTCAGCAATGGGCGAACCGTTCTACGTCCTTCTTCGTATTTCCCCCGTATGACCTTCCTGCAGGACCTCCGCTTTGCCGTCCGCATGCTCGTCAAGGACCGCTGGTTTGCCGCCCTCGCGATCGTCGCGCTCGGGCTCGGCATCGGGGTGAACAACACCGTCTTCACCTTCGTGAACGCGGTCCTGCTCCGCGGACTGCCGTACGCCGAATCGGAGCGCATCCTCAACATCAACGGCCGTCACCTTAAAGAAGACCGCGGCATGGGCGTCTCGTACCCCGATTACGAGGACCTCAAAGCCCAGGCGCGCACGGTGCAGGACCTTGCGGGATACCGCGGCGGCGCGATGAACGTCAGCGACGCCGATCACGTGCCCGAGCAGTTTTTTGGCACGTTCGTGACGGCGAACGCCTTCAGCATTCTTGGCCAGCCGATGCACATGGGCCGGGACTTCCGCCCCGAGGACGGCCGGCCCGGCGCCGAACCGGTCGTCATCATCGGCTATGGCATGTGGCAGACGCGCTACGGCGGCGACCCGAACATCCTGGGCAAGACCGTCAAGATCAATGAGGTCCCGTCGACCATCATCGGCGTGATGCAGCAGGGCGTGAAGTTTCCGACGAACAGCGACCTCTGGCAGGCGATCGCCCCGGCCGAGCCGGAGCGGCGGCGAGACAACCGATCGATGGGCGTGTTCGGGCGCCTCAAGCCCGGCGTGACCATGACCGAGGCGAAGACCGAGATGACCGGGATCGCCAGCCGGCTCACCTCGCAATATCCGGATACGAACAAGGACATCGGCGTCGAAGTGATGGCCATCAACGACCGCTTCAACGGCGGGCCGATCCGGATCATGTTCCTCACGTTGATGGGAGCGGTCGGCTTCGTCCTGCTGATCGCGTGCGCGAACGTCGCCAACCTGCTGCTGTCGCGCGCCGCCCACCGCGCCCGCGAAATCGCCGTTCGACTCGCGCTCGGCGCCTCACGCTGGCGCATCGTCCGTCAACTCCTGGTCGAAGCGGTGCTGCTCGGGTTGCTCGGCGGCGTGCTGGGCCTCGGCCTGTCGATCATCGGTGTGCGGATGTTCGACCGGGCCACACAGGACGTCGGGAAGCCGTACTGGATCCTGTTCACGATGGACACCCGCGTGTTCCTGTTCCTCGCGGGACTCTGCGTCCTCACGGGAATCATCTTCGGCCTGGCGCCCGCGCTGCAGATCTCCAAGACCAACGTCAGCTCCACGCTGAACGAGACCGGCCGCAGCGGCGGCGCCGGGGTCCGCGCGCGCAAGTTCTCGTCGACGATGGTCGTCGTCCAGCTCACGCTCACGATCGTCCTGCTCGCCAGCGCGGGACTGATGATCCGAAGCTTCATGACGATGTACTCGCTGGATCTCGGCATCAAGACCGATCGCCTGGTCACGATGCGGCTGATGCTGGCGGAACGGAAATACAAGACCCAGGACGACCGGCGGCAGTTCCACGAACGGCTCGCGGCGCGGCTCGCCTCGGCGCCAGGTGTCGCCGCGGCCGCCGTCACGAGCTCGATCCCGCTCGGCGGTGGGCCGGCATATCCGCTCGAAGTCGACGGCCGCCCGGCGCCCGAGGAGGGGCAGAACGCGCCGCGCGCGACGATGGTTGCGGTGAGCCCACGCTATTTCGAGACGCTCCAGCTTCCGCTCCGGCGCGGACGCCTGTTCACCGAAACAGACGGAATGCCAGGTTCCGAGACCGCGATCGTGAACGAGCGCTTCGTGGCGCGGTTCTTCCCGAACGAGGATCCCCTCGGCAGGCGCATCAAGCTGCTCGACGAGCGCCGGGATCCGGACAACGACGGCAAGATCGATCCGTCCCCCTGGCTGACGATCGTCGGAGTGGTGCCCTCCGTCCGCCAACGCCCCCCGCAGGACGTCGAGACCGATTCGGTCGCGTACGTCCCGTACCGCTTCGACGCCTGGCGCGGCATGTCCCTCGTCGCCCGCAGTGCAACCGGAGACCCTGCGGCGATCGGGACACAGCTGCGCCAGGAGGTTCGCGCGATTGACGCGGATCAGCCGGTCTTCAACGTGTGGACGATGGATCAGTTCCTCGCACGGCAGCGCTGGCCGTACACGATCTTTGGCACGCTCTTCGTGGTCTTCGCCGTGATCGCACTCGTGCTGGCGGCGGTGGGCGTCTACGCGGTCACCGCGTACACTGTGACACAGCGGACGCAGGAGATTGGCGTCCGCATGGCGCTCGGCGCGCAAGCGAAGCAGGTGTCGTGGCTCATTCTCAGGCAGGGCGTCGTGCAGCTCGCGATCGGCGTGGTGCTGGGACTGGCCGGCGCGGTGGGAACGGGCAGGCTGCTGGCCAGCACGCAGCTCGTTCAGGTCTCGTCGGCGGATCCCGTGACCTTCGTCGGGATCACGGTGGTCCTCTTCCTCGTCGTCGCCGCGGCATGCCTGATCCCGGCGCGGCGCGCGTCCCGGCTGGATCCGCTCGCGGCGCTCAGGCTCGACTAGGCCGCTCGTAGGGAATGATCCGATCCCATTCGCTCGCGTCCGAGCGCGCGACGACGGCGACGACCGGCTCGGTGTCGCTCATATTGAAGACCTCGTGCGGGACACCCGGTTCGATGAAGATGAAATCGCCCGCCGCGTTCTCGATCGACTTGCGCAGGCCGTCGCCGTATTCGTGACGCACGCGGCCTTCGAGGATGTACAGCATCACCTCGAAACCGTCGTGAATGTGCGCCGCGGCGACCCCGCCTGGCGGGATCGTCGCGACGTTCATCGACAGACCCTTCGCGCCGACATTCTTCCCTGACATACCGAGCTTGTAACGAATGCCGTTCCACTGCCGGCAGTCGCCGCTGGCGCGGATCACGGTGATGCCATCGAGTTTCTCAACCTGGTTGGTGTCCATTGTCATAATCCGCGGTGATCCGTGGCTAAGATCTGCGGGGATCCGTGGCCCGCGGTGA
>DATAEE010000301.1:0-2851 GCA_036258175.1 Vicinamibacterales bacterium
ATGCGCTTCTGGAGATCGAGCCCATTCAGGTTCGGGAGCGACACATCGAGAACCAGGCAGCTCGGGCCGTCGATGCGCGACCGTGCGAGGAAGTCCTCCGCCGAGGCGAATGTCTCCGGATGCCAGCCAGCGGAGCCGATCAGCAGCTCCAGCGATTCCCGCACCGACACGTCGTCGTCGACGACGAACACGACAGGTACTTCGCCTGCTGAGCTCATGTCAACGCGGCGCCGACCGCGTCCAGCAGCGCTGCCTCGCTGAACGGCTTGACCAGGCACCGTACGGCCCCGCGCGCGACTAGCCGCCGACAGAGGGATCCGTCTCCGTAGGCGGTGATGAACACGATTGGGATCTTCTGACGGCGCCGGTTCAGTTCCTGTTGGAGGTCGGGGCCGGACATCCCGGGCATCGCGACGTCGAGAAGTAGACAGGCGGTTTCGCCGACGACGTCCGACGCGAGGAACGATTCGGCGGATGCAAAGGCCTCGGCGGCAAACCCGAACTGCCGCAGCAAGTCCGGCAGCGACTCGCGCACAGACTCGTCGTCGTCGACGACCGACACCAGTGACGGCTTGGGGATCACGAGTTCCTCATCCGGGTGTCGCGTCCGTCACCCTCTCTGGCTCGCTGGGGATGGAAAACAAGAAGGTGGCACCTGGACCGTCGTTCGGCTCTGCCCAGAGACGGCCGTGATGTCTCTCGATGATCGAGCGGCTGACGGAGAGGCCGATACCCATGCCGTCGCTTTTCGTCGTGTAGAAGGCGTCGAGCATCTTGCTCAAGTTCTGAGGGTCGACGCCGACGCCGGCATCGCGCACGCTCACGCGCACACGGTCGCCGTCCTCGTCTTCGGTTCTGATCAGCAGTTGCCGCGGGCGATCGTCCACCGCGGCCATCGCATCCGAGGCGTTGCGGACCAGGTTCAGGATGACCTGCTGGAGCTGAATACGATCCCCGGTGACCGTTCGGAGGTCCTGGGCGAGCTCCAACTGAAGTGAGACCCGATTGTGTTGAAGTTCGCCCAATAGGAGCGCCGTCACCTCTCGCGTGGCCGCGTTCAGGTCGACTGATTCGGTTGCCAATTCCTTCCTGGTGAACAGGGTCCGCACTCGCGCGATCACTTCAGACGCGCGGTTGCCATCACGGATCGCCCTCCGTGCGGTCTCGCGCGCGCCGTCGACGTCTGGCGGGTCTGCGGCCAGCATTCGTAGACAGGTGCTCGCATTCGTGATGATGCCCGAGAGCGGCTGGTTCACTTCGTGTGCAATTGACGCGGTCAACGTGCTCAGGGCCGAAACCCTGGCGACGTGTGCGAGCTCGGCTTGTGCCTTCGCGAGCTCCTGCTCCGACAATCGTCGTGCCGTCACGTCTTGAACCGCGCCGATGTACTCCAATCGCCCATCCTCGTCTCGGATGGCGTGAGCAACCATGTGCAAGTACTTGATCGACTGGTCGGGCATCTGCAGCCGGTGCTCATGCTCGAAGTCGGTACCGGCGTCTCGTGCCCGCTCGAGTCTGTCACGCAGCAACGGCATGTCTTCGGGGTGCACTCGAGTGCCGATCAACTCGAGCGTCACCGGCATGCCCGGGTCAAATTCGAAGATCCGATAGAGCTGGTCTGACCACGTGATCTCGTCGGTCGAAACCCGCCAGGAGAAGCTGCCGGTCAAGCTGAGGCGCTGAGCCTCCGCGAGAAACGCTTCGCTGCGCCGCAACCCGTCTTTGCGTTCGGCGATGGCACGCAGATCGTTGGCCGCCTCCGCCTGTTTGCGCGCCGTGACGTCCTCGAACGTCACCAGAACCCTGCGCTCTGGATGGCCCGGTAACGCCAAAGGATGGGCGTGGAGAATCAGCCTCCGGCGACCCTCTCCCGGAACGACGTGATCCACCTCGACGGGGTCGAACGCACGGCCGCCGGCAAGCATCCCTTTGAGTCGCGTCCGTAACGAGGCGAGTTCATAGAACATCGAGTAGAAGGCGCGATTGCCGGACTGGATTCGCTGGTCAGCGCTGAGCACGACGAGAGGGTCAGGAACGGCGTTGAGGATCGCCTTGGTGCATTCGCGCTCGTAGATGACCTGATCGATGCTTGCGCGGAAAGCGGTCACATTCGTGAACGTCAGCACGGTGCCGCTGACCCGGCGCTCACCATTTGCGTAGGGAGATATGCGGAGAACGAACCACCTGTCACCGTCGCGAAAATCCGCTCGCGCCTCTACTCCGCTTGCCATGACCTCGCTGCATTGCTCTTCCAGACTCGGCAATCCGGCGAGGCGCGAGATATCGCGTGGCGCTCGACCAATGTCCGATGGGGAGAGCCGAAACTCATCCGCCGTCGCCTTGTTGAAGCCTGCGATCGTGAAGTCGCGTCGCAAGACGACGATCGGAACTTCAACCGCGTCGAGGATGTTGGTCAGATCGGTCGCAGCCGCGCCTGCGCCCGCATCGTCGCCGTTGACTGCTCGGAAACCTGTCCAGCCGCTGGTGGTCGCGACCGGTTGAGCAGTCATGTCAGGCGGTCCCGGAAGCGGTGTACAACTCGCGGCTGCGGCGGAGGACGTGATCCGCAACCGTGGGGAGAAACTGGCGCAATGCCAGCAACAACGCCTGCGAGCGCGGCATGTTGAAAGGCGGCCGGTAGCGGGAGAGCAGCTCCTTGTCGAGGACGAGCGCCTCCTCCGGGCCAACCGTCTCGCGGAGCGCATCGACGACGGCGTGCTCCAGCCGAGCATAGTCCTCCACGGGAATGAGGTGAGAGTGATTCGTCCCGAGCCTGGGCAGCATGCGCGTATGGACGTCGTCGTTGAAGTTGTCCATCAGGAACGAGCAGAAGATCGCCATGTCATGCTTT
>DATAEE010000302.1:0-4336 GCA_036258175.1 Vicinamibacterales bacterium
AGTACCGCTCCCCGTCGACGCCGCCCCCCTGCGGTTCGGCTCCTGGATTGGCGGCGATCGGGATGGGAACCCCAACGTCACGCCCGAGATTACGCGCCGCGCAACCTGGATGGCTCGCTGGGTTGCGGCCGACCTGTACCTCCGCGACATCGAGTCGCTCCGCATGGAGCTGTCGACTGGAACCGCGGGCGCCGAGCTTCGCAGAATCGTTGGCGACGCCCCCGAGCCCTATCGCGCGCTGTTGCGGGGTGTCAGGGCGCGGCTCGTTGCCACCCGCGCGCATGCCGCGGCTCGCATCGAGGACCGAGAGGCGGCGGCGCCAGAGCCCGAGCAACCGTTGCTTGATGTTGCCGAATTCGCGGAGCCGCTCCTCATCTGTCATCGCTCGCTCGTCGAGACGGGCAACGCGCGCATTGCCGACGGGCGCCTGACCGACATCCTTCGTCGCGTAGCGGCGTTTGGTCTGACGCTGGCGCCGCTCGACCTCCGCCAGGAGGCGGCGCGTCACACAGAGGCGGTCGACTGGATCGCGCGCGCGTTTCAATTGGGACCATTCGAGTGCTCACCCGAGGAGCAGCGTGTGGCGATGCTTGTGCGCGAGCTCGAGAGTGGGACCCGCACGTTCGCCGACCTCCCACGGAATGCGTTGATTCCACCACCCGTCCGCGACGTGATCGCCACCTTTCAGACCGCAGCGGCATTACCCGCTGATTCCCTCGGCGCGTACGTGATCACGATGGCCAGCCGCCCCTCGGACGTGCTGGCGGTCGAGTGGTTGCAGAAGCTCGCCGGCACGGCACACCGGCAGCGCGTGGTGCCTCTCTTCGAGCGCATCGCCGACCTCGAGCGCGCCGGCGACGTGCTCGACCACCTGTTCGCGCTGCCGTGGTACCGCGGGCGGATCGAGGGCCATCAGGAGGTCATGGTCGGCTACTCCGACTCGGCAAAGGATGCCGGCCGCTTCGCCGCGGCGTGGGCGCTGTACAACGCGCAGGAAAGAATCGTCGCGTCCGGCCTCCGGCACTCTATCCGCCTCACGCTGTTCCACGGGCGTGGCGGCAGCGTCGGGCGCGGCGGCGGTCCCACGCACCTCGCCATTCGATCGCAGCCGCCCGGCTCGATCGACGGCCGCCTGCGCGTGACCGAGCAGGGCGAGATGATCCAGGCAAAGTTCGGCGTGCCAGATATTGCCGTGCGGACGATGGAGGTGTACACGACGGCAACGCTGGGCGCGACGCTCGCGCGCGCGCCGGAGCCGAGGCCGGAATGGCGCGCCGCCCTGGACCAGCTGTCCGCGCGGGCCGCCTCGTCGTACCGCGCGGTCGTCTACGAGAATCCTGAGTTCCTCGAGTACTTCCGTGCGGCGACGCCGGAGCCGGAGCTTCGCAGCATTCACATCGGAAGCCGGCCGGCCCGCCGGGCGAAGGGCGACGGAGTCGAGGGCCTGCGCGCCATTCCCTGGCAGTTCGCCTGGACGCAGACGCGGCTGCTGCTCCCGTCATGGTTGGGCGTCGAGGAGGCGCTGGACGAGGCGGCAGCCCGGGGCGACGAGGGGCTTATGAAAGAGATGTACAGCCGATGGCCGTTCTTTCAGTCCACGCTTGATCTGATTGAGATGGTGCTCGCCAAGACGGACGCACGCATCGCGGCGGAATACGACCGGCGTCTCGTGCCTGCTCATCTTCAACCGCTCGGGCGCGCGCTTCGCGAGCGTCTCGCGCGTGCGACCTCGGCGGTCCTTCGCGTGACGGGCCATCGCGAGCCGGTCGAGGCGACGCCGGTACTGCGGCGATCGATCGACGTGCGGAATCCGTACGTCGATCCGATCAATCTCGTTCAGATCGAGCTGCTTGCCCGTCTCCGGCAGGGGCACGTCACCCCCGATCTGACCCGAGCCTTCGTCGTCACCGTCAACGGCATTGCCGCGGGGCTGAGGAACACCGGCTGACGTCGATCGTGATCGAGCCCCTGACGCGACGCACCCAGAGCACCAAGTGCACCTAGAATGAGTGCTGAAGCCGGGGTGGCGGAACTGGCAGACGCACAGGACTTAAAATCCATCCCGGCACCATCACATGATCCGCGAAATCTCGAATGATCCGCGTATTCATTGGCTGAATCGCATGTCGGCGAGAATGCGAGTGGTGCGAGAAATGCTGTGAAATACGAGGCGACAGGGACAGGGACAGGGACAGGGACAGCGAGAGGGGAAGGAGGCGGTGCGCTTCTCTTCCCGACGGTCAGGAGATGTCAACCCAGCGCGCTAGAGCGTGACGCCACGCGCCAACTACGATGATTTCGGTGTGGCGTGGTTGACGCGTCGTGTTATATTAGCGGCTAGAGAATTTGATCGCGGCCGAGCGCCGCTAACTGACGACAGGCCCGAGAGGCCGACTAAACCCGAGGCCCCCAAGCGCATGAGGCCCTAAGCGCAGAAGAAGGGGCCTCAAGTGTTGTACGGGCAGACTCGGAAGGGTGACAAGCAGGAGCGTGAATTCCGCGTCCTGAACGTCCGTCTCAATCCCGACCTTCATCAGACCATCCATCAGCTCGCCGTCGCGAACGGCGAGAGTATCGCCAGCACAATCCGCACGCTCCTGCGATCCGGTATCGAGCAGCGCAGTGCTCAGGTGTCGCGATGAAGATCGTCCCTAAGCCAGACGATCCGAGGCGGCACCCACGGGGTCCACGAAGGAAGAAAGCGACAGCAGGCTCACGGCCGAGGCTCGCCCTACTCAAGAGAGCCAGCGAGGAGCTTGGCGTCCCCTATACGTCGCTCCGCACCTGCGCCGCTGACGGCCAGTTCGCCATCGTAAAGATCGGCCGCTTGCAATACGTCGAGTGGACTGAACTTGATCGGTGGATTGAAGCGCAGAAAGAGCGTGCGTCATGAGCGGCGCGAGCCAAGCGGCGACCGACACGCCGGGAAACGTCCGCCGGGAAATCCTCTCACTCCTAGCCGAGAACATCCCAGCGGAACTGATCGCACGAGATCGCTGGCTGGTGTGGAAGCTCGAAGCGCGTGACGGCAAGCTCACAAAGATTCCGTACTGCGCGACGAAGCCGCACGCGCCGGCCTCCAGCACCGATCCTGCTACCTGGGCCACCTTCTCGTCGGCGCTCGCAACCGTTGAAGACGGGAAGTGTGATGGCGTTGGATTCGTCCTGGGTGATGGATTCGCGGGCGGAATATCAGGTGTTGATCTGGATGATTGCCGCGATCCAGAGACCGGGACGATCGCTGACTGGGCGCTGACGATCACCGACACACTCAACTCCTACACGGAGATCAGCCCGACGGGCACCGGCCTGAAGATCTTCGCGCGCGGCACGCTCCCGCCCGGTGGACGCCGGAAGGGACTCATTGAGATGTATCCCGGCGACCGTTATTTCACGGTCACGGGTCATCACCTTCCGGGTACGCCGAAGACGGTCGAGGCGCGGGAGGCGCAGCTCGCGGCCCTGCACGCGGAGACCTTCCGCAGGAACGGCACAAGGACGACGACCTTCCCGCGTCCGGCTGGTCCCGTCGATCTCGATGATGTCCAGCTCCTCAATCGCGCGCGTCACGCCAAAAACGGCGACCGATTCGATCGGCTCTTTTCCGGTGACTGGTCCGACTACCAGAGCCGCAGCGAGGCGGACCTTGCGCTGTGTTCGCTACTCGCCTTCTGGACGGGAAATGACCATAGTCGAATGGATCGACTGTTCCGGCAGTCCGGGCTTGCGCGCGGCAAGTGGGACACCCGACGCGGCGCACAGACCTATGCGGACTTGACGATCAGGAAGGCCATCTCGACGACCATCGAGACATTCAAGTCGCGTGGCATAGACGACCGTAAACCACAACATCATCCCGACGACGAGAACCGCGCCCCGTCCAGCTTCGCGCGGACGGACGCCGGCAACGCGGAGTTGTTCGCGTTCAAGCACGGCGGTGATGTGCGCTTCGACTTCACCGCGCAAGTCTGGCGCATCTGGAAGACTCACTACTGGGCGCTCGATCGAGACGGAGCCGTGCAGCGCATGGCCAAGGCGACTATCCGGGCACGGCTGACGGACGGGGCCGGCATCAACCACGACGAAGACCGCAAGCATGAGGTGAGGTGGGCGACCCAATCCGAGAGCCGTCGCGGACTCGACGCCTTGCTAGCGCTCGCGCAATCCGAACACCCGCTCGCCGTCTCGGGTGATGACTGGGATCGTCATCCGTGGCTCTTTGGCGTGCAGAACGGCGTCATCGACCTCCAGACTGGACTGCGGCGCGACGGGCAGCCCGGAGACGGCCTGACGAAGGTCTCGCCGGTCATCTATGACCCGGCCGCGACGTGCCCCC
>DATAEE010000303.1:0-2117 GCA_036258175.1 Vicinamibacterales bacterium
CCGCAGTTGCGCACCGCGTGGTCGTACCCGAACCGGTGGGATTTCTGGATGATGACCTCGCTCTTCATCGACGTCAGATCGGGAAGATCGATCATCTTCTGCCGGTCCTTGCCCGTGAGGACGGCTGCCGTGCCGAGGGTCAGCGCGGAGGCCGCCCCCGATGTCACCATTGCGCCCTCGCTGTGAACGAGCGACGCGATCCGCTCCCCTACCTTGTCGTGCAGCTCGTCGAGCATCACGTAATGCCTGGAGGCGTAGGTGATTGCGTCCATGACCTCGGGTGGCATGAGCGAGGCGGTCATGGCGGTGTACGTGCCGGCCGCGTTGATGAAAGGCCGGACACCCAGTTCTTTCAGGTAGTCGCGGCCGCCCCTGGCCGCGGCCGCCGGCGTCGAGCTCGCCCCGACGAAGCCGCCCACCACCGGCAATGCCGATAGGCTTTCGAGGAAACGTCTGCGGCTCCACATGTGGCGTCTCCTGCTTCAGCCGGACACGGGGATCTTCTTCCGGAACCTACGCGTGCGCGCCGCGAGCGTGGTCAACCACTTCAGTTCGAGATCGATGCCGTTCCTGAAGACCTCGACGAGCGACGGAGGGAGGACCGACCAATCGATGGTGTGCTTCCCCCAGTCGGGGCGAAGGCCGTCGTAGTCAGTGAAGCGATACGTGCGCGACAGCTCCCACGAGCTGAGCAGCTGTCCCGTCTGCTCGATCACGTCAGGATCGGCTGCCAGCGCCGCGATGGCGCGGCCGACGAACAGCGGCGATTCCGAGACGAGGAAGTTCGGGTCTTTCTTCCCCGCGTCGCGCCAGTTCTCCTCGGTGACGCCGAAATGCTCCAGCATCTTCTCGGACCGCAGGAATCCTGGCGTCACCGCGACGCACGTCACGCGGTGCGGCTTGAGCTCGGTCGCCCAGTTCAGAGCCAGGACCTTGTCCGCCATCTTCACCGCCTGCGCCATCGGATTTCCGCCGCCACTGAGGATGTCGTTCTCGGTGACCTCGACGATCAGGCCGCTGCGGCGGCGCATCATCAGCAGCGCCGCGTGCTTCGCCGTGATGATCCGCGAGGTCAAAGCCTGCCGGAAAATCGTGTCGGCGTCCTTGAGGTTCGCCTGCCAGAAGTAGCCCCACTGCCCCATCAGCGGCTCTTCGCCGGCGATGCTGTTGACGAGGATGTCGACGCGTTTGTGTTTGCGGGCGATGCGTCCGAACAGGGCCTTCACCTCGGGCTCGACGGTGTGATCGACGCGAACGGCGATTGCGGTGCCGCCAGCGGCATTGATCACCGCTGCCGTCTGGTCGATCGTTTCCCGACGCCTGTACGGAGAAGGACGCCCTTTGACGCTACGCCCGGTGCAGTACACGACGGCGCCCGCCTCGCCGAGGGCACGGGCGATCCCGCGGCCGGCGCCGCGCGTGGCCCCGGCAACCACGGCAACCTTCCCCGCCAGCGCCTTCGCTACGCGTGCGGCCATGCGGTTGCTCATTCTACGACAGCCTACCGCGGCGGCAGATCTCGCAGCAGGTACTGAGCGACTGAGAGGTAGTAGTTCCTCGCGTTGGCGCTCGTCTGGCGCTCGCCGAGTTCCGTCAAGGCCTGTGCCTTGATTCGCCTCGCGTCGACGATGGCAGCGTCGACGCCCAGGACGAAGTCTGCAAGTTCGGCGGCCCATCGGAACTCGCCCTTGGTCAGTGCCTCTCGGGCACTGGAAAGGACCTGCGGCACGCCGCCGGCTAGCGCGACGATCTTCTGTGATCGATCTTTGTCCGGCATAGGAAACAGACGGGAGGCGTTGCCGTCGAACCAGCCCACGTGGTCGCTGTAGATCGCGCGCACCGACCATTCCACGGTGCCGTAGTACTGCTGGAGGTACGGGCTCTCGGCCAGGTGCGGCGGCAGCTTCACGTGCGCGACCAGTTCGTCGGGGCGCTCGCCCTTCGTCAGGCCCGCGATCGTCTGGTCGTACACGGACCTGATCCCGTCGCGGTAGGCCGTCAGCGCGTCGCGCGCGGCCTGGTCGAGCGTGGCGGGTACGACGACCTCGACCGTGGCGAGGAGGTCGCCGTGGGTGCCGTCCGACTTGCGCGCGCCCTTGCCGCGGACGCGGAAGGTG
>DATAEE010000304.1:0-5394 GCA_036258175.1 Vicinamibacterales bacterium
GCGGCATGCGTCTCGTCGGCGAGCTTCTCGTCCTGGCGCGCCTTGGCGCGCTTCCGCGCCTCCTCGATCTTCGCAGCATCGAGGTCCTCGGCGCGGATTGCCAGATCGGTGAGGATCTCGACGCGCTCGCCGCTCACCGCGACGAGGCCTTCGCCGACGGCGATCACGCTCTCGCGCCCGCCTTTTGTCACGATCAGTTCGCCCGGCACCATCTGCGTGATCAGGCGCACGTGCTGGGGGTAGATGCCGATCTGCCCGCCGACGGCTGGCAGCGTGACCAGCTCCACGTCTTCGGAGAAGGCGGTCGCTTCCGGCGTGACGATCTCGAGCGTGAGGGTGGCGGCCATCGTTTACGTCCGGCGCGGGGCCGTTTGCGGCCCGCCGCTACGCCGTGACCTCCTCAATCGTGCCCTTCATGTAGAAGTTCCCCTCAGGGACGCCGTCGTGCTTGCCGTCGAGGATCTCCTTGAACCCGCGGACCGTGTCGGCCACGCCGACCTGGCGCCCCTCCCGCCCGGTGAACACCTGCGCCGAGCTGAAGGGCTGGCTGAGGAACCGCTGGATCTTCCGGGCGCGATAGACGGTGAGCTTGTCCTCGGGCGACAGCTCGTCCATGCCCAGGATCGAAATGATGTCCTGCAGATCCTTGAACCGCTGCAGAACCTTCTGGACCCGGCGCGCCGTCTCGTAGTGCTCCTCGCCCACGATCTCCGGCGCGAGGGAGCGCGAGGTGGAGGCGAGCGGATCGACCGCGGGGTAGATCCCGAGCTCCGCGATCGACCGCTCGAGGACGATGGTCGCGTCGAGATGTGCGAACGTCGTCGCTGGCGCCGGGTCGGTCAGGTCGTCGGCCGGCACGTACACCGCCTGAAACGACGTGATCGATCCTTTCTTGGTCGACGTGATCCGCTCCTGCAGCAGGCCCATTTCGGCGGCCAGCGTCGGCTGATAGCCGACGGCGCTTGCGGTGCGCCCGAGCAGCGCTGACACTTCAGCGCCCGCCTGCGAGAAGCGGAAAATGTTGTCGATGAAGAGCAGCACGTCCTGGTTTTTCTCGTCCCGGAAATACTCCGTGATGGCCAGGCCGCTCAGCGCCACCCGCAGCCGCGCGCCGGGTGGCTCGTTCATCTGCCCGTAGACGAGCGCGATTTTCGACGCGCCCAGATCCTGCCGGTTGATGACCCCGGCCTGCGACATCTCTTGATAGAGATCGTTGCCTTCGCGCGTCCGCTCTCCGACGCCGGCGAATACCGAGACCCCGCCGTGAAGCTTCGCAATGTTGTTGATCAGCTCCATGATGACGACGGTCTTGCCGACGCCGGCGCCGCCGAACGCGCCGACCTTCCCGCCCTTGAGAAACGGGCAAATCAGATCGATGACCTTGATGCCCGTCACGAGCACCTGCGGCGAGGTCGACTGCTCGACGAGCGGCGGGGGCGGCCGATGAATGGGGTAGTACTTCTCGGCCCGCACCGGGCCGCGCTCGTCCACCGGGTTGCCTGTCACGTCGAAGACCCGGCCCATCACCCCGTCGCCGACCGGCATCGAGATGGGACTGCCGGTGTCGGTGACGGCGACGCCGCGCTTGAGCCCTTCGGTGCCGGACATCGAGATCGTCCGCACCCAGCTATCGCCCAGATGCTGTTGCACTTCCAGCGTCAGCCTGACCGGCTGGTCTTCGACCGTGTAGTCCACAGTCAGCGCGTTGTAGATCGCCGGCAGCGCGTCGGGAAACTCGACGTCGACCACCGGACCGACGACTTGTGTGACTGTACCGATGTTCATATAGCTTCCAGCTTCCAGCTCCGGCGCCATTCCGCCATCCTCAACCCGCCTGCCCGCCGGCAATGTCCGTGAGCTCTCTCGTGATGTTTCCCTGTCGCAGCCGGTTGTATTCGAGCCTCAGGCTCCGCACCAGCTCTTCCGCGCTGTCCGTCGCGTTCTTCATCGCCACCATGCGCGCGCTATGCTCGCTGGCCTTGGCGTTCAGCAGCGTGAGAAAGGCGGTGGCGTTCAGGTAATGCCCGAGCAGGTAGGCGAGGACCGATCGGGCGTCGGGTTCGAACAACGTCTCCACGGCGTCGTCGGTCCAGACCGGCACATCCATGCCCGGGACCTTCAGCCCCCTGATCTCGCCGATGGGAATGAACGGGATCGAGAGTGCCTCCTGCGACAGCGTATTGATGAAGCGGGTCGCCAGGATGCGCACTTCGTCCACCTCGCGGTTCAGGAACAGCTCGCGGGCGAAACCCGCGATCGCGCGCGCCTCCGCGAAGCCGGGGGCGTCGCCGTAGGCGAACTCGGCGGCGAGCGTCCGCCCGCTTCGCGCGACCCATTGCGCGGCCTTGCGGCCGGCGGCGATGAACAGGGTGGTCCCGGAATCGAACGCGGCAGCGAGCCGGAAGATATTGGTGTTCAGCGCCCCGCACAGGCCCTTGTCGGCAGCCACGACGATGACGGCTCGCCTTCGCACCTCGCGCTGCTCCAGCAGCGGGTGCGTGAAGTCGACGGGGCGCGTCGTGGCCGTCCGCTGGATGCGATACATCAGCAGGGCGAAGGGCCGCGGGGCGATTGCCGCCTGCTGCGCCGCCCGCATCTTGGACGCGGCTACCATCTGCATGGCCCTGGTAATCTGCGCCATGCTCTTGACGGATTTGATGCGGCGGCGGAGTTCGCGGGGGGAGTTCATCGGTGTCAGCTGCGACTACTTCCACGTCTGCTTGAATTGATCGGCCGCCGCCTTCAGGGCTGACGAAAGCTCCTCACTCAACGCCTTCTCAGCCCGGATGCGGTCGAGGACCGCGGAGCGCCTCGTCCGCAGAAACTCGGTCCAGGCGGCCTGGAATTCTGCGACACGCTCCACCGGCACGTCGTCCAGATACCCGTGCTGGACGGCCCAGATCACGCCGACCTGCACTTCGACGGGGATCGGGCTGTACTGCGGCTGCTTGAACAGCTCAACGACGCGCTTGCCGCGATCGATCTTGGCCTGCGTGGCCGTGTCGAGCTCGGAGCCGAACTGCGCGAACGCGGCCAGCTCGCGGAACTGCGCGAGATCCCCTTTCAGCTGACCGGCCACCTGCTTCATCGCTTTGAGCTGCGCGGCGGACCCCACGCGCGAGACCGAAATGCCGACCGAGATCGCGGGCCGCACGCCCTGGTAGAACAGATCCGTCTCCAGGAAGATCTGGCCATCGGTGATCGAGATCACGTTGGTCGGGATGTAGGCGGACACGTCACCGGCCTGCGTCTCGATGACCGGCAGGGCGGTCAGGGACCCGTTCCCATACTGCTCGCCGACGCGCGCCGCGCGTTCGAGCAGCCGGCTGTGCAGGTAAAAGACGTCCCCCGGATAGGCCTCGCGGCCGGAAGGCCGCCTGAGGATCAGCGAGACCTGACGGTAGGCGACGGCGTGCTTCGACAGATCGTCGTAGACGATCAGCGCGTCCATGCCGTGGTCCATGAACCACTCGCCCATGGCGGCTCCGGCAAACGGCGCCAGGTACTGGCTGGTCGCGGAATCGGAGGCCGGCGAGGCAACCACGATCGTGTACGGCATGGCGCCAGCCTCGTCGAGCACGGAAATGATGCGCGCGATGGTGGACTGCTTCTGACCGATCGCGACGTAGATGGCGTAGAGCGGGCGGTGGGTCGTGTCGCCCGCCGCCTCCGCTGCCTTGTTCAGGCGGGCCTGGCTGAGGATCGTGTCGACGCAGACCGTCGTCTTGCCGGTCGCCCGGTCGCCGATGATCAGCTCGCGCTGACCGCGGCCGATGGGAATCATGGCGTCGATCGCCATGATCCCCGTCTGGACCGGCTGGTCGACCGATCGACGCCGGATGATGCCGGGGGCCAGCTTCTCGACCGGATACGCCGTGCTGCTGACGATCGGCCCCTTGCCGTCGAGCGGCTCGCCGAGCGTGTTCACGACGCGGCCGAGCAGGCCTTTGCCCACCGGGACTTGCAGAAGCTTGCCCGTTGCGCGCACCTCTCCGCCTTCGTGAAGCTGCGAGTAGTCCCCGAGGATGATGACGCCAACCTCGGTCTCATCGAGGTTGAGGGCGAGCCCGGTGATGCCCTTCCCGAAGTCGAGCGTCTCGTTGAGCATGATGCCCTCGAGTCCCTCGACGCGCGCGACGCCGTCGCCAATCTCGCGAATCACGCCGACAGTCTGCCGGACCGCAGCCTTGGCCCCTGTGAGTTCCTGTTCGAGTTCCTGAAGCAGATCGGCCATCGAAATCTCTCACCGCGCGCTCAAAAGCGCGCTCCCAGCGCGTTCAGCCGCGCGCGTATCGTCCCGTCGTAGACGTGACTGGCAACCTTGACGCGCATCCCGCCGATGAGGGCGGGATCGTCCCGGAACGAGATGTTCAACCGCGGACCGTACCGGTCCGAGAGGCGCTGCGCGACGGAGTCCCGCAGCGGCCCCGCCAGCGGCGTGGCGCTCTCGATGCGTGCCGTATGCCGGTCGAGATCGAGTCGCACCAGCCGCCGGAAGGCGCCGAAGACCGGCAGCGCGGTCAGTCGCCGTGACCGGGCGAGCCGCCGGGCGACCAGGCGGACTCGTTCTTCGTCGAGGGCGCCGTTGATGAGACAGAGCCGATACAGGTGTCGCGCCGACCGTCTGGCCCGTTTCTTCGTCTGCATGCCGTAAACCCCGCCGGTTACACCGCAAGCTGGCTTGCGGTCTCCTCCGCCAGCCGCTGCTGATCCTCGGCGGTCAGGATCCTCCCCGTGACCGCCGCCGTGGTCTGGACGACCAGCCGGCCGATTTCGCGCCGGGCCGCGGCGAGCAGCAGCGCGCGATCGCGCTCGGCGGCCTCGTGGGCGCGCGCGAGCACGAGCTCGGCGGCGGCGATCGCCTTCTGCGTCTCTTCCGCGCCGACCCTGGCCGCCGCCACGCGCGCCTCCTCGACGAGCCGCTGCCCTTCGGCGTCAGCCGCCGCCAGGACGACGCGTCGCTCCTCGTGGATTCGGGCCAGTTCGGCCTCGATCTTCTGCGCGTTGGCCAGTCCGCCCGCGATCTGCTGGCGCCGCGCTTCGAGCATCCGCAGGATCGGCTTGTAGGCGAAGACGTAGAGCACGGCGCAGACGATCCCGAAGCTGATCGTCTGCGCGATGAGATGCGGCCAGTCGACCCCAAACGTGCGCGCGATCGAAGCGATCTGTCCGCCGCCCTCGGCGACCGTCTGTGGCGATGGCAGCTGCATGATTCCTTCGCTCAGCTAACGGACGAGGAACAGCGCGTAGAAGACGATGGCCTCGGCGAACGCGATTGCCAGTATCGACTGCACCATGATCTTCGTGGACGCCCCGGGGTTGCGGCCGACGGCAATCGAGGCGGCCGCGCCGATGGTTCCCACACCGATGGCGGCGCCGAGAGCGGCGAATGCG
>DATAEE010000305.1:0-45569 GCA_036258175.1 Vicinamibacterales bacterium
GGCCGCGGCGAAGAAGATGGCCGAGGATCGTAAGCGGGCGGAGGAGATGGCCTCGAAGCAGGCGATCGCCGACGCCAAGCGCACCAAGGAAGAACGCAAGGAAGCGGAAGAGCGCGCGAAGGAACAAGCCAAGCGCGACGCCGCCGACGCGAAGAAGGCAGAGGAACTTCGGAAGAAGCAGGCGGAAGAAGACGCGAAGCGCAACAAGGCGATCGCGGAAGCCGCAGCTCGCCTCAAGGAGGCGCAGGCAGAATATCAATCTGCCGTGCAGAAGACCAATGCTCAAAAACCGAAGCCGTAACTGCAGCACGAAGCGGAAGGCAACCTGGGGCGGGTACCACCGGAACGAGCGCGGGATGACGCTCGTCTTCGTCGCGTGCGGGTTGCTGGCCTTCATCGCCGCGACGATGCTCGCGATCGATGTCGGCATGCTCATGACCGCCCGCAACCAGGCCCAGAACTCGGCGGATGCCGGCGCGCTCGCCGGCGCCGTCGGGCTCGGCTTCAACGACTACAACGACCGCACGGAAACCGGGCCTGCCGTGACGAGCGCGATCGCCGCGGCGACAAACCCCGCCAACAATGTGATGTACGGGGCGGTGTCGGTGACGCCGAGCGACGTCGTGTTCGAAAACGACCCGACCGGGGAGCCGAATCGGGTCAAGGTGACCGTATACCGCAACGCCGAGCGCGGCAATCCGCTCACCACGATCATCGCGAGCATCTTCGGCTTCACGAATACCGATGTCGGGGCTACGGCGACCGCGGAGGTCTCCCCGGCGAATGCGATGACCTGCGTCAAGCCGTTCACGATTCCGGACTTGTGGATCGAGAGAACGGATCCGCCGTTCGATTCCCTGACCAGCACGTTCGAGCTGTACCAGCGGCCCACCCAACACGGAAACCCGCTCCCGAACCCCGACGTCTACATTCCGGCGGACCAGCCCGGGTATACCGGATACAACCAGGAGCAGCATCGTGGGACGCGCCTGATGATCCGGGCCGGCTCGGGCAACAACATCGAGCCGAGCATGTACTTTTCGCTCGCACTCGACGGAATGGACGAAACCGGCGCCGAGGAATACGAGTGGAACATTCGCAATTGCAATACGAGGATCGTGCGCTGGGGTGAAGACCTCATTCAGGAGCCTGGAGCCGTGATGGGCCCGACGATCGATGGGATCCGGGACCTTATCGCACGGGATCCCGCTGCGGTCTGGGATTCGCGCTGTAACTGCATCAGGAACAGCGCCTACGGCAGCGGGCATAGCCCGCGCCTGTTCCCGATTCCGCTTTACGACCCCGTGGTTTACACCGAAGGAGTACGGAACGGCCGGTACGCCGACTTGGTGGTGGCCAATTGGATCGGATTCTTCGTTGAGGAGTTCGATAGCAACAACATCTGGGGACGTATCCAACCAATCGCTGGCATCCGGACGGGCGATCCGGTGCCGGCGGGGGTCTTTCCAGTTGCCATCCGGCTCATCAAGTGATTTTGCGTTGCGACGAAATCGTCGGCCGGGCCACGGAACTGTTGCTGGGGCCCGGCCCCGACGACTGGCAGCGACGCGGCCAGAGCCAGTAAATCACGCTAGACAACAGAGTTACCTATCGAAGCGCCTCCCGGTCCTGCCGGCATAGGCGTTGCGATTCTGCTGGGGCCGCTCTCAGTACGTGCGGTGCCAGTTTCGCCAGAATCGGACACATTCAGATGGCTCAACTCGCCGCTCTCGTGATTACCAAGGATGAGGAATTCCGCCGCCAGGCGACGCACCTGCTGCGTGCCGGGGGTGTTCCAATCGCCATCGTCGAAGGCCGCGCCGGCGAGGCCGCTGCGGCCGACCTCGGGGTGGTGGACGTCAGGTTCGACCTCCCGTCGGGTCTCGCCGCAATCGAACGTCTCCGAGCGGGACACCCGTCGATCGCGATCTTCGCGGTGGCGGCGGAGGCGAACCCCGATGTGATTCTCCAGTCCATGCGCGCCGGCGCGAACGAGTTCTTCGCGTGGACCTCGGGCGACGCAAGCTCGCACCGTACGATGGAGGATTCGTTTCACGGCGCGATTCGGCGGACGGCCGCCCGTCGCGACGCCGCGCACGCCAGCACCCGCCAACCGTGTGTGACGCACGTCTTCTTCGGCGCCAAGGGCGGCGCCGGAACGACGACGGTCGCCGTGAACAGTGCCGTCGAGCTCGCACGCCTGACGAAGAAGCCCACCATCATTCTCGACCTGAAGCCTTGCGGGGAGGTCGCCCTGTTTCTGGGCGTGCGCCCGCGGTTCACCATCCTCGACGGGGTCGAAAACCTGCACCGTGTGGACAAGGACTTTCTGAAAGAGCTGGTTACCAAGCACAAGTCTGGCCTCGACATTCTCGCCGGAGCGGAGCAGTTCGAGCGTCCCAACGCGCAGGACGCCGCGGCGCTCGAGGAGCTGCTGCGCGTGCTCTCGCGGATCTATGACTTCATCGTCGTGGACGCCGGGAACATCGTGAACGCCTGCGCGCTCGCCGCGCTCTACGCCGGCGATACGCTCTTTCTCGTCACGAATCCGGATCTGCCGTCGGTGCGCAACGCGCAGCGGTTCGTCGAGCGCGTGCGTCAGCTGGGCGCCGGTGGCGAGCGGATCCGCGTGCTGCTCAATCGCGCGTCGGACCAGATCCTGATCGCACCGCGACAGATCGAGACGGCGCTGGGCTACTCGATCCATCACACGTTCTCGAGCGACTACCGCACCGTATCGGCGGCGCTCAACTCCGGCGTGCCGCTGACGCTCGCGAACCACTCGGAGATTTCGGAGCAGTTCGGCGCGTTTACCCGGAACATGGTCGGCATCAAGGCGGAGGCGGTCGACACAGCACTTACCAAGAGAGCCAAGTTCCTGGGAATTCTTTAGACATCAGGGACGAAGGACGAGGGACGAGGGACCAAACAGATGGCATATCCGGCATCGGCGAATCCTCCCCACTGGCCCCGACCGGAGCACCAACTCCGGCCCCAGTACATCGAGCTGAAGGCTTCGGTTCACAAGAAGCTGCTGAACCGGCTGAACCTCGAGGCGCTCGCGACAGCCGACCGCTCTCGCGCGGAGAATGAGATCCGGACGCTGCTCTTCGAGCTGATCGCGGAGGAGGGCACGCCGCTCAGCATGTCGGAGCGCGAAGCGATTCTTGGGGACGTCATCGACGAAGTGTTCGGCCTTGGGCCCCTCGAGCCGCTGCTGCGCGATCCGAGCATCAACGACATCCTCGTCAACACGTTCAAGCAGGTCTACGTCGAGCGGAGCGGCAAGCTCGAGCGGGTCGCGGCCGGTTTCCAGGACGACAAGCACCTGATGCGCGTGATCGACCGGATCGTGTCGGCGGTCGGCCGCCGCGTCGACGACAGCTCGCCGATGGTGGACGCGCGCCTGCCGGACGGCTCGCGCGTCAACGCGATCATCGCGCCGCTCGCCGTCGATGGACCGCTGCTCTCGATCCGCCGCTTCCCGGCGGAGCGGCTGAAGGCGGCCGATCTGGTCAACCTTCGCGCGATTACGCAGCCGATGCTCGACTTTGTCGAGCACTGCGTGCGGTCGCGTCTGAACGTCCTGGTCAGCGGCGGTACCGGCGCCGGCAAGACGACGCTGCTGAACGTCATGTCGTCGTTCATCTCCGAGCGCGAGCGCATCGTGACGATCGAGGACGCCGCGGAGTTGCAGCTCCATCAGGAGCACGTGGCTCGGCTCGAGACGCGTCCGCCGAACGTCGAAGGCAAGGGCGCGGTCCGTCAGCGGCAGCTGGTCATCAACGCCCTGCGTATGCGTCCCGATCGCATCATCGTCGGCGAGGTCCGTGGCGAGGAAGCGCTCGACATGCTCCAGGCGATGAACACGGGCCATGACGGATCGCTGACGACCGTTCACGCAAACAGCCCGCGCGACGCGCTGTCGCGTATTGAAACGATGATCGCGATGGGGGCGACGAACCTGCCCGAGCGCGCCATGCGGCAGCAGGTTGCCGCCGCCATCCAGCTGGTCGTCCAGCAGACGCGATTGAGCGACGGCACGCGCAAGGTCACCGCGATTTCGGAGATTACCGGCATGGAGGGCGAGGTCATCACCATGCAGGAGATCTTTGTCTTCGAGAAGCTGGGCGTCACGCAGGACGGCAAGGTCATCGGCCGGTTCCGCGCCACGGGCGTGCGGCCCAAGTGCTGCGAGCGGTTGAAGGCCTGCGGCATCGTTCTTCCCCCGAACATGTTCGAGGGAGTCACGGAGGTTCGCTGATGCTCGTCCTGCTCGCCTTCCTCTTCGGCGCGGGCGTCGTCTTCGCCCTGTTCTACGGCGCGACCGGTCTGCCCGAACAGATGGCCCGGCGCCAGATGCAGGGCCGCATCGACGAGCTGACGCACGGCCCGCTTGGTGAGGAGTTGGCCTCCACCGACCTGGTCAAGGGCGACGTCACCGGCATGGTGCCGGTCCTTGACAGGGTCATCGGCCAGACAAACCGCGGCCTGTCGCTGACAAAGTGGATCGAGCAGTCGGGCGTGAAAACGACCGTCAGTGGGCTGCTCGTCGTCTCAGCCGGCCTCGCGATCGCCGGGTACTTCGTCAGTGCGATGTTCACCGTGCTGCTGCCGGTCCGGCTCGTCTTCGCGGCGGTGTGCGCGGCCGTTCCAACGATCGTGGTCAAGGTCAAGCGTCAGCGCCGCTTCAACAAGTTCGAAGAGCTGTTTCCCGAGGCGCTCGACCTGATGGCGCGCGCGCTCAAGGCGGGACACGCGTTCTCGACCGGCCTGAAGATGGTCTCCGACGAAATGGCCGATCCGGTCGGGCCCGAGTTCCGCAAGACGTTCGACGAACAGAATTTCGGTCTGCCGCTGAAGGACTCGCTGGCCAATCTGATCGATCGCATGCCGCTGCTCGACGTGCGGTTCTTCGCGACGGCGGTGCTCATCCAGCGGGATACGGGCGGCAACCTCGCCGAGATCCTGGAGAACCTCGCGTCGGTCGTCCGCGAGCGATTCAAGATTCTGCGTCAGGTGCGGGTTTACACGGCGCACGGCCGCTTCACGGGCTGGGTCCTGATGGCGCTGCCCGGCGCGCTGGCGGTCGTGCTGTCGTTCATCAACCCGGACCACATGAACCTGCTCTTCCGCGAGCGCATCGGGCAGATCCTGATCGGTATCGCATGCATCATGCAGTTCGTCGGGTATATGTGGATCCGCACGATCATCAAGATCGAGGTGTAACGTGGCGACGCTTATTCCGCTGGCGGCGTTCGCATTCGGCATGCTCGTCATCGTCGTGACGGGCATGATGCTGATGGGCGGGCGCACCGCCGCAATCGACCAGCGGCTCGAAGAGCTCTCCGGCTTCGTCGAGCGCCCCGAGAAGAAGAAGGCGCGCTTCGAGGCGGTCGCCGGCATGATGAAGCGGCTCGGGGAGAAAGCCCCGCGCTCGGCCAAAGAGCTCGGCGCGCTCCGTCTTCGTCTCGTACAGGCCGGCTTCCGGCGTGAAGAAGCGCTGACGATCTTCTTCGGCATCCGCGTTGCCGTCGCGGTCTTCCTGTTCCTGCTGTTCTCGACGCCGATCGTCATTCGGCCGAACCTCATGCTGGCGCTCACGGGCGTCTTCGCCGGTTACCTGATGCCCGGGATGGTGGTCGGGCGACTCGCGAAGCGCCGCCAGCATCGCATCCGCTGCTCCCTCGCCGATGCGCTCGACCTGCTGGTCGTGAGCGTCGAGGCGGGGCTCGGTCTCGACCAGGCGCTCATGCGCGTAGCGTCGGAGCTGGAATTCGCATATCCGGAGCTCGCGGGCGAGCTGAAGTTGATCAACCTCGAGCTGCGCGCCGGCAAACCGCGCGCCGAGGCGCTCCGTAACCTCGCGGATCGGACGGGCGTCGAAGACCTGCAGTCGCTCGTCACGATGCTGATCCAGACCGACAAGTTCGGCACCAGCGTCGCGCAGTCGCTGCGCGTGTTCTCTGACACGCTGCGGACCAAGCGGCGGCAGCGGGCCGAAGAGGCGGCGGCGAAGACCGGCGTCAAGATGGTGTTTCCGCTGGTGTTCTGCATCTTTCCGGCGATTTGGGTCGTGACGATCGGTCCGGCGGCGATCAAGTTCATGACGGTCTTGATGCCGATCGTCGACAGCAACAAATGACGCCGAAGGGGCTGACGGAAACGAACGGGCACGGGTCGGTCGTGCTCGCACGCGACGCGGACACGGGCCGGCTGCTCGCTGATCGCGTCGCGCTCGCGGTGACACGGTCGGCACGCCGCAAGGGCTTGCTCGGGAAGGATGGTCTGGAACGCGGCGAGGCGCTCTGGATTGCGCCGTGCCGCGGCGTCCACACCATGGGGATGCGGTTCGCGATCGATGTCATCGCGCTCGATGACGACGGGCGCGTGATCGATTGCGTCGAGGACATGGGTCCGTGGCGGCTCCGCCTGCCGCGGCGGGGCACGGCCGGCGTGCTGGAGCTGGCTGCGGGCACGCTCTCAGCGGCCGGCACCCGGGTCGGTCACGTGATCACGTTCGAGCATCCGAGACGGTAAGGGACTAGGCACTAGGAACTGGACGAGGTCCGAGGCACTACGGACGAGGGACGAAGGAGATATGTCCTATCCACTGACAGTTGAGTCGCACGAGCGCCTGGGACCGCCGCCGCCGGCGCCGCCCGTCAGCCTGGCTGACTCAGGCCTCCGGGCCGACCAGGCTTCGGAGTTGTTGCTGAAGACGCTTGTCAGCGGCGAGCAGTCCGGCATGTCCCTGTCCGATCGGATGTGCCTGCCGTACTCGATTCTCGAAGGCCTGCTCGAGCACGCGCGCGTCGAGAAGCTCGTCGAGGTGCGCGGCGCGGCCGGGGCCGGGACGGCCGGCTACCGCTACGCGCTCACGGATCTCGGCCGGGATCGCGCCGGCCACTTCCTCGAGCTGTCGCGCTACATCGGCCCGGCGCCGGTGCCGCTCGTGCAATACATCGCCTACATGCGTGCCCTGCACGGTGGGCGCGGATACCTCGACCGGGAGCGCCTCGTCGGCGGGTTCACGCACCTCGTCGTCGGCTCCGACATGCTCGAGCAGCTCGGACCGGCGGTGAACTCGAACAAGTCGCTCTTCATCTACGGTCCTCCGGGCAACGGCAAGACAGTCGTCGCCGAGGGCATCGGCCGCGCGCTGGGCGGCGAGATCTACATTCCGTATGCGATCGACGTCGACGGGCAGATCATCACGATGTTCGATCCCGTCAACCATCTCCGCGCCGACAACGCCGCCAACGCACAAACGATTGTCGCGGGTCTCGGCCACGATCGCCGCTGGGAGAAGATCCGGCGGCCTGTCGTCACCGTCGGCGGCGAGTTGACGCTCGAGATGCTCGACCTGACGTTCAATCCCATCGCGCGGTTTTACGAGGCGCCGATTCAGCTCAAGGCGAACGGCGGTGTCTTCGTCGTCGACGACTTCGGACGGCAACGGATTCCAGCGCGCGATCTGCTGAACCGGTGGATCGTTCCGCTGGAGAGCCGGGTCGACTACCTGACGCTGCATACCGGCCGGAAGTTCGAGGTGCCGTTCGACGTCCTCGTCGTCTTCGCGACCAACCTCAAGCCCGAGACGCTCGCGGACGAAGCGTTCCTGCGCCGCATCCCGTACAAGATTTACGCGCGGAACCCGACCCTCGACGAGTTCACAAGGATCTGGGAGCTGAACTGCCGGCGCAAGAGCCTGGCGTTCGAGCCCAAAGTCATCGAGTACCTCGTCCGGAAGTACTACCAGCCGCGCGGCCTCCAGCTGCGCGCCTGCCATCCGCGCGACCTGATCGAGCAGGTCGTGGACCGCTGCCGCTTCGAAGGCCGGCCGGCCGCGGTCTCGCGCGAGCTCCTGGACGCCGCCTGCGCCAGCTACTTCATCGACGAGCAGGCGAGCGAGCGCGCCGCCGCCGAAGGGATGCGCTGAGATGACCGTCCGCTCCGCCGCGACCGCACTTCGGCCGTACCTGCCGCGAGAGTGGTCTGCACGCGTGGGGCTTCCGCGCACGGCGGAGGTCGACCTTGCAGACAAGCTGGGCAAGGTCGTCATCGTCGTCCTGTTCACGCTGCTCGCGGTGCGGATGGGGCGCGACTTCCTCGAGACGGCGCGCATCACCGGCCTGCTGCTGCTGACCGGCGAGCTGCTCGTCGTCGCGCTGACGGTCCTGCGTCGTCCGGCGATGGTCGTGGACCGGAGCTGGCGTGCTAGGCTCCTGACCGGCTGCTCGCTCGTGGGACCGCCGCTCGTGGCGCCGCTGGCCTCAGGCGGCCTGCTCAGCGACACGGCTACGGCGATTGCGTCGGCGTTGGGCCTTCTCATCACGATCGCCGGCAAGCTCACGCTCGGGCGCAGCTTCGGCCTGATGCCGGCCAATCGCGGCATCGTCTGCACCGGTCTCTATCGAGCCGTGCGGCATCCGATTTACGCCGGCTACCTCGTGACCCACATCGGATTCCTGATCGCGCATCCATCGCCGTGGAACATCGGCGTCATTCTCATCGCGGACGCGGCGCTTCTTGCGCGCGCGGTCCGTGAGGAAAGAACGCTGGCGCGGGATCCCGAGTACCTCAGCTACCTGGAGAAAGTCCGCTGGCGGGTGCTTCCGGGAGTTTTCTAGACACGCCCGCCGTCCCGGCGAGAAGCACGTCGCGGACGCTCGCGGCCCCGCTATTACTGAGGGTTGCTCTCGCCGCGGTGCTCTTCGCGTGGCTCAGTCACACCCGAACCGATCCTGATTTGTGGGGCCACGTCAGGTTCGGCCACGACATCGTCTCGACGCGCGCCCTTCCCGCGACTGACAGCTACTCCTTCCTTTCCGACCGGCCGTGGATCAACCACGAGTGGCTCTCGGAGTGCGTGATGTACGTCGCCTACGCGGCCGCCGGGCCCCCTGGGCTGGTTGCGCTCAAAGTGCTGCTGCTGGTCGGCGTTCTCGGGGCCGTGTTTTTGGCGCTCGGACGCCAGGCGGTCACCGGGGCGAGCCGCGATCTCCTTCTTGCGGTCGTCGTGCTCGGGACGTTCGGGCAAATCAACCACATGCGGCCGCAGGTGTTTTCGCTCGCCGCCTTTTCCTGGCTCCTCGTGCTGTTGACGTCGGTCGAAAGCCGGCGAGCCCGGCTCGTTCTGATTCCTGCACTGTTCGCTCTCTGGGTCAACATGCACGGCGGATGGATCGTCGGCGGCGCCGCGCTCGCACTCTGGACGGTGTGCACGCTCGCGTCCCCGGTTCCACGCGCCGAGAAGCGCACGCTGTTCGTCTGCGGCATCCTGAGTCTCTTCGCGACACTGCTCAATCCGTACGGCGTGAACATGTGGCTCTTCCTCTGGAACACGGTCGGATTCAGCAGGGCGGAGATCACCGAATGGCAACCGGTATTCCGCCTCCATCCGCCCGTGCTCATCGTCTGGTCTGTAGTGGCTCTGGCGGCCGTTACGGGCGCAGTTCGAGCGTTCGCCCACTCCGAGCTCGTTGTCAGGCGCGTCGCGGTCGTGCTGTTCCTCGGGGCTGCCTCCTTCCAGGTCAGCCGGCTTCGCGCGTTTTTCGCGATTGCGGTGGTCGTTCTTCTCGGTCGCGAGTTGATCGCCGTGCTGGAGCGCTTCCGGCGCCGGCAAGAGGCTGCCGCAGCGCCGTCCGGCCGCATCGTCGCCGCCGCGGTGGCCGCGGTGGCCTGCGTCCTCATCGGGGGCGGAGGCGTGGCGGTCGCCCGAAACGTCGGCTGCGTCCGTATGGACTCAACCGGATTGCCCGATTCGGACGTCCGCGACTTCATCCAGGCTCATGATTTGAAGGGACGGCTGGCCGTCTGGTTCGACTGGGGCGAGTACGCGATCTGGCACTTCAGTCCCGCGCTGGCGGTGTCGGTCGACGGCCGCCGCGAAACGGTGTATTCGAACGACATCGTCCGGCGTCATCTGCTGTTCTATTACGTCCCGTCGACGCGTCAGCAGTTCCTCGACGAGGTCCAGCCCGACTACATCTGGGTGCCCTCGAATGTGCCGGTGGTCGCCGCGCTGCGCTCGGATGGGTGGAAGCAGCTGTTCGCCGGCGCCAACTCGGTCCTCCTGGGCCGCAACGGTGAGGAGGGTGGTCCCTCTTCGCCGCTGGTTGCAGCTGGCCGGTGTTTTCCTGGGCCCTAAAGGGCTGCGCTACTCCTTAATCCTTGCGATCGTCGCGCCGAGATGGGACTCCGGCGCGTCCCAATAGGCTTCCACGAGCGGATGGCCCGCCAGGACGGCCTGCACCGTCGCGCGCTGGACGCCGATACCGCGACCGTGAATCAGCCGGATCTCCCTAAATCCCGCCTCGTGGGCCGCTTCGACATAGTCGGAGACGACGTCCTTGATGTCTCGCGGGCTGAACGCATGCAGATCGAGCGTCCCCTCAATCGGCAATCGGGCAATCGAATCGTCGTCCCCCAATCCACAATCCTCAATCAGTCCGCAATCCCCAGTCGCAAATTGTCAATTCAGGGTTTTTCGTAAGTGGCCTTCACCGACGTCTTGATCCCGCCGCGGACGGAGAAGTCTCCGACCACGGTCATCCGCCTCGGCTGGCAGACGGCGACCAGGTCGTCGAGGATCTGGTTGGTGACGGCCTCGTAGAAGATCCCCCTGTTGCGAAACTCGATCATGTAGTACTTGAGCGCCTTCAATTCCAGGCACATGAGGTCCGGGGTGTACGTGATCCGGATCTCGCCGAAATCGGGCAGTCCGGTCTTGGGACAGAGGGACGTGAACTCGGGACAGTGGATGTCGATCTCGTAGTCCCGGCCCGGCTGCGGGTTGGGAAAGGTCTCGAGCGTCTCGCGCGGCATGCGAAAAATTCTAGCATTCTGGCCGAAAATGACGGGGTTGCGCTTGACGGCGCAAAACTGCGCGCGCTAGGATTACCCCGTTTTTTGATTGGAGGACATCCTATGGCCGACGCCCGCCGGATGGGCAAATCTGAGCTGTTCTCGCACTTCGCCGAGCGTTTCGAGATGAAACGCGCGCAGGCGCGCGAGTTCTTCGACGCGCTGACGGCACTCGCCGAGAAGGAGCTGAAGCGATCGGGAGAGTTCGTCCTGCCAGGCATGGTCAAGCTGGTCAAACAGAATCGGAAGGCCCGCATGGGTCGGAACCCGGCGACGGGCGAGGCGATCAAGATTCCCGCGAAGGTCGTCGTGAAGGCGCGGATCGCCAAGCAGCTGAAGGATGCGGTGCTGCCTCGGAAGTAGAGCGGGCAGGCATTAGGCACTAGGCATTGGGCCCTCAATGATTCGGGCCGGCACTTGGCAGAGTGCCGCTCGCCCAGTGCCTAGTCCCTGTCTCGCGTCTAGGCGGCCGTTGGACGTCCCGCCACCAGCGCCCGGCTGTAAATCATCGCGGGCACCAGCCGGACCACTCTCGATTCCAGGCTGTTAATCGAATCGTCGTCCATGATGATGCGGTCTGCGGGGCCGAACATCACCTCGGAGGAGTACCGCCGCGTCCCGCGCAGGGTGCGTTGCTCGTAGTAGCGCACCGTGTAGCGCTCGTCCGCGACTTCGATTTCGTCGGTCTTCAGCAACTTCCGAAACATGGAGCACCTACCCAAGAGCGATTAACAGGGCCCCCGGTTTATCCAGCGACTGCAGCGGGCATCGGCCTCGCCGCCGTCTCCGGAAACTCGAGCACGAACGTCGTTCCTTTGCCGACCTCGCTGGCCACGGTTACGCTGCCGCCCAGCTGCTCGACAATCTTCTTGGAGATCGCGAGTCCGAGACCGAGGCCGCGCCGCTTGGTCGTCATGAAATCGTCGAAGATCGCATGCAGCCGATCTGCGGGGATGCCGCAGCCCGTGTCGTAGAACCGGACCTGCACCTTGCGACCCTGCCGTGACGTCGCCGCGACGATCAGGCCGCCCGGCGCGGTCGCCTGAATCGCGTTGATGATCAGGTTCCGGTACACGCGGCCGAGCGCGAACACGTCTCCCTCAATGAAGAGTGGCTCGCTGGCCAGCTCCGCCCGCAGGGTCAGGCCCGCCATCTCGGCGTGCGGGACCATCGCCTCGATCACCTCGCTCACGGAGCGATTCACGTCCAGCGGGAACCGTTCGAGCGGGATCGGCCGCGCGATGTTCTTGAGGTCGTCCAGCACGCGCTTCACCGTCTGCAGCTCGCGGTCGACCGTGCGCCGGAAGGTGTCCCGGTATTCGCCGTCCTCCCACATCTTCAGAATCAGCTTGCAGCTGTTGCCGATGTTCTGAATCGGGTGCGAGAGATCGTGTACGAGCCCCGCGGCGATCTTCCCGAACATCGCCTGGCGTTCCTGCCGGCGCACGTCGGCCTGCAGCTCGACGAGCCGGTCCGCCATCGTGTTGAACGCATCCGCAAGCTCGGTCAGCTCGTCTTGCCCGCCGAGCGACACGCGCTCCTCGAGGCGGCCGTCGGCAAGCGCCAGGGTGCCGCGCCGCAGCGCGAAGACCCGCTTGATGAAGCTGCGGCCCCAGACGATACCGAACGCGATCGTGATGAAGAGGGCGAGGCCAATCGCGATCAGGAGTTGGCGCTCGAGCTGCCGCGTGATCGCGTACGCCTCGCTCGTCGGCTGTTCGACGATGACCGACCAGCCGAGCGATTTGACGAGGGCGCCGGTGGCCAGGACGGTGCGATCGCCTTCGGAATATTCCTTCGACGGCTCGCGGCCGGCACGTAACTCGGCCGCCATCGCGTGCTCCTGCATGATGCGACCGCTCGCGATGTTGCGCTTCTGGTCGGGGTGCCCGTGCGCGAGGAGGCGGCCCTCGTCGCTGACGAGCGAGGCGTAGCCCTCGTGGCCGACGCGGATCTGGTCGACCATGCGCCACAGCTGTTCGAGGCTCAACTCTCCGACGAGCCACCCGCCCGGCTCGTCCTCGCTGGCCCGCAGCTGCACGGCAATGGTCGTGGTCGGCAGGAGGTCGTCGTCGATGGAGACGCCGGAAATCGAGAAACCGTCGCGAACCGACGCGTCGCTGGCCGGAATCGTGAGCTCGGGTTTTCCGGCGCGGCTCGAGGCGATCGGCAAGCCGCCGGCGTCGAAGAAGGTGAGCTCGCGGAATTCCGGGAAGTCGAGGACGTAGTTCTTGAGGATGCGATCCTGTTGCCACCGCTCCAGCTGCGTGCCTCGCAGCTCGGCGCCGAGTGCCTTGAGCACGGCGACGTTATTGCTGATGTAGAGGTGGACCTGATCGGCGGCGCGCCTGGCGACATTCAGGTTGCCGTCGCGCACCGACCGCTGCGTGCCGGTTCGCAGCGACCACAGCGACACGACGCCGTACACGATCAACGGCAGGACCGCCGCTGTCGCAATCAGCATCGCGAAGCGAGAGGTGATGCGCTTCATTGCACGGAAACAGCCGTCTGCTGGGCCGGCTCCCAGCGCCAAAGATTCGATACGACGTCGCGGCCTGGCTCCAGCGGCGGGACACGAAAGTCCCGGCTTACCGCACGCATGCGCTCTTCCCACGCGAGGAAGATCCCGGGTGGATCGTTGTGAATTACCTCCTGGAACGCTGCGACCGCGTTGCGGAATTCTTCGTCCGTTCGCGCGTATCGAACCTGGTCTAGGGTCACGTCCGCCGCCGAATATCCGCTATTCAGGAATACCGGACGCCCGGGTTCAGGCGAGTGCCAGAACAAGTAGGGCCAGGTGAGTGACCGGCCTGTTACCTGCCAGATTAGAAACGTCTCAAAATCCCCACGTGCGGCGCGGCCCGCAATCTCGGGCAACTCTGCCAATTCGATCGTCATATCGACGCCGACTTCGAAGAGTTGTTTCTGGATCATCAGTGCCATCCGTTCGAGCGGCGGATAAACCAGGCACCTAAACTGAAAGCGGCTGGGCATGCCCTTGGTTTTTTTGACCTTATCTAATCCGGCCGCAGCGAACCCTAACACTGCTGCTTCTCGATTGTACGAGTATGTAGGAGTCGTTTGACTCGAGGCCCAATGACTGGGCCAGATGGGGCCCTGTGCAGGTCGCCCGCGGCCGCGCAGGGCCACTCGCACGAGTGCGTCGCGATCGATCGATCGGTTGAGCGCTTGACGCACCTCTCTGGATCGAAGAACTGGATGGCGCAGATTAAAGCCCAGCAAGACGGTATAGGACCGCAGGAAACTGAAGGTCTGAACGCTCGACTCCCCTTCGACGAATTCGGCGGCGTCCGTCCCCACCTCGTACAGGAAGTCGATTTCCCCTCGCATCAGTGCCGTCCACGCGTTTCTAACAGTCGGAAACGCGTTGAGCTCGACACGCTGGATAGCTGGGGGCCCCTCACGATACTCATCGAACCGCCGCATCACGATCTGCTTATCGTCCCGTGATTCGGTGATGAACGGACCCGTGCCGACTTGCTGGCTTGTTCCTCGCGCGATGTTCACAAACGCGAGGTCACTCAGCAGCAAGGCGCTGGGCTTCGTCATCTTCACAGTCAAGCCTGTCCGGCCCTCTGCGGCCACCGATGAGACCTGCTGAAAGCTCGGCGCCACGGCTAGCGTCCCCGGTCGACGCATCGCAGTGTTCAATATCTCGGCGACGAGTGTCGCACTTACCGGCGTGCCATCATGAAACTTTACGTCGTCCCGCAATTCGAACTTCCACAAGAGGCCGTCATCAGATCGCGACCAACGCGCGGCGAGATTCGGTGCCGCGCGGCCATCATTATCTATGGTGAGAAGCGATTCGAAGCTGAGAAGGTCTGCCAGTACACCCATCTGGGGATCGGTACCGCCCGCTGGGGCGGCCATTCCTACAGACAGGACTGACGTTGTGGGAGCAGTCCCACCGGCTTGCCGAGAACAGCCCGTCGTAAGCAGCAGAGCGAGGAAGAGCCACGCGGAGGTTTGGACCCCAATTCTCACATCCGAGTGATCAAATGCAAAGACCACTCCCGCAGTTTCCCGCTCCAGCTGCTCGCGAAGCGCGCGCAACTAGCTGCGCGGACCCTCCGGCGGCATGTCAACGACCCACGGGCAGACCGAACCCGGCTTGGTCGTCGTCGAGCCCTTCTTCACGATCTTGATCTTCAACATTGGGGGGAACTCCTCAATATCTTTCGTTAATGATTCCTGTCGACCCGCTCTCTACCGCAACGCATCAAGCGGCACATCGACGAGCCACGGACGAAGGTTGCTTTCTTTCTTCGTGTCCGTCGGCTTCTTTCGGCTTTCCATGAGGTCCTCCTGTTTCCGTGTTACCGATTAACGAGTTATGAATCCGCCGCCACGGCGTCGCGCGCGAGGGCGAGGACGCCGGCTTCGAAGCTCGTTTTGTGACAGTTGGGGATGTGCATGCTTCCCAGCTCGGTGTGCGACGCCACCGCGCAGCCGCCGGCGCAGACCGGCATGAACGGGCAGTCACCGCAGCTTTTCCACGGCGCGAGGACGTCCCATTCCGCCGCCGCGCGCTCCCGGACGGGATCGACACGGTCGTCGATGTGCCCGACCGACTGCGTCGCGTCGCCCGTGAACCCCGGACACGCGTAAATCGAGCCATCCGGGTTGAGCGTGTACGCGTGCCGCTTGTGGAGCTCGCATGGGCCCATGTGAACGCCATCGACCGTCGGAAACCCATGCCGCTTCGTCTCCTCGCGGAGAAACGACATCGTCTCATCGAGCCCGTTGCAGCCGGTGCACGAACCTGTGGTGCCTGTGCCGGCGACCGTCATGCAGGTTCCGCCGAGCGGCTTGCCGCTGCCGTCGACCGCCGTCAACGGAATCATGCCCTTCGGTGTCTTCGGCGTCTCGCGGATGATCGGCTTGAACGCGACCTTTGCGAGCTTGTCGGCAAACTCCTGTTCCCGCAGGAAGTCGAGCAGCGCCGGGTAGCTGCCAGCCGATGACTCGTCAAAGTTGCCGCCGATGGAAATTTTGCAGCGGTCGGCCACGAGCCGGATGTTCTGGATGATCTTGTCGAACGTTCCCTGCCCGCCGCGCAGGGGGCGCATCCGGTTGTGTGTGTCGCGATCGCCGTCGAGCGTGATCTTGACGCCGTTCAACCCGTAGGGGGCCAGGCGGTCAACGACCTCCGGTGTCAGCAGCAGCCCGTTCGTGATGACGTTGACGAGCATGCGGACGCCGCGTGCCTGGCACGCCGCCCACAACTGCTCCGTCAGGAAATAGCAGACAGGAAGGTTCAGCAGCGGCTCGCCGCCGAAGAGCGTCAGCACGAAGCTCTCCGGATGGAGCGCGTCGAGTTTCGCTTCGACCCACTTCACCACCCGCGCCGCCGTCTCGAGCGACATCTTCTGAGCGAACTTGTTGTAGTCGCCGTGGTCGCCCTGGAAGCAGTAGTCGCATGCAAAGTTGCACTGGAGGGTGGTGAGGACCGTAACGCGCACCTGATCGGTGCCCTCGCGGACGTCGCGGAAATATTTCGACAGCTTGGCCCGCTCTTCGTCCCGTCCGTTGGCGAGGAATCCGTGCTCGGCGAGGAGCGCGAGCGCATCCTGTTCTTCCGCGTTCCACGCCGGTTCGCTGCCCTCGTCGTTGGCGGTGCGCGTCCGCTCGAGCAGCTCGGCGACTTCCTCCGACACGACCAGCTGGGCGTCCGTGAAGGTGTTCAGCAGGAACACCTCGCCGCGTTCTTTGAAGGGCACGCGAACGTTAAAGATTGAGGGCTGCATTCTCTGAACCCAAGGGAGCCTGCGGGTGTCGTCCACACCAAGGCCCCGGGAGCGCACCCGCGGCTGCAACGGTTGTTCCACCCTAGCACGACACTTCATTTGGCGGGGGATTTTGGGGTCCTACACCGGGACAAACCCTTGCAAAATTGTGTATTAGGGGCGTAACTGCGGATTGGAGGCACGGGCCGGGCGGAGCAGGATCACCGGGCACAGACGGCTAACTCGCTGGCTGGGCCGGCTAACAAATTGGCCAGCCTTCGCTCGTCTGTAAAGAAAAACGAGCTACCTCTGGCAGGCTAGGCGCCGCGGAGCTTACGCGCCAGCTCGCGGATATCGAGCCGGCCCATCTTGTGTTTGAGAGTACTGAGCGGAATGCCGAGAAAGCGGGCGGTCGCGGAGACGTTCCAGTCGTTGCGTTCGAGCGCGCGGATGATGAAGTTCCGCTCGAACGTGTCGCACGCCTCCTGGAACAGGCTCTCGCTCCCGGCGGCCGGCGTCGCGTCGAACCGCGCGAAGTGATAGTCAAGCGGCAGGTCCTCATCCGTGATCCACTCTTTGTCGCCCACCGCGACGAGCCGCTCGATGAGGTTTTCCAGCTCGCGGATGTTCCCCGGCCACCAGTACGACAGCAGGAGCTTCATCGTCGATTCGGAGATGCCGTGGGTCTGTTTCCGGAACTTCAACCGGTACCGGTCGAAGAAGAACTTCGCGAGCGCCGGGAGATCTTCGATCCGCTCCCGGAGCGGCGGCATCCGAATCGGGATGACGTTGATCCGGTAGAAGAGATCGTCGCGGAACCGGCCCTCTTTGACTGCCTTCTCGAGATCGACGTTGGTCGCAACCACGAGCCTGAAGTCCGTCTTGATCGGTTTCGAGCCGCCGACGCGCTCGATCTCCCCCTCCTGAATGGCGCGCAGGAGCTTCGCCTGCAGGTCGAGCCGGAGGTCGCCGATTTCATCGAGAAACAGCGTGCCGCCCGCCGCGAGCTCGAACTTCCCGAGCTGCTGCCGGTGCGCGCCGGTGAATGCGCCTTTCTCGTGGCCGAAGAGCGTGCTCTCTACCAGTTCGTGCGGAATCGCGGCCAGGTTGACCGTGATGAACGGCGCCTCGCCGCGGCCCGATTCGCGGTGCAGCAGACGCGCGAGGAGTTCCTTGCCCGTGCCGCTCTCTCCGAGAATCAACACCGTCGCCGACAGCTTGGCCACCTTGTGTACGAGATCGACGATGTCCCGCATCACGCGGCTGGGTCCGATCAGGAACTCCTTGTCCGACTGCTCGGCGACCTGCGCGCTCAGCGTCATGACCTGCCGGTTCAGATCCTGACGCTCGCTCGCGTTCCGTACAAGGGAGCGCAGCGCGTCGTAGTCGAAATCTTTCGTGATGTAGTGATACGCGCCGTGCTTCATTGCCTGCACGGCCACTTCGATCTCGGTGACGGCCGAGATCATGATGAGCTCGATGAGACTGTAGTTTTCCTTGACGATGCGCAGGACATCGAGGCCGTTGATGCCCGGGAGCCGCACGTCGAGGAGCATCAAATCGATGTCCTCGCGCTTCAGCAATGCGAGCGCCGCTTCGCCGCTCGAGACCGTCAGCACGCGGTAATCGCGCTTGAGGATCGCGCCGATCGTGTCTCGCATGCCCTGATCGTCGTCGGTGATCAGTACCGTCTTTTGTTTGGCGGTCATCGGGTTGCGGTGTGTGCCATTGTACATTAAGGTAAGTCGTTCATGCTCCTGTGGGCGATCGTAGTGGTAGGCGCGCTCGCGCTCGCGGCGTGGTTTCAAGCTCGCCGACTGAAACGCCGAATCGATCAGCTCAATCATTCGTACTGGGAACTGCGCTACGAGTACACGCGCCTTCGCGCGGCGGTCGACCGGCTCGATCCGTCTGCCGCGCCGCAGCCACCGGCGCCGTCGCCGCCGCCGCAGCAGGGGGACGTCAGCTTCGTCCCTCTTTCCTCGCTACGGAAATGACAACTTCTGCGAGCACCGAGGGCTGAGCATTTGCCTGGTCAGTACGATCTCGTCGTCATCGGCGCGGGTACCGGCGGCTACGTTGCCGCAATTCGCGCCGCGCAGCTTGGCCTGAAAACCGCCGTCGTCGAACGGCAGCCCACGCTCGGCGGCACCTGTCTCAACTGGGGCTGCATCCCGACGAAGGCGCTGCTCGAGCACGCGCACGCCCTCAAAATCGCGCAGGATTGGAAGGAATGGGGGCTGTCGATCGGTCAGGCGGTTTCGATCGACATGAATCAGGTTCAGTCGCGCAAAGACCGGCTCGTGAAGGGGCTTACGGGCGGTGTCGATCTACTGTTCAAGAAAAACAAGATCGACTGGATTCGTGGCACGGGACGGCTGGCGGGGAATGGCCGCATCGAGGTCCGCGAGAAACCGACTGCGTCGACCGCGGATCTGCTGACCGCGAAAGAGATCATCGTCGCTACGGGATCCGCAGCGCGAAGCGTCCCCGGGATCGAGATCGATCGTCAGCGCATCATCACGAGTGACGACGCGATCGGTCTCAAGGACATTCCCAAGTCGCTCGTCGTTCTCGGCAGCGGCGCCGTCGGCGTCGAGTTCGCGTCGATCTTCCGCCGGTTCGGGAGCGACGTGACGATCATCGAGCTCCTGCCGCGCCTGGTGCCTCTCGAGGACGACGCCGTTTCCGGGGAGCTGGAAAAATCGTTCCGCAAGCAGGGCATCAGAGTTTTGACAGGCACCAAAGTTACGAAGGCGACGGCATCCGCGGACGGCGTCCAGATCCAGGCCGACCTTGCCGGAAAAAATGAAGTGATCAAAGCGGACTACCTGCTCGTTGCGACCGGCCGCGGTCCTGTGACCGACGGCCTCGGCGCCGACGAGCTCAAGCTGCAGCTAGAGAAGGGCTACGTAAGCGTCGACGATCAGTACCGCACGACGGTCCCGAACATCTCCGCCGTCGGCGACGTGATCACCTTTGGCACGCCCGGCCATCCGCAGCTCGCGCACGTCTCGTCCGCTGAGGGCATCGTCGTTGCCGAGCGTCTCGCCGGCAAGGAAACGCGCTCGATCAATTACGACCAGGTGCCTTCGTGCACGTACTGCGACCCAGAGATCGGCAGCGTTGGTCTGACCGAGGCGGAGGCAAAAGCGCGCGGGTACGACGTTCGCGTTGGGACCTTCCCGTTTGGCGTCCTCGCACGCGCACGGATTGCGAACGAACGCGAAGGATTCGTGAAGATCGTGGCCGAGAAAAAATACGACGAGATTCTGGGCGTCCATATGATCGGCTCACGGGCGACCGAACTCGTGGCGGAGGCGACGATGATGCTCCGGCTCGAATGCACGGTCGAGGAGCTGATTCGGACGATTCACGCACACCCGACCATGGCCGAGGGCATCGGCGAAGCTGCGCACGCCACGCACGGGGCCGCCATACATCTGTAGGAGTTAGAATCGAACCATGCCGACCGACGTTCTGATGCCCCAGATGGGGGAGTCGATCGCCGAGGGAACGATCGTCCGGTGGATCAAGAAGGTCGGCGACAAGGTCGACCGCGACGAGCCCCTGTTCGAGATCTCCACCGACAAAGTCGACGCCGAGATCCCCTCTCCAGCCGCCGGCACAGTAGCGGACATCAGGGTCAAGGAAGGCGAGACCGTCCCCGTCAACAGCATCGTCGCAACCATCGCGGCGGCCGGAGAAGCCGTCGACGCGAGTAGGCCCGGCCTTCAGGCCGGGCGTGCTGCGGATCAGCCGGCTCCGGGCACGGAATCCCGTCCGGGCGCGAGTGCCTCTCCGGTGCCCGAGAAGGACGAGTGGCGTGCCGATGACGAGGAAGAAACGCCGCCGTCCTCCTCCGAAACGCGCGACGATCTCGGGCGTCGCCGATCCTCTCCCCTGGTCCGCAAGATCGCGCGCGAGCACAACATCGACATCGCGAGCCTGTCGGGGACGGGCATCAACGGCCGGGTGACCAAGGATGACATTCTGGGCGTAGTCGAAGCGCGCAAGAGTGCGCCCGGCCCTCAGGTCGGGCGTGCCACGAAACCGGGAGCCCGGCCCGACAGCGTGCCCGCGCCCGCTCCCGCGCCGAGCATCACGTTCAAGCCGGGCGAGAGGGTCCGCGTCGAGCCGATGAGCGTGATGCGCAAGAAAATCGCCGAGCACATGGTGCTCAGCGCGCGCACGTCGCCTCACGTGTACTCGGTCTACGAGGTGAACTTCGCCAAGATCGCAAAGCTCCGTGAGGACAAGAAAGCCGAGTACGAGAGCCAGGGCGTCAAGCTTACTTACACCGGGTTCATCGCGAAGGCGACCGTCGATGCGCTTCGCGCCTTTCCGATCGTCAACGCCTCGCTGGATGCCGACAAGATTGTTTACAAAGCGGACGTCAATCTCGGTATTGCCGTCGCGCTCGACTGGGGATTGATCGTTCCGGTGATCCGGAACGCAGGCGAGAAGAACCTGCTCGGGCTCAGCCGCGCGATTCAGGACCTTGCAGCGCGCGCGAGGGCGAAGAAACTCCAGCCGGAGGAAGTGCAGGGCGGTACGTTCACGATCACGAACCCCGGCATTTTCGGCGCCGCATACGGCCTTCCGATGATCCACCAGCCGCAGTCGGCCATTCTCGGCGTCGGAGCAATCGAGAAGCGCCCGGTCGTCGTGGAGGATGCCATCGGCATCCGGCCGATGTGTTACCTGTCACTCGGTTACGACCATCGCTTAATCGACGGCGCCGATGCGGGCCGGTTCCTGCAGCACCTCAAGGAGCGCCTCGAAAACTTCGATGAATCGTGGACTTGAGGTCCGGCGCCTCGGCGTTATTGCCTATGGCGAGGCGCTCGAGTTGCAGCGGCAGCTCGTCGAGGAACGCCGCGCCGATCGCGTCCCCGATACACTCCTCCTCCTCGAACACCCTCCGGTCATTACGCTCGGCGTGAAGACGCGCGGCGAGCGGCGACACGTGCTCGCGTCGCCCGAGTCCCTGGATGAGGCGGGCGTCGCCGTCTACGAGACGGGACGTGGCGGCGATGTGACGTACCACGGTCCAGGTCAGCTCGTCGGCTATCCGATTCTCGATTTACGCCCGGACCGCTGCGACGTTCATCGCTACGTACGCGACATCGAAGAAGTTCTGATCCAGACGACGCGGAGCTTCGGGGTGGAGGCCGGACGTTCGACCGGTCTGACGGGCGTGTGGGTGGGCCGCTCGAAGCTGGCGGCAATTGGTGTGCGGATCTCGCGCTGGATCACCAGCCACGGCTTCGCCTACAACGTCGCCCCCAATCTCGAGCACTTCTCGTGGATTGTTCCGTGCGGCCTTGAGGACCGCGGGGTCACCTCTCTCACGGCATTGACCGGCTCGGAAATACGGATGAGCCAGGTCGAAGACCGCGTAATCGCTGCGGTTGCCGCAGTATTCGAGCGCCAGATCCTCGTAACTGCCTGATTCAACTGAGCTTTTTAGCTGGAATAACCCGCCCTCCGCCGGTGTTTAGGTGGGCAACGGGGTAACCCATGCGGCTGGACAATACTGATCAAGCACTCGTCGAGCGTCTCCGCGGTGGGGATACTGACGCGGTCGCGGACCTCTCGGCTCGCTACGGCGCACGCATTCAGCAGCTTGCGATGCGCTACGTCAAGAACCGGGAGGATGCCGAAGAGGTCGCGCAGGATGTCCTCCTCAAGGTCAACCGGCGCATCGACGCCTTCCGCGGTGACTCGGCGTTGTCGTCCTGGATTTATCGAATTACCTTCAACACCGCGATGTCGCGGCTGCGGCGGCTGAAGCACCTGCGGCCGGTTGAGCCCGCGCCGGTCGAAACGCCGTCGTTCGACGACAGCGGTGCGCCACGGGTCACGCCCGATCCGCCCGACTGGTCGTCGCTCGCGGACGACGAGGTGATGCGCGGGGAGCTGCGCGCGCGGCTGGTGCAGGCGCTCCGCACGCTGCCGGCGGTCTATCGCGTGCCCGTCCTGTTGCGCGACATCCACGGTCTCTCGACTGAAGAGGCCAGCGCCGTTCTTCGGATCAAACCGCAGACGCTCAAGTCGCGCCTGCACCGTGGGCGTTTAATTCTGAGGGAAAAGCTCGGCGACTTCGCCAGCGGTCTATCGCTTCATCGGCATTAATCACAAGTCGATCGCCGTTTCCAGCCGCGTGCGCTCCTGCGGGCTCAGGGACGGCGTCAAGACCGCCTCGACTCCTCCGACTCCAAGACGTACCGGCATCGCGGCAACGCGGGTGCCGCGCATTCCAGTACCGGATGTGCCGAGTGCGACGAAGCACGTGTGTCGGCGAAGTGATCCATCTGTAAGCGCTTCGACGACCCTCGCGGCGGCTGATGCGAGCGCATACGGACCGGGCGGCCACAAGGCCTGGACGCGCGCGTCGATCGCGTTCAGCCGGTGCGCCGCGAGAACATCGGTCAAGCTCGATCCGCGTACGGTCCCTCCGGACCATCCGATAACGGTTCGCTGAGGGGGTATTCCCGTAACTTCGAGCCGGACATCATCTGGAGAACAGTCGGCCTCGACCGCGACGACCGCGCGAAGAGCCGACTCGAGCGCACCCGGTGCGGAGCCGCAGATGCGGCGCGGATCGACACGTCGCTCCGAGATGCATCGCTCGATCAGCAAGCGCTGCGACGGGCCCGCGCACACGAGCGCGGTGGTCTCTGGCTCGAAAAGCGGCCACAGACGGCCAATCAGTCCGAGGCCTTCCTCGCCCTGCCAGTCCGATGCCGTCGCCGCGTTGTCGGCGACGACGACGACGCGTGCGCCTGCAGCGGCGCTGACATCCGCGTCGGCCGAGAGACGCGTGCGGAATCCTTCGATAGGCCCGGATTGCTGGATGTCGAGCGCCTTCCCCGCGGCGATCGATCCCCCGCCGGCGCCATCGATGAGACGCACGTCGCCCGCTCGATCTCGGGCGGCGAGCCGCGCGGCGACTGCCGCCCCGAGCTCACCCGCACCAACGATCGCAATGAAACCCATGCGCGGTCCGCTATTCTATTGAGCATGGCGACACAGCCTCAACTGGATGGCCGGTTTGCGCTGGTCACGGGCGGCTCACGCGGCATCGGCTTCGCCATCGCGGAAGCGCTTTCATCGCGAGGCGCGAGGGTAGCCATCGGTGGACGGGACGCGTCGCGGCTCATCGCCGCGTGCCAGCGGCTTGGGGACCGGGCGCTGGGCATTCAAGGTGACGTGAGCGACCCGCGGGCCGCACAGGCGCTCGTCGACGGGGCTGCGGCCGGCCTCGGCGGGCTCGACATCCTGGTCAACAATGCCGGCGTCGGGCTGTTCGGGAACGTCGCCGACATGAATCCTGATGACTGGAACAAGGTCCTGACCACCAACTTGTCGGGCGTTTTCTATTGCACGCGGGCCGCTATTCCGCATCTGCGCACGCGCGGCGGCTGGATCGTCAACATCAGCAGCCTCGCTGGGATCAATCCGTTCGCGACCGGGGCGGCGTACTGCGCATCAAAGGCCGGACTCGATGCCTTTACCGAGGCGCTGATGCAGGAGGTTCGACACGAGGGCATCCGGGTGGCGACCGTCGCCCCGGGATCGGTGGCGACGGAGTTTTCGGGCCGCCGCCGCGACGAGGGGGCCGACTGGAAGCTGTCGGCCGCGGACGTCGCGCAGGTCGTCGTCGATCTCGTGGGCCACCCGCCGCGGAGTCTGCCGAGCCGCGTGGAACTGCGGCCGTCGCGCCCGCGCAAATGACCATCTCGCGCCTCGGTCACTACAACGTCCTCGATCGGATCGGCGCCGGTGGCATGGGCGAGGTCTACCGCGCTCGCGACACGAAGCTCGGTCGCACGGTCGCCATCAAAGTGCTGCCCGATGCGATTGCCGCCGACCGCGACCGGCGGGAGCGCTTCCTCCGCGAAGCGCGCGCGACCGCCGCGCTGTCCCACCCGAACATTGCGATGCTCTTCGAGGTCGGGCAGGAGGGCGATCGGATATTCCTCGTCTTCGAGTACGTGGCCGGCCGTACGCTCGGCGCCGCGATCGGCGGCCGGCCAATCGCGCCGCGCCTCGCCCTCGATCTTGCGATCCAGATCGCCGACGCGCTCGCCGAAGCGCACACGGTCGGCATCGTCCATCGCGACATCAAACCGGACAACGTGATGGTGACGCCGAAGGAGAAGGCGAAGGTGCTCGACTTCGGGCTTGCGCACTGGACCGAAGGTGGGCTTGCGCGCGAGAACGCGCCCACCATCGCGGCGACAGTGTCAGGGTCGCTCCTCAGGACCGTCGCCTACATGTCGCCCGAGCAAGCGCTTGGAAAGCCGCTGGATGGCCGCAGCGACATCTTCTCCCTGGGCGTCGTGCTCTACGAAATGCTGACCGGCGGCAATCCGTTTGCTGCCGAGTCGCCCACGGCCGCGCTCCTGAACATCACCCAGAAAAGGCCGCAGCTGCCATCGAACGTGATCAGGACGCTGCCGCGCGATCTGGATCCGATCCTGATGAAGATGCTCGCCAAGGATCCGAACCATCGCTACGATTCCGCCGCGTCTCTTGCCGCGGAACTGCGCAGCGTTGCGACGGTGCTCGACATCCGCAGTGGCGAGGCGGAGCCGCGGAACGTCAAGATCACTGGCGTACGGCGCCGACGGTCCTGGAAGCCGGTCGCGGTTGTTCTTGCGATCCTCCTGGCAGGTGCTGCGGCATGGCGCTTTGGTGCTGACGACGCGAGACGCATCTGGCGCCGGTACGTCGCCGCGCCGCTGCCGCCGCGGATCGCGGTGCTGCCGCTCGAGGAGCGTGCCGCCGGCGATCGGACGTACTTCGCAGACGGCCTCACGGAGGATTTGATCACGCGGCTCGGCCAGATCCAGGGACTGACCGTCCTCGGGCGCTCGGTGACCCGTGAACTGCGCGGCGTGTCGCCCGCTGAAGCCGCGAAGCGGCTCAACGTCGAGGCGGTGCTGACAGGGTCGGTTCAGCGCGAGGCGGGTGAACTCAAAGTGTCACTCGAACTGGTCGATCCAGATGACAGCGCCGTTGTCTGGGCGCATCGGTACACGAAGGCCATGGACAGTGTCTTTGGCGTGCAGGCGGCGATCGCCGACGACGTGGCGCAAGCGCTGCAATTGAAGCTCGCCGGCGACCTTCGCCAGCGTACGGCCGCGCGTCAGGTCAGCGTGCGTGCGTACGATCTGTATCTGCAGGCACGCGAAGCAGTCGCGCGGCGTGACCTGAAAGCCGCCATCGGCTTATTCCGGGAAGCGTTGTCGCTCGACGGGGGACTGGCCGAGGCGCACGCCGGCCTCGCTGAAGCGGTCTATCTGCAGGCGTCGTTCGAAGGTCGCCGGCTCGACACCGGCTTGCGGCGCGAGGTCGCGGAGGCCGCTCAGCGCGCGATCGCGATCGATCCGGACCTGGCGGCCGCGGAGCTGGCCGCCGGCCTCGCGGAGACGCGCCTCGCGGAGAGCCTCCGGCACATGCAACGCGCCGTGTCGCTCGATCCTTCCTATGCGGAGGGTTACCACCAGATAGGCGACCACGTCCTGGGCTTTGATCCGTCGATGGCGATCGACTTCTACGAGCGCTCGCAGGAGCTGGATCGGAACATCGTCGCCAGCTATCTCGACCTCGCGATCGCGCACGCGGCGCTCGGAAACTTCCCCGAGGCGCATCGTCAGATAGGCCGCCTGAAGGAAAGTCAGTCTGCGCCGTTGAGCCCTGCGCTGCAGGGTTGGGCCACGGGCCAGGACGCGGTCGTGACGCTGCAGTCGGGAGATGCCAAGGCGGCCGTTGCCCAGCTGGAGCCGCTGGCCACTCGAGGCCCGCGCCCCTACACGCCAGCGTCCGGGCTCGGCATCTTCGTCCGGGCACTTCTGGCAGCGGGCCGGCGCGCCGACGCGCAGGGTGTCATTGACGCATATGCCTCCCAGGGTCAGGGCGATTGCGACACGCGCGCGATCGCCGTGGGACTGCTTGCGGACGCCAGGAGGGCGGCGGATGCGAAGACGATGGCGGCCGCCGCGCGAGTTCAGTCAGACGATCGGTGCGACGCCCTGCTCGCCGCCGGGCTGGGCCAGGCCGACGTCGCCGGGGCGGCGCTGGTGCGCCTCTCGAAGAACGAAAGCGCGATGCGCGACTGGACCATGGTCGTAACGGGCGTCAGCGACCACCTCGCGCTGCGACACCGCTGGTATCCGTGGAGCAAAGTGGCGGGTCAGCCGCCGATGGCGGACGCGGAGAACGCCATCGAAGCAGCACGAATCGACATGCGCAACGTCGCGCGCCGCGAACTCGCCGGCCTGCTGCGCTGAGGCGGCCCGCCGCTCATACGCTCACGGAATCGAGCACCTGCACGAGCCGCCCGAGATCGATATTCGCTCCCGAAACGATGGCAACGATCGGTCCGCCGACTCCGCCACATTTTCCTGCCTGGATGGCCGCCACGGCGGCGGCGCCGGCGCCTTCGACGATCACATGATCGTGACCGGCGAGACCGCGCATGGCAGCGGCGATCTCCTCCTCGGAGACGGTAACGATCCGGTCGATCGTGTCGCGCACGATCTCGAACGTCATCGAGTCCGGGTCGAGGTTGCCCGCCAGCCCGTCGGCGAGCGTCGGACCAGGGGTGATCTCCGTGACACGACCGGCGGCAAGGCTGGTGGTGAAGGCGGTCGAAGCTGCCGCTTCGACTCCGACGATGTGAAGCTTGGGCTTAGCGGCCAGCGCGCGGGCGACGATTCCGATGCCGCTTGCAAGCCCGCCCCCTCCCACCGGAACGACAATTGTCGCCGCCCCGGGGAGGTCTTCGAAGATTTCGAGTGCCATCGTCCCGGCGCCCGCGATCACATCGTCGTTCGCGTACGGCGCGATGTAGGCCGCGCCGGTGGCGGCGGCATGCCGCTTCGCCGCGCGTTCCGCCTCGTCATAGCCGTCGACCAGCTTCAACTCGGCGCCGTGTCGCGCGATTGCATCACGCTTGGCAGCGGGCGCGTCACGAGGGACGTAGACGGTTAGCGACAGCCCGAACGATTCCGCGGCGTACGCGAGCCCGCGTCCGTGATTCCCGGCCGACGCGGTGACGATTGGGGCGGCCTGGCCATGCCGCTCGATGTGACGGAGCGCCGCGTTCAGGGCGCCGCGGATCTTGAACGATCCCGTCGGCTGCAGGGACTCGAGCTTGAGAAAGACGTCGCGGCCCGCAACGTCCGACATCCACTCCGAGCGGCGCAGCGGCGTTCGAGAAACGAGCGCCCGGATCCTGGCGCGCGCCCGGAGCACCTCGATCACGCGGGAGGCCTCGCGAGAATCTCGGGCAGGCGGGCGGCAAATGCCGACCGCGGCATGACTTCGGTTGCGCCCGCTTCGAGCGCTGCCTGGGCCAGATCGGTCTGTACGTGCGCGAAGAAACCAATCGCCGGAATGCCCTCGGCCCGGAGCGCGGCCAGGCTGCCGAGCGGGTCCAACTTCTCGGCATGGAGGTCAACGACCGCCAGCGACGGCTTGTCGCGCGCGGTCTGAGCCACCTCCGCTGCCGTGCGGGGGAAGTGAACGTCGACACCGGCGCGCCGGGCAACCTCACGAATCTTCGAGCGAAACAGCAAATCCTCGACGAGAGCGAGAATCATCATTAACCGCCATTGACTATAATGCCTTCAGGATTAGCTTCCCCCCGGCTCATCCACCGCTCATGATCATTGAAATCAGCGCTGCGGAACCATTCTTCAAGAATGGCTACGTCGTCGGCTGCGAAGCGACGAAAGAAGGGATCATCATCGATCCTGGCGACGAGGTCGAGTCGCTGCTCGACAACGTGCGCACTCACGACCTTCGCATCCGTTACATTCTGCTCACGCACGCGCACCTCGATCACGTGACCGGGGTCGCTCGAGCAAAAGAAGCCACTGGAGCGCCGATTGGGCTCCATCCCGATGATCTGTTTCTGTACGAAAGGGTCGTCGATCAGGGACGCGCCTTCGGCATCGACGTATCGCCGCAGCCGGCGCCCGACTTCTTCTACGACAAGCCGAAGCCCGGGGCGCCGCCGACCTCAGTCCGTTTTGGAAAGCACGACGTATTCATCCATCACACGCCCGGCCATTGCCCCGGAGGCGTCTGCCTGCAGGTGGTGCAGGAAGGCACCCGCTGGAACACGTCGCGGCCGAGCAAGCTCTTCGTTGGCGACACGCTGTTTTCCGGATCGATCGGCCGAACTGACTTGCCGGGCGGCGATACGCTGACGTTGATGAAGTCAATCCGTGAAGTCCTCTTCAAGTTTCCGGATGAGAGCCAGGTCTATTCAGGACACGGTCCGGTCACGACGATCGGGCACGAGAAGCGCACTAATCCCTTTCTCCTTGCGGTGATGTAGCCCGTCGTCTTCCGCCTCGCGCAGCATGGGCTGCGGCCGGAGCTCACCCGTCGACGCGCCTCGCGCTGGCATACATCTCGTATACGCCTTCGTCGATCGGCTCGTCCCAATGAGGATCTGTGAAAGGCCACCGAAGCACGGCGTGTGTTTTCGCCGCAGCGCTCGTGTTCCTGTCGGCGCCCGTGCCTCGCGCTCGACAAGGCCGGTCGCTGGTGCCCTGCTGAGTTCGGTTCGCGTTTTAGCCTGCAACAGGCTTAATCCGTACCGACTTCCAATTCGGCCCGTCCAACGGCGAGCTTGTCCCCGGCCTTCAGCTCCGTCCGCGTGATTCGCTGACCGTTGACGTAGGTTCCATTCGTGCTGCCGAGGTCCTGTACTTCGAGACGTGTGCTCGAGTGAGCCGTCAACCGGCAGTGAACGCGGGACACGAGCGGCACGTCGAGGATGAAGTCCGCCCGCGTCGCACGGCCGATCGTCTTCACGCTGCCCGCCGTCAGACGGAACGTCACTGGTTCTTGTTCCGGCTGGAGACAGCGAAGTGTCCACATCCTGACGGCCGCTTTATCTGCGTTCATCGGCGCAGATCTGCGGCCTGACGCGCGGATGGACGATGTCTCCGTTCTGGGCAACGAGCGTCTCGCGGGTGATCTCGTCGTTCGTATCGACGACGAGCGACCCGCCCTTCATCAGGTGCAGCAGAAACGTCGTGATGTTCTTCGCATACATCTGACTGGCGTGATACGGCACGGTCGCAGGCAGATTGGTCGGGCCGATGATCGTCACGCCGTGTTTGACGACGGTGCGATCCGGTTCGGTCAGCTCGCAGTTTCCGCCGCGCTCGGCCGCCAGATCCACGATGACCGATCCTGGTTGCATGCCCGCGACCATCTGCTCCGTAACGAGAACCGGCGCCTTCCGTCCGGGCACGAGCGCCGTCGTGATCACGACATCGTTCCCGGCGACGACCTTCAGCATCATTTCGCGCTGGCGCCGGTAGAACGCTTCGTCCTGCGCCGTCGCGTAGCCACCTTTGTCCTCTGCGCCGGCGGTTTCAAGCGGCACTTCCACGAACTTCGCGCCGAGGCTCTGGACCTGTTCCTTGACGGCCGGCCGTACGTCGTAGGCTTCGACCTTCGCGCCGAGGCGGCGCGCCGCCGAGATCGCCTGCAGCCCGGCGACGCCGGCGCCGATGATGAACACGCGAGCCGGCGCGACGGTCCCTGCCGCGGTCATGAGCATCGGGAACATCCGGGGCAGCGTCGAGGCGGCGATGAGGACCGCCTTGTACCCGGCGATAGTCGCCATCGACGAGAGTGCGTCCATGCTCTGCGCGCGAGTGATGCGCGGCATCAGCTCCATCGCGAACAGCGTCGCGCCTCGTTCGGCTACCGCGCGCGTCTCGGACGGCGTCGTCAGCGGTTCGGCAAACCCGATGAGCGTTTGACCTTGACGGATCCGCGCCAGGTCCGCGCGGCCCTGCTCCGGATTGGCCGGAGGCGTCCGCACCTGCAACACGACGTCGCTCGTGGCGAACACGTCGTCGCGCGACGCGATTTCGGCTCCAGCCGCTGTGAAGGTTGCGTCGGGAAACCCGGCCGCTTCGCCCGCCCCGCGCTCGATCACGATTCCCGCGCCGGCTTTCTTCAGCGGCGCGAGCGCTGTGGGAACGAGCGCGACGCGCGTTTCTCCAGGAAAGGATTCCTTGGGAACTCCGATGCGCATACTGGGCACTTAATCTATCGCAGCAATGCCGAATGCCGAATGCCGCCGACGTGATCCAGCCACATCTCACCGAATGCAACGAATTGGTCAGCATTCTGACAGCTATCAGGAAAAACGCCGGTCACCGGCCGGATCTCTGAAACGCAGTCTTCACTTTCGGCCTTCCGCATTCGGCCTTCGGCATTTCACATTACCGTTTTTAACCAGTCGACGATCTTTTCCACGACTTTCGGACTCACCTTGCGGTCCTGGAGCTGCGAGTACTCGTCCACTTCACCGGTAGTCGCCGGCACGAGCAGGTGATTGACGCCTTCGATGACGACGACGTCCGTCTTCGGCGCTTTCTTTCGCGCGTTGGCAAGCTCGCCGAGCCGAGTGGCATGGTGAGGCGGCACCTGGGTGTCGAGCGAGCCCTGAATCACGATGAGCGGCTGACGGACATTCGGCATCACCTTCGCCGGGTCGAAGGCCAGCACGCTCTGGAACCATGGCGTTTCAGCCTGTTTGCGCAGGTCGTCGGGAACCCCTTCCCAGCCCGTACCAGTCAGCACGGCCTGTTGAATCTTTTTCTGCAGCTCGACCTTCGCTTGCTTGTCGGCATCCGGTGTTTTGAGCCGCTCGAGGACGTGCCGCTGCTGCTCGAGAATCAACTCGGCGCCGGTCGTGCCCGGCGTCGCCAGGAGCCCGACCGCGGTGATCGCCTTCTCGCGCGACGCCGCGATCATCGCGACGGCCCCTCCCTCGCTGTGTCCGATCACGGCGAGCCGGCGGCGATCGACGTCCTCCCGCTTCGACAAGTACTTCACGACCGCCCGTACGTCCTCCGCGAAGTCGGCGAGCGTCGCAGACTCGAGTCGTCCGCCACTCTGACCAACACCGCGCTTGTCGTAGCGCGTGACGATGAAGCCGGCATCGGCGAGGACGCCGGCAAGCTGTCCGAAGATTGGGATCCCCGCGACGACCTGGTCGCGGTCGGTCGGCCCTGAGCCGCCCACGAGAATGACGGCGGGAAGCTTCAGCCGCGCCGCGACCGCGGGACCCGGCGGCCGGGTGACCGTCGCCGCAAGCGTAAACCCGGCGGCCGGGATCGACGCGAGCACGTCGCCGGGATGACTCGTGGTCTCGCGGCGCGCCGCGACCGACGCCAGCTCCTCCCGGACGACTTGCAGCGACACGGACGGGATTTCGAATCGGGCGAGCCGCGAACGATCGTCGACCCAGATCGTGGCCTCGAGTGCGCCCTTGGGATTCTGGAACGCGAGCTGAAAGCGGCGAACCGCCACAACCTGATCCGGCGTACGAATCGACTCGGCCGAGATGTCGCCGATACGAACGGGAATCTCAGCCTGGGGCGCGATGTACACGCGAAGCTCGTCGCCCGTCTTCGCGGACCCCAGCCGGGCTGCGAGCGCCTCGTAGGCGCCGAAGTGGTTGTTCGGCAGGACGATAGTTTTTGCCGCGATCTCGTCGGTTTTCTGCGTCGTCTGACCCGATTGAGTGATTTCGCTGATCGCAGTGGTCACACCGAACGAGGTGACGAGTCCGATTGGCGCGCCGCGGAGCGTGGCATCCAGCTTCAGCTCGATGGGCTGCCAGTCGGGCCCGTAGCGCATCTCGAAGCGATTCGTCGTGAGGTCGACCGGGGGGGAAAGTCGGTTCGTCGCCGAGATCGTCCAGCCGCCGGGTGTGCGCGACAGGTCGACATCCTCACGCCCTATCTGCGCGCCGTGCACGAAGATCGTGAAGCCGGCGCGTCCCGCGGCTGGTTCCGCGGCGGACTGTGGAGGCGGTTGCGCCGCACCCGCGAGAGCGAGCAGCGCCACCATAGAATACGAGGAGCCGGAGAGGGGCATTGGACGAGGATAACACCTACACCATGCTGCGCCGTGCGGCGGCCGAGACCGATCGATCGCACCTCGCTCGAATCGTCCTCGGCGGCGCCGATCGGCGCACGCTTCTAAACGGCCTGCTGACGAACGATATCGCCGCGCTCGCGCCGGGGTCCGGGTGCTATGCGGCGTGGCTCACACCCCAGGGTCGAATGATCACCGACATGGTCGTTCTCGAGTTGGGCGATCGTCTCGTCCTGCTCGTGCCCGCTGCGCTAGGCGGCGCCGTCATCGCGCACATCGAAGAATCGGTCTTCAGCGAAGACGTGACGATGGAAGACGAGGCCGGCCTGTACGAGCACCTGGGTGTCGATGGCCCGCGCGCGGCGGACACGATCCATCACGTTCTTGCCGGCGGGCCAGCCGTAAGCGGGACTCTGTACGGCAGTTCGGCTTCGACCTTTCAGGGTGCAACGGTCATCGCCGCCCGCACCGACTGGCTCGGCATTCCCGGATACGACCTCTTCGTCGAAGTACGGGCGGCGGGCCCGCTGCGCGACGCGCTCGCGGGTGCGGGCGCGAGGTCTGTGGATCCGGCGACGGCGGACGTCGTCCGCGTCGAATCCGGACGGCCTCGGTTCGGGCGCGACATGGACGAGCACACGATCCCGCTCGAAGCAGGCATCGAGGATCGTGCGATCAGTTTCACGAAGGGCTGCTATGTCGGACAGGAAGTCATCATCCGCGTCCTGCACCGTGGCGGCGGGCGCGTGGCGCGCCGGCTCGTCGGACTGACGCTGGAGCGAGACGCGCCGCCAGGTACGCCAGTCCTGGCCGACACTCGTGAGATGGGACGGCTGACGTCTGTCGTTCAGTCGCCAGCGCTTGGCCACGTGATCGCCTTGGGCTATGTCGGGCGCGATTTCACCGAACCTGGAACCCGCGTCGATCTCGACGGCGGCGGATCGGCGGTCGTCACGAAACTGCCGTTCGTTCAGCCTTCCTGAAGGATCCGGATCAGCTCCGCATCGGCCGGCGGAAACTCGAGCGATCCCAGTTCGCCACGCGTCGCCCATTTGATCTCCTGTTTCAGGAGCGGCTGCGGCTCTTGGTCGATCTCGCAGCGATAGAAATGCAGCGTGACGGTCCGGTCCGGATAGTCGTGCGACGTTTCGAGGAGCCGGTCGCCGACGCGCGCGTCCACGCCGAGTTCCTCGCTCAATTCCCGTCTGAGACACCTGTCGTGCGCTTCGGCGGGTTCGCACTTGCCGCCGGGAAATTCCCAATACCCTTCAAGATGAACACCGGGCTGACGGCGAGTGACGAGGAACCGTCCGCCGCGTTCGACGACGGCGGCGACCACCGTCAGCGTCACAATCAGGACTCGCGTGCCGTGGGCGCGTTGCCGCCGGGACGCGACAAGCAGATGGCCGTGAGAGGACAGAGAAGGCACTTCGGGTTTCGGGCGGTGCAGGTGGTCGCGCCGAAATCCATCAGCGCCTGGTTGAAGTCGAAGACGTGGCGGTGCGGGAGGACGCCGCGGGAAATGTCCCAGAGCCGCCGCCTCATCACGTGGCTCTTCGCATTTCCGCCGCCGACGAACACGCGGAACAGCACGCGTGCGACGTTCGTGTCGAGGATTGCGGCGCGGCGGCCGAACGCGAAGCTTTGCACGGCGCCGGCGGTGTATTGGCCGATGCCCTTGAACGAGAGGAGCGTGGCTTCGTCCGACGGGAGTGTCCCGCCGTACCGCGCCACGGCTTCACGGGCGATCGTCTGCAGGCGGCGTGGTCGGATGTTGTACCCGAGCGGCCGCCAGGTTTCCGCGACCTCCGCTTCATCCGCCGCCGCGAGCGCGCCAAGTGTCGGATACTTCGTCAGCCACTCCTCGTACTTCGGCAGGACGCGATCGACCTGCGTCTGCTGCAGCATGATTTCTGACACGAGAATGCGGTACGGATCCCGCGTCTGACGCCAGGGCAGGTCGCGGCCGTGTCGGCGGTACCACGTCAGCAACACCCGCCGGAACCGGCGGCGCTTGGCGGCATCCGCCGCGCACGAGGGACGAGGCACAGCACGAGGCACGAGGAACAGCACGAGGCACGAGGGACGAGGGCCGAGGCCCGACGACTATAATAGGCGTCCCGTGAAAATCTACACCAGGACCGGCGACGCGGGAGAGACCGGTCTCTTCGACGGCACTCGCGTTTCGAAGGCCGATCCGCGCGTCGACGCGTACGGCGCCGTCGATGAAACGAACGCGTGGCTCGGGCTCGCGCGCGCGTCGGGCCTCGACGCGGAGCTGAGCGCGATGATCGAGACGATCCAGCACGAGCTGTTTGCCGTCGGCGCGCGCCTCGCGGATCCGGCTCAACGGATCGCCGAGCGCGTCACGAAGGCCGTGGTCCGGCCGGATGCCATCGAACAAATGGAACGCTGGATCGACGCACTCGAGGAAGAACTGCCGCCGCTCCGCCGCTTCGTCCTGGCAGGTGGGTCACCGGCAGGCGCCGCGCTGCACGTCGCCCGCACGGTTTGCCGCCGCGCCGAGCGGCGGATCGTGGCGCTCGGATCAGGCGAGGTAGAGCCCGAGGTCCTCGTCTACATGAACCGGCTGTCGGATTTCCTGTTCGTCCTCGCGCGTGCGGCCAACAAGCGGGCGGGCGTCTCTGACGTTGAATGGTGACGCTACAGATGTGACGCCACCGAGTCATAAATCCTGCGCGCAAGATCCTGCGAAATTCGCTCCCTGATCGCTCCGCACGCGATAGTCACCGTCCTCGAGTCCGTGTCCACGAGCACATCCCAGCGATCGCGGATGAATGCTTCCTCGTCGGCAGTCGCGCGCGGCGCCGCGGCCGGGTCCGTTCGCGTCTCGCCGGCCTGCGACACGACTCGGCCATTTACCAGGAGGCGGACACCTCGGATCGACGCCTTTTCAATCGACTGGTCGCCGACGTACAGGTGGTCGTGATCTTCAGTGACGTACACGAGGTCGCTGCCTTGCGGCAGCTCGGCGATGATCGTGCGCTCGCCTTCGCGCGCGGCACGGCGCGTTCGCTCCCGCCGCTGGCGATGAAAATGGAGCGTCGCGCCCACGAGGAGCGCGAAGAGGAGCAGCGCGACAGCGATGAGAGCGGCGACGAGATCCCGCACTGGTGCTGCACTAGAATAAGCCGCAGATGCGCGGAGATTCACGCGAATCCGGCCCGGACGCGGCAACGCTGGCTTCCGCCTACGCCGCGTGCGCGCGGCTCGCTCGCGAGCACTACGAGAATTTTCCCGTCGCGTCACTCCTTCTGCCGGCTGCGATGCGGCCGCACGTCGCCGCCGTCTACGCGTTCGCGCGCACGGCGGATGATTTCGCGGACGAGGGCACGCGCACGGTCGAGGAGCGCCTGAGATTACTCGACTGGTGGGGTAGCATGCTGCACGGCCAACCCTGGCGTGATGGCACGGCAGGGGCGATTCGCGATCCGCCCCTGCAATTCCTCGCCCTCCACAACACAATTCACGAAAAACGCCTGCCCTTGTCCCTCTTCAACGATCTCTTGAGCGCCTTCAGGCAGGATGTGACGGTGCGTCGCTACGCGGCATGGTCCGATCTGTTCGACTACTGCCGGCGCTCCGCGAATCCGGTCGGCCGCCTTGTGCTCCGGATCGCGGGCCATGACGACCCCGCGCTCGACAGGCACTCGGACGCGCTCTGCACGGCGCTGCAGCTCGCGAACTTCTGGCAGGACCTCGAACGAGACTGGGACAAAGGGCGGCTCTACGTCCCTCGCGCGGATCTCGAGGCCGCGGGGGCTTCCGAGTCGGATCTCGACGCGCGGCGGATCACGCCCGCGTGGCGCGCCGCGCTCGCCGCGGTTGCGGCGCGGACGCGCGCCCTCTTCGACGAAGGCCGTGGCGTCGCCGACGGCGTGTCCGGCCGATTGCGGTGGGAGCTGCGGCTGACGTGGCTCGGCGGCGTGCGGATCCTAGACCGCCTCGAGCGCGACGGCTTCGACGTCTTCCGTCGTCGCCCTTCGCTCGGTCCGGCTGATGCGCCCGTGATCGTCTGGCGCGCGCTGGCGTGGCGGTAGCGACGCTGTGGCACGCGACACCAGCTTCTACTATTCCTTTCTGGTGCTGCCGGCGGAAAAACGCCGCGCCATCGTCGCCGTCTGGGATTTCTGCCGGGCTGTGGACGATGAAGTGGACGACGCCGGAGAGGCGCGCGTCAGCGTCCAGCGATGGCGCGACGAATTGGACTCGTGCTACGGAGAAGGCGGTCTCAACACCGGCCCGTCCACGCCGCAGGGACAGGCTCTGCGTCCATTTATCGAGCGTTTCAACCTGCCGCGTGGCGCGTTCGAGGAGCTCATCGACGGCGTCGAGATGGATCTGACGCAGACGCGCTATGCGACATTTGCGGACCTGCATCAGTACTGTCTGCGCGTCGCGTCGGCCGTGGGGCTGGTGTGCGTCGAGATCTTCGGCTATCGGGACCCGGCGGCGCGCACTTACGCATCGGAGCTGGGTGTGGCGCTGCAACTGACGAACATCCTGCGAGACGTACCGGTGGACCTCGCGCGCGGCAGAATCTACATTCCGGTCGAGGATCTCGATCGCTTCGGCGTCACCGAGGCTGATCTTCGCGCAGCGTGCGCAGCTGACGGTGCGGGGCCGTCGCCGCCGCTGCGGGACCTGCTCGCGTTTCAGGCGGCGCGCGCGCGGCGGTACTACGCGCGCGCTCGAGAGGCGCTGCCGCGCGAGGATGCGCGACGCCTCGTCGCGGCCGAGATCATGAGCGGCATCTACCGCGGAGTCCTGACGCGGATCGAAGGCTCCGGCTACGACGTGTTCTCGAGACGCATCAGGGTGCCCCGGCCGGCGCGCGCCTGGATTGCGGCGGCGACATGGGCGCGCACGCAGCTGCTGCGCGTGTAGCCATTGACCACAGTCCAGTACGACGTCGTCATCATCGGCGCGGGGTTTTCCGGCCTCAGTGCGGCTGCCGCCCTTGCGGAGCGCGACGCGCGGGTGCTCGTTCTCGAAGCGCGCCCGAGGCTTGGCGGGCGCGCCACTGCGTTTCCAGACCGCGTGACCGGTGAGCTGGTCGACAACGGCCAGCACGTGCTCTTCGGTTGCTACAGCGACACCTTTGCGTTTCTCCGGCGCATTGGGGCAGAGGGCCACGTTCGCCTGCAGCCGTCGCTCGAGGTGCCGTTCGTCGCACCGGGGGGCGCTCTGACCCGCTTGCGATGCCCGGACCTTCCATCTCCCCTGCACCTGCTGGCGGGTGTGCTGGAGTGGGAGGCGCTGCCGCTCGCCGATCGCATCAGCGTGCTGCGCCTCGCCGTGCCGCTGCTTCGACGGTCGGGAATCGCCGCTGATTCCGAGACCGTTCGCGAATGGCTCATCCGTCATGGTCAGCGTCCGGCGATTCGGACGTGGCTCTGGGAGCCGCTCGCCATCGCCGCGCTCAATCAGCCGCCGGAGCGGGCCGCGGCCGGGCCATTCGCGCGCGTTCTCGCGGAGATGTTCGGCGGCGGTCCCCGAGCGGCTGCCATCGGCCTTCCGGTTCGGCCGCTGGACCGGATGTACGCCGAGCCGGCTCGCGAGTACATCCAGCATCGCGGCGGTGAGGTACGCATCAATGCCCAGGCATCCGTCGCCGGCGTCACGCCCGACGGCGGGCGAGTCGCTGCGTTGGACGTTCGTGGCGAGCGGATAACAGCCGGCGCATTCATCTCCGCCGTTCCGTGGTTCGCAATCGCGGATCTCTTTGCCCGCGTGCCGCTGCCTGGTTCGCTCGCGCGCACGGTCGATGCGGCCCGTCGAACGCCGGCGCTGCCGATTGTGACGGTCAACCTGTGGTACGACCGGCTCGTGATGCAGGAAGCGTTCGTGGGCCTGGCCGAGAGCGACATCCACTGGATCTTCGACAAGCGGGCCGTTCTGGGCGGCGACGCGTCACACCTGTCGATCGTCACGAGCGCCGCCGAGGCACTCGCGCCGCTTGGGAATGAAGAGCTCATTGCCCTCGCGGCGGCGCGCGTTCGCGACGCGCTGCCCGACGCGGCGCGCGCGCGGCTCATCCGCGGCGTCGTCGTACGCGAGCGTCGCGCGACGTTCTCCGTGGCGCCCGGCGTTCCGCCCCGGCCCGCGGTTACGACCGGGCTCGACAACTTCTTCCTCGCCGGCGACTGGATCGACACCGGCCTGCCGGGTACGATTGAGAGCGCCGTGCGAGCCGGGCACCAGGCCGCCGCTGCAATTAAATGACGTCAGTCGTTGTCCACTATCAGGAGATCGCGCTCAAGGGCCGCAACCGTCCATGGTTCGTCGCGCGGCTCGTGCGCAACCTTCGCGACGCCCTGTCGGATCTCGACGTCGTGTCGGTCCGCGCGCTGGTCGGCCGCATTGAAATCGTGCTCGGACCCGCCGCGGACTGGGAGACCGTGAGAGATCGACTCTCGCACGTTTTCGGCGTCGGCAATTTCGCGCGAGCCGGCCGCACTGGCATCGACGTGGACCGCATCGCCCGCGAGATTCTCGCGGATCTGCCACGCGAAGACGTGCCGAGCTTTCGTGTGTCGGCGCGCCGCGCGGACAAGAGCTATCCGCTGACCTCGCCGCAGATCGAGCGCGAGGTGGGCGGCCGGATCAAGCTGGCGCGTGGCTGGCATGTCGACCTCGAGAATCCGGCGCTGACGATACACCTCGAGATGCTCACCGGCGAGGCGTTCTATTTCTTCGGCAAGGAACGCGGCGCCGGCGGCCTGCCCGTCGGGTCGAGCGGACGCGTGGCGTGCCTCCTGTCCGGCGGCATCGACTCGCCTGTCGCCGCCTGGCGCCTGATGAAGCGCGGGTGCCGGGTCCATTTCGTGCACTTCCACAGTTATCCCATCGTGTCGCGGGCATCGCAGGAGAAGGCACGGGAACTGGCGCGACTGCTGACCACGCATCAGCTTCGATCGCGGCTGTGCCTCGTGCCGTTCGGCGAGTTGCAGCAGCAGGTCGTGCTCGCCGTTCCGCCACCCCTTCGCGTCGTCATCTACCGTCGCCTGATGCTTCGGATCGCGGAGCGGATCGCCGCGACCTGGCGCGCGAAAGCGCTCGTGACCGGAGAAGTCGTCGGTCAGGTTGCGTCGCAGACGATCGAGAACCTGTCAGTCATCGGTCGCGTGGCGACGATGCCCGTCTTGCGGCCGCTCGTCGGGATGGACAAAGAGGAGATCATGACGCAGGCGCAGCGTCTCGGGACCTATCCCATCTCAATCCTGCCCGACGAAGACTGCTGTACGCTATTCACGCCCCGGCATCCGTCGACGAAGGCGCGGCTCGTGGAGGTCGAAGACGCGGAATCGTCGCTGCCGATTGAGGCGATGGTGGAAGCCGCGGCAGCCTCCGGAGTTACGGAGGACTTTCAGTTCCCTCTTAAAAAAGTTTCTAGTTTATAGTTTCTGTCTGTGACTCGAGGTGTCATGAAAATCTCAGCCGGGAAACTGAAAGGCATGCAGGCCGTTTCGAACGAGCGGGGGGTCATTGCCGCCGCGGCGATGGACCAGCGCGGTTCACTACAGAAGGCGCTCGCAAAGGAGAAGGGCGGCGAGGTCGGCGACCGGGACATGGAAGAGTTCAAGTCGCTGGTCACCGAGGTGCTCACTCCGCACGCGAGCGCGATCCTGCTCGATCCGGAGTGGGGGCTCCCCGCGAGCAAGCGCCGCGCGAAGAACGCGGGGCTGTTGCTCGCCTATGAAAAGACCGGCTACGACAAGACGGGCCCCGGCCGGTTGCCCGATCTTCTCGATCTCTGGTCGGCACGGCGGTTGAAAGAGAACGGTGCCGATTGCGTCAAGATTCTCCTCTACTATTCGCCGCTCGATCCCAAGCGAGTCAACGATCAGAAGCATGCCTGGGTAGAGCGCATTGGCGACGAGTGCCGAGCCAACGATATTCCGTTCTTTCTCGAATTCGTCGGCTACGAGGAAGGGCAGGACGAAAAGGGGCTCGAGTTCGCCCGGAAGAAGCCGGACATTGTTGCCGGGAGCATGGCCGAGTTCACGAAGGACCGTTACGGCGTCGACGTAATGAAGGTCGAAGTGCCGATCAACATGAAATTCGTCGACGGCACGAAGTCGTTCGGCGGCCAGGCCGCGTACTCGAAGAAGGAGGCGATGGTGGCGTTCCGGCGCGCAGCCGATGTCGCGACAAAGCCCTTCATCTATCTGTCAGCCGGCGTGAGCAACGCGGAGTTCACCGAGTCGCTCGCGCTGGCGGCCGAGTCCGGCGTGAAGTTCGCCGGCGTGCTCTGCGGCCGGGCGACCTGGAAGGAAGGCATTCCCGTGTACGCGAAGCAGGGCGCTGCTGCGTTCCGCGCGTGGCTCGAGAACGAGGGCGTCAAGAACATCAACAACGTCAACGAGGCGCTGAAGCCTGCGACGCCATGGTATTCGTTTTACGGGGCGGCCAAGGCGGAGGCCCTGGCGTGATCGCGAGCTAGCGTCGGCGGAGCATTTCCACGCCGCTGACGTTGAAACCGCAGATGCTGCCGTTGTAGTGGATCGCGACTGAATCGACGCCGAGCTCGGCCGTACCGCCCAGATTGATGGGACATGTTCCGGCGACGGGCACATTGGTCGCCGTCGCATTTGCGTTCCAGGCAATCACGTCTCCCTGCAGCGTCGCGCGCGCCGACCCATTGATGCGGAGATCGCCGCCGCACGTCGCGCTGAAGGTTCCCTGAGCGCTGGTCGCGGTCCGTTCCGTGATGCTCCACTGGAAGTCGCTGCAGTTTTCTCGCGAGACCTGCGAGCTGGCGGAGGCCCAGTTGCCCGTGAGTCCCTCGAATCCGCTCGAGGTCGGCTCGTTCGGATTGCCTCGCTCGTAGCTGCAGCCGGTCGCCAACGACGCCGCCAGTCCCACGCCAAGAATGTATTTGATCATGGAGCGAACACCTTCAGAGTGAGAACGGTCGAGGTCGGTGCACGGGACGTGCCGGCAGCGACACGTGATTTGTCAACCTGTTTTCTGGGGAGCCTCAGAGGGCCGTTACAGGACTGGAAGCTATTCTACAGCAATGACCCGCGCGATCCCCGGCCGGTGAAGTAGTCGCGCAGCGCCTCGCGCGTGCTCCGGAACGCGAGCTCATCCCAGGGAATTTCATCCATCCCGAATAGCCGCGCCTCGGAGCACTCGTCGTCGGGGCAGAGGGTCCCGCCGATCGCCGTCGCTGCGTAAACGATGATCACGGGCGCCCGGCCCGCATAGGAGTAGAGGTTGACGAGGCCGTCGAGGCGTACCTCCAGACCCGATTCTTCGCGCGCTTCACGGACGGCCGCAATCTCGATGGGCTCGCCGCGGTCTACGTACCCTCCGGGGAACACCCAACGGCCGTAGCCTGGCTCGATTGCGCGGCGGACGAGGGCGACACGGTCCGGTTCGGCGCCGGAGGGCCCGGCCTCCATACGGATGATGGTTCCGACCGCGACCTTGGGATCGAGATAGAAAACGAACCCGCAGGCAGAGCAGACGAGGCGCTCGGGGTCTCCCGGCTTCAGCTGGCGTTTCTCCAGCGTTCCGGCGCAGACCGGGCAGAAGCGATACTCGACGTCCTGCATGCCAATATACTTCTCCAATCTATGGCGATTTTGAAGGTCGCCCGTATGGGCCATCCCGTGCTCCGGATGCGCGCGCGGGCACTCGACGCCGCCGAGCTGACGACGCCGCCGATCCAGCGCCTGATCGACGACATGATCGAAACGATGAAGGAGTATCAGGGCATCGGGCTGGCGGCGCCGCAGGTACACGAAAGCCTGCGGCTGTTCGTCGCCGGCTCGACGGACGAAGAGCACGGGTTTCCCCTGACAGTCGTGGCGAATCCCGACATCACGGTCATCGGTTCCGAGATAGGGGAAGACTGGGAGGGTTGTCTGAGCATTCCGGAGGTGCGCGGCCGCGTGCCTCGCGCCCGCCAGATCTACGTGCGCGGCCTCGATCGGCAGGCACGGAAGATCGAACTGAAGCTGTCAGGCTTCCCGGCGCGCGTCATGCAGCACGAGACCGATCATCTGGACGGTGTGCTGTTCCTCGATCGGATGACGTCGTTCGAGACGCTGACGTTTCTCGACGAGTTCGGGCGCTACTGGAGTCGAGAGGAAGTACCGCCCGAGTAGTTCATTCAGCGTTCCGCAATGCGACTCGCTTTTTTTCGAGCGCGCGTTCCGAGCCGAGCCGCTCGAGCTCCACTTCCGTGTGATCCGCGAACTTCATGACTTCGGCGATCGCGGTGTGGCCGGCGTGCTCGGCGATGAGACGGTGCATGCGCTGGCAGACGCGCCGGTAGGCCGGATGACCCTGCGGCGCGGTCCGCAGCTCGATCATGTGCATCGCTTCCCGCGCGTTGAGCTCCATGTAGAACCTGACGCGGTAGGCCATCGACACGGCGTAAGGGGCGATGGGGTCCAGGCCGGCCGAGCGAAATGCCTCGTCGAGTTCCTGTGATGCGTGCATCACGCGCATCCAATCCTCGTGACCACCGGCTTCGATGATCGCTTCGGGCTCGACGAAGCCATGGCGGGTCGACAGCTGCTGCCACTCGAGCGACAACAGCCTGTGCCGCTGCAGATCCCGGAATGCGCCGTAGTCGGTCAGCACGTCGAACCGATAGCTCGTGCGCTCGAAGGCCCGTCCTGGCTTGTGCCGCCGGTTGCCGCGGTCGCCCGCGTATGTCGCCAGCACTCTGAGTCGAGCGTCCCGGCTCATCCTGCGCGCCATGGCGACGAGCTGATCGTCCGGCAGATCGCTCGACGCGTACAACGCGGCAGCCACGACCTTGAACTCGCCGTCCGGATCGAAATCGGTCAGCGTCACTTCGTCGCGCGGTTCCGCATCGACGTCCACCGTCAGCTCGGCGGCCAGCCGGGCGGTCGCATCGCGGGCGGACGCGAGATATCGGCTCCAGACGCCACCGCGGTCCGGCTGATCGACCCGCGTCAGGAACGCCGGGATGACCTTTCGCAGCTCGATGAGCATGAGGTCGGCGCAGGCGCGGGCTTCCGCGAGGGGGCTGGCGCGAAGCCGCAGCAGGAGCGCTTCGTACGCCTGGCCGGTGCCGTAGATCCCGACGTTGGACTGTGTCGCTGCCGGTAGCAGCCCCCGGAGCGTATCCAGCGCCTTCGCGCGTATCGCAGAACGATAGACGGCGTCGGAATCCTCCGGGGCTTTCGGTACCCGAACGCGGAAGTGCGCCTGCATCGGATCGATCCAGCGCGCGTAGAGGTCAAACGCCTGATCCAGCGTCGACACGTACTGCGCACGCAGCTGAGGGCGCCCGTCGAGCTCCTCCGGGACGTGATAACGCCAGCGACCCTCGCGTCGCTGCGTGTATGCGATGTATCTCGTTGACTGCTCGAGGTACGCCATCAGGCGGCCCCACTCGACCAGCTTCGTCAACACGTTCGACGCGTCTTCGCACGCGAGGTGGACGCCTCCGAGCTGCGCGACCGAGTCGTCCCCGTACTCGCTGAACACCCTCGCGTACAGCTGCTCGGCTCGCGCCACGCCGATTTCCTGCTCGGTGGCGCACCCCTTCAGGGATGCGGATCCAACCTTCGGAAGGAATTCGTCGAGAAACAAGCGTCGAAGCGACTTTGGCGATCGTGAGTAGCGCGCGAACAGCGCCCCTTTCACCGTTTCGGGTAGGTTGACCAGCGCAAAGACCGGTCCATCGAGATTGGTGAAATACGGCGCGAGCGCAGCGCGTTCGTCGGAGGAGAACGTCTCAGCCATCTACACGCGTGGGGTCCAAGGATACCACCGCAGCAACCGAGGCGGGCCGCACGGGCCGCGTCACACACCTCAAGTCCCGCCGAAGCCGATCATCACCGCTTCGTCCTCGACGATGACGGGCACGCGACGGTGCCCTTTGGTGATCTGCAGCATCCGTTCGAGATTGGCTGCGTTCTTCCTGACGTCGAGGTATTCGAACGGAACGTGCCGCCTGGCGTAATCCTCACGGGCGGCTTCCGTGTACGGTCAGGTGTCTTTACCGAAGATCAGGACTGGCATGCAGCGATCGTATCAGGTGTGGCTGTGAAATACTTCACATATGCCCGTCGTCATCGCGGGAGCCGTCCTGATCCTCGCGATCGTCATCTCCAACGTTGATGCGCACCCCTTGGGCGGCACAGCCGCCACAGCGCTGTCAGCGGATCAGGTCGCGCGCGCCGTCCAGGATCGCGATACCGGCCGCGACTCGCGCGCGGCGCTTCGGATGCGCCTGGTCGATCGGCGAGGACGTGCGCGCGAACCAGCGCTCGAGCTGACCACGCGCGACGGAGGCACCGCGGGCGACCGCATTCTCGTGCGGTTTACGTTTCCAAACGACATCAAAGACACCGGCTTTCTCGTGTGGGAGCATCCGGGCGCCGGCGACGAGCGCTTCCTCTATCTGCCGTCGCTCGGCCGCGTCCGGCGGATCTCTGGCGAGGAAACTCAGGAAAGTTTCGTCGGGACCGATTTCACGTACGAAGACATCGGCGGACGCGAGTTCGACGATTACTCGTACCGCTTCGCGGAAGAAAACGCCACATGGACGGCTCCTGACGGGCGTCCGCAGCCGGCGTATCGCCTCGAGTCGCGCCGCCGTGACGCCCGGGCGACATTCCCACGCGTTCTCAGCCTGGTTCTCAAGGATTCATTCGTCGTGGTCGGCGCGGAAATCTTCAACCGGCGCGACGAGCGTCAGAAGACCTACACGGTGCGGAAACTCGAGCGCGTCGAGGGTATCTGGACGGTCCTGGACTCGACGATGGCTGACGACCTGAGTGACACGCGTACCGACCTCGCCATCGAGAAGATCGACTACAACGTCGGTCTTACCGAAGCCGATTTCAGCCGGCGAGTCCTCGAGCGCGCCCCGTGACCTCGCGCATCGCTGATTTCCTTTGGGCGTTCCGGTGGTGGCTGACGGGTGGCATCGTCGCCGGCGCGGTCCTCCTTGCCCCGCGAGCCGACTTCACGAAGATCGACAACGACATCACCGCCTGGTTT
>DATAEE010000306.1:0-16889 GCA_036258175.1 Vicinamibacterales bacterium
CCCTTCTTGAGCGCATCGGTCGCGCTCTGAAGGACGTGCGTGGCCGGCGCAAAACGATGCGTGAAGAAATCGAGGATCGTCGGTCGGTCCGGCATCGTCGAGAGCGGCATCATGCGCCGCGTCTCGCCGTCGCGTGACGGAAGGAACAGGCTCCCGGCGCCTCGCCGAGCTTCTATAGGCTCGACGGGAGAAGCTGGTGAAGGAGCTGATTGCAGGGCCGCAGCATCGAGCTCCTCCATCATCCGATGCTCGAGTGCATCGGCCAGCGCCTCCGACGACATTGTCTCGATTGCGGCGGCGCCGCCAAGGGTGGTCAGGAAGCTCCGGCGATCGATCTCCATTGCAGCCTCCAATGCACGCTGACCGTGTTTCGGAGGAGCTTACACCCAATCGCCGAAGCGGGCGACATCAGGGCGTCGACTTCGTCTTCCTCGGCCTCCCGCACATGATGGGAACTGCCTCGAGATGCTTCACGGACTTCACGGCAATCGTTTTTGCCTCTTCATCCACGATCCCGGTGACCTCGACGCGATAGCCAACGTCATCCTTGACCGTCGGATAGTCCTTCACCTCGAAGAGCGCCTTCGCCTGCTCGCTGATGAAGACCGGCGCCCGCGCCTTCGTCGAGGCAGCGCTTTACGCACTCGGGATTGTTCGGGCCTATCTGCCCGCGCGCGACCTTCGGTTCCGCGCATCCTTTATCCGAGAACCATCCGGTCGAGGTCGTGGTCTTGGGCTCGGAAATACCCTGCGCCGCCGCGAGCGCCGGAAACCCGAGTCCCAGGCCAACTGTCAACGCTAGTCTGCCGAACATATGGCCTCCATCTAGTACGCTCTTTAGACGGGGACCCGAGCGGTCGGTTGGTTCCCGGCTCTACACCGCGGCTGGCTCATAGCGAGGCATGACGAGCAGCCCGGCGAAGAGCTCCTGCAACAGTGCGGGACGCCGGCCCAGGAGATCGAACAGGTCGTCGCGCTCGATCCGGAGCCCGCGCCCTTCATGAAGCACGACTGCCCTGCGCTCGAGGGGCACGCCCGCGAGCGTCTCATGTACGCCGATCGCATCGCCTGTCTCGGCGATGACCGGCCGCTCCTCGCCTGCTTCCAGCGAGACTCGCCCCTCGAGGACGGTCACGATGGCCCCTTCAACCTCGTCGACAAGCGCTCCCTGGCGCAGGACGACCGGTCGTGCAATCGAGGCGAGATGCAGCATCTCGGCGGCCGACACCGACCGGAACACCGGAAGCTGTTCGAGCACCAGCACCTTCCCGATCGGCCTGAGGCCTTTCGACACGAAGCTGGCCACAGCCGCCGCCGCGCTCGGCCCGCCTCTGACGACCAGCCAGTCCGGCGCCGGAAGGAGGCCATGGGCGAGGGTTCGGACGAACCCCTGCACGAGCGCCGAGCTCTCCGAAACGAGTGCGCGCATGTCGTCTGCGGCGAAGACCAGGCACGCCGTGGGTTCGAGCGTGCGCACGGTCTCGCGCATCGCGGACGCCTGCAGCACCGGCTCGATCCCGAGCGCCGCGGGCGTCTCGATCCGCCCGCGCGGGCGATCCGCGCGTTGGATCGAAACCGCGCCGTCGAGCAGGACGTGAACCTCGATGGGGACGGCTCCTTCCTGCAACAGCGCCCGCCCGGGCTCGAAGCGGATCTGGCGCCCCGCGTCGACGATGCGGAATAGATCGTCGACTGAGAGGGACGCGAAGAGAGGGATGCGGCGCAGCCGCGCAACGAGCTGGACGGGCGGGAGCGGATTTCCCAGAAGCACGCGCGGCCGGCGCTCGGAGGCACGATGAGCATTGACGAGGTCGATCGCCGCTGCGGCCACGATCTCATCATCGTCGTTCACCAGCGCCGCCAGGGCTTCGTCGGCGTCCCATGGCCGCGAGGTCGCGTTCGCCCTCCGGTCCTTCTCGTGGACGGGGGCCTTTTCGAGCATCGGCATCAGACGCTGCCGCAAGCCGCCGCCCAGGAGATTGTCCAGGTATTCGAGCGCGCTCGCGCGCGCTCGCGGATCGCCCCGCTCGATCGCCCAGCGCGCCGCCGCGACGTCCTTCCACGGGTACAGGAGGCCAAGGAGCCAGTAGACCCGATCCGTCGTGCGCGTAATCTTTTCCTGAAGCGCGTGGGCCAACAGACTGTCTCCTGGGAAGCCCCCGCGAACGAACACGTCGTCATACAGGACGCGATGTTTGAAATAGCGCGCGGCCTCTTCGAGCGTCAGCGCCTCTATCTCGTCCCTCCTGATCCTCAGCTTCCGGTGATGATCGCGATCGATCGTCTCGAGGGCGGACAGCGCCTCATGGCGGAGGAAGCCGTCCGCATCGTGCAGAGCGTCGGTGAGGATGTCGATCGATCTTTGCGATGGGATCCGCGCGATCGTGCCCGGAATGTGCCGCCGAACCCAGATATTCTCCGTGTCATCGCGGAGGAAATAGTTGAGCACGTCGAGGACAGGCTCGCCGTAACTCACGAGCACGTCGCGCGCATTTCTCTTCAGGTCGCGCCGGCGAAGCAGCGAGATCAACGTAGGCACGAACAGGAAGTCGCACGGTCCAAGCTCGCGCACGCTTCGCAGCGCCTCTCCGGCAACCTCCCCGCACGTGTCGTACAGCAGCGGGATCAGGAGCTGCCTGAACCGCGGATCTGGAATCTCGCGCACCGCCGCCGCGACCTCGCGGCGCGTGCCGGGTGCTGCCTCCGACGCCAGGCGCACCAGCACACTTTCGGCTGCCGCTACGTCGTTCGGGGACGTGCTTCTGGCGAGCACGACCGCCGCCGTGGTCGCGATGCGAGGATCGCGATCCGCGAGATGCCCTCGGACCAGATCGATGACATCCATGTCGCGAATGTTCGCCAGCGCACCGACGGCGCCGGCGCGAACGTCCGCGCTGGGGTCGGCCATCAGGCGTTGGATGGCCGGAAGACACCGCGCGGCAATCCGGGGCGGCATCCGACCGAGCGCCCTCAGAGCGCGCGCCCGCACGGCGGGCGACCCGTGATTCAGGAGGAGTGGCGTGACGAGGTTGCGCTTGTCGAGCGACTCGAGGAGGTCGATGGCGTAGAGCACACGCGCTTCGTTCGGGCTCGCCAGCTCCTCGACCAGCGTCTCGACGGTCGAGAGGTCGGCCACCTCCAGGCGCACTTCCGCCGGCGCCAGGTCGCGGCGCTCTATGCTGCGCCGGAAGCTGGCGAGATATTCGCGCTTCGCCCTCACAGCCAGGGCGAACCAGACCGCGGCCAGCCCCAGACTCACGAAGCTGAGCTGATACCACCGAAGCCCAAGACCCCAGGGCTGGACGAGCACCAGGATGACCAACGCGATCACGCCACGCGACAAGCGATCCCCCGTCACGTCGACGAACGGTTTCACCTCCTGCCGCAGCTCCGCCGGCAGCGGGAGAAACAACACCTCCCGGGTCGTCTTGTCGACGGTATAGCGGACCGAGCGGTCGAGAACGCTCGCCACGGCGGGTGCCCAGAGCGCGCCCGCGATCAGCATGATGCCGGCGGTGGCCGCGAGCCCCGTCGGTAACAGCATCAACGCAAACGCGATTCCGAGATAGCGATGAATGCGAGGCGTGACCCAGACCTGAAGAAAGAACCCGACGAGCGACACCCACCCTCGCACCTGTGCGAGGAATGCGCCCATGGCGTCCACCTGCGCCCGGCCCTTGAATATCTCGGTCGCCATGTTGAGCTGCTGGTCGAGGAGCGCCGCGCCGATCGACCCGAACCCGATGACGAGCGCGACGAGTTTGGCTTGACGCGAGCCCCGGAGCAGCTCCAGAGCTCGCCGCAGGCCGACGCCCTTCTCGCTTGCACCCACGTCGACGACGTTGATGGTCTCGGTCTCGGACCGCAGGATCATCGTGACCACGCCGACCGAGACCAGCAGAATCGCCGCGCTCCACAGTAGGAGCGAATTGGTGCCGACGATTTCAACCATGAGGGCGGTGGTCCACGCGCCGGTCGCTCCGCCGAGCGCAATACCGCCGCCGATGAATCCGAACAGCCGCTTCGCCTGGCGCGGATCGTAGAGCCCGTTGGCCAACGTCCAGAACTGGCTGGTGACCAGGATCGCGAACATGAAGCCCCAGAGATAGAACGGGACCGACACCCAGTCGCCACCGGCCCGGAACAGCGCCCAGAACCCGACCATCACGGCCGCCATGACTGTTTGCACGATGGGCACTGCCAGGCGCCGCGGCAGGTGGCTCACGAGCCGTACGTAACCCACCATCAACAGGCCGACGATCAGGCTCGATACGAAAACGACATACGGGATGTTGACGGCGCCCAGATCAGAGATCAGCTTCGATCGCGTCAGCGGCTGGACGATGTTGTAGGAGGTCATCAGCAGGAACGCGTAGACGAACATCAGCAGGGCGCTGCGGATTTCATGGCGTCGGATGTCTACGAGTGGTGCCAGCAGGCGCTGCGTGAGTGTCTGGTGCATGGCGACCTCGATCTGCAAGACGACGCCATCCTTCAGCGGCCAGGGCAAGGGAGTGCGCGGGTCCTGCCTGCGAGATACGGCAACGCAGGGCTCCCCAGCGTGACGAACGGCTGATGGTTTCCTAGCGGTTGTCTGACGTCGGGTACGGCTCGTCACAGGAAATCGACTTCGCCGTCGTTTTTCCGGTGGCGGCACCGGTTGCGGACCCGGCAAGATCCGCACATGATCTCTATGTCGATGCCAGTTTCCGCATCCAGTCCATCGCTACCGCTTCTGCCTCTGCCGCCGCGCGAGGAAATGGAGCGCGCATATCTCGACTCGGATGCCTCGTACGACGGTCTCTTCTTCCTGGGCGTCCGCACGACCGGGATCTTCTGTCGCCCGTCGTGCCCGGCCCGGAAGCCGAAGCCAGAGAACGTCGAGTTCTTTGCCCTGCCGAAGGACGCGCTCTTCGCGGGCTACCGGCCGTGCCGCCGGTGCCGTCCGCTCGAGGACGCGCAGGCGCCGGCGTGGGTAACCACGCTGCTCGATCGCGTCGAGCGCGAGCCGGCCGTGCGGCTTCGCGAGCGCGACCTGCGCGAGATCGGGATCGAACCCGCCCGTCTGCGCCGGTACTTTGCGGCCCGATACGGCATGACGTTCCAGGCGTATTGCCGCGCGCGGCGGCTCGCACGCGCGTTCGAGCGCATCCGCGACGGCGAACCGCTCGATGACGCCGTGTTCGAGACGGGCTACGAATCGCACAGCGGATTTCGGGAAGCGTTTCAGAAAGCGTTCGGGACGCCGCCTGGCCATTCCGCGGACGCCGAGTGCATCCGGCTGTCATGGATCGACACGCCGCTCGGGCCGATGATCGCCGGCGCCACGGATAAAGGACTCTGCCTGCTCGAATTCACCGACCGTCGAATGCTCGAGCGCGAGCTCGCGATGCTGCGCCGCCGCTTCAAGGCGGCGCTCGCACCAGCGGATCACGCGCACCTGACGACGGCTCGTCGTGAGCTCTCGGAGTACTTCGCGGGCACGCGGCGGAGTTTCAGCGTGCCCGTCGACGCGCCAGGCACGCCGTTCGAAGAACGTGTGTGGCAGGAGCTCTGTCGAATCCCCTACGGTGAGACGCGGTCGTACGAAGACATCGCGCGCGCCGTCTCGGGCCCTGCCGCCGTGCGCGCCGTCGGCCGCGCCAACGGCATGAACCGGATCGCGATCGTCATCCCTTGTCACCGCGTCGTGAACAAGAACGGCGAGCTCGGAGGCTACGGCGGCGGCCTCTGGCGGAAGCGGCGCCTGCTTCACATCGAGGGGGCGGCCCCAGATCTGCGTCCATCTGCGTGAATCTGCGGTTCCCGGTCCTGACAATCTGCGTGAATCTGCGGCTACCGAACCTGTCAATGAACTGACGAAGTCGTCAGCAACTTGCCCGCGTGCGAGCCCGTACCGCGACTCCCAAGCCCAGGCTCGTAGCTGAGCCGTAAGAAGAAAATCACGTCTAGCCAAGACTTCCGGCCAATTCCGGCATCGGCGGGACGGGCGGGGTCCGCCCGTCAGCTCAGGCGCGTGCCTTGCAGCCGAAGCGCCTCCATAGAAAGAAGAAGCGGCATTTCTCGCCGTTGCTCCGGGCCGCATGAAGATTCTCTATGTAGCAAACGACCGCCGCGCCGCGCAGCTCGCCGTCAACGCTCTCCGAGTTAACGCCCCCGACGCCACGCTGGCTTCGACCGAAAGCCTGCTGGACGCCGAACGCTGGGTCTCGGCCAACCGGGACTTCACCGCGCTCGTCGTCGAGGCCGACGTCCAGCACCAGAGTTGCGCCTCATTTGTACGGCACGTTCGTGGCCTGGGCCTGACCGCGCCGATCGTCATCGTCTCGTCCGAAGAGAAAGGCACGCCGACAGCGGCGCTCAAGGCGGGCGCAGACGACTACGTCGTCCACGGCGACACGTTCGCGAGAGACCTGCCGGACGCTGTCAGCCGGCTGTTGAAGCGGCGGGCTGCCCCGCAGCCGCAGGCGCGCCGGCCGTTGCGCATCCTTTATTTTGGCGACGGCGCGCTCGCCCGGCAGTGCCTCGACCACCCCGCATGGTCGATAGAAGTCACGGAAGCTGATCTCACCCCGGACGAGCCGATCCAGTCGCTGCCGCCCGAGCTTGAGGACACCGGCGAACCGTTGCCGTTCGACATCCTGTTCGTCGAGCAGGACCATCCTGCCGTCGACGCCTTCGCGATTCTCAAAGGCCTCTCCGATCGCACCCTGCAGGTCCCGGTCATCGTCGTCGTCGAGTGGGACGATGCGCTCGCGCTGCCGGCGCTGAAGCTCGGCGCGACGGACTGCGTGGTGAAGTCGGCCGAGGCGTTCCGCGCGCTGACGTACAGGCTCGATCGCCTGTTCGCCGCGAAGGCTCAGGAGGGTCGACTTCAGCGCGAGCTCTCGGACGCGCGAACGCGCGAAGTGGAACAGGCGAAAGTGAGCGCGGCGCGCGCCGAACTCGAGCGGCAGCTGGGGGAAGCGGAAGCTGCACTGCGGAGAGCGAACGAGCGCGCGGCGGCAGAGCACGCAGACGCGCAGAAGCAGACCGCGCAGATTCGAGTGGAGCTCGAGGACCGGCTGGCGCAGGAGGTCGCGGCGCGCAAGACCGTGGAGCACAACCTGGCGCATGCGGATGCGCTGTTCCGCGAGACGGAACAGCGGCGCGCGTCCGAAGCCTCGGCATCGGCCGACCTGCTCGGCAGACGTGCCGCGGAGCTGACGGCCAGCCTCGCGCACGTGACGCGGTCGCGCGATACGCTCACGCTGCAGCTGAGCGACGCGGAGGCGGCGCTCGAACAGGCCCGAACCGAACAGGCCGCGGAGGCGTCGGCGGCCGCCGCGGAACGCGCGCGGCACGAGGCAGGGCTCGCGAAATCGGTGTCGGCGCGCGAGGCTCTCGAACGCAGACTCGCCGAGGCGAAAGCGAGCCTGGAGCAGGCATCGCGCCGGGCGCAGGCGGAAGGCGAAACGATCGTTCAGACCGAACGTGAGCAGGCGGAATTACGTGACCAGCTCGCCCGGGAAAGCTCCGCTCGTCAAGCGGCGGAAGCACGGCTCGCCGATGCAGAGGCTGAGCGCGAACACGATCGACAGCGCTACGCTTCCGAGCGGATGACCGCCGCGGCAGCCGACGCGGAACGTCAGGCCGAGCACGAGGCAGCGCTCGCAAAGGCCGCGGCCGCCCGAGAGGATCTCGAGAAGCGCCTGAACGAGGCCACCGCGGCGCTGGAACAGTCGCGACAGGATCGGGAACTCGAAGAGGCCACGGCAGCCGACGAGATCGCGCGGCGCGAGGCAGATCTCGAGCTCCGGATCGCCCGGGAAGTTTCCGCGCGCCAGGCCATGGAAAAGCGCTTGGCGGAAGCAGAGTCTGAACGCGAAGCGGCGGAGGAACGGTATGCGTCGGCGCGGAAAGATTCGGCGACGCATCTCGCCGAACGCCACGCGCAGTACAACGCGGGGCTGGCGCAAGCGGCCGCCGCGCAAGACGTCCTCGAGCGGCGGTTGAATGACGCCGCCGCGGCGCTCGAACAATCGCGCCTCGACCGGGCCTCAGATGCGGCCGCGGCCGGGCGGCTGACTGCCCGCATCGCGGAGCTCGAGGATCGGCTCGCGCAGGAAGCAGCGGCGCGTCAAGCGGAGATCGGCCAACGCCAGGCGCTCGAAGCCCGTCTCGCCGACGCCGATGCGAAGCGCAAGGCCGAGGATGAACGATACGCGTCACAGCAGACGGCGGCGGCGATGGATCTCGCCGAGCGGCAGGCTCGTTACGAAGCCGCCCTGGCTCAGGCTGCCACGTCGCAGCAGCACATCGAACAGCGCCTGAGCGAGGCCGCAGCGGCGCTCGAGCAGTCCGGTCGCGATCGAGCCGCAGAAGCTTTTCGAGCGGCGCAGCACTTGGCGCAGCGCGAGGCGGAACTCAAGGACCAGCTCGCCCGCGAGCTGGCCGCGCGCCAGGCAGTCGAAGCGCGTTTCGCAAGCGCTGAGACGGCGCATCAGGAAGAGGCGCAGCGGCTCACGTTGGAGCTCACTACTGCAGCCGACTACCTCTCGCACCGGCAGGCCGAGCACGAGGCAAAGCTGGCGCACGCAACCGCGACGCATGCGACGCTGGAAAAGAGGCTCGCCGATGCGGTCGCGGCACATCAGCGCGCGGACGAGCGAGCCGAAGCGGAGATCGTCGCCGTGCGGCAGCAGGCGGCGGCACGTCAGGCGGAGCTCGAAGATCACCTCGCCCGCGAAGGGGCCGCGCGCGAAACGCTCGAGCGCAACCTGTCGGAAGCGTGGGAAACGCACCAGACGGCCGAGGAACGTCACGAGCGGGAAATGGCAGACGCGCTGGCCCAGCTGACCGCGCATCGCCGGGAGCACGACGCGGCCATGGCAGAGGCGGCGGCCGCTCGCCAGTCGCTCGAGCACCAGCTCGCCGACGCAGAGAGCACGACAAGGGAGAACCAGCAGCGCGCCGCGGCCGAGCGCCAGGCGGCCGCGAAGCAGGCGGAAGAACGACAAGCGGAGCTCGAAGATCGGCTCGCGCGAGCGGTGGCGGTCAGCGAGCGGCTCGAGCGCGAGCTCGTCGGCGCACAGGCGGCTCGTGAGGACGCCGACGAGCGGCACGCAGCCGAACTGTCCACCGCGGCCGCGAACCTCGCTAGACGCGAAGCGGAGCACGAAGCGCAGCTCGCACAGACGGCCGCGGAACGACAGGCGATCGAACGCAACCTGGCTGCCGTCCGGACATCGCACGACGAGGCGCAGCAGCGGCACGCCGCCGAAGCCGGCCGGCTGACCGAGCAGATCAAAGAGCTCGACACCGCGCGCAAAACGCTTCAAGGCCGGCTGGCCGAAGCGGAAGACGAAATCAGGGCTGTTCAGCAGCGGACAGCGGCGGAGCGTAAAGCAGCCGCACGGCAGGCGGCCGATCGAGAAGCGGAGCTCGAGGCACGGCTCGCGCAGGCGGCCGCGGAACGACAGGCGATCGAGCACAACCTGGCCGCCGTCCGGACATCGCACGACGAGGCGCAGCAGCGACACGCCGGCGAAGCCGGCCGGTTGACCGCGCAGATCGAAGAGCTCGAGATCGCGCGCACAACACTCCAGGCGCGCCTCGCTGAAGCCGAGGAGGAAATCCGGGCGAATGAGCAGCGGGCAGCGGCGGAACGTGAAGCAGCCGCACGGCAGGCGGCCGATCGGGAGGCGGAGCTCGAGGCGCGACTCGCGCACGAAGGGGTCGAGCGTCGCGCGGTCCAGGCGAAGCTCGAGGAAGCGACCGCGTCTGCAGATCTGCTTACGCAGCGCGGTGCGGAGCTCACGGGGAACCTCGCCTCGGCCAACCGCCTCCGCGAGGCGCTCGAGCAGCAGCTGGCTGACGCGGCGGCGGCGCTCGAGGAGGCCGAGCGGACGCGCACGTCGGACGCCGAGGCGTATCTGCGTCATGCGTCTCTTCGCAAGGCGGAGTTCGAAGACCGTCTGACGCACGAGACCACGATTCGCGCAGCCGTCGAACGCGATCTCGCCGCGGCGCGGCAGACGCTCGAGCAGGATCGCCGGCGGTTCGAGGATGCAACCGCAAAGGCGGTGCAGGACGCGCGCGAGCGGCAGGCGAGCTTCGAGCAGCAGCTCGCGCGTGAGGGCGACGAGCACGCGCGCGTGCTCGCCGACGTGCGCGCGACGGTCCAGCACCTGCAGACCGGCCGCGACGCGCTTCAGCAGGCCCTCGCCGAAGCCGAGAAGGAGCGCGAACGCCTCGAGCGCGCCCGGCTGGCCGGCCAGGCCGAGCTCCAGCGCACCAGCCGCGAGCACGCCGACGCGCGCGCCAGGCTCGAAGCGCTCCTCACCGAGCGCGAATCACAGCTCCGCGAGCAGGCCGCCGGCCACTCCGCGGCTCTCGCGACCGCGAAGAAAACGATCGCCCAGATCGAGGCGCGGATCGGCGCGCTCAGCCAGGAGCTCGACGTCGCGAAGACCGAACGCGATGCGCTGCGCGCCCAGGCAACGACTGCTGCGCAGTTGAAGACGCAGCTCGACGAGACGCTGACGGACAGCCGCCGGCGGTTCGAACAGAGTCCACACGGGATGTGCCGGTTCAACCGGGACGGCGCCCTCACGCAGGCCAATCGCGCGCTCGCCGGCCTGCTTGGCTATCGGACGACCGACGAGCTCCGGCGCACCAACGTCGCCACGGCGGTCTTCGAATCCGCAGACGATCTCAAGTGGCTGATCGACCGCTGCCTGAGCACGGGCACGACCGAATCGGTCGAAACGACCTGGCGGAGAAAGGACGGCGGCCGCCTCATCGTGAAGCTGCTGGCCATCGGCGCGGCGCCGGACGCCGTCGAGATCGTTGTCGAGGATCTCACGGCCCGCCGCGTGCTCGAGGAACGGCTGCGGCAGTCGCAGCGCATGGAGGCGGTCGGCCGCCTGGCCTCCGAGGTCGCCGTCACGTGCGACAACCTGCTCCGCGACGTCAGCCAGGACGGCGAGCAGTGGCTCGCCACGATCGACGGCAACACCGCCGTCCGCCATCGCGCGGAGCAACTCCTCGCCGAAGTGACCCGCGCGGGGCATTTCCTGCGTCAGCTGGCAGCGTATGGCCGCACGCAGACGCGCGCCCTCGACCCGGTCAATGTCACGTCGGTGATTCGTGACCTCGAGCCGGTTCTGAAGCGCGTGGCCGGCGACGACATCGAGCTGATGCTGCCGAAGCCCACACGCGCGGTCAACGTCGACGTCGAAGCGGAGCGCGTCGAGCGCGTCCTCGTCAACGTGGCCAATTACGCGCGCGAGCGCATGCCCTCCGGCGGACGGCTGAAGATCGAGCTGGCATCGGTCGTCGTCGACGGCCGGTTCGTCGCCAAACATCCCAACGTGCGGCCCGGCGGGCACGTGCTCATCACCGTCACCGAAGTGCGCGAGGCCCGCCGTCTCGATCCGCCTACGGGAGCCCGCACCGAGCCCGCGCCGAGTGCCGTCGGTGCGGCCGACAAACCAGGCGTGGACCTCGGCGCCCTGCTGAAGCTGATCGCCGACTCCGGCGGTCACCTGTGGATGAGCGCAGAGCCGCCCGGCAACATGATTCTGAAGATCCACCTGCCGAAGCGCGCGACCGACGAGACGCGGCCGGTCGTGACGCGATCCGAGCGCGGCGGATCGATGTCCCGCTGGTTCGGTCACTGACCACGGATTTCGCGGATCACGAGCCACGGACTACACGGATTACAGGCCACGGATTTCCGCATTCTTTAGCCAACACAGATACAGTCGATCTCTAGCTGCAGCTTCAGGCAGATGACGCCGAGGCAGCGGCCACCGGCACCGATGTTGTGCCAGGCAGCCGACTCGGTCCGGCCGGACCGAGTTCGTGGTGGATTGCCGGCTCGCGTCGAGGGCCGGCCATGATCGCCGCGATTTCGTCACACTGCTCGCGGCGACGAACCTACTCTTATCTGCGGACATCTGCGTTCATCTGCGGCTAAAACGGTCGCATCTGCGTTAATCTGCGTGAACCTGCGGCTAGAGACCGACCATATCGGCGTGAATGGCTGACATGCGCACCGTCCTCTGCCTCACGTTCGCACTCCTCGTCGCATCGGCGGCTCGACACTCCGCCTCGCGCCAGGAACGCCCGAACGCGGATCTGCTGCTCGTCTCGCTCAGCGGCGAGGACCGCATCGCCCTCGTCAACACCATCAGCGGCGAACGGGTCGCGACGTTCCCGGCGGCCGGCGGGCCGCACGAGATTGCGGTGTCGTCCGATGGACGGCACGCATACGTGGCGAATCCGGGGGAGGGGCCGGGCCGAAAGCCGGGACGAATGGTGTCCGTTCTCGATGTCGCGGCACGAACCGCGAAAGCCAGCCTGGATCTCGGATCCTACGAGCAACCGCACGATGTTCGGGTGAGTCGCGATGGTCTGCGGATCTGGGTCGCGATCGCGCCCAGCCGCGCCGTCGTCGAACTGGACGCGCGAACGGGAACGATCGCGAAGACGTGGTCGACCGAGGCGGACGGCGGCTGGTTTGTCGCCGTGACACCGGACGACCGGAAGATCTACGTGCCGCACCTCGAGGGAAAGCGCGTGACTTCCATCGATCGCATCACGGGCGTCCGGATGACGGTTGTTTCAGGAAGCGCACAGAGCGGCATCGATATCAGTCCGGATGGCCGCGAAGCGTGGGTCATCGGCCACGAGCAGCAGCACATCAACGTCATTGCGACCAACACCGACAAGGTGATCGCGCAGGTCGCGCTTCCCTCCCCCGCGTTCGGCCGGCTTCGGTTTACCCCGGATGCACGCCGGGTGGTCGTCGTTCAGGGCCGGCGGCTCGGTGTTATCGACGCCGCCGCACGCCGGGAAGCCGCCGCTCTGGAGATGCCGGCTGAAGGAAAAGTGATCGCCGTTTCTCCGGATGGTACGCGCGCAGCCGTTAGCAATCCCGCGGCCGACAGCGTCACCATCGTCGATCTCTCGGCGCCGCGTGTCGTGTCGTCTTTCGGTGTCGGCAAGACGCCTGACGGCGTGTTCTGGCTCGGCGACTCACCGGCTCCACTGCAGGCGGCGGCCTGCAACGACTCGTTCCCCGCCTGGTCGCCCGATGGCACGCGGATCGCGTACTCGTCGGATCGGACGGGCGACATCGAGATCTACGTGCTCACGCTCGGGTCCAAAGAAGATCTGCGGCTCACGACGGCGCCCGGACGGGATGCGCATCCGTCCTGGTCCCCCGACGGACGACAGATCGCGTTTCAGAGCCCGCGTGAAGGCGAGCATACGAACCTGCACCTGATGAATGCGGACGGATCGAGCCAGCGACGCATCACGGCGCATCGCGGGTTCGCGGGCGTGCCCGTCTGGTCGCCGGACGGACGACGGCTGGCGTATCAGTGGCGCCCGGAAACGGCTGGGGCGCGGTGGCAGTTAATGCTGATGAACGTCGATCCGCCGGGCGCACCCGAGGCGCTCACCGACGGTGCGGCGAACGATCAGGTGCCGAACTGGGCGCCCGACGGGAAGCGACTGGTGTTCTACTCTGATCGGACCGGAACCGATCAGCTCTACACGATGACAGTCGAGGGGCGCGTCACGCGCTTGACGAACTCCAGCGCTGCAGATCGACCGGCCGTGTTCTCGCCGGACGGCCAATCAATCGCGTTTCTTTCGACGCGTGACGGCGAGCCGGCAGCCGCGTACGTCATGGATGCCGGCGGCGCGAATGTCAGGCGGATCGGGAGTGTCCGTCCGCAGTATGGCGCGCCGTTTTTCTCGCCCGACGGCACGTCGCTGCTCATCAATCCCCAGGGCGTCCGCGGCCGCGAAGTCTGGCGGCTGCGCGTCGCCGACGGCCAGACTGAAGTCCTCAGCCGCTGCGGGTCGTAGCTTGTCACGGGTTTGATGGCGGTGGCATGATGCATGATTGCGTCATCATCGCACCCACATGACCATGGTCGGGTCCGAGTTCTCACACTATCGAATTCTGCGCGAGCTTGGCGCAGGCGGCATGGGCACCGTTTACCACGCGCTCGACAGCGATCTGGGCCGGCCCGTCGCGATCAAATTCCTTCGGCCCGAGTTTGCGCTGCAGTCGGACCGGCGGGAGCGCTTCCTGCAGGAAGCGCGCGCGGCAGCGGCGCTCACCCATCCGGGCATCTGCACGATTCACGAGGTCGGACGGATAGACGACGAGCTGTTCATCGTGATGCAGCTCGTGGACGGCAGCACGCTGGCGGAGCGCATCGCGTCGGGCCCCCTCGACGCGGACACCGTCGGCAAGATTGCGCTGCAGCTCGCCGACGCGCTCGCCGAGGCGCACGCGCGCGGCATCGTGCACCGGGACCTGAAGCCGTCGAACATCATGGTCAACCAGAATCAGGGCGTCACCGTCCTCGATTTCGGGCTGGCGGCGATGCTGAGCGAGCAGATCCAGGCTGACGTCAGCACGATCACCAACCAGCCGTTGACGCATCCCGGCCACGCCGCGGGCACGATCGGGTATATGGCGCCGGAGCAGATCCGCGGCGAACCGGTCGGGCCCGCGTCTGATATGTTTGCGCTCGGCGCCACGCTGTACGAAGCGGCAACTGGCCGCAATCCGTTCCGGCGCGCCGGCAACCTGCAGACGATCGCCGCCGTGCTGGACGACTATCCGCTGCCCATCCGCTCCACGGTCTCCGGCTTTCCGGCGCATCTCGACGCCATCATCCTGAAGTGCCTCGAGAAGCGGCCCGAGGCGAGATATTCGGACGGCAGCGCGCTGTCGAAAGCGTTACGCGACTCGGCCATCGTGCAGCCGGCGCCGCGAGCATCGGCCAGGCATCGATCGCTCGCTGTGCTTCCGTTCACGAGTCCGCAAGGCGATCAAGACGACGAATACCTCAGCGAAGGCTTGACGACAGAGATCATCACCAAGCTGGCGCGATTGAAGAAGCTGCTGGTGATCTCGCGAAGCACGACGCAGAAGTACCGCGGGTCGGAGCTCGACTCGCTCCAGATTGGCCGGGAGCTCGACGTGCAGGCGGTGCTGGAAGGGCGCATCTCGAAGCGCGCGCAGCGCCTCCGGGTGACCGTTCAACTGCTCGAGGTCGCGACCGGGTACTGCGTCTGGGGCGACAGCTACGACTTCGACGTGGACGACCTGTTCCACATCCAGGAAGAGGTCTCGAGCCGCGTCGCTCGTGCGCTGCGGACGAAGTTTCCGGGCGCGCGGACGGGGGCCGCCGCCGACGCCAGCCCGGAAGCCCACCGTTTGTACCTCCAGGGTAAGGCGCTGTTCTATCGCTTCAACCGCACCGACAACCTGCTCGCGATTGAGGCGTTTCGCCGCGCCTTGCAGATCGAGCCGCGCTATGCGGCCGCGAGCGCTGGTCTCGCCAGCGCCTGCATGGCGCGACTCGAACGCGAGTGGGAACCGGACGAAAGCCGGTGGATGACCGAAGCGCTCGAGGCGTGCGAACGGGCGATCGCGCACGACGCGTGGTCATCTGACGCGTATTCGGCGAGGGGCCTCGTCTTCGTCCGGCAGCAGCGACTCGACGAGGCCGAGGCCGAATTCCAGCGGGCGCTCGCGATCAACGCGAACGACGACATCGCCCATAGCATGCTCGGCCGGATCCGGTTCGAGCGGGGCGACCTCCACCAGGCGGCGCGGGCGTTCAAGCGCGCGTTGAAGATCAGCCCGGACTACGTGTGGTGCTGGAACGATCTGGCGTGGCTCCAGTGGCTGCTGGGGCGGGCCGACGAGACGGCGCGGGCACTGACGCGTGTCCTCGCGATCAATCCCGTCGACGAGATCGCGCGAGTCGGAATCGCGACGGCCCACTACTTCAGCGGCGAGCTCGATCAGGCGGTCGCGGTGGCGCAGAAATCGCTCGAGCTCAATCCGAACCACCCGTTCCCGCGACCGGTGCTGGCGGTCGCGCTCGCACGACGCGGAGAAGTGGCTGACGCGGTGACACGCTGCCGCGAGATTCTCGCGGAACGGCCCGGAGATTTCCTGACGAGCGCGGCGCTCGGCGTGGTGTACGCGATCGCCGGCGACGCGGAGAACCTGCGGCTGGCGAATGAACGGGCGCTGGCGCTTCCGGCGCCGCGCGCGCCGCTGAACGTGAACATCGCCGTGCACTACACGTTCCTGAACCGCGGCGACTACGCCCGGCTGTGGCTCGCCAAGGCCGCGCGTGAAGGCTTTCGCACCGACATCGTGTTGAAGCACAATCCACTGCTGCGACAGTTCGCTCTCGAATTCCCGGGTGGCGCACGTTCGCGAACGGAGGCTGGACGATGAATCTGTTCCTGATGCTGATCAAGGTGACGAATCCGAGCGTGCTCGCCAATAAGCCGCAGCTGGTCGCGTGGATCGACGAGATCGAGACGGCGTACATGGATGAATTCGGCGAGCTTGGAGCGTCAGTGGCCCACATCGCATTCGACGGCCCGTGGCACTTCGCGCTGGTGTTTCCGGGCTCGCAGGAGTCCGTTACCTTCCTGACGAACGCGATCTCGAGCAAGGCCCCTGGCCAGACCGAAATCCTGACACTCCAGGGCACCGACCTCGACACCTTCAGAGCGGGGGGCGCGCAAGCCTAGCGACTTACCAGGCCGGAGCGCGCCCGGGTATCTGTTGGGCGCTATGATCGGGCTCAGAGCGACATGTGACGCGTGCGCGCATCCCCTCACCCACCGCCGCTCTGGCTATCGGCCTCCTCGTCACGCTCGCCACCGTCGTCGTCTACTGGTGGTACATCTCAGGTCAGATCGCCGGCCTACGGCGGATGCAGACTGAACTGACCGATCGGAACCGGAGAGATTCGCTCCAGCTCCTCCGCATACAGAACGACCTGAACCAGGTCGCGATCGCGATGCGCGACATGCTGGATCTCGACCAGCCGTATCCGCTCACCGCGTGG